>NZ_PVWK01000026.1 GCF_003003795.1 Stenomitos frigidus ULC18 | reverse complement strand
TGGCGGTTTACGACAGCCGATGCACGCATCAAACTACAGCGACTTTACCCATCAACTGAAAATTGACAGACCACTAGTTCACTACCAGATTCCTCAAAAGTCAATGAGGCTAGTGGAAAATCAACCCAGGCCGCAATGGCTGACCCAGACCATCGCTGACACATGTGACAGCTACAAAAATGCGGAAAAATTGGCTCATCCGTTATTTTGTAACGAATACCTCCACATAAACAACTACCGGTGTACATACTTGAATCTCTAATGATCGAGGATCTACTGGTTTGCTTTGACTGTGAGCGCATATTGCCGGAAGCGCTCCAAATCCGCGTGTAGAGTTGATTCCACCACACGTCCGACGAAAAGGTTATCGAGCAGTTGACCGAGAAAACCAGGAATCGCATAGCCGATCGACATTTTGACGATGCTGCCTTTGTCGCCACGATCGTAAAAGCGAATGGCACCCCGATTGGGCAACCCATCTACCGATTCCCATTGAATGATCTGATTCTCTACTATCTTGAGAATCCGCGAGAGCCAGGTAAACTCAAAGCCCCCCGTTGCTAGCTTCCAGCGCGACAGTTCAGGCTTATCTTCCAGGACAGTGACGGAATCGATCCATTTCATCCACTTGGGCATTTGCTCTAGATCAGACCAAAGGCTCCAGACCAGATCGATCGGGGCATCAACTTCTACTTGGACACTGTGTTCGAGCCAGTTACTCACAACTCCCTACTCCCTAATAATTAAACAGCCCCACGCCTTCAACCTTATATCCCGTTGGTTCCAAAATTGCTTGAGCGGCTTGCCTGCCGGAGATTGTGGCTCCTTCCATGCTATCGATGTAGTCTTGCTGGGTGTAACTGCCTGCGAGGAAGAAGTTGGCAATGGGAGTTTTCTGGGCGGGACGATAGGGGTCCATGCCGGGGGCTTCGCGGTAGAGGGATTGGGCGAGTTTGACGACACTGTACCATGTCATCTTGAGGTCGCGGGAGGAGGGAAACAGATCGTGAACTTGCTTGAGGACGTGCTGGGCGATCGCTTCATTGCTCTGCTTAATAAATGGATCGCCAGGCGTTAGCACCAGTTGCATTAAAGACCCTTCGCCCTCACGGTAATAGTTGCTGGGACTCGTCAGCGCCATATCCGCGAAGCAAGAAAAGTCTGCGTCAGGTGTATAAAGCAGGTTGTCAATGCCAGCCGCATGATCCAGTTGTTTGCGTTGCTCTGCATCCTGTAACTCTGTCACCCAACCATCAAACCGAAGCTGTACAGTTGCGACAGGGACGGCATCCAGCTTGTAGATATTGTCAAACTCTTTCCAGGTGCGCCACTCGGCAGGCAGCAGGCGTTGAATGCCAGGAATATCACAGGCGGCGAGATACGCATCGGCAGTGATGGTTTCTTCCATATCGTCCTTCGCAACCACTAAGCCTGTGACGTGAGTCTGGTCGCCCTTGCCATCAAAGAGAACGTCCCGAATGCGGCGACGAGTGTGGATCTTTGTGCCACGTGCCTCCAGGTAGTCCACGATCGGCTTGTGCAGATACTCATGGGGTGAGCCTTCCAACATACGTAGCACCGAGGCTTCTGTTCTGGCGGCAAAGAACTGAAAGATCGTCAGCATACAGCGGGCGGAAATGTTTTCGGTGTCAATGAATCCCAAAGCATAGGCGATCGGGTTCCACATCCGCTTCAAGCTACCGTTTGAGCCACCGTGCTGGCGAAACCAATCGGCAAAGCTGATACCGTCTAGCTCTCGAATACTTCTCATCGCGCCGTCAAAGTCTACCAAGCCACGCACAATGGGACTGGTGCCGAGGGCGATCGCGTTTTGCACTTTGTCCTGTACCGAAAGCTGAGACGTGGTGAAGAATGCCTTCAGTCCATTAAAGGGAGCACCAGTGATAAAGCGAAAATCCAACATGCCTGTTTGCCCACCACGATTGATGAAGGTGTGGGTGTGTTCTTTTCGCAGCAGGCTCTCAAAGGCTCCCACCTTTTTCATGAGGTCAAACAGGTTGTAGTAGCAGCCGAAGAACACATGCAGACCCATCTCCAGATGGTTGCCATCAGCATCGACCCAACTGCCCACCTTGCCACCCACAAACGGACGGGACTCAAAGATTTCGACTTCATGTCCGGCATCGGCTAGCTCAACAGCTGCCGCCAAACCTGCCAGTCCTGCGCCCACGATCGCAACTCGCATTCTGTCCTTCTCGCTTAGTTTGCTTTACGTATTGTAAAGGAATGTATGAGGACGTGAATGGCAACCTGCTACGACCGAACGCATTCAGGCGTTCTTGCGGCGCTGGTATGACCAGGGTATAACTAAAGTGTAGTGACGATGCCAATCATGACGATGAAAACTGCAATTTCACTGCCAGACCCAGTGTTTAAAGAAGCAGAAGCACTAGCTAAACAATTGGGTGTATCACGCAGCGAGCTTTACACAGAGGCATTGAAAGCCTATTTACGGAAATACAACCGTGATCAGATTTTGCATAAGCTGAATGAGGTTTATGCTGAAGCACCTTCCGAACCCGATCCAGCTTTAACAAAGATGCAATTTATGTCCCTACCGCATGAGGATTGGTAGTGTATCGCGGTGAAATTTGGTGGGCAAATTTGCCAGAGCCGCTGGGTTCAGAACCTGGCTATCGTCGTCCGGTTGTGATTGTTCAAGATGATGTCTTCACGCAAAGTCGTATCAGTACGGTCATTGTTGTCATCATTACCTCGAATACTCGGTTAGCAGAAGCACCTGGCAATGTCTTGCTACCTCGTGAAGCGACAGGGTTGCCCAAAGATTCTGTGGCTAACGTGTCTCAGATTTTTACCATTGACAAACGGTTTTTAGTAGAGCGTGTTGGCACATTGCCAGAAGGTTTACAAGAAGACGTAAACGAAGGACTGTGAGCAGTTTTGTACCTCCACCCCTACGACAAATCCAAATCTGTATTTTCTGGTCGAGTCAACTAGCCGATCTCAGCTACTTATAAACATCACCACGCGATCCGATCGTTGTCACAATATAGATTTTGTTCTCTATGTCTTCAACAAACAAAATTCGATACTTTCCTACCCTTAAACGCAATTCTGAGCGACCTTTCAATGATTTTATGTCAAGCGCTGTTGGAGCAGTGGTTAAAGTATCGAGTGCATTGACTACGCGTTCTTGATCAGCCAGTTGCATCCGCTCCAAATAACGTTGAGCGGGTTTCAAGACAATGTATTGCCAATCAACCAACGCTTCGTCCAAAAAGCTTCAGCTTTAATGCCTCTGAAGACAAACCGTTGTCTCGTCCAGTGCGGTAGTTTTGCAAAGCATTTTCACTCTCTTCAATTTCCTCAGACGGTATTAGCTCATCTGTGCCTTCGACTATCACCGACTGATAGGCTAACGCTTTTAGCGCCTCCAGCAGCCGAACTTGGTCAGTAGGAGTAAGCCGTTGTGCCAGGTTCAAGACCTCTTCATACGTCAGCATAGACTGCCATCGAGAATGTTTGGGTTAAACTCAGTATAAATCCCACGCGAGATTTACCTCCTGACCACAGAAGTGATTTTGCCTGAAGCCGATCTTCCTTAAAGCAAAATGGCTTGCAATCCTCAGCGAGCTATGCATGTTGGGAAAAATCTACTGGTTCGATCGCCCTGAGCGCAATCACTCAAAAATTTATTACCATCAGAACACGGGCACTCTCGTCATTTTGTCGTATATTTGTTCATCTTTACTCTGACTGCGACAACACTCTGGCTGTATTCTGGCTGTAGCGATCGCTCTCTTCAGACGTGCACTATGATCTCCCCTATTCCTGACCTTGAGCAGAGCCGTCATCAGCTTGTAATGGTCTATCGTAAGTTGCCGTCGCTGGAGCAAGTGATGGTGCAGTTGTTTTCGGTCATTTACGAACCGATCAGCCGATCGTTACTGCTCAGTTGTTGGAATCACTTTGCCACCTCCGATCGAGACATCAAGACGCTGATCGCCTCAAACATCAAGCCGTATATCGATCGCTTGCTGGAACTGGGTGTGCTAGTGCAGCAAAGTGGTGCTGGCCCCCAATGCCATCCGTTGCTGACCGAAATTGCGACCCGTGATGCCGTGCAAGCGAATCGGTTTGAGCGCTTGGTGGAGGCCGTGCAAAAGGGGTTTCCGGTGCCGAGACGCTGGAAAGATGGACCGATTTCGTTTGGCACCGATCGGCAACTCATTCGCGAGATTCGGATCGGTCTCTATCGCAAAGATATTAAATTCATCAACAAGCAATTAGAGGATTACTACAAATACACCTATCAAAAAGAGAAGCTGTCGCTGGACGATATCTATCAGCAGATCTGTAATAACCCCTTTGATCCAGACTGGTTTCGTACGCTTCCCACTGATCTGTATAACAGTGCGCTTATCAGCATTTTGAACTCTTCAATGCTGGAGCTAACGCCTGCCAGTGCGCCCTTGTCGCTGTTGGAAGAAGATGTCGCTAAAGCAGGCAAGCAAAGTTCAATCCTACAATTGGTCGTTTTAGTCGAACAGTTGCTCTTGCGGGGACGCTTACAGGAGGCGCAGCAAATCCTTGATCAGGCTCCGGATGCCTACCAACCGCAGTTCGCGGCGTTGCGGGGACAGATCAGCGTTTTGCAGGGAGAGGATGCCACGGCGATCGCCCAATACACAATGGCGCTACAAGCCCTCAAGAAAGGCACTGGCAAGCGGAAAATCTATTTCCAATCCATGAGTGGCCTCTTTTTCGTCCTGGCATTGTTGAAGGAGGGGTCTGCCGATCGCCTGATGGAAGCCGCCGAATACACCAGCATTGCACGACAGTCGAAGCATTGGCTCAGCACGACCTATGCCGCACTGGAAAATGTGATCAAAGTGCAGCAAGGGGATCTGGCGAAGAAAGCCTGGATCAGCAACATGCCGATCGCCTCCCACAAAGCGGGAAACAGCCTGGAAACGTTGGTTTGTGCGCTTTGCCTCTATTGGGTTGACGTGGAGCAAGCGAAAAAAAATCTGCCGAGGCTACTAGAGCCGTTTTACAACGATGCGGGCACGTCGGGCTATCTCTGGTTGGCAAAGACCGTTGGTGAACTGCTGGCTAAACTGAAGCCGCGCAGCCCTTACGTCAAGCAGGTGCCAACGTTACTCCCCAATACCAAACTGCGATCGCTAGCAGACTTGATCGAACCACAAGAAGCCTGGGAGCTGTGTCTAAATGCCCTGACTCATCTCCAGAAAGATCAGCCGCAAGTGACACCAGCCAAGTCGGAGACGACCCAACGCCTTGCCTGGTTCGTGACGTTTTACTCTACTGGCTGTGTGCTGCAACCGCGAGAGCAATCGCTGGGTGTCAAAGGGGCATGGAGCAAAGGTCGCCCGATCGCCTTGAAGCGGCTCAAAAATGATGCCAGTGAGTTTAGCTACCTCACGCCTCAAGATCTGAAGCTGTGTGCCCAAATCAAAACCTATGCCTATGGCTGGGGCAATAAAACAGACTATACCTTTACTGAGAAGGCGATCGCGCTGCTGGTCGGGCATCCTTATGTTTTTTGGGAAGATGCTCCTACCACACGCATTGAGGTCGTGAAAGGTGAACCCGAACTGCTGGTGAAAAAAAGCAAAGACCAGCAGCTCACGCTGCAATTTTCACCGGAGATCAAAGACAACAAAGAGACCCTGACGGTAAAGGAAAGCCCCACGCGGCTCAAGGTCATCGACATCACGCCAGAGCATCGCCGCATTGCCGAAATTCTGGGACAGAAAAATCGCCTGGAAGTGCCTGCGGCGGCAAAAGAGCGCGTCTTGTCTGCCATTAATGCCGTTTCTAGCATTGTGACCGTCCATTCCGATATCGGTGGTGGCGTGGCTACAGAGGAAGTGCCTGCCGATCCGAAACCCCACATCCACCTGCTGCCTGCAAGTGCGGGCTTGAAAGTCGCGGTACTGGCACGTCCCTTTGCGACAGGTGGTCCCTACTACCGTCCCGGCACGGGTGGTGAAACGGTGATTGCGGAAGTAGATGGCAAGCGCTTGCAGACGACGCGAAATTTGCGCGAAGAGAAGAAGCTAGCGAATGCCGCGATCGCTGCCTGTCCCACCTTTCTGCAGTACGAAAAACAGGATAACGAGTGGCTCATTGATGACCCGGAAGCGTGTTTGGAACTGTTGCTGGAGTTGCAAGCATTGGGCAATGCGATCGTGATTGAGCACCCTGAAGGCGAAAAATTCCGCGTGGCGCATCAGTCCACCCTCAAAGATTTCAGGCTCACGATTAAACGGCAGAACGATTGGTTTGAGACAGACGGCGAGCTGAAGGTCAGTCCGGATCTCGTCCTCGATATGCAACAGCTGATGCAATTGCTGGAGAAATCCCCCAGTCGTTTTATCCCGCTCGGTGATGGGCAATTTCTGGCGCTCACCCAGGAATTCCGCAAACGGTTGGATGAACTCCGCACCTTTTCAGAGCGATCGGGCAAAGGGGTAAAACTACATCCCCTCGCCGCTTTGGCTGTCGAAGACTGGATGGAAGAAGTCGGCGATCTCAAAGCAGACAAACACTGGAAGGCGCATATCCAGCGGCTCAAGGAGATCCAAAACTTTGACCCCCAATTGCCGTCAACCCTGCAAGCTGATCTGCGTGATTATCAGATCGATGGGTTCCGCTGGCTGGCGCGGTTAGCGCACTGGGGCGTGGGAGCCTGCCTCGCCGATGATATGGGTTTGGGCAAAACCTTGCAAGGCTTGGCAGTCATCCTCACTCGTGCGCCTGAAGGCCCCACGCTCATCGTCGCGCCTACGTCTGTCTGCATGAACTGGATGGGAGAGGCACAACGCTTTGCACCGACGCTCAACGCGATCCAGTTTGGCAGTGGCGATCGTCAAAAAGTGCTGGATAACCTGCAACCGTTTGACCTACTGGTGTGTAGCTACGGGTTGCTGCAACAAGAAGAGGTCGCCGACAAGCTGGCAAAGGTGCAGTGGCAGACGATCGTGCTGGATGAAGCCCAATCCATCAAAAACTTTGCCACCAAGCGATCGCAAGCCGCAATGAATCTCCAGGGTGGTTTCAAACTGTTGACTACCGGCACGCCGATCGAAAACCATTTGGGCGAACTCTGGAACCTGTTTCGCTTTATCAATCCCGGTCTACTCGGTTCCCTGGAAAGCTTTAACCAGCGCTATGCCACACCGATCGAGCGTTACAGCGATCACGATGCCCGCAATCGGCTGAAGAAACTCATTCAGCCCTTTATTCTGCGTCGCACCAAAAATCAAGTCCTGCAAGAATTGCCCTCCAGAACGGAGATTCTACTGCAAGTTGAGCTGAGTCGAGAAGAACTGGCGTTTTATGAAGCTCTACGGCGAGAGGCGATCGCGAAACTAGCCGACAGTGACGCCAAAGCAGGTGCCAAGCATCTGCAAGTACTGGCAGAAATCATGCGCTTGCGGCGAGCGTGTTGCAATCCCAGCCTGGTGAAACCAGAACTCGCCATACCCAGTTCTAAGCTGCAACTCTTTGGCGAAGTGCTGGCAGAACTACTGGAAAACAAGCACAAAGCACTGGTGTTCAGTCAGTTTGTGGATCACCTGCACATCATTCAAGCTTATTTGGATGCCCAAAAAATCACTTATCAATATCTAGATGGCAGTACGCCGATGGCAGAGCGCAAGAAGCGCGTTAATGCCTTTCAAGCAGGCGAAGGTGATGTCTTTCTCATTAGCCTCAAAGCCGGTGGTACGGGGTTGAATCTTACCGCAGCGGATTATGTCATTCATATGGATCCCTGGTGGAATCCCGCTGTGGAAGATCAGGCGAGCGATCGCGCCCATCGCATTGGACAAAAGCGCCCCGTGACAATCTATCGGTTGGTGGCAAAGGAGACGATCGAAGAGAAGATTGTCGATTTGCATCAACACAAGCGTGATTTAGCTGACAGTTTGCTCGAAGGGGCAGAGATGAGCGGGAAAGTGTCAACGGATGAATTGCTGCGGTTGATTTCTGAAGGTTGAGCAGCTAGTGGTCCGTAGACAGTGGACAGCGATCAAAAGCGCCCCATCCTTCAACGCACCAAGCATTTTACTCCCACAATCGGCGTCCCGCTTTACCATTCAGCCGCTCATGCGTATCGCGCAGCAGTGCCGGGATATTCAGCGCTTCTGGGCAACGAGGCAGGCAGTCGCCGCAATTCGTACAGCGATTGCCCTTGTTACCGGGAAACCAATGACCCGCGTTTTCAAACATCTGATAGCGGTACTGCCCAAACTGGGTCATGTCGTAGCCGATCGCCAGGTTCCTTAACCGCAGCACTTCGGGAATGTGAATGCCTTCTGGACAGGGCAAACAGGCATAACACTGACTACACCGATCGTTACCCAAAGCGTTTGCCTGATGGTCTTCTAAGCGTTCAAAGACCGCGACTTCTTCTGGTGACAGAGGCTCCACACGATCGGCCGCAGCTAACGGCAACGCCAACTCACTTGCGTTTGCGGCACCGACGCTGAGTGTTGTCATTCTGGGGTCGCTCAACAGAAAGCGATAGTTCAACTCCAGCGGCGAAAACGGTTGACACAATTGCTCCAGCGTTTCGGATGGCGTGTAGAGCAAACCGCCTTTGTCAGCGGGCGAAATGATAAACACGCCCATATCCTTTGCCTGCGCAAAGGCGATCGCGGGTGCATTGCGTTGAAAAAAGTAGGTGTAGTGCAGATTGACAAACTCAAACAGGTCAGTCGCAATCGTCGCCAGAATCACTTCCAGCGCCCCATGCGTCGAAAAGCCGACGTGCCGAACGAGTCCCTCTGCAACGGCCTGTCGCACCGCCTGCATACAACCCGTCTCTGCGTTTATCCAGTCCAGATGTTCCCAGGTATTAAGGCCGTGAATGGCCAGCCCATCGAGGTAGTCCAGCTTGAGGCGATCGAGCGACTGGTCAATGGCCTGTGCCATCGTGGTCGCATCAGCCGTTGGCACCAGCTTTGTCGTGATGAAGAGCTGCGATCGCGGCACCCCTAAGCCCGTTTGCAGCGCCTCTCCTAAATATTGCTCGCTTTTACCGTACCCCTGCGCCGTCTCCAGGTGGTTAATACCGGCCGCCACTGCCTGCGCAAGAGTGTGATAGGCAACCTCTGCTGACGCTAAGCAACGCATCGTCCCCAGCGAAAACACTGAGAGCGATCGATTGGTCTTGCCAAAGCGGCGATACTTCATGAAAGGATAAAGGCTAAAGTCTTAAAGATAAAGATGAAAGGAAAAGCCAAAAAATCACTGCCGTCCCTCTCTCTTCTTTTATCCTTTATCCTTTATCCTTTATCCTTTTGCCTTTCTTTCACTGCGCTTCCTCACTGCTGAAGTTGCCCCGTTGCAAAAAGTCTTCTGGGCGGAGGTTCGAGAGAAAATCACGGAAGGCTTTGCGTTCGGCTTCATCGGCATCACGATCAACAGGAATCGACGCATCAGCAACAACTTCTTCGAGTACCCAGATGGGGCTGTTGGTGCGGAGTGCAATCGCGATCGCATCGCTAGGACGAGCATCAATTTCTTTCTTGGTCTCACCCTGAGAAACCGTCAACATAGCGTAAAACGTGTTGTCTTGTAGGGAGTGAATGACAATACGTTCCAGGCTCATGTCCCATTCTTCGAGGAGGTTGACGAACAGGTCATGGGTTAGCGGACGCGGTGGCGTTTGGCTCTCCAAGGCGTTGATAATTGCTTTTGCCTGATCCTGCCCGATGTAGATTGGTAACTGTCGTCGCTCAGTGGAATCTCTCAAAAGCACGATTGGGCTGCGTGTGGCGGCATCCAATGCAATTCCAGCGACTTTCATTTCAATCATCGTCTTAGCCTCTAGAATACCTGAAGAAAAGGTGAGTCAACGTAACGAACCGAGACTGAATAGTACATTTGCTTAAACCGATTGCTTCCTAGTTCCAGGGAGTTGGTCGTCTCTAGCCATAGTTGAGAGTGGCCTCGCCTCATTCGCCAAACCCTAAAAAAATGAGAAAAGGCTAGAACTAGAAAGGGTAGAGCTAAGATCAAAACAAGCCGCTTGTCACGTAATGAAAGGCGCTTGACCTTAAGTATGCCCTGATTTATCCCCTGATCCTAATGGATTGTTTAGCAAATTTGACAATCTGAAGAAGTTTCTCGATTGTTGAGTGGGCCTGGATTTTGGCATGAATAGAGCAAAGTCAGTCAAAAATTAACAAATTCTGAGACAAAACTGTGTTTACTGGTCTTGTTCAAGGGTTAGGGACGCTACAGTCCCTGGGAGTCGATAAATTAAGAATCACTTGCTTGCCTGCCGTGTCCGGATTGATTATGCAAGACCTGGAGATCGGTGACAGTGTGGCAGTCGATGGCGTATGCCTGACGGTCGTTGAGCTTTTACCACAGGGGTTTCTGGCAGATGCCTCGCCCGAAACCCGCGATCGCTCCAGTTTGGGGCAAGAAGACGGTACGCTAGTCAATCTGGAAACCTCCTTAAAAGTAGGCAGTAAGCTCGGTGGGCACTTTGTCACTGGACACGTAGACGGCACGGGCCAACTACAAGGTTCCGTCCAAACGGCAACCTCCTGGGAAATGACGTTCACGACAAACCAGACGCAGGTTGCCCGCTACATCATTCCCAAAGGTAGCATTGCCGTGAATGGCATCAGTTTGACGATCGCCGACTGTGACCCTGCTGGCACCTGGTTTACCGTAGCGGTTATTCCTCATACCTATGCGGAGACCAATCTCAATTACCTGCGACCTGGTAGTACCGTGAACCTGGAAGGCGACATTTTGGGCAAATACGTCGAAAAGTTTCTGCGGCACGGGACAAGTTCAGGAGACTCCAGGGAATCCTTGACACTCGAAAGCCTGACGCCTACATTTCTTGCAGAACATGGTTATTTCTAGCAATGGTGTTCGTCACGCTCGTACTAGCCTGACGCTTGATCAGGCAAAAATTGTGGCAAGCTGAAGTTCCCAACGGGGACGATCGTCCATAGCATCCGTTTGTAATGTTGCAACAGGTAGTGAGATCGTAGCGTTTGGCAAAACGATCCGCCTAACCGCATAGTTGAACGCGCCCTCATGTTGAAACGCCAATTCTCGCAACAGATTCCGGCAGCAGACCGTATGTGCCGTTAGTTTCGCTGCCATCTGATGAATTTCTCCACGATCAATTCAACGCGATCGTCTTCAGCAAAGAAGCCAATCTCGGTCAAGCGATGGTATTCCGCGATCGTGAAGCGTTTGGGAGTTGCCAGTTTCATCTCCGCCAGGTTCATAAGCTGTTCGCTCAATAGGCACGCTTTAATTCTATGCTGCCCCTTTCACCCTTCATCCTTTCACCCTCTATCCCTCTACCGCCGCCTTGCCTTACTCACCATCTTGCGCGAAAGCCTCAAATGCAGGTTTTCTTCTTCTGCCCACTCTTGTAGCAGGCGATAGAACATTTGGCGATCGTCCATCTTCAGTACTGCGGTCTCGTCAGCAGTTTCAATGACGTAGGGATAACCACTGCCGATGATAATTTCGCCACGCACCCAGTCAAGCACGTTTTCCAGCAAGCCTGCCTCATGAATCCAGGTTGGCAGCTCTAGACGTACAGGAAAGCCATCGTGTGCTTTGAGATAGGTGAAGCCAATCCGGCTCGCGATCGCGCCTGGATACTGCCTCAAAATCCCCGGTCGGCGACAGCGAAATAAAGGCGTACGATCGCCCCACTGCATACTCCGCACTAACGACGCGTCGTGAATAGCGGGTGCATCGGGTAAGCCCGGTGACAACCGTTGCAGCATCAAGGTCAAATCACGCGCGTAGGAAGTGTCGATGTAGCCAACCAGCGGCACTCGGTACTTTTCGCTTGCCTGCAGAAGGCGCACAACGCAATCAATATAGTGCTGCTTCGTCTTTTCATCAAACGCTTCAGCAAACGTCACTACCAGCGAACCATCCAGAAACGCTAGACAATCGCCGCAGCCTGCCCGGTCTTCCATATATTGCACCAGTCGTTCTGTCTCCATCTCAAAGCGGCGCATATTCACCCGTCGATCGACCGGATCGCCGCTGGTATTTGCTTTGAGATCGGCTGGCGTCATCACATCGACGGCAATATCCTTGTCGTACTGTCCACCGGGCTGGTGCAAATTCTCAAACCAACCAATCTGCACCAGCGCCACAGGAATCGAAAAGTCTTTGCTGGGATAAATCTGGGAACCATCGACCGCAAACGTGGCAACGCCCGTGAGACAATCGCGCACCCACTGATGACTCTCCTCTCGACTTTGCCACGCCAGCCCAGACGGCATCAGCCAATTTGGATGATCGCCCAGTGGTTCAAGGGGCTCCGCACCGCGATCGTTCGCGACAAACTCCGACAGCTGTTCCAACAGAACCGCTTCCGTTGACTGTGAGGCCACAGCCAAGGCTTTTCGATATTTCTCTAACGCCTGTAACGTCGTTTGATCAAACGTAGCAAAATCAGCCCGCTTCTCTTTAAGCAGGTTGAGGATTTGAGATGGTTTTAGCGTCATAACCAGCAGTAAGACAGCATGATGATCAGTACAGACGTTCCAAAAAACGTCTCTACTACCCTACACCCAAACTCTACGTTCGTCGTAGCCAAATCCCGCGCATGCCGACCGCTTTTGCGGCCTGGTAGTCTTCCTCAAAACTGTCACCAATGTGCCATGCAGCGTTAGGTAAACAGTCGTGTTTCTGAAGAGCGATCGCAAAAATTTGAGCGTCAGGCTTTGCAGCACCAACCTCCGTCGAAAGGGTGACAGATGCGAAAAAAGTGGCTAAATCGAGAGCCTGTAGCACAGCATAAAGCCGCGAATCAAAGTTAGACAGAACACCCAGGGGTATGCCCATGCGTTGCCAGCGCTCTAATGCCGATCGCACATCGGGATACACAACCCACGGCGCTGCCGTCGCAAAGTGCGCATACAGTGCAGCAAAAAACTCGGTGAAATCGGGAAATTGTTCCAAAACACCTGCTTGCTTGAAGGTGTTGGTGGCGATCGCAAACCACCAGGCGAACTCTCTCGCTGGAATCTCGGCGCGATCGATTGTCCCAAACGCTGGTCTTCCTGCTGCTCGAAAACTCTGAAAAAAGGCTCGGTTTAAAGCCGTTGCCGAAACTTCCACCCCAAATTGACGCGCAATATCAGCATAAACACCGCCTACACTGCCTGTCACACCAAACAGCGTGCCTACCGCGTCAAGAAAAATGATTTTTGGGAACCTTGCTGGGTCGCTCACAAGTTTGTTTATCTTCCCACCCCATAGGCGATTTTCAGCTTTGCTGCTGCCTTCTAACCAGTGGCTACATTATCTGGCATGACCACGCCGCGCAAGTTGGCTCCGAGGAGATTGGCTTCCGTAAGGTCGGTTGAGGTCAGGTTGGTGCCGCGTAGATCCGCACCACTGAGCGTGGCACCGTTGAGGATCGTACCCGTTAGTTTTGCCATTGAGAGGTTTGCTTCAGTCAGGTTAACACCGCTCAAATTGGCATCGCTTAGATCAGCACCGCGCAAATCGGCACCACGTAGTTTAGCGTTAGTCAGGTTCGCGCCATTGAGATTAGCACTACTCAATTCAGCTTCTGTCAGAATGGCATCTTGCAAATTTGCCCCAGCCAAAATGGTCCAGCTTAAATTGGCACCACTCAGGTTCGCCTCACGCAAATCGCCGCTCAAAATGGCCTGGCATAGATAAGCACCACGCAAATTGGCAGCCCGCAGGTCAATTTCAAGGAGTTTGGCAGCGCAGAGGTTTGAGCCCCAAAGGTGGGCACTGTTCAAGTTCGCCTGACTGAGATTAACCGAATTTAGGGTTGCCTTATTCAGGATTGCCTGCACTAAACATGCTTGTCGGAGATCGGCCCCAGTCAAGTTGGCTTCTGTCAAATTGGCACATTGCAAATCAGCACCCCGTAAATCGACGCCCCAAAGATCAGCTCCGGTCAAATCGGCCTCAGCCAAGTTTGTTCCATCCATGCATGCTTCTCGAAGCACAATGCCGCACAAATTTGCCCCTCTCAGATCAGCATGGCTTAGGTCAATGCCTTTCAAGCTAGCTTTGCTGAGATTGACCCCCCACAAGCTAATCCGACTGAAATCTCTTTCTCCTGCGGCATAGCGCTTCAGGAGTTCACTCGCACGCATCTAGCTACCCTCAATACTCTGGTATTTGCCCCTGACTCTGTGGAATTCACACGTGAGCGTCTCAAAATTTGTCTAGTTTTCACCTTGCTCCACCACTCCACTAGCGCTGCCCTGGTAGCTAGCATCACAATCAGACTGGTCGTCATGTTTCTGTGAGGCGATTTCCGAGAAAAGTATTGCCCCTACAGGAGCGCAAGATCTTACACTTTTAAGTGACATGGACAGATGAGTATTTATTTATTTTTTGGAAATCTCCTTAGAAGCCTGAAGACATGAGCTAAAGAACACCGCTTTGAGCGCCCACAAAAGTGACGTTATACGTCACAGGTTTTGCTCCTCACCGCTGGATGGTGACGACATTCAAGGACGATCGCAGCCTTGCCTTACCTGATTGTTTGGGAAGAGAAGGCTTTCTTCAGTCAGTATGCCCGCAATCCAGAAGCAACTCTCTAGACCAGCCTGAATTCTGGAGTGCTGATGCCATTACGAATCGATCGACCCAATCGCATCGCGCAGTGGTTGGGCAATCCAGTTTAAACCAACGCGCACCTGATGCTCCAGGGTCGGCATCCGATACAAGTAAGCGAGTCGTCGTGCGACATAGGCAAAGGGCCCATCAAGCTTGAACCCCAAGCCAGTTAACGTGGCATTATCAGTGCCCAGAGCCATCATTTCACCGAGGTGCTGATAGCGGAAGGGCAAAAGGGGTCGATCGGTGAGCGATGCCCAAAGATTCCAGCCGACATATTCAGACTGTTGGAAGGCAGCCTGTGCCGTGGCGGGTACCTGCTGCCCATCGGCGTCTTTGGAATCTACAAGGTCGCCCAGCGAGAAGACATCTGGGTTGTCAACCGTTTGTAGGGTCGGAGTCACGACAATCTGTCCGCGTGCATTCTTCTTGAGCGGCAGGTTGTTAATTACTTCAGCAACACGAGTGCCCACCGTCCACAGCACCAGATCGACGGGGATGGTGTCAACATTGCCTTTATAAGCAAGGGCGATCGTCTCAGCCGCGATCGCCTCTACCCCTGTTTCCAAATCAAGCCACACACCTCTCGCTTCTAACGCTTTTGTTGCGGCTGCACGGTTGAAATCAGGAGAGGTTCTAAGAATCTGATCCGCTTGCTCAACCAGACGAACGCGTCCCCGTTCGCCAAGGCGATCAGCTAATTTGCAAGCGAGCTCGACGCCCGCATAGCCAGCACCCACGATCGCCACCCGAATCTTTTCCGCATCAGACTCTTCTAGGGTTCGCAGGCGTTCTTCTAGCCGATAGGCATCTGTAATAGAGCGAAACGGTAACGCGTATTCGGCTGTTCCTGGCACACGGTCAAGGGGCGTTTCGCCGCCCAAACTCAGCACAAGACGATCGAAGGACAAGCGATGTCCATCCTGAAGCTGCACATGCTTTGTGACCAAATCAACATCTGTAACCGTGCCTTGGTGAAAGCGCACACCTGTACCCGCCAACAGTTCTTCAAACGGTGGTGCAATCTCCCAGGTTTGCAGCTCGCCTGTCATCAATTCGTAGAGCAACGGCGAGAAGAGAAAGCGATCGCTGCGATCGACCAGCGTCACTTCTGGCTTCTCGTGCTTTGTCCAGGGCAGTTGACTCAGGCGCAAAGCCGTGTAGAGACCACCAAAGCCTCCACCAAGAATGCAAATACGGGCAGGTTGTTGAGTCATGGCTTCTGATGGCACAAAGGTAGCTACTGGCAGTTCTCTTTCAGGATAACAACTGCATCCTTTTAGCGCTTAGCATGAGCAACGCTCAACGAGAGTGAAGCATGCATTAGCTACTGCGAAACCGTAGAACCACTCGATCACACTCAATTGTGAAGTACCTCCTTTATTTTTTAATAATGATGACTTCAGTGGTTCAACGCTGGTGGGATAAAGCCTGCTTTGCGATTGTAGATTATGTTAGGCATCTATCTTGAGCACATCTATGCGTCAACTCGCAATCGTTTTTTCTCTATTCACTCTGTTACTATCGCTGGCGGCTCCTGCCATGGCAGATAGAGAGGGTGTTCCAGGTCGTCGGGTGGGCGGAGGTACGCGCTGGACGACACCGCGGATCAAACAGCACCACTCTATGCAAGGCAAATTGAGCGCTATGGCCTTTGCGTCTAGAACCCGCTTACCGATCGCTCTAAAGCTCCGAGCACTCTACGGCTAAGAGCGCTGACTCAGAAATCGGGTTTCTTCACGAAAAAATCGGGTTTCTTCACGAGAAGATGCCGTTTGAGCGTTCGGGTTGCGTCCAGGGTTCTGGACTCTGACAAACCATTACTGGGCAATCAGCCTGGAGGCTTTGTAAGATCACCGTCGCCTGCTGTCGATCAGCGTCAGGCCGACTGCTTATGCTGTCAAAACTTTGTGTTCCCCACCGTGTAAGCATTCAGGCGGCTAAAGCGTCTGTTGGCGGCTGCAAAAGCAGCCAAGCGTTCGTGAAGCACTTGGCTGGTACTGGGCAGCTATTGTTCCGACAAGCTTGTCTCTAAAGCCTTCACCAGGTTACCTGAGGTTCTAATCGCTTCAGGAGTTTGGGCCCGACACCAGGAATTCGATCTAAATCCTCTAGAGACGTGATGGGATGCTGTTGACGGGCGGCAATAATGCGCGTTGCGAGTGCTTTGCTGACACCTGGTAAGGCATCGATCTCTGCGTGAGTAGCTGTGTTGAGGTTTACTCGCGGTATAGATGGCGACTCGCTTGGGTTTGGATGGGCGATCGGGGTAGTAGCCGCATGTCGGGTCTTGGGGCGATTGCCACTAGCCTGATGACTGATTGGTGCTGGTGCGTTCGCCTGACGCGATGGACACTGCTGTCGCTGAGCATTAACCTTTTTTTGGACAGCAGGCGGGATGCCCAAAATAGCATTTGTATAGAGTCGTTCAAATTCTCGCTGGTAATGAGCAGCCACGATCGCGCTATGCACCACCAATACAGTCTCGTCATTGCCTGTATTGGCAGCATCTGTCCAGTTGTGAGACCCAGTAATGACGGTTTCCTGATCGACGATGCCAAATTTGTTGTGCAGCAGGTCACCAGGCGGGAGACGAGGTACACCAACAGTCGTAATTGGGTTCTGCCAGGGACGATTGGCGGCTTCCTGCTTGCAGTCATCGGCAAGGGCAAGACCCAACATATCGAGCGCTTCACTATAGGAACGGTAGGCGAAGCCTGGTTCAATGAGAGCTCTCACTTCGGCACCGTTTTGGTGCACCGTTTCTAGTAGATTGACCAATTTTTGTTCAGAGAAGACAAACAGTGCCATATCAACCGATTTCTTAGCAGCACTGAGTGTTTTGCCAATCAAGCCATTGCTGCTACGCTCCCAGGGTATCGATGGACGAGTCGGTGAAAATTGGACTTCAACAGTGGTTGAGCCGATCGTGACCAATTGCGCTGGATGAAAGGGCTTTTTGATGCCAAATTTGCTGTCTAATTTGCCACCGGGACCATCGCCCCACATCAGGTTAAACTGCTGCGTGAACAGAGCTGCTAGCTCTGTGCTAGTAATTTTCAGCATGTTGTTCGCATTGCCGCGGCTGGCAGGCGATTTAAAGTCGCCATGTACATCGCTCGTGGTGAAGTTTGCCGACGTGACGATGATTGTGCGACCATCAACAACAACAAATTTGTCATGCATGAGGGCACTACCAGCGGAACCATCCGCGGTGTCATCAAGGCGGGGGATTTTGGCACGATCGAGCATGACCAACGCATCCCCTTGATCGATTTCCTCCTGGCTCAGTTGCCCATCACTATTGCGATCGGCAAGTTGACGAAACTCTTCGTAGCGACCGCGATCGCGGTCTGGCTGTTGTGCAATCTCTGCAGCTGTAAAGGTACTGAACGGGCGTGAGTACGTGTTTTCCAAGATGACTCTCACTTTCACGCCTGCTGCCTGTCTCGCCACTAGAGCCGCCGCAATTTTGGGCAGACGGAGTTCCTGAACCGCAACATCTACCGTTGCATGAGCTGCCGCGATCGCATCAACAATTTTTTGCTCTAAATCGTCTCCGTCTCGCGTCTGTTTGCGATAGGGTTCCGTATAGCGCGAGGCAGGTTCATGATTGGTGTAGACCTGAATCAAATCCTCCTGCGGTAGAGGCGTCGGACGAACGGGCTGAGAGTATCCTTGTTGACAGGCAGATAAGCCAAGCGCCAGTAGGATACCCAGTGAGGAGTGAAATTGATGATGGAAGAGAGGCACGGCTAAGCGAGGAAGAGTGGTGAAGTAAGCCTGCTGATAAGGGCAGGTCTCTCTGGTGAGAGTGCCCATTAATGAACTGAGAGCTACAATCGTCTTCAAGCCCCTCACACCTAATTTCTTTAGCAAGGATGTTCGTTACTTGCTAAAGAAATTAGGTGTCTGTCTCAAGCACGGCGTGCTATGACAGCAATTCTCCTTGTTATGAGCTACGCCCGAGTTTTGGTTTCGTCAATTACACGTATGCAGCAAAAAAGGCTATGGCGATCGCTCTGGTACAGCATCGTCTTGAGCGACGCTTACTTTTAGACTGCTCTGCCTCACCTTGAGGGCATAGCTTCCACACGGCTCAAATTCTGACTGATGGCTGATTGGATCAGCGCTTAAAGTCTCTAAATTTGACTTATCATAGTTTCGCTCCATACACTTAGCAATCAATCTCACATTATGCAAGTAGGACGCTCGGAACTCATTAAGACTCTTGAAGCTGGCGCTTTTGCTCTGACGTTGATCTTGCTGGCATTGGCTCAGACTCCGGCTGCGTCCAATAGCTTTAGTCTTTTAGTTGACACAGTGTCGCTTTCTAGTAGCCGCTAAGGATCGTGGATTAAATAAAATCGACAAATTATTTGCAGATAGGGGCGCACGGCCGTGCGCCCCTACGGGAAATGCCGGAGTTATTAAATTCTTGTTCCTAAGGAGATTTCTACAACAGAGAACGAACGTTTTGATTTAATGAGCGCTCGGTTGGAGCAGAGGCTATCCCGTTGATTTCGTTTTTTGTAGAGGCATGACCATCTGGTAGAATTGCGAAGGTTTATATTAAGTTTGACCAATGGGATCGACGCAGGCGCGGATTGCGATTGATGCAATGGGTGGGGATCATGCTCCGGCTGAGATTGTTGCTGGAGCGCTTCGAGCACAGGAAGAATTAGGTGTCAAGATTCTGCTAGTGGGTGACCCGGAAGAGGTTGGTGCAGCCGTCCGGAAGCATACCAGCGCTTCGCCACTCGAAATTATTCCGGCTGAGGGTACGATCGAAATGGGCGAAGAGCCCCTGAGTGCCCTGAGACGTAAGCCCAAAGCATCCATTAACGTAGCAATGGATTTAGTCAAGCGGAAAGAGGCAGATGCCGTTGTTTCTGCAGGGCATTCTGGTGCGGTAATGGCAGCAGCATTGTTGCGGTTGGGTCGGTTGAAGGGGATTGATCGGCCCGCGATCGGGGCTGTTTTGCCGACGCTGATTGCCGGTAAGCCAGTCATTATTCTGGATGTTGGTGCAAACGTTGACTGCCGCCCAAAATTTTTAGAACAGTTTGCTTTTATGGGCACTGTCTATTCTCAATATGTTTTGGGCATTGAAACTCCTAAGGTTGGGTTGCTCAATATTGGTGAAGAATCGAGCAAAGGCAATGAGTTAGCGCTACGCACCCATCAACTGCTCCAGAAAAATCCTCAGATTCCCTTTGTGGGCAATGCTGAAGGACGAGATGTGCTTTCAGGCAACTTTGATGTGATTGTGTGTGATGGCTTTGTGGGCAATGTGCTGCTCAAGTTTGCGGAGGCCGTCGGTGAGGTTGCGCTGCAAATTCTGCGAGAGGAACTGCCTCAAGGTGTGCGTGGCAAGATTGGCACCTCAGTGCTGAAACCGAATCTACGACGCATTAAGCAGCGTATGGATCACGCTGAACATGGTGGTGGCTTGCTGCTGGGCGTTGATGGTGTTTGCATTATTAGCCACGGCAGTTCTCAAGCACCCACGATTTTCAATGCAGTGCGACTTGCAAGGGAAGCGATCGACAACCGAGTGCTGGATCGGATCCAGTCGCGTTACAAAGAGGACAGCCAGACGTCAGCGGTCAGCGGTCAGCAAGACGGTTAATTGATGAGCGTACTGGTCAGTTGCCCGCTAGTTGGCAGACTGATTCACCCAGCAAGCGATGGATAGAGCATGAACGTAAAGCAACCAGGTCTGGGCATTGCAATTACCGGGAGCGGCTCGGCAACACCCCTGGCAACCCTTGACAACGAGGGGCTGAGCCAGCTTGTTGAAACCTCTGATGATTGGATTGCCTCCCGCACCGGGATTCGTCAGCGCCGACTGGCCTCACCCAACGAATCTGTGACCACGATCGCAACTCAAGCCGCTCAGAGCGCGATCGCCATGGCAAACCTCTCGCCCATGGATTTAGACCTGATCATTCTGGCTACCTCCACTGCCGATGATCTGTTTGGCAGCGCTAGCCAAATTCAAAACGCGCTGGGGGCACAAAAAGCAGTCGCGTTTGACCTGACAGCAGCATGTTCTGGTTTTGTGTTTGGCCTGGTAACAGCAGCTCAGTTTATCCGTACAGGCGCTTATCAAAATATCCTGCTGATCGGGGCAGATGTGTTGTCACGGTGGGTGGACTGGACCGATCGCCGGACGTGTATTCTCTTTGGTGATGGTGCTGGAGCCGTCATACTTCAGGCAAATGAGCACGATCGGCTGCTCGGTTTTGAGCTCCGCAGCGATGGCACTCAGAATCAATGCCTGAATTTGGCCTATCAGCCTCAGCCTCAGGAGTTGGTTGATGGAGTCACGATCGGGCAGGGAAATTTCCAGCCCATCACGATGAATGGGCAAGAGGTCTATCGCTTTGCCGTACGTCGTGTGCCAGAAGTCATTGAAAAAGCCCTCTTCCGCGCCAACCGTAGCGTGGAAGACGTAGACTGGCTGCTGCTGCACCAGGCCAACCAGCGCATTCTTGATGCTGTGGGCGATCGTCTCAACATTCCCTACGACAAAATCATCAGCAATCTGGCTAAGTACGGCAATACGTCTGCTGCCTCCATCCCGCTAGCACTGGACGAGGAAGTCCGTCAGGGCAAAATTCAACCGGGTGACACGATCGTTGCCTCCGGCTTTGGAGCCGGACTCACTTGGGGCGCAGTCGTGTTTCAGTGGGGACGGTAAGGAAGTGAAGAGTTTTGAGTTAAAAGTTTTGAGTTGGGAGTTTTGAGTGATGTACCACGCCACTCCCTCCTGAGTTTTGAGTCGATTCTGACTCCTCGCACCTTACTTCTCACACCTCACACCTCTCTTCTTTCTAACAACCACCAACTAACAACCAACAACTTCAATGACTAAGACTGCATGGGTGTTTCCGGGCCAAGGCTCACAAGCGATAGGGATGGGAACCGATCTGTTTGAGCTGCCCGAAGCGAAAGCAATGTTTGAGCAAGCGGAGCAAATCTTAGGCTGGTCGATCCCCGGCATCTGCCAGCATCCAGAGGATAAGGTGTCCCGCACCCTTTACACGCAGCCGTGTTTATACGTGATTGAGAGCATTCTGGCAGACCTCGCTAGAGCACATGGACAGAACCCTGATTTTGTTGCTGGTCACAGCCTGGGAGAGTACGTGGCGCTCTATGTGGCTGGAGTCTTTACATTCGAGGCTGGGCTTCGACTGATTAAGCAACGAGCCGAACTGATGGATCAAGCCTCTGATGGCATGATGGCAGCGCTGCTTGGCTTTAACCAGGAGCAGCTTGAGCAGCAGTTGCAACAAACTCCAGATGTCGTGCTGGCAAACGACAATAATGCAGGACAAGTGGTGATTTCGGGCACACCTGCTGGAGTTGAAACGGTGTTGAGCCAGGTCAAAGCAAAACGGGCATTGAAGTTGAATGTGAGCGGTGCGTTTCACTCACCCCTGATGGCACCCGCTGCTGCTGCTTTTCAAACGATGTTAGATAGTGTGGTCTTCCATGACGCTCGAATGCTTGTGTTGTCTAATGTTGACCCCGCGCCCAGCAGTGATGCAGCGATACTCAAGTCTCGCCTCGCTCAACAGATGACAGGCAAGGTACGCTGGCGAGAAATTTCGTTACGCCTACCCGACGAGGGCGTCAGCCGTGTCGTTGAGATTGGCCCTGGTAAAGTTCTAACAGGTGTGATTAAACGCACCTGCCCTAATCTGGTGTTGGAGAACATCGGCAGTGTGGCAGAATTACCGCAGCTCTAAAAGTTGTTAGCGGTTGGTCAGCCGTTAGAAACGAGCCATTAACTGCTAGCAGTTCACAACTAATGACTATGCCGAGAACTCGTGAACCATTTGCTAGCCTCTTGCTTTACCACCTGTTTAAGTGGTCGGTAGTGAGTCCGGGGCTAAACCTTTATTTTCGGGGACGTGTTTATGGCGCAGAGCATGTGCCACGCGACGGGCCTTTGGTTGTAGTGAGCAATCATGCCAGCGATTTTGATCCACTGCTGCTGTCTAGCTGTGTGGGTCGCCCAGTGGCGTATATGGCAAAGGAAGAGTTGTTTCAGGTACCTGTATTGAAGCAGGCGATCGCGCTCTACGGTGCCTATCCTGTGAAGCGGGGATCGCCCGATCGTAGTGCTTTACGGGCTGCAACGGAATTTTTAGAGCAAAACTGGGCTGCAGGCGTTTTTCTCTCTGGTACACGCACACCCGATGGCAAAGTCGTTGATCCCAAATTGGGTGCGGCATGGCTCGCTGCCAAAACCCAGGCTCCGTTACTGCCTGTGAGCCTATGGGGAACCCATGCCATCTTTCGCAAAGGCTCGGCGCTGCCCCGTCCAGTCCCTCTCACCATTAGAATTGGTGACGTTATCCCGCCGCCACAATCGGGCGATCGTGAAACGCTAGAAGCGGTTACCCGTCAATGTGCTGATGCTATCAATGCCCTACATGCTTTGGGGCGCTAACGGCCGCGAAGTAATCAACACTCAGTGGTCAGAGGGATTTAGAGCTAACTGCTGACGGCTGACGGCTAAAACAGGGTTAATGTTTACAGATCAAACAGGATTGCTGTATGCAAGATTTAAAGACAGAATTAGCGGAAGCCGTGTCTGAAGCAGAGTGGGACTGGTTAGCCCCGCATGCGCGTCGCGATTCTCTGATCATCGTTGAGCCAGGGCTAGACATTGCTGATGTGGGTGTGGCGATCGCCAACGATGATGTATCACGAGTGCAGCATTGGATCGAAGAAAGCCTGATCCATAAACCCTCTCCGGCTCAACTCTCAGACTGGAACCTGAATCAGTCTAAACGCTTCCATGCGCTGATTGTGCAGCCTTACGTCCTCATTCAAGAGTAGTGACGTTCCGTGGCGTCTCTACAAAACCTTTCATCATGAGCGACAGACTCAAAACCGAAAAGCAAAAGATGCTGGCAGGCGAACTGTATCTTGCCAATGATCCAGAACTAAGGGCAGAGAACAAGCGAGCCTGTCGTCTTTTGAGACTTTATAACCAGACGACTGAAACAGAGCAACACAGACGGTTCCAAACCTTGCAGGCGCTCTTTGGTGCGATTGGCGAGAAGCCCCAAATCGTACCACCGTTTCACTGTGACTATGGCAGTAATATCACGGTGGGCGATCGCTTCTATATGAATTATGGCGGAGTGATTCTCGACTGCAACACCGTTCATATTGGCAACGACGTACTCTGCGCTCCCTACGTACAGATCTACACCGCTTACCACCCCACCGATCCCACCGTACGGCTAACGGGACGGGAACTGGCAGCCCCAATCCGCATTGGCAATAACGTCTGGATTGGCGGTGGTGTCATCATTTGTCCCGGCGTCACGATCGGCGACAACACAACTATTGGCGCTGGCAGCGTCGTCGTCAAAGATATTCCTGCAAATGTGGTGGCAGTAGGCAATCCATGTCGAGTGCTGCGGGCTGTAGAGGCTCCAGCAGTCGATCAGGACAGTGATGCTTCTATTTAGCACTTTGTTGCTGAATGGCAAGGGTGACGATCGGGGTCAACTTTGCTCGCCAGAACCGATTGTCTGGGAAGGTTTGGACTTTGCTGAGCACATCTTGCCATCGGCTTTGGGCGATCGCTTGCTGCATTTCAGCAAAGGTCGTTTCTGCCGTTTTCCAGTCACGCTGCCATTGGTTAACCGCACCTTTAGAGGGCTGATACGCAGCGCTAGTGGTGGGGATCGCCTGCGCCAGAGCGATCGCAGCATTGAGGTCACCAGACTGATAGCGTTCTGTTGCCTGCGCCAGCAGGCTCATCCCATTATCGTTAGCAGGCGTACTGGCATTTGCCGGTGCCGTTGCTGGAATACAACTTGTAACGGTCAAATCTTGATAAACCCACCCCTCTAGCGGTTGATTGATCCTCAGCCAGCCTTCATTGCGATCGATCACCGACAACCGCGTACCATTTCTCACCGTGCCCACAACATTATCAGGCGCAACCACTGGACTGGAGCGGACATTCAGAGGCGGTGAGGGGTCTGTCGCGATCGTGTTACAGATCGTAGACGGTGTTTTTACTGTGCGTAATGCCTGCAAGCCCTTGACTAGCGATGGCTTAAAGTGCAACGTTGCAGCGCTCATACTGGCAGCAGTAACAAAAATTGCTGCGCCAAGACCAAGATGCAAAACAGGCTTATGAACTGTAGCCATCTTATATGTATATAGATCCATGAATACTCAAGATGTGCCTGATTGTCCTTCAGGATGCAATCCAGACTAACCAATCATCCACCAAAGCGCTTAAGTAATTTTCCGCTTTTTTCAAGGAAAAAGTTTATTTCTCTCTACATTACCGACTTAAAAGAGAATTTAGAATCCAGGAGTCAGGATTCAGTACTGTAGGTAAGTAGGGCAAAGCCATGTATACCCAAACCTTTACTGCTGCGGGTATTAGTTGGTGCTATGGTCATCGATCATGACTAAACAAACAGGGATGGTTTATCTCGTCGGGTCAGGACCGGGGGATGCCGCATATCTCACTGTGCGAGCCCAACAGCTGCTGTTTGAGGCAGAGGTGTTGGTGTATGACGCGCTGGTAGATAGCGCACTGCTGCAGTTAGTACCAGAGACGTGCTTGCTGCTCAATGTTGGCAAACGGGGCGGCAAACCCAGTATGCTACAAGCAGATATCAACGCGTTGCTGGTGTATCACTGTCTGCAACAGCAGCAGGTTGTCCGGTTGAAGAGCGGTGATCCCTTTATCTTTGGTCGTTGTCATGCTGAAATAGAGGCATTGACGGCATCAAACTGTCTGTTTGAGGTCGTGCCTGGCCTCTCTTCGGCGCTAACAGCGCCGTTATTAGCGGGAATTCCATTAACCGATCCAGTACTGAGTCGATGTTTTACAGTTCTCAGCAGTCATGATCCTGAAGGGCTCGATTGGCAGACGCTGTCGCAAATCGATACCCTAGTCATCTTGATGGGTGGGCAACACCTGCCTGAGATTGTACGTCAACTTCAAGCGCATGGTCGATCGCCTCAAACGCCGATCGCGATCATCCGCTGGGCGAGCCGTCCCCAACAGCATGTTTGGGAAGGAGCGCTGTCTACCATCCTGCAGCAGACCGCAACAGAAGCGCTCTCCCCCTGCGTGATCGTCATTGGCGAAGTCGTAAGGCTACGGTCTTACCTTCAACCACGTTCCTCCTTATTTTCTTCGACTGTGCTTACTACTTCAGATTCAGCCTCCGATACCACCCTTCCCTTTGCTGGTAAAACAGTGTTGGTCACGCGATCGGCCAATCAATCTGGTCAATTTACAGCACGGCTCCAGCGCGACGGTGCCACGGTTGTCGAAATGCCCGCGCTCGAAATTGTGCCCCCTTCTAGTTGGCAAGCCCTGGATGACGCGCTGACTCACCTGGCAGACTTTGACTGGTTGATGCTAACCTCTGCCAATAGCGTTGATTATTTCTTTGAGCGACTGGCAACCCAGATTCGCGATGTTCGTGCGCTGGCAGCGCTTAAGATTGCGGTCGTCGGTGATAAGACCGCGCAGAAGCTAGAGCAACGCGGTTTGAAACCCGATTTCGTGCCACCGGAGTTTATTGCTGATTCGCTGGCTGACCATTTTCCAGTGTCTGTACGCGGGGCTCGTATACTCTTTCCCAGAGTCGAGAGTGGTGGTCGAGATCTGTTAGTCAAGGACTTTATCAGCCGAGGCGCAGATGTGACTGAAGTTGCTGCATACCAATCACTTTGCCCAGAGACGATCGCACCTGACGCATTAACCGCCTTGCAAACTCGTACAGTGGATGTGATTACCTTTGCCAGTGCTAAGACGGTCAAACACTTTTGTCAGCTTCTAGAGCAATCCCAAATAGACAACGCCTGGCAAGAGTGGCTCGAAGGAGTCTGCATTGCGTCGATCGGCCCGCAGACCACAAAAGCGTGCACCAGTTTGCTGGGTAGAGTCGATGCCGAAGCGCAAGAATATACGCTGGATGGCCTGGTGCAGGCGATCGCACAGTGGTTTGCGATCAAGGGAGCATGATGTCAGACTTCAGCGTTGAACAGGGTGGGCAGTCTTAGCATCAAGGCGATCATTGGCAGTCTGTTGGCAGTGGTAGTTGCCTATGGTTCGGCTTGCACATTCCTCTTTCTACGCCAAAACCATTTCATTTTCTTTCCCTCCAAGACGATCGCAGCTACACCCAGCGACCTCAATTTGCCGTACGAGGAGGTTTGGCTTCCAGTTCCGTCGTCGGGCCAGAACGGTACACCAGAACAACTGCATGGCTGGTGGATACCCGCAAATGGAACGCAGCAGAACGTTGTCTTACACCTGCACGGCAATGGCTCTAATATCAGCGGTAATCTCTCTCAGGCGCTGCGCTTTCACCAGGCTGGCTTTGCCGTTTTGATGGTCGATTATCGCGGGTACGGTCGCAGTCAGGGTGCCTTTCCAACGGAAGCCAGCGTGTATGAGGATGCCAAAGCAGCCTGGGATTACCTCGTACAGCAACGTGTCATCGCTTCAGAGCGGCTTGTGCTCTTTGGTCATTCATTGGGCGGCGCGATCGCCATAGACCTGGCAATAGACCATCCTGAAGCTGGTGGACTGATTGTGCAAAGCTCGTTTACATCTATGCAGTCAATGGTCAATCCAGCACGGTTCTGGATGTTGCCCATTGACTGGCTGCTAACGCAACGCTTCGACTCATTGACAAAAGTGCGATCGCTTAGAATGCCTTTGCTCTACATCCACGGTACGGCTGACGCAAAGGTTCCCTCCAGCATGAGCGAAGCCCTGTTTGCCGCTTCACCCCAGCCCAAACAATTGCTTCTGGTTGCTGGAGCCACACATAACGACGTTGCTGAATTTGGCGGTGCCGAGTATCTTCAAACGCTCAAGCAATTTAGCCAGCAGATCGATCGCAAGCCGCAAAAACCCATGAGACCTTAGCCCATAAGACCCTAGAACGTTGGGAGTTTGGCATGGGGTCAAAGGCACACAGCCATCCACACAAACTCCCTCCCCTTCAGCGTCTCATCACCTCATCCCGCTGCTTGTGCTGGCCGCTGACTAGGGGCGTTAGTTGATGTCGGTGTTAGGTTACGGCTAGCCGCTGGATCAACGGATGTTATTTCGATGTGATTCAGCAACGTTGTCACAAAAGCAAAGAGTAAGAACGGCAAAGTTAGTACTAAAATTAAGCCAACCACAGAGAGCGCATAGATTGGCTTACTAGCTCCCATCAACGCCAATGCTGCTGCCAAGCTAATAAAAATCACAATTAGCCAGACAATAATCTGACCGTAAATATCACCGAAAGAGAGGGTGCAGACTAAACGATATCTTGAAATGTTGCTCATAGCCTACCTCTTGCAAAGCAATCTAGAACTACACGGTAAGACGTCTGCACAGCGTCTGGATCATTTCTCAATCTTTCAGAAACGAACGTTACGCAGCTTCATATTTAAATCACGTATCCTTGCGTAATACCTCCTTAAAAGCCCGTTTAGCCCCCCCTGAATGCTGCTATGGCTGCTTTACCCCCCTTTCTCATTGTGCTCGACCTTAGCGCTGTTATGTCTAGTAGCGTCAGGCACTGGCAAGAATTTTCCCGACTTGGAGAATGCTTTCTTCCCAAGGCAGTGCTCGAAGAAGTACAGCAGTTGTGCAGCCATGCGATCGAACCCAATCAAGAACGCACAGCCAAAGAGTTTATCCGCTTCTTTCCTGAGAGTGGGTGGAAGGCCACCATGTCGATCGCGCAGCATGCTGCACTCAAACCCACTGAAGGGCATACCTTGAGCAAGAAAACCAGGCTCTCTTTAGCAACGGCTCAAGCGGCTTATGGGTTAGCGCACAACCGACCAGAAGGACTGGTCGTCGTAGCCGCTAATGATCAGGGCTTGATTCAACGCTTGCGAATGCTCAATACACCGAACCTGTGTGGCATGCCGCTGACCGTTTTAGTGCAATGGAGCCGGACGGCACGCAAACCACCTGTGGTCACAAATCAACTACATGCAATGCGCTTAATGGTGGGAGCCGCGACGACCCCAGCGGCGAACAAAACAGCGCCGGCTCCAGCACGACCGAAGCCAAGTCAGCCGACTCAAAGCTATGGACATCGATCGGCAAAGCGGGTGTTTCGGCCAGCTCAGGTTTTTTATAATTTGTTGACATTAGTGATTGTTGCGATCGCCATCTTAGCCATATGGCGCGTGCTCCATCCCGCCAGTTTTAACAAGCTGTGGCAGCAACTCCCCTTTCTTAGTCAGAGCCTTTAAGGAATACTGCTTCAAGGCTGTTTGTTCGATACCAAACCTTGAGCGTCAACGTTTATGGAGCGTCAACGTTTATGAGACCACGTTTTGTGGGACAGCAACCGTTCACTCGTTCAGCAGAATCAGCGCTTGGACAAGTCCAGAAGCGGTTTTACCGTGTTTTGACGATCGTTCTGGCAATGCTTCTCACTCCAGGCTGGTTAATGCTACCCGCCGCTAACGCTCAAGCTGAATCTGCCAGGGGAGTTGGAGTCGGTGCGCTAATGGTATTAGCAAGCAAACCCATGAAGAACACGACGGCCCAACTGCCTTCCAACCTTGCGACCCAGCTACGGCAGGCTCTGAGCAAGCAAACCAACATCCCGGCTGCAAAGCTAAAAATCGTAGAAGCAACCCCAAAAACCTGGACTAACGGCTGCTTAGACCTCGCCCGATCGGATGAAATCTGTACTCAAGCCATCGTCAAAGGCTGGCGCGTTGTCTTCTCGAATAGTAGCCAACGCTGGATCTATCGAACCGATCAACAAGGACGCCTTTACCGCTTAGAACCTTAACCAAAGAGGCTGCCGTATGGCCGTCGTTGAAACGCTGATGGCAGTATGAGCCCCGTAGAAACCTGAGCGATGACGGCACAAGCGATCGCTCAAACAATGCAGAAGAGCTCAATCAGTACAGATGAGCTCAATCAGCGATCGCGTCAGCCACCAATCAGAATGTTACTGCGAGTATGCCAGTAAAATCACACATTTCGTCAAGGCTAGTCTTCATCAAACGGCTCATGATCACCACGTAATTCCTGAAGTATTCGTAAAGAGGCTTTAACCAATCGGTCTTCAGCAGTCGGCTGCATTAAACTCTGAACAAGTGGCAAGAGAAGTAAGAGACACCCCTTGACCATGTCAATTAGACAGTTCGATAAAACATGCGTTTTTCTATCGGAATACGCTACTTTAAATGCATCCAGGTGATCTGAAAGTTCAAATTTCACTCCCCTAACGGTATGGCACCCCCCTTCAACAGTGGCACTGAGCCGCACGTTAAGTTGATATCTCAAGAGCCTTCTTACTACCAGTCTGTCCAATCAGATGAGTCTGCGTTTTATTACTTTGCCTATGGCTCCTGTATGTGCCCAGTTGATCTGAAGCGCACACTAGGTGAAGCGACGCATCCATTTGTGATTGGACCGGCAACACTCAAAGGCTATAGACTAGGCTTTTACCGCCGCTCAGCACGTCGGGACTGCGGCGTACTAGATGTTGTCAGTGATCCAGAAGCGGTTGTAGAAGGCGTTTTGTATACCTTGCCCTGGCGCTTAAGCGAGCGTCTGGACGAGCGAGAAGAGGTTCCTACCGGGGGCTACCGTCGTGAAACAGTAGAAATTGAATGTCAGCAAAAGCGCTTCTCCAACGTACGTACTTACGTAGTGGTCGATAAGCTCGACGAAGAACTCGCTCCTAACGACTGGTATTTCAACGTTGTGCTACGTGGCGCCGTGACGTGTGGTCTACCAGAGCAGTACTGCTGGCAGCTATTCAACCACATGCACCAGCTACAGCAACGCCATTGGCAAGACAACCAGTGGCAAAGTCAAACGCTGCGGTCAGCCTAAGCCCGCGCTGGAAGAATTGATCCCTAACAGGTAGAATCCATAAACTCCGAAAGTGCAGAAAACGTCTCTGGGCTGCCAATAATCAGGTCGCCATTGGCATCCATCGAGAAGTCTTGACCGAGAGCAAAACCACTCTTGATTAAGAACATCACAATTGATAGCTTGAAGTCATCCATAACTGGCTTTTAAAACTGCTCATTAACTTAACAGTGAGTTTACAGAATGCCTCTAGCAACCGCCATCTATCTGTAGAACTAGCTCTACGAGACCAGGTGTTTAACCTTGCTCCGGCTCACATACTACTGATTTTTGCCTGCTAATTCAATGGTGATGTGCGCCAGTAGGGTATAAATGCTGGTATGAGCCAGTAGGATATCAGCGCAGAAGCTTGAGTCGTTGGGCTCTCAGAGAAGAGTGAACAGTTGCTCTAGAGACCAAAATAGCTTTGATGAGACGTTGCCTGTGGTGCCTACGCGCTTGGGTCAGGTTTCTCAGTCATCATTTACTTCGGTTAATTGGCTTCGATTAGTTGCTTCGATTAAAGAGGAACTAAAGCCAGCCCAACTTGGTCTTAAAGCTTACAGGCAGTCTAACGTAGTAATCCGGTAGGCTGGGAAAGGAGCGAGTATCAATCATGTACATGCTCGATCGCCATGAGAACAGAATGAGAAACCGAGGGCGTTAAGTCTGCTCAGGGAAGTGAGAACAATGAAACTGAAGCTTTTAAGTACAGCTATCATGCTGACAACCGTTGCACTAGCAGGTAGTGTTGCTGCTGCCAATCCTAGTCATGTTAGACAATTACAAAACACCAATGCCTGCCCTGACTGTGATTTGAGCGGAGCCGATCTAAGAGGTTGGAACCTGCGTAATGCTAACTTGAGGAATGCAGATTTGAGTGGTGCAGATTTGCGTGGTGCTGATCTGAGCGGTGCTGATTTAACAGGTGCGAATCTGTATGGTGTAAGGCGCTAACCGCAGCGAGCACTCTTTCCAACGCGTTTTTCATGCGGGTTGGCAAGATGCCCTTTAAGATGAGGGTTTTCGCCAGCAGTTAGGGCTACCTTCTCACAAGCTGTAACAGCACGCTGCCAAGCTTTACGAAGGACATAAGTGCTCATTTTGGGCAGTCTGCACTGTTTTGAGATAGGGCTTTAGCCAGCTACAGCCACTGGTGATCAGTGAATTGAGCTCAAATTGCCATAGGCTCACTTTGTTATCACTGCCTGCAGACGCAATGAGTCGATAGTTCTGTGGACTGAAGTTAACGCTATAAATCGGTCGATCGCTCTTTTGAAGCATTGCCAAAAGTGAGCCATCCGTGACGCTCCAAAGCTTGATTTTGCCGTCATCACTCCCCGACACGAGAAGCTTGCCATCGGCACTGAAGTTAGCGCTGAGGACAGAGCCACTATTGCCTGTGAGTGTTTGCAACAGTTGTCCGTTCAGGTTCCAGAGCCTGATGGTTGTATCTGTGCTGGCAGAGGCAAGCGTTTTACCATCGGGGCTAAAGCTAACATGATTGACGATGTCGGTATGCCCTTTTAACGTGTTCAGCAACTGCCCATCCTGCTGCCACAGTTTGATGGTTGAGTCATCACTGGCAGTCGTAATGATCCCTTCAATACTGATGCTGACGCTATTCACTTTGTTATTGTTAACAACCAGGACTTTAGACGTATGACGATCAAGATTCCAGAGCTTGACTTTACCCTGCTTCGACGCAGAACCTGACAACGTATTTTCGGCGATCGCGAGCTGCTGACCATTGGGACTGAAGCTCAAATCACTAATCTCGCCCTCTGCCCCAATTTGCTTCAACTGTTTGCCATCAAGGCTCCAAAGCTTCACTTGGGCCTTGAGCAAGCGTCCGTTGCGATCGAGTGAATTTTCAGCGCTTGCCAGCATGTGACGCTGAGGATCGGGGTTGAACTTAACGCTAGCAAAGTTGCCTGTAGACGGGAAAGAGAAAACAGTTCGCTTGCCATCAAGACTCCAGAGTTTAATTTGCCCATCCACCAAAGCTCTGGCACCAGCCGCATTCAGCTTCAGATTCTTGATCGTCGTCAGGACGCTGGGATCTTGCTCAAACCGTTTGCTCGCACTAGCCAGCCATTGACCATCAGGGCTAAAGCTTATGCTGGTCACGGCTGTTTCATACGCCAGCGTGGCGGGAGCGATGCCATCCAGTTTCCAGAGTTTTACTGCGCCATCAGCACCAGCAGAAACTAGCGTATTGTCATCCATAAAACTGGCACTAATCACACCAGGCACTTTGAGTGTCCTGCGCATGATCCCGGTAGTGCTATCCCAGAGTTTCATGGTGCCATCATTACTGGCAGACACAATCACCGCGCCACTGGGGCTAAACGCAACGCTAGTGACGCGATCGCTGTGCCCAGTCAGCGTTTGCAATAACGTCCCGGCTCGATTCCAAACTTTGACGGTGGTATCCCAGTTACCCGCCGCGATCGTTTTACCATCGGGGCTGAAACTAACACTCGTGAATTTAGTGTTGCCTTCACGACAGAGGTGCTCAAGGTTGACGCCGATCTGATTGAGTTCATCGCCGAGTCTGACTCTAGCTTTGCTGGCGTCACATAACCTGACGAGATCATTACTAAAGCGTTTAAGTTCAATGCCATCCCGTGACCAAAGTCTGACTGTACCGTCCCAACTGGCGGTGGCGATCGTTCCATCCGCACTGATGCTAACGGCTTTTACCCGGTCTGTATGACCTTTGAGGGTTTTGATTGCGCGGTTCGTCCGAATATCCCACAGCTTGGCTGTAAAATCATCGCTGGTAGACACCAACCGTTGAGCATCGGGGCTGAAGCTCACACTAGTGACAGGAAAAGCGTGCCCTGATAGGGTTGTGAGCAGGTTGCCTTGCACATCCCAGAGCTTGATGGTTTTATCATCGCTGGCAGAAGCCAGGCGTTGCCCATCCGGGCTAAAGCTGACGCTATTCACTCCACTCTCGTGGCCTTCAAGCGTTTTCAGTGGCTTACCATTCTGAGTCCAGAGCCGGATGGTGTTGTCGGCGCTGGCGGACGCAAAGAGTTTTGTGTTGGGGCTAAAGCTGACGCTGGCAACCCATAAACGGTGACCAATAAGATAGTCATGCTCTTGAATGCTGTAGACGGCTGCGAACACGTTTCCGATCGTTCTGTTTCGCACTTGGTTAAGATCAAGCAAAACTGCACCTGGCTGCGCTTGCTGTTTTTGCAGTTGAGTGACGGCTCGAATGCCGTTGGTTAATGCTTCGAGCTGATTATTGCTGCTGAGTTGGCTAGATGAAAGCGCGTTAGTGGCATCAATTTCAGCGATCGCGGCTTTGTTTCTCTGGAGAATAAAGTCAGTGACTAAGAATAAAACCAGGCCGAGCAGTGGCACCGCTACAAAACCAGCAGAAATCATGACCTGTCGCCGTAGCTGACGACTGCGCGCATCAGCTTCTAGGCGTTCTCTGGCCTTATCGCTTTCTCTCGCTTTGTCAAGCTGCTGCTTAAACTTGTAGTCTTCAACTTCCTGGTTCAGCTTCTGCCGGACAAGCGTGGCCAAATAGTCATGTACAAGCTGATAGCGCTTGACGGGCACTTCGGGAATCTCGAGCACCAGCCCCGACATGACGAGGATGGCTAACACCAGATCAATCTGATCCGCACTCGCAGACAACTCCCAGGCTTGCAGATTGGCAATGAGTTCAGGCTGAGTTTTCAGCGGACGTGTGCCTTTGTCATCCGTCAAGACATATAAAACCAGAGTGGCAGTTTGTTTGTTTTCGGGGCCACAGTCTTTGACCACCTGCTCAAGAAAGCGCTCAACCAGCTTTTCTTTGGGAAACAAGCCCAGCGCTTGATAAGACTGTAGGGTGGTGATATCGCTTTCTTGCAGTTGTGCACCCACAACCTGTAACTCAATGGGGCGGACTTCTTGCTGGTCGGCTGACAGATCATTCACTAACTGGTTGATGAGGTCTGGCTCCAAATGGAACTCGGAGCGGAGCGTTAGCTGCTCAATGATCTCCTTAGCATCCTTCAACGAAAAATTGCCTAATGGGTAGCGTTTGTCGCGGCTGAGGATGTTGTCTGTGATGTCATCCGCGTAGAGACGGCTCCCTTCGAGTAAATAGTGCAGGTGATCTTCGCGCAAAGAAAGGACGATTTTGACGAAGGGAAGATGGTTGAGACACTGGTGAAGAAATTCTAAGAACGGACGCCGATCGCTCAGCTTGAGGTTCGCGAAGAAGAACTCTTCAAACTGGTCAAACACTAAGACGGTGAGCAAACTGCGGCGATCGGCATTGTCTCGCAGCTGAGCCAGCAACACTTGAATGTCGCTGGTGTTCTCCAGGCTTGGGGCGGTATCTCGAATGCCTTTTTCGCGTAAGCTTGCCGTTAAGCTTTTCCCTAATTCCTTGATCCAATCCTTGTAAACCCTCAGCACCACCGGCAGAGCGCTGCGATCGCCGATCGGATTCTGTTTAAGAGCAGGAATCAAGCCCGCACCGATGATGGAGCTTTTGCCTACACCCGATGGCCCATGAATGATGGTCAGGTTATAACGGGGTTCGCTCAAGCGTTTGATCAGTTTTTCAACATCTCGGTACCGACCAGAGGCAAGAATCTCTTGCGCCACGGCGACGGCTTGCGGTGGTGGTTCGTCAGGATGATTGCTGCCTGCTTTCGACTCTGGTAAGGCAATGGGAACGAGCGCTGGGTTAATGACTTGCCGCTCTGGTTGCAAGCGTACGGCTCCAATAAAGGCACGTAAGCTGTACTGTTGTTCGATCGATTGCTGATCGCGCTTGGTTTGGAACGCTTCGACATACCGCAACTGCTGGTAATAAATGTTGCGTAGTGTCTCCAAAATGCGGATATAGAGCAGGGGATCATAGGCATGGTTGCAATCCGCTTTAGCCCTTTCTAAAGTTTCAACAGCGTGCTGCATAGAATCCGTATGCCGTTGGGCCTGCGCGAGTAACAACAAATACAAACTGCGGTAGTGCTGTCTCATCCAGCTCCGTTCCGCATACTGCTGCTGTGCTTCTAACGTTGGCTCTGGTAAACGGTTATTGGTCTCCAGTGCCAGGTCAGCATACTGTTTCGCTTTAGACCAATCCGCTTTCGACAGCGCCACCTCTGCCAGAAGTCCATAACTGTAAGCCAGTCGCAGCGGATCACCATACGTTTTGTGTAAGGCAACGCTGGTCTGAGCGACAGACTCAAGCTCCTCCCAAATGTGATCGAGCTTGACCAGACGACGGAGCACTTCCCCCAGCGCGTTGATAAACTTTGCCGCCAGGTCTGGACGATCGCCCGCTTGCAAGACCTGCACGCACTGTTGGAAATAGTCGCGGGCTTTGTGCCATGCCGCAAGCTGCTCGGCTCGATGTAAGACTGCCCAGCGCCGCCACCACAAACCAAGGTAAAACAGCAAGCAGCCCAGGCGTTCAAGGCGCTGATTGGCATCGAGAGTCGTTGTCTCTTGTTCCCAAAAGGCCAAACTCTGCTCATAGAGATCGCGAGCCTCTAGCATTTGACCATCGGCATAGGCGGCCTGCCCCAGCACAAACTGCAGGCTGGCTGCCAGGTTTGGTGGCGGTACCTGTCCACGATCGTGCAGTTCCTTCAGCGCCAGTTTGAGCTGCCCACGAGAATGCGCTCCAATTTCGGGATACAGGGCTGAACTGCGGGGAAAGCGCCCTGCACCCACCTCCATAGCATTTTCAAACAGGGCATCCGTTTCTTTAGTCAGCAGCGCAATTAAAGCCTCAGTGGTGATTGCAAACTGAATCGGTACGCCAGCCCAACTGCTGAAATCGGGTGCTGATCGCATCAGCTTTTTCAATACCTCATCATCGATCCAGAGCACCAGCGCAAAGGCAAAGCTTTTGCGGAAATTATCCCGTACCTGATTCGTTGCCACCAGCAGGTTATCGAGAGCAGCAACAGACTCAAAGCCAGAGACCATCAACGCCAGTGGTTGCTCGTCGCCCAGCGTGGCTTTAATCGCAGTAAACAACGTTCGTGATGACGGAGGCAGCGTTAAGTAACGTACTTCAAACCCGCATGCGGCCTGCAGACGCTGTTGCATCTCTGCCTGCAGCTCGACATAATTACACCGCACAAAATTCAGGGAAAACCGCCCCTGTGATAGCGTAATGGCCCGCACCAACCGTTTCAGCGATCGCTCATTGACGCTGGCATAATCTTCCGAGTGTTGAGAGTCTGTCATAGCCTCAGCTAACGCGATCGCGGACAGGAGTGGTTGGAAGTCATGAGTTAGTTGGAGATAAGTTTAGCCTTTAGCTTTCAGCTTTCAGCTTTCAGCCTCAGCCTTGGTATTATGCTTCCCCCGCTTCTCCTCTGCCTCCCTTGCTTCCCTTGCTCCCCCTGCTCTCTTCTCTAACTTGCCTGCTCTAACCAATGCTTATATTCTCGCGTTTCTGCTAGCACAGGGTTGAGGCCAAACCAACGCCCCTCGCTGTCTCGATACTCAAAGAAGAAAGTACTGGGCAGCAAGATTTTGAATTGCTCATCGCCTTGAATCACCCGCTGACGGACAACCTGCATGATGAGCTTCCATTCGTCGTCATCCACTGTGACTAGCAAAGCATCTCGATAATCGCGAATGACGCTTTCAATGCCATCACTGGATAACGGCAGGTCATCTACTTGCAGGCAAGAAAACAGCAGTGTCATGAGTTTGCGGACGTGCCCACCACTGATAAAGCAGAGGCGATCGAGTAGGGCAGGGCTTTGAAAGACCTCATGGACACGCTCTAAGCGCTCCTGTTCAGACGTGAGTTCAGGAAAGGCACGGGCTAAAACCATCTGCCGCAGCAGGCGCATCCCCTCTTCGTACACCTGCCCATCGCGGGATTGCACGGGTACCATGGGCAGTACAGTGGGTTCCGTGCCACCGCCCAGACGATTGACCAGCAGATCCCGTTCATTGGTGAACAATAACACCAGCGGAATGGTGTAGATCAAGTGACAAGACAGTCGGCGGAGGTCAGAGCCCTGCTCAATGAAGAGGTACTCATTCTGTGGGCGCTTGGCGTTGTTGATTTGCGCCCCGACCCGATCGAGGTTATCGACCACCACCACCAACCCTTTTTTGTTTCGCTGGCGGAGCGCGATCGTAGCTGGGTTCAGCAGTTCATCGTTAATGATGGCTAAGAGACTGGTTGTCCGTGGTGCAAGATACTGCCTCAAGCGATCGTGGAGGTTCTTATCTTTCTTCGCTTCGGCGGTAATACTGGCAATACCCAGCGGCAGTGAGAACTCAAACTTACCATCACTTTTGGCACTGAGTTTGGTGCCACCTGGCACGTTCACCTGTGCTCCGGTAATGTCGATCTCAGTTTGTAAGAACGTAACGGCATCCTGCAAAAATTTCTTGAAGCCTTGTGGTTCCAAAAAAATTTGGTCTTGCTCAAGCTTCTCACTGGCTTGACGCGCGATCGCCAGCAGCACATCTGTCACATCAACATTATCGAGATCGAGATCTTCTGTGCACTCGAAGTAAACGACATAGTAGCCGTCCTCTTCTAACTCACTCTTCAGCCGAAATAACTCTGTCGTTTTACCGCAACCTACATGTCCGCTAAAAAGCTGGCAGGTAGACTGGCTTGAGCCACCAATCGTACGCCGTAATCGACGAATGATCTTGTCACCACGTACCGCTGAAAAGTCAATGTAGTATGGGCGATCGTCGGGATTCGCCAGATTTAAGGATCGATCAGGCTGGCAAGCCGCAAAAAGTTTCTGGAAGTCTATAGCCATTGGTATGTACCGTGAAAAGCTAGACCGAACTGTCGCCGCGATCGTCTCCTAGATGACCAGTTCTAGATGAGCAGAACATTCGCCTGTACACGCTAACCTTCAGCAGACGACCTGCTTGGCGCAATGTTACAGCCAATGTCGTCAGCCAGTTTGGCACAATAAAACGTGGAAACGTTAGACGTAAAAATCTCATCACCAATTTGCATCGAGAATGCGACGCATCTTGTAGAGGCACGGCAATGCCGTGCCCCCAACCAACGATGAATCTGCAACGATCGTGCTTTGAATGGGTATCACGATCGACCGCAAAGCAGGAACTCCAGCAGGCAACGCCGCTTCGGTTAACCACAAGCAGCAGGATAGGAACCCGCAAGTGTTAACCGCCCTTGGTTAGACGCGCCCTACCAATCATCTTGGCAATTTCTAGACACGTTTCCCAGTACCCGTTAGGGTGATCCTGCTACCACTAGGGTAATCCTGCTACTAGAGCTGACCTCACGAATTGGGCACTGTTTCTGCCGGATGTTCTTGAGAAACCTGCGTCAATTTCTGAGAAATTTCTGGGTTGTAGAGCCGCAGATAGTTCCAGTAGTTTTCAAAGACTGATTTGACATAGCCTTTGGTTTCCTTGTAGGGGATGTTCTCGACAAACACATCGGGGTCTTGCTGCCCAGCCTTTGCCACCCAACCACCAACGGCTCCAGGACCAGCGTTATAGCTGGCGATCGCCAACATCGAATTACCGCTGTATTCCTGATGGGTATAGTCCAGATACCAGGTGCCTAGCTTGATATTGTCATCGGGATCGTTCAGCTGGTATTCCTTCAGCTTAATTTGCTTGGCAATCCAGGCTCCTGTATCAGGCATGACCTGCATTAAGCCAGTCGCACCAACACTAGAGCGGATACCCGGCATAAAGCGTGATTCTTGCCGAATCAGTGCGGTGACCAGGAGCGGGTTCAGCTGCCGCTCTTGCGACCAGGTTTCGATCGGCTCTAAAAACGGGAATGGGTACAGCGCTTGCCAGTAGGATGCTTTCCGTTTGAGCGATCGATATTGCTCCTGTTCTTCTGGCTTGTCTCGTTCTTGTAAGAAGGACACCATGAAAATGCCATCCAAATAGTCGCCAACGCTTAACCGCATCACCCCATCGGTGAATTGCTGTGCTACTGAAGGCTGCATCGGGTCTTGAAATTCCACCTGCCAGAGTTTCCAGGCGTCACGGTCTTGCCCGAGTTGAAAGAGCTCCTTCAGTGCGGTAGAGCCAACGGGAAGATCAGGGCGCGATGTAGGACGAGTCACGGCTGGTTTGAGTTGGCGCACGCTGTTAAAGTCTCCTACTTCCCAACCAAGACGCGAGGCCGATCGCCACGCGTAATAGGACTGTGGATACTTTGCTAGCACTTGCTCATAGGCAGTCTTTGCTTCTTTCTGCTTGCCCAGTTGTTCCGCCCATTTGCCACTCCAATAAGTCGCTTCAGGAGCCTGTTCGCTGTTTGGGTTATGGATCGTCAAGGACTCTGCCCACACGCGAGCCGATTCGGCATCATTCGCTGCGCCGCGCTCTTGGGCAAGGCTCCATCGCAGTTCAGCCGCTGCATCCGATTGACTGTAGCGAGTGAGTAAAACTTGGCGTACCGCTGCTGCAAACTTGAGACTATTCTGCTGCTCCAACAGTTTGGCTTTCTCTAAAAGTGCCTCTCCTGCTTTGGCTGGAAAGCGCTGAGCGACCAGATCCAGATAGCTTACAGCTTGTCCTGGTTCGACTAATTTGGCTAGACGTAGCAAGGCTAAAGCCGTCTCGCTAGCATTTGGGAACGCTTGAACAACACGCTGATAGGCCTGGGTCGCCCCGCCTTTTTCGCCGAGTTGCAGCCCTCGGCCGATGCGGTAGGCATTCAGCGGCGTATAAGGAGCGCGAGCATAAGCGGCTCCAGCTTTCCCATAGAGTTGCTTTTCCCAATAGCCGAACGCGATCGCTTCCCAGTCTTTGGGCTGTAGTTGCGCTGCGTAGTGACTGGTCAAAGCGTCCAGCACATCAAGGTAGTTTTGGGCGTAGAGCGCATGCTTCGCGATCAGCATGAGCAGTTGAGGCTGTTTAGGATTTTGCTTCAACCGCTGTTGAACTAACGCGATCGTACTGGGGTGCGCTGGAAACTGCGCGATCGCTTGATCTCCATAGCGTGGATTGTCGCGTTCTAGAGCAACCAGAGCTTCTGCCGCTACTGGATTCTTGGGATAGTCTTTGATTAATTGTTGCCAGGTTCCTTGTACGTTAGCCCGATCGCCCATCTGTTCATAGGCCTTCGCTCGGTGCTTCAGCACGTTTGCTGCCAGCACAGGGTAGCTGTTTTCTAGCTCTCGCAAGGGTTCTAATGCCTTTTTGCCCTGCCCTTGCTCAAGCAATTCAGCTGCCAGCAGATAGCGGGCACGGCTACGCTCTGGCGATTCCTTGCCTCTCACGATCGCCTCAAGCGCTTTTGTGCGCTGCGCGGGTGGCAGGGCTTTAAATGCACTCACTGGTCTCTTGGTGCTACCATCGGCTGCGGTAAGAGCCGCGATCGGTGATCGCTGGTGCCAATGTCCACTCCATTTCATCAGTGGAATTACGGCTCCTACAGCCAATGCTCCCAGTGCCGCCAGTCCCAACCATACCTGGGTCTTCCGTTGCTTCAGCATGAAGCCTCCCAAAATTGGGTGAAATCTCCCTGTGAATTTAGCACTTTTAAAGGAAAGTGACCGTTTGATTTACGAGAAATTAAGCAGTGCTTACAGAGAAACCCAGTTTCTTCACCAGTACAAGCGGCTTGAGCATCCTGATAGCATTCAGAAAACCAGTTTCTCCTCACTGTTTATGCAGGCTTCGCGAGTAGATTCAGTGAACTCCGCGATCGTCCGTCAAAGAACTGTCAATTCAAAGGAAGATAGGAAGAAACCTGTCTTGCTTGCTGGACTTCATAGCCATGACAACGATCGCCCTCAATGCAGACCTCATCAACACACTCGATTTAGCGCCAGCGCAAACAGTCGTTGATCCGCTGTTACAGCAGAGAAAACTAATCGCTTACGAACAGCAGCTTCAGTTCAGGATCGATTACCCTCAAGCGTCAGACGATCCCAGAGAACTGCCAGAAATTCCTGAAGTGCGGCTTTGGTTCATCCGACTGGATGCTCTTTACCCCTGGCTGCCATTTCTGCTGGACTGGAAAGCAGGCGAACTCACCCGCTATACAGCCATGCTGGTGCCCCACCAATTCCACCCTAAAGAGGGTATTCAATACAATCCAGAAGCGCTAGAAATTTTCGTGATGCACAAAATATTCTTACTCGCAGATTGGATGCAGCAACAAGGCATCGAAGGACAATCTCGACTCAAGGCGATGACTCAAATGTTTGGCTACGAAATTGATGACGCTTTTTTTGAATTGTTATGAAAATTGCTATCGTAGAGGCTGTCCCAGCCATCGCCCTAAGCAACCTTGAGACGCCTCTCTGAACGCTCACTACGTCAAAACTCCTGACGATCAAAACCTCGAACTAATGAACGCGTGCGACAAAGAATGCACAGATCGCGGCATACCCTGCAAAAAAAGCAATTTCAACTATCACAGTCATAGGATGGTCCTCCTAACGATGCAACAACAATCTCATAAGCATACTTAATCAATATGCTATGGATCAAAATAAAGAGCATTCCCCAGTAGGGGTATATCCTAGGGCGATCGCCTCAAACTTGCCCTGGAGACGACTTGAAGACGCCGTAGAACATGTCTACTACTATTGTAGTACTACAGCTAGGCTCCCCTGGGTTCCGCATTAGATGACGTCAATCTGCTGCAAAATCCAGTCGGCTGCGTTGAGTAAGTCACGTGCGATAAAGTCCGGTTTGGTTTGGTGCTGATAGCGACCACTCAGTATACGATCGCCAAACCCTGTCTGCACCAGAATGCCCGAGCAGCCTGCGTTGTGCGCCATATCAACATCAGTTGCTTTGTCGCCAACCATAAAGCTTCTGTTGAGGTCTAAATCATGAGCCCAGGCAGCCGCAACGAGCATACCAGTATTGGGCTTACGCCAGGTACTCCAGCGGGTGTAAGCTGGCTCAGTGCCACCTTCGGGTGCGCTTAAGTAGGGGCAGTAGTAAAGTGCATCCAGGTGCGCTCCAGTTTCGGCTGCTAGTAGCTGGCAGAGGCGATCGTGCAAAGCGTTCACATGGCTGGCGGGATAGTATCCCCTCGCGGGGCCAGACTGATTAGAGACTAAGCAGCAAAACAGACCGGCCTGATTCAGTTGTTTCACCGCTTGGGCAACACCAGCGATCAGATTCAGGTCTGTAACCTCATGGATGTAGCCCACTTCCTGGTTCAGAACACCATCGCGATCAAGAAAAACGGCCCGTCTGGTCACACGCTAACTGCTCCAAATTTTCTCCAACACTGCTTGAGGCGAAATGTCCACCATGCTGCCTGTCAGCGATTTGATGCCAATAAAACGGTTCCCTTCAGGCAGCAGTTTTTTGGGATCGGTGGGGCCAAAAAGCGCCAGAGTGTACGTCTTCACTGCAACAGCGAGATGCATCGGGGCACTGTCAGTACACAGCATCAGGTTCGCAGCTGCAATCATTGCCGCCAGTTTGCCTATATCCGCCGGAGCCGTCACTTTAAGTTTGGGGCTAGCCTCTAAGAGCGCTTCGACAAATTCTGTGTCTTCAGGCCCTTTGACTACAACGATCGGCAGATCAGGCTGTCGCCGCTCGAAGTCCTGAATAATACCCTTCCAGCTTGTGACGGGATAGATCTTGTCGATCCCCTTCGTTTTAGCAAGCTGGCTAGACCCACCATGAATCAGCACGTAGCCGCTACTTTGAATGCCCAGACGCTGACGTTCGCCCTCTGCCCAAGCAAGATCCTTCTGAGGAACGCTCAGCGCTAGTTCAGGGCAGGGTGTGTTGATATCCAGACCTTGTAGCAGGTCGTGGTACATCTGAGCAGCGTACTGATTTTTTTTCAATGGCACCGCATTGGTCAGAAAAAGCTCGCCAGCGCTGCCGGCATAACCCACTCGATTGGGGATGCCCGTCAACCACAGCAGCAAGCCAACCGTCCAACGCTGTCCTAGCGAGAGAACAATATCGTACTCCCGCTCACGAATGGCTCCCAACAGGTTGCCTAAATCTGCCAGGCTATTGCGCCCTTTGAAGTCAAACAAAATCGTACTGTGCACCGATTTAGAAACCCGGTAGGCATCTTTTGCCCTGGGTTCAACCACCACATCGATTTGGGCTTTTGGGTAGGTTCGCTTCAGATCATCCAGGGTGGGGAAGAATAAGATTTGATCGCCAATTCCGCCAGGGACAAGGGCTACGATTCGCATAATAATTCTTTACGCTAATTCGCCTTTAATTTTAAGTGAAGATACAGGAAAGTTTTGCGTCTTGTACGTCACCATACGCCCATAATTTGAAACGCGGATGAGTGCAAGCCCAAAAACGTCAACGTTGCTTTGAGCAACCAACGTCTAGCCATTGGATATAAAAACCGCCTGGGTTTGATCCTTGACACTCTTGTTGTCAAGCGGCGTTGAGCAAGGTCGCCAACCGGTATATGACTCCATGCATCCCTGTAAGGTTACCATCGTTCGTCCGTGTTCCTGAAAGCTTGTACCCTGAAATGCTCTAAAGTCACTGCTGGTGCACCATAAACACTTAGAGGACTACCGTGTATCTTTTGATTCCTGCTGCCGGATCGGGTCGCCGTATGGGAAGTAGTCGCAACAAGCTGCTGCTGCCTTTACTGGACAAACCCCTGCTTGCCTGGACGCTTGCTGCGGTCAAGGCGTCACGATCGGTACGCTGGGTTGGGATCATCGGCCAGCCAGACGATTTTCCTGATTTTAAGGAGATTGTGATCAGTCTAGGAATGACAAAATGCGTTCATTTCATCCCCGGTGGCGCGACACGACAGGAATCTGTCTACAAAGGCTTACAAGCATTACCAGCCGTGGCAGCACGAGTGCTCATTCACGATGGTGCGCGCTGTCTGATAACACCTGCCTTGATCGATCGCTGTGCTGCCGAAATTCTCCGCTGCCCAGGACTCATTGCTGCCATTCCAGTGAAAGACACGATCAAGGTAGTAGAGCCCACCACGCAACTGATTACGAGTACGCCCGATCGCCGCCAACTGTGGGCTGCCCAAACACCCCAGGGCTTTGCAGTCGAGCAACTGACTCACTGCCATAATGAAGGCGTGCGCCAAGGCTGGGAAGTCACCGATGATGCAGCGCTCTTGGAGCAATGCGGCTTGCCCGTCAAAATTGTGGCGGGTGAGGAAAGTAATTTGAAAGTGACAACGCCAATGGATCTGGCGATCGCAGAGTTTATCCTCCGCCAACGCGATCTCTAGTGCCTGAGCTTATTGCTTAGTGAAGTCGGCCTCAGTGGTGCAAATTAATAGCTGCGGACACAAAATTACTGCTTCTCTCGCTTCAGATCGTCCAGCAGGTGATCGGTATCCTTAGCGGCATCCTTCTTGCCCTGGTCTTGATATAAACGCTTTGCTTGTTCTAGTGCAGTGATTGCTTCGTCTCTGCGATCGCGTCCTTTGAGAGCCTTGCCGAGCTTGTAGTAAGCATCGGGGTTCTGCGGAAACGCAGCGACGTACTGACGATACGCAATGACAGCAGAGAGGTAGTCTTGCTTTTCCATGTAGATATCGCCGATCGCACCCTGAGCCTCAGCCAGATCTGCTTTTAAGAACAGAGCCCGCTGGTAATACTTAAGTGCGCTAGTATATTGACCCTTCGCTGCTAAAAGCTTGCCAATGCGCAGCTGAAGTGCTCCATTACGTGGTTCGAGCTGACTGGCCCGTTGAAACGCCGCTACGCCTCGCTCTAAATTCCCTTGATCGAGCAAAGCTGTACCGAGGCTGACCTGCACACTGCCTTGCTTGGGAGCAAGACGAGCTGCTTGCAATAGAGGCTTAATAGCATCTTGAGGACGCTCTTGCTGAAGAAACAGGTTGCCCATCAGCTCGTAGGGTCGATAATTGCGCGGCTCAAGCGCGATCGCTCGTTGGCTCACACGCAGCGCCTCAACATAGTTTTTCTCGCGAGTCAACACGACGCCTAGAGCAATTTGAGCATTCATGTGGCGAGGGTTGAACAAGGTTGCTTGACGATAAGCAGCGATCGCGGCATCGTTGTTTCCCAGGTTAGCCTCGCTAAAGCCCACTGCGTAGTAAAAGTCAGCATTTTTGGGGTCAAGGGTAAGCGCCTGCTGATAGGCTTCGATCGCTTCACGGAACTTTCCCTGGTTGGCTTGCAAAAAGCCAATGCCCGAAAAGATGCGCGGATTCTTAGTATCTAGCTCCGCTGCTTGTTGATAAATTGCGATCGCATCCGACACATTCCCCGCATCGACGAGCTTACGCCCCTCCTTAAGCAATTCTGTCACCTTATCGTCGCCTGCCGACTTACGGGATGGCTGTGCTTCTACGATTTGTGGCATGATCAGCCCTAGCAGCAGCACCAGACTCACAACAATGGAAGTTTGTTTACGCACGATCATTTTTTGGGACACACGCTTTTCAGGCATACATAGTTGCTTGGTTGGCAGACAAATTACATTACAGGAAAGGCTTCTGGTTGGGAAGCCTACACTAAAAGTTTGTCGTAGTTATGCCCGTTGCACCTGAAGGTAGCAAACCTTTTTACGGTTTAAGAGTCCTTTATCTCCTCTTTACGAACATAGATAAAGCCTGAACTAAATCTGTAAGCCTGCAATAATCCCTATCAATCAGATGAGGGAGGTGAGAAATTCGAATATCACTCCATCTCACACGAGGCTCTGCTCTGCTAACGTACCTTCCACCTGACGTTTTTGGGATTACCCTTTGCTAGGCTAACAGTAAATTTTGAGTAAAAGAGTCGAGGATTGCCACCGCCTATCTCAGCAGTTAGGATAGGCTTCTAACGGTGAGGTGCCAAGCCCTGTCCGAAGGGATCTCAGTCAACGTATTTGACTCATAGATCCAGCAGATCCAAGCGTAGCCACTTCATCGGCAAGACTGTAAGTGGAAAGCGTAGCCTTCTGAGCTGCACACACCATTAGTAGTAGCTAAATTTGGGGAGGTGTTAGTTTTTGCAAAGGCTGTCAAGCTTAATCAATTTTTGTGAGCGACAAACTAGGTTGGGCGCTATGGATGTCAGAAACAAGAAGGCGCAGAGAAGCGGTTGGGAACTATTCTTGGGCATATGATAAATAGCCACACTCTTTTTTATTTGACGATGAATAATCTCGACAGAAAGAGAGATGTATCCAAGAGCACACTAGAAAAACAATTGCTACTCCAATGCTGCACCTTGCACTTCGTCTTTTGATAATGTCGATCTTCAAGACTCGTAAGTCAATCATCGACAAATCACCTCAGCAAAAAGGCCGTTAACAATGGCTGGAGGGTTGTTAAAGATGAGTTTTGTTGTTAAGCCATGTCACGTTAGCTCACGGCAGTGCTTCCTCAATTCAAAAGCTATTCGGAGAAACGTTTTATCTAAGAATAGAGAGATAGAGGAAATGACTACAAAGTTTCTGTGATGTTGTTAACCAGGAAAGACTTTAGCCTGATTGGACTATTAGACTTTTGACACTTTGTACGGACTAAGTAGACCAAGATTATTTTTTGTATTCGAGAAATTTCGCTAGAGAATGTTATGAACGCAACCCCTCCAATGTTTCGTCTTGATGTAGACTATCTGAAAAAAATAGCGGTTCAACACCGTGAGGACTATGCTTCAGCGAAACCATTTCCTCATATCGTGATCGACAACTTCTTACCTGAATCGCTTTTGGAAGAAATTCTAACGGAGTTCCCGAAGCCGGGACAAATTGACTGGCAATCATTTCAAACACCTGCCGAAAAGAAACTTGCTTCAAAACATGAACATCAAATGGGAGACGCAACACGACTCCTACTCTACAGTCTCAATTCCTCTACATTCATCACCTTCCTGGAAACACTGACGAGCATTGATGGCATCCTTCCAGATCCTCATTTCGAAGGCGGAGGACTTCACCAAATTGAACGAGGTGGCTTTTTGAAGATGCACGTAGACTTCAATCATCATAAAAAATTGCGTCTTGATCGCCGCCTAAATTTCCTGCTCTACCTAAATAAAGATTGGAAGGAAGAATACGGCGGTCATCTTGAGCTATGGGATCAAAATATCACTCGATGCGAAAAGAGAGTGCTTCCGGTTTTCAATCGGTGTGTTATTTTCAGCACCACTGATTTTTCTTATCACGGTCATCCTGAGCCCTTGACCTGTCCTGAGGACAGAACAAGAAAGTCACTAGCGCTCTACTACTACACCAATGGGCGTCCTACGGAAGAAACTTTAGGGACACCACACACAACTATTTTTCAAACTCGTCCGCAAGACAATTTTCAATTGGCAGAACCTTCACGCACACCTATTAGAGATGTTTTGAAGAAGTTCATTCCACCGATTTTGGTCGATGCTCGCGATGCTTTGAAAAACAAGTAATTAGCCAACGATTTCTCCCTGCAGCACCTGCTCGAAGTCAGACCTTTCTCAACTGGCAAAGAGCGAGAAATGTGCGTCTTACATTCTGGTACCGTTTTTGCTCCTTGCCAGTTGCCATTCTACTGTTTTGGTTTGATGAAGGTGAACTATGAATACTCTCGTTTTGTATGCCTGGTTCCCGATCGTTGTTTATTTGTTTATTCGCTTTCCGCCGCAGCGAGCATTGGTTATTAGTTTTGTGACAGCCTGGCTGTTCTTACCATTAGCCGAATTTAAATTGCCTGGTCTTCCAGTGGAATACAACAAAATGTCAGCAACGTACTTGGCTGTTTTACTTGCAACGTGTCTTTATAACGTTGACCGTTTTAAGGTATTTAGATTCCACTGGTTTGACATACCGATCGTCGTTTACTGCCTCTGTCCCTTCGCTTCATCAATGACCAATGGCCTTGGTGCCTATGATGGGTTTTCCAGTACTATTGGGCAAACGATGGGCTGGGGTGTCCCCTACTTTCTGGGTCGCATCTATCTCAATAACTTTTCCGGATTGCGTCAGTTAGCAATTGGCATTTTTTATGGCGGACTACTTTACGCTCCTTTATGTCTTTTTGAGACTGCCACTCATGTTAACCTGCATGGGCTTATCTACCGCTTCACGGCTGGAGCTGCAGACATTCGCTATGGAGCATACAGACCGTCCGTTTTTCTGCAGAATGGCTTGGTACTAGGTACGTGGATGATGTTCGCTACCTTAATGGGAGTTGTGCTATGGAGAACTAAAACAATCAAGCAGATTCGAAACATTCCGATCAGCTGGATTGTTGGCTTTTTATTAGTAACGTTTATTTTAGTCAGGGCAACTGGCGCTTATTCCTTGCTGGCTGCAGGGCTGATTATTGTCATTACAGCGCAGTGGTACCGAACCGGTTTTTTACTATGGTTCATCATAGGTGGAATGTTTATTTACCTATACCTAGGAGTGATTGGCGATTTTCCTGGACAAGAAATCATTGACTTTTTAACAAATTTCTTTGATCCAGAGCGTCTGCAATCTCTTGGATTCAGATTTATGAATGAAGAAGTCCTTTCAGCTAAAGCACGCCAAAGAATCTTATTTGGCTGGGGCGGCTTTGGCAGAAATATGCTTTATAAAGAGGGTGGTTATGTCATAACAATCACTGATAGCCTGTGGATTATTGCCTTTGGTATCAATGGGTTAGTTGGGTTAGTGAGCGTTTTTACAGCGTTACTCTTGCCTGTTTTAGGCTTCTGGTATTTCTACCCGCCTGCTTCTTGGTCACACCCTAACATTGTGATTGCAGCTGCGATCGCAGCAGGGCTGGCTATGTATGCCCTGGATTGCGTTTTGAATGCTTTTCCCAATCCAATTTACACATTGGCGGGTGGTGGCCTTACCGGAGTGCTTCTGACCCGAGAATCACAAGGTTTTCCGGCTCGACAGCCACTTGTCAGGCAAGTTAGGTGAAGCAATAAAAGGTTCGGTGCCATATCGAGATGCATTGCCTGTTCAGTTTGAGTCTGATCATTGTGATAGCCTTTACGGAGATCTCTGATACGCGATAACGGATATTTTTGAATGAAGACTTATAGTTTCTCTCTAAATTAAGGTTTGTTCTAATGTCCAATACGGTTCAATTAGATCAAACAACAACGCTACTGGTTGTTGTTCTTAACTACAAGACACCAGCGTTAACGATCGACTGCTTGCACTCTCTATCAGAGGAGATTCGGGCAATCCCTGGTAGTCACGTTGTAGTCACCGATAATGCTTCTGGTGATGGTTCAGTTGAGAAGATTGCGTCTGCAATGAGCACGAACCAATGGCATGACTGGGCTACGCTGATGCCGCTAGACCGAAATGGTGGTTTTGCCTTTGGCAACAATGCAGCCATCCGTCCCGTTTTAGCGCCAACAGCTTCATGCCCTTATGTACTGCTGCTTAATCCGGATACCGTTATTCGTCCAGGCGCTATCAAAGCGTTGTTGGAGTTTATGGAAAATCGGCCGGATGTTGGGATTGCAGGCAGCCGGTTAGAGGATTTAGACACAACGTCGCAGCAATCAGCCTTTCGGTTTCCGAATATTTTGGGAGAACTAGAGTTCGGTTTACGATTGGGTGTCATGTCTAAGCTACTTTCGCAATGGGCAGTTGCACCAAAAGTTGCTGATTCCCCCCACCAGACGGATTGGGTGGCGGGTGCAAGCATGATGATTCGTCGGGAAGTGTTTGAATCGATCGGCTTACTAGATGAAGACTACTTCATGTATTTTGAGGAAGTTGACTTTTGCTTGAGAGCACATCGGGCTGGATGGGCTTGCTGGTACGTACCGCAAAGTCACGTTGTCCATTTTGTGGGTCAAAGCTCTGGGGTGACCGATTCTAAACGCCCACCCAAACGTATGCCCACCTATTGGTTTGACTCTCGGCGACGCTACTTTTTGAAAAATCATGGCTGGTTATATGCAGCACTAGCTGATGCAGCCTGGCTTTCAGGTTTCACTCTATGGCGCTGGCGGCGAGCCATTCAACGCAAACCTGATACCGATCCCCCAAAAATCTGGAGTGATTTTCTAGTAAACAGTGTGTTTGTGAGGGGAGGACAGATTTGAGCACTGGCGAGACTGAGCCGTTAGGGCTTTGGCAGCAAATTCAGGAAGACTGGGAGGTTCACGGACGTGACTGGACCAAACCAGGGTTTCGAGCCGTAGCAGTACATCGCTTTGGCGTATGGCGTATGACGCTTGAGCCAAAGCTAGTGCGGGCCCCTTTTAGTCTGCTTTATCAAGCGCTATATCGAAAAATCCGCAATGGTTACGGCATTGAATTGCCTTATACAGTAGAACTTGGTCGTCGAGTAGTTATCGAGCATCAAGGGGGAATTGTTATTCATGGTTACTGCCATATTGGCGATGACAGTATCATTCGACAAGGGGTAACGCTAGGGCTGCGTTATCTTGACCGCCACTTCGATGCTCCGAAATTAGGCAAGCGGGTCAATGTTGGCGCTGGTGCGGTGATCCTTGGCAATGTTACAGTTGGCGATGATGCAAACATTGGAGCGAATGCGGTCGTTTTGTCTGATGTTCCACCGAAAGCAACAGCCGTTGGTATCCCTGCTAAAATCATCGGGTCTGAGACCATCAAGTAACGTCTGCATGCTCACACAATTAGTCTGGGAGCATGCAGGACAGTAGGCTTCGCAACAGATCCAGCTTTTGTCTATCCATCTTAAATTGGCAGACAACCAGACGCTAGACGCCTATCACTGTTGTGCCAATTCACCCTACCAAGACTGTTGAGAAGAGTTCGCGTCAGCCTTGGAGGAGGATGCTTGATCGCCACGAACGCGCTAGACTTTCACTGATCATTAATGGGGGCAAGCGGCTTCCATTAATCAGGAGAGACATTATGTTTAGCAGCGGTGCGACTGAACTATTGGAGCGCTATGCGACTGGGGTGAGAGATTTTAGTAGGGCCAACCTCAGAGCGATCGTTTTGAAACAGGCGAACTTACGAGGTATTAATCTTCAGGACGCTGATCTTGGCGATGCCAATCTGCTGAACGCTGATTTAATGGAGGCTGATTTAAGCAGCGCCAATTTGAGTCATGCTAGTTTGCAAAAAGCTGACTTGACTCAAGCTAACTTGGAGAGCGCTACATTACATAAAGCAGATATGCGGGAGGCTAAGCTGCACGGCACCAGGCTATGTGGTGCTGATTTGAGGGAGGTTAACCTCTCAAATGCAGATCTAAGAGACGCTGATTTGAAGGGGGCTACTCTGTCTGGCGCTGATCTACTGCACGCTAGTTTTTATAGAGCGAATTTAGGTGGCGCTGATTTGAGGGGAGCAGATTTGTTTCAGGTTCATCTCAAAGACGCGTATTTTGATGACAAGACTCAGTTTGATCCCGGTTTTGATCCGATCGCTCTAAAGATGCAGCGTTCGGGATGATGTTTTGAAAGCTTATTAAAGCCTTTCAAAACATGATTGGCTAGGTACAGGGTTATAAGTAGCGAAGAAGAAGTTGGTAGTGTGCATGGCTAAACCTGTCATTCTGACCGTTGATGATGACCCCGAAGTGTTACAAGCAGTAGCAAGGGATTTGCGTCAGCAGTATGGCGGTCGCTTTCGCATTGTCCGCGCCGAGTCTGGTGCTGTTGCCCTGTCGACGGTTGAAAAGCTCAAGTTACGGGATGAACCGATCGCCTTATTTTTAGTCGATCAGCGCATGCCCCAAATGAACGGCGTTGAGTTCCTAGAACACGCACTAAAGCTCTTTCCGACGACCAAACGTGCCTTGCTGACTGCTTACGCAGATACAGATGCCGCCATTCGTGCCATTAACTCGACCCAAATTGATTACTATCTGTTAAAGCCGTGGGACCCACCGGAAGAGCGCCTCTATCCAGTGCTAGATGATCTGCTAGATGACTGGAAGGCAAACTTTCATCCGCCTTTTGAGGGCATCCGTGTCGTAGGTTCTCGCTGGTCGCCGCAATCGCATCAAGTCAAACGCTTTTTGGCTAGCAATCAAGTACCCTACCAGTGGCTAGACCTTGAGTTAGAGACAGAGGCAAGGCGCTTGGTTACATACGCTGAGTCGGACGATCGACAACAGCTACCGCTGGTGCTCTTTCCCGATGGCTCACAGTTGGTGCAGCCATCCAACGCTCAACTGGCAGAAAAAATTGGTCTGAGAACCCATGCAGAGCGTCCGTTCTACGATCTGGTGATTGTCGGCGGTGGACCCGCTGGTTTGGCGGCGGGAGTGTATGGCGCTTCGGAAGGGCTGAGTACTGTGATGCTTGAACGCGACGCGCCCGGTGGACAGGCTGGCTCCAGTTCTCGGATCGAAAACTACTTGGGCTTTCCTGTAGGGCTAAGCGGTGCTGATTTAGCTCGGCGCGCGGTGACGCAAGCGCGCCGCTTTGGGGTAGAAATTTTGGCGCAAGAGGCGATCGGTGTGCGGGTCGAAGATCCGTATCGCATTGTCAAACTGGCGGATGGGAGTGAGCTGAGCTGCCATGCGTTGATGATTGCAACGGGTGTCTCTTACCGCAAGCTGGATGTGCCGGGGATCGATCAACTGAACAGCGCGGGCGTCTACTATGGTGCAGCAATGACTGAGGCGATCGCCTGTGGTGGTGAAGACGTTTATATCATCGGTGGCGCCAACTCAGCTGGACAGGCAGCGATGCATTTCTCTAAATATGCTCGTCGTGTCGTGATATTGGTGCGGGGTGAATCGCTGACAAAAAGCATGTCGCAGTATTTGATCGAGCAAATTGAAGCCACAGAAAACATTAGCGTTTGTACAGGCTGCAGTGTGATTGAGGTCAAAGGAGAAACACACCTGGAAGCGATCGTCATTGCTAACGCGGAAACGGGCGAAAACAACACGGTACCCGCAACCTCGTTATTTGTCTTCATCGGTGCCAGCCCTCGCACCGATTGGTTAGACGGCGTCGTGGAACGAGATAAACAAGGCTTTATTTCAACCGGGCCAGATCTGACGCGAGATCAGCCACGGCCCAAAGGATGGACGTTGGAGCGTAACCCGTTTTTGCTGGAGACCAATGTTCCCGGCATTTTTGCGGCAGGTGACGTGCGCCAAGGTTCAGTTAAGCGGGTCGCCTCTGGCGTAGGCGAAGGGTCGATCGCGGTACAGTTCATTCATCAATATCTCAGCAAGGTGCTGTAAGACTCATCCAGAGAAAAGACAAGACGGAGCCTTGCACCTAGTGGCTTTCAAGTAAGGCTGGCTGGGCGCTCAGACTGTTACGTTTTTAGCTTTGCCACGATCGCTGCCACATTTTCACCGAGACTAGCGATCTCGGCCTGCTGCTTGGGGTCTTTCAGACTGCCATCAATCTGAAAGGCTTCGTAGGCGTGCCCAACGGCAATTTGGTCTGGCAGCACAATGACTTTGATGTTGCCCAAAATTGAGCGCAGGTGTACTAGGCCGCGTAAACCACCCAAAGCACCAGGAGACGTACTCATCAGTGAGGCAACCTTACCGGCAAAGCAGCCCAATGGCGCTTCCCCCGGAGCAGGGCGAGACGCCCAGTCGATCGCATTTTTCAACACGGCCGTCAGTGAACTGTTGTATTCAGGCGAAGCAATCAATAAGCCGTCATGGGCTAGTAGGAGATCTTTGAACTGTCGCGCACCTGCCGGAAGTTCTTCACGTGCTTCCAGATCTTCATCGAACAAAGGCATCGAAAAATCCCGCAAATCGATGAATGTTGCCTCTGCTCCTGCTGCTCTTGCACCTTGAGCAGCGATCTTAACAAGCTTCTTATTAAACGAATCAGTCCGGGTACTGCCAGCAAAGGCCAGAATTTTAGGCGTGTACGTCATAGAATGCAGTCTGTAGATTGAATGACCAGTTTGCTCTTCAAGTGTAGGACAGACTTTTTGGATGGCGACCACACGGAAGCAGTTTATAGTCAGGCTCAAGCCGATAGCCTCTAACAAGCTGGGGTGGGGCTTCAATGAGACAGTCAATGAGACAGTCATTGACTACACCGATTGCTGTAAAGGAATTTCAATGATGAATTCTGTACCTTCTCCAGGAGACGAAAGGCAGCGCAACGAGCCACCATGCCGCTCTGTGACGATTTGATAGCTAATGGATAAGCCCATGCCTGTCCCCTTGCCGACCGGCTTCGTGGTAAAGAAGGGGTCAAACAAGCGCTGCCGAGCTGTTTCGGCGATGCCAGGGCCATTATCAGCGATCGCAATCATGACGCGATCGTCTGTGACGAGTTGGGTGCGAATGCAAATCGTGTTGGGATTTTGCTCTACGGCACCAGCGTCACGTTGACTGTCCCCCTCATCTAACGCATCGATCGCATTGCTAAGAATATTCATGAACACCTGATTAAGCTGCCCCGCGTAGCACTCGACCAGGGGCAAGTCACCATAGTCTTTAATAATTTCGATCGGCGGGCGGGTATACTCTCGCCCCTTACTACGAAGCTGTTGCACCTTGAGGCGACTCTGCAAAATCATCAGAGTGCTATCAATACCTTCGTGAATATTGACCGCTTTGAACTCAGCTTCGTCCATGCGAGAAAAAGTTCGCAAAGACGCGACGATCTGCTGAATGCGGTCAGCACCTACTTTCATGGATGTCAGCAGTCTCGGTAGATCAGTAATGACAAACTGGATGTCGATCGCATCGGCAACGGACTTGATTTGTGATGCCGGGGTTGGGTAATGCTGCTGATATAAGCCGAGGAGATTGAGCAGATCTTGGGTATATTCGTTGGCGTAAGTGAGATTGCCGTAGATAAAGTTGACAGGATTGTTAATTTCATGAGCCACGCCGGCCACCAGTTGCCCCAAACTCGACATCTTCTCGCTTTGTACCATTTGCGCCTGCGCCTGCTGGAGCTCTTGTAGGGCTTGCTCTAATTGCTGTGCCTGTTGTTGAGCAGTGTTTGCAGCAGTGACGCTCTGGTTGTAAAGTTCTGCCTGATTAATGGCGATCGCAAGCTGGCTGGCAACCGCTTGCAGCAGTTCTATTTCCGAGTCGCTCCACGGACGGACAGCGGTGTGATGACCACAATGAATGCCACCCAGCTGACCAGAGAGTATGGGGACAGGCAGTAGAAGCTCAGAATGATAGCCATAAAAGTGCAGGATTTCACGCGCTTCTGGCTTCAGATGTGGATCGGTCGCAACATCATGGACGCAATAAGGTGTTTGGCTCAGTAGGCTCTCAACAATGGGGTTACGGCGATCGGCTGGCTGACTGAGGTCTTGTGGATAGGTACCAAGAAAGCTAGGAAACGCAGCATCACGTGACTCGTGGGTAAATTCAAGGCTGGATCGCTGCTCAGACTGGGTGTGATACCAGCAAAAGCTACAGCGATCGATCTTCAACAGGTTACGGACTTCATGCACCGTCGTTTGAAGAATGGTATCCAGATCCAGGGAACTGCGAATTTGATTGGCAACGCGATTGAGCAATTCTTCGCGTTGAGCCAGCTCCCGCAACTGTGCTTCACTCTGCCGCAAGGCCGCTTCAGCCTGCTTACGTTCGGTAATGTCTTCGGTAATGGCTAACAGATACTGTGGCTTGCCCTCTTCATCAAAGACAGCCGTTTTCTTGGTGTGCAAAATGCGCGTTTCACCATTAGTCTGTAGCAACGTTTCTGGAATATCAATGATGCGCCTGCTCTTCAAGACCTGCCGATCGTGCTCCATCAAGGCTTCAGCTCGATCTAACGGCAAGCAATCGTAAGCGTTCTTGCCCATCATGTCTTTAGCATTGGCTCCAAGCACTTCTTCAGCAGCTGGGTTCCACAGCACATAGCGAAGCTCTTTGGCCTCTTTCGCAATGACAGCAACAGGCAGCGTTTTCAGCACAGATTCTAAAAATTTGCGGGTGTGTTGCAGCTTCGCTTCGGCTTGATTGCGTTCATGCAGTGCTGCCTGACGCTCATGTACCTCTTGTTGAAGCTGGGCGACTGTTTGCTGCAGTTCAGTCGTACGCTCTTCAACACGATACTCTAACTCTTGCTTCGCCTGCTTCAACGCGGCTTCTGCATGCTTGAGGGCAGTAATATCGCGCATGGTACCCACTAAAAACCGTTTGCCCGACGCATCGTGCAAACACGCTTTTTTGGTTGAGAAGATGTGAGTGATGCCATGCAAATTAGTCAAGGTTTCCTCATCTTCACGATCGCAACCGCTGGTCAGTACCACCTGGTCAGTATCGCGGAAGAACCCAGCTTGTGCTGCATCAGGAAAGATATCGTGATCATTCAGCCCAATCACATCGGCTCGGTTCCAGCCCATGAATTGGCAGAAAGGATCGTTCAACACAATGTACCGATGCTGCTCATCTTTCACAAAGAGGGGATCGGCTGTGGCGTTAACAACGTCGTTCAAAAAAGCTGGTGAAATGTGCGCGATCGCATCGGTTTCCTGATCAGGATGCGGTTGTGCAGCAGACTCACTCAACGAGACAGCGGTTAAAGACTTTGATTGTCGTGATGGTTCAGTGTACGCTTGCACGATTGACAACACACCAGTCACCTGCCGCTGGGCATCAAACAACGGTGTATTGTGCCATTCACAGGTAATGACTCTACTATCCCTGGTGAACGTACGATTCAGGGTGCGATCGCTGTTGCGCTGGTGAAGCCATATGCTCATGGCTTGGTGGCTATGCTCTGGTGTTAATAGTGTTGTTATGTGACAACCGATCGCTTCTTGCCTGGTATAGCCAAAAAGACTCTCAGCCGCTGGGTTCCAGTCCACGACTTGAAACGCTGTACTCCATTCAATGATGGCGATCGGCAAGTGCTGCAGTACAACTGAGAGTTTATGAGGCGCTGCTTTCAGGGTGTATTCAGTCTGTTTAAAGTGCAGCAACTGCTGCTCAATTTGCGACAGCATAGCTGCTTGTTCAGCGACACGCTGTCGCAAGTCTATCAACTCTTGGGACGACGATTCAGAAAGCATACTGGCTCTTTAGGGCGCTCTAAGCATTCAGTGGGTTCACGTCTACTACAGCCGGAGTCAGTCGCTTATTAAATGTATCTTTCTATGATCAAGTTCTCGAAGGTCATCTTTTGACCTTCATGGATTAAACAATGAAGTAGCTAAAACTTAAAATCTTGATCCCCTTAGCGTCCCTTAAAAAAGGATGCGCTGACAAAACCCCTTTTTCAAAGGGGTTTTGAGATCTCTCCTATGAATTCGATCGCTGCCACCTGTATCCAATCGTTTGAATGGAAAGAAGCTGAGTCAGCGCACATTTCTTTAATGTTTATCTTAAGGCTCAGATGCCCCTAATCCATACCTGACTTATCAATTCTCCCCATGTAGTTGATGAATTTTAGATAAAGATTGCGGTCATAGAGGTCCTGTTCTAGGACACACCCAAATTTCCATTGACCGCTTGACGAATATCTGGTAAACGAACAGTCTTACCACCTTCGGTACCGGGGCATTCTGTAGCCACACGATCGCGGTGTCCCATAATACGAGGTAGGCTGCGGGTGCCAAAATCAGCGGTCGGCGTCGGAATGGGAGTAATCGTGTTGGTAATACCATACCGCTTACAGAGAAGCGTACAGAGAGCCACTGCCGAGTTATACATCGCCTGACTAATCGTAGCACTGGTGTAAACGCCATCAAAGGCAACTCCCAGCCCATCATTCACGACATCATGAGCCCCCCGCTTGGTCTCATTCCGGGCTGAATACACTCGACCACTGGGCATGATGATGAAGTGATAGCCAAGATCTGCCCAGCCATTACCATTGACGTGACCGTTGTAGATCACTCGCATACGAGCAGCTTCATCTGCCACCGCAGCACTGGTTGAAGGCGGGTTGCTGAGAAAGGTATGGTGCAATGTGATACCTTTGGGCTTGAGGTCAGGCAGATCGGATGGTGTTGGCGTGCTAGTCCAGGTGTTACGTGGCAGCGCTTGAAAGGTGCCAGCTTCGACTCCAATGACCTCAATCACGGTTTGGGCTTTGTCTTGCTCAGACCCAATAATTTCGATGAGGCGGTTCCCAATTTGGCGCAGTACCGTTTGAGCTTGCCACTTCCCATCTTGCACTCTTGGGCGAGCCAGTTCTAAGCGTTGGTCTGCTCGCAGAATGAGCTGGTCGCCATTAGTGTAGTTGGTTGCCTCACCGGACAGAGTGATGGTGGCTTCCACTTTTACCTGCTTAGGTGGATTGGTGAAGTTCACGCGTGGCGGACGCGGTTGGGCAGCGACCACATCTACTTGAGCCTGGGCACGATCGCGACCATCTGAGCTAATAATTTCCAACACTCGCTTGCCTGGTTGGTTAAACCCGATGGTCGTTTGCCATTTCCCAGCCCGCACAAAGGGCTTTGCCAGGTCAAACTGTTGATCCGCTCGCAAAATGAGAGCGCTACCATCGGGGAAATTTGCGGCCGTCCCTTCTACTGTGGCGGTTTGCAGCACAGGTAAGCGGGTGGGTACCTGAGTAAATTGGAGCTTCTTTGCCTCAGGTACCGTGGTAACGACCGGAATAGTGAGTTCAGCGCTGTCGGTGCCAATCTCAAGTTTCAAGCGCCGATTGCCTGCCTGCTGAAACAGAAAATCGAGCTTCCAGGTGCCATCCACATCGACGACTGGCCCTGTAGCGCGAAACTGTCCATCGATCGTTAGCAAGAGGTTGCTGCCAGCATAAGAGGGCGATGCAACGCCTAAGATCGAAAACCGCTGTTGCACCAGCACCGGAGCTTGGGGCGATTGAGTAATCTGAAGCATACGGAGAAATCCTCAAAACGACAGCGCATTCCCTGCTGAACCAGTTTGCTCAATGGAGGCTGGAATGGTCAAGTACTGGTGGTTAAGTCAATGCCACATAGCTGCAAAGTACTGACTCAGAGCTTGCGCAGAAACTGGGTTTCTCCACAAGAATAGGTCGTTTGAGGCTCCAGTCTACAGCCAGAGACCAGATTCTTTCAAACCGTGCGTTAGTCCGATCGACCCAAGAATTATAGTTTCCCGAAGCGTCGATCGCGTTGTTGATAAGCAGACAGCGCCTGATAAAAGGCCTTGCGATCGAAATCGGGCCACAGCGTATCCGTCACGTACAGCTCTGCGTACGCCATCTGCCAGAGTAAGAAATTACTCAACCGCATCTCGCCGCTTGTACGAATTAATAAGTCAGGATCACAAATCCCCGCTGTGTAGAGATGGCGCTCAAACACAGCTTCGTCAATTTGTTCTGGTTGCAAAAGGCCTTGCTGTACCTGGGTCGCGATCGCCCGACAGGCTTGAAGAATTTCTTGTCGCCCACCATAGTTAGTGGCAACGGTAAACCGAATGCTCTGGTTGTGCTGGGTCAACTCAACCGATCGGGCAATTTCTTCTTGGAGCGACTGCGGCAATGCCTGCAGATTGCCCACAAAGCGAATTTGCACATTTTCCTGCACCATTTCCCGCAATTCCTGACGCAAGACCCGCTCAAACAAAGTCATCAAGAACTCAACTTCCTCGGAAGGACGCCCCCAGTTCTCCGTTGAGAAGGCATAGGCAGTCAGTGCTTGGATGCCCCAATCGCGGCAGCAGCGTAGGAGATCTTTCAGCACATCAACACCACGGCGATGCCCCATGATCCGGGGCATGCCACGCTGCTTTGCCCAACGTCCATTGCCGTCCATAATTACAGCAACATGTCTAGGCAGTCGTTCACACTCAAGGTCAGCAGGCAACTCTTGCAAAACAGTTGGCTTTACGGTCATGGTCTCTCCCAGCAGCAGACAATTGCATGTGAATAATGGACGTGAACGATCAAAAAGAAGTACGTTTGCAGCTCTCCACCCCTAACTTTTACCTTTGCGACGACCGAAAAACCGGGAGACTAGAGATAGTCCTTGAGTCATAACTTGCTGCGCCAAACTACGGAGGTTGGGTGCAACGGTGTCACGATCAGCTGTTTGGGAGAAGCGTGATTCTAGCAATTCCTTCAGTTTACTGCTGGTCAGCGGACGATTTAGGATACCCCGTTCTGCCAGCGAAATCGAGCCTGTCTCTTCAGAAACAACAACACATACACAGTTTTCTACGCGTTCGGTAATGCCCATTGCAGCTCGGTGACGTGTACCTAGCTGGCGGGAAGCCGTACGTTCTGACAAGGGCAAAATTACCCCTGCTGCGACAAGGCGATTATCGCGAATTAGAACAGCTCCATCATGCAACAAGGTTGTTGTCTGAAAAATAGTTTGAATTAGTTCCTTCGAGACTTCAGCATTGATCCTCACTCCCGGCACAGAAAAATCGCGCTCATCAATGGGAATACCTGTCTCTAGAATCAACAAAGCGCCAATGCGGTTTTGCGATAATTCTTTGACCGCATCAACAATTTCATCAGTGACACTACCAGATTTAAGTGTGCTTCTCCGTGAAGATTGGAACAACTGTAGGAGTTCACCGCGACCAAGCTGTTCCAAAAAACGCCTAAACTCCGACTGTAGAATAAATGCCATCGCGACCGCAGAGCCGATCACTAGATTACCCAGGACGAAACTCAATAGCGTTAACTCCAAGCGCCGGCTAAGGGCTGCTGCCAACATGAGCACGATGAACCCACGCACCATCCACAAGGTGCGCCGTTCCCCAATAATGACCAGCATCATGTATGTGAGGGCTAACACGAGCCCAACATCTAGGAAAAAGCGTAGGTTCTGAACGATAAGAAGCGGTAGGGACTGCATCCAGTTAGGGGTCGTCAGCAGCCATTGCCTCCATAGATATCCCATTGATCTGGATTAACCCTGCGCTTCTACACGTCCTAAACTCAATAACCTGAGATTGATTTCAATGACTGCGATCGCATCTCACGCGTGCGGAGTCTTTAATCGCTCCGGTAGACAATCCTGGCGAATCAAGTCCTGATACGTTTCTCGCTGTAGGATGATGTTAGCTTCTCCATCATTGACTAGTACAGCGGCTGGTCGAGCAATCCGGTTGTAGTTGGAAGCCATGCTGTAATTGTAGGCTCCCGTTGCCATCACCACGAGCAAATCGCCTGGTTGGGTCTCTGGCAAGTCTGCCTCTTGAATCACAATGTCGCCAGATTCACAATGCTTGCCGGCGATCGTCACCGTCTCTGCTATGGGTGCTGACATCCGGTTTGCCACCAGTGCTCGATAGATTGATTGGTAAGTAATCGGTCGAGGGTTGTCAGACATACCGCCATCCACAGTGAGATACGTACGAATGCCAGGAACTGTTTTTTGCCCGCCCACAGTATAAGCCGTGACGCAAGCAGACCCAATGAGCGATCGCCCCGGTTCACTCAAGAGTTTCGGTAGTGGCACATTCTGCGCGTTGCAGGCAGCCGCGATCGATTCACTCACTACCTTAACCCACGCCTCAATGCTGGGTGGATCATCTGACTCGGTATAACGAATACCTAAGCCACCACCAATATCGAGTTCTTGAATCGACAGCCCGTAGTGAGCTGCTTTGCTCAGCCATTGCACCATCACTGCACCTAAATCGTGATGAGGCTCTAGCTCAAAAATTTGGGACCCGATGTGAGCATGGAGACCGATCAATTCCAGACTGGGCTGCTGAACAATAAATTTAAAGACGTCATCCAGCTGATCCAGCCCAAACCCAAACTTGCTGTCAATACTCCCTGTGCGAATGTAATCATGAGTGTGACACTCGATGCCGGGAGTGAGGCGGAGCATGATGCGAATGGGAAGTGGAGAGTGAGAAGTCGGCAGTAGGGATGGCAACGTTTCTGCAACGGCTTCAGATTCATTGCTTCCAGATTCCGCCGCGATCGCCACCAGTGTTTTCAGTTCGTGCCAATTATCGAGCACGATCGTGCAGCCAGACGCCACTGCCATCTCAAGCTCGGCACGAGACTTATTATTGCCATGTAAGTAGAGCTTAGTCGGACTAACACCTGCTTGTATGGCTGTAAAAAGCTCGCCACCAGACACGATATCGATACCCAAACCTTCGCTAGCAACGATCGCACACACAGCCAAACAATTCCAGGCTTTAGAGGCGTACAGCACCTGCGATGCACCTGGGTAATAACGAACAAAGGCATCACGATAGTGACGGCAGGTTGTGCGCAGGGTTGTCTCATCCAATACATAGAGGGGCGAACCAAATTTCTGCACCAGATCAACCACGTCGCAACCGCCAATCTCCAAGTGGTCTCTCTGATTGACCGTTGCGGTTAGCGGTAGCAACTGCTGGTTGGGCGATCGCTCCGCTAAAGTCCCTGTTGCCTCGCTTAAATAGCGACGACCAGTCATTTGAACCGCTGTAGCGTGAGTCGATCCCATTGCGTCATCCTGCCTTTGGTTGGATTGCATACGTGCATTATGCTCTCTAGTTTACAATCGAGCCTTGTAGATGCTGAGCAAATAACGTACCTTTTGTGACTTTTCTCGCACTTCAACCACTATCCGCCGCTCTGTTACCCGCTGCTCTGGTACTTGACCAACGTTGCTTTGGTGGGCTTTGGACGCTAGATGGCTATCGCCGGGAGTTAGAGAGCCCTAATAGCGAGTTACTCGTTTTGATAAGGGAGACAGAGGGCAGAAGGCAGGAGGCAGGGGAAGCAGAAGCGGTGGGAGAAGATGAGGAGACAGAGGTTCGCCCCGAACTCAAAACTCAAAACTTAAAAAACCCCACCCCTCACGCCTCACCCCTCCTCGGTCTTGGCTGCTACTGGGCCGTGCTCGAAGAAGCGCACATCACCATGTTGGCGATCGATCCCACTCATCAACGGCAAGGGCTGGGGCAAGCCTTACTCTATGCCCTGATGGCGTCTGCCCATGCACGCGGACTAGAACGAGCCACTTTAGAAGTGAGGATTTCTAACCAGTCGGCACTCTCCTTGTATCAAAAATTTGATTTTTGTGAAGCAGGACGACGACGGCGTTACTACCCAGACAATGGCGAAGATGCTCTGGTGTTGTGGCGTGGCGGTCTACAAAGACCTGAGTTTGCTGAGCGACTCAAGGTCTGGCAACAGCAGGTTTGTGATCGTCTATGTACGCCTGGCTGGCAGTTAGCGGTCAGTGGTGATCGTTTCAAGCTGAATTCTCAATGCTTAAGAGATTAAGAAATCCTGCTTGACTTGCCAGCCACTTTTCGCTGACAATCACCCTTCGTAGCAGCTTCACGTAATGGCAAATCACTGGTTGCAGGTACGGTGATCACGGATCTACTGGTGGCAGATTTCAAGCCTCCGGTCAAATCGTCTATGATAGAATCAACTCTACCGGCAAGCAGCAGGTGACAGAAATACGCCATGTTTGAACGCTTCACAGAAAAAGCCATTAAGGTGATCATGCTTGCCCAGGAGGAAGCACGCCGCCTGGGACACAACTTTGTGGGTACTGAACAGATCCTCTTGGGTCTGATTGGAGAAGGGACCGGCGTCGCCGCCAAAGTGCTGAAATCGATGGGTGTCAATCTTAAAGACGCTCGGATTGAAGTAGAGAAAATCATCGGTCGAGGCTCCGGCTTCGTTGCCGTTGAAATCCCATTCACACCGCGAGCGAAGCGGGTTCTGGAGCTCTCTCTAGAAGAAGCCCGTCAGCTGGGTCATAACTATATTGGTACTGAGCACTTGCTTCTCGGTTTGATCCGCGAAGGCGAAGGTGTGGCTGCCAGAGTGCTGGAGAATCTGGGCGTTGACCTTTCTAAGGTGCGCACTCAGGTGATTCGCATGCTGGGCGAGACCGCAGAGGTTACCTCTGGCGGTAGCCAAGGGCGCACCAAAACACCGACGCTGGACGAGTTTGGTTCAAACCTGACCCAAATGGCAGCCGAAGGTAAGTTAGACCCGGTTGTGGGTCGCCAAAAGGAAATTGAGCGCGTGATCCAAATCCTGGGTCGCCGTACAAAAAACAACCCGGTCTTGATTGGGGAACCGGGTGTGGGTAAGACCGCGATCGCGGAAGGTCTTGCTCAACGCATCGCCAACGACGATATCCCTGATATCCTCGAAGATAAGCGCGTGGTCACTCTGGACATTGGTTTGCTGGTCGCAGGCACCAAATATCGGGGTGAGTTTGAAGAGCGCTTAAAGAAAATTATGGATGAAATCCGGTCTGCCGGAAACGTCATCCTGGTGATTGACGAAGTTCACACGCTCATTGGTGCGGGTGCCGCTGAAGGCGCGATCGACGCTGCCAACATTCTCAAACCTGCCCTGGCTCGTGGTGAGCTTCAATGTATTGGTGCTACGACTCTGGATGAGTACCGTAAACACATTGAGCGAGATGCTGCTCTTGAGCGTCGCTTTCAGCCTGTAATGGTCGGTGAACCAAGCGTTGACGAAACCATCGAAATCCTTCGGGGTCTGCGTGAGCGTTATGAACAACACCATAAGCTGAAGATCTCAGATTTAGCGTTGGAAGCAGCAGCCAAGCTTTCAGATCGCTATATCTCAGACCGTTTCTTACCGGATAAAGCAATTGACTTAGTTGATGAGGCTGGTTCACGCGTTCGTCTGCTTAATTCTCAGCTGCCTCCAGCGGCGAAAGAATTAGACAAAGAGCTGCGTCAAGTGCTCAAAGACAAAGACGATGCAGTTCGTTCCCAAAACTTCGATCGTGCTGGCGAACTCCGCGATCGTGAGATGGAAATCAAAGCTGAGATCCGGGCGATCGCTCAAACCAAGAAGAACGAATCGACCAGCGAAGACGCTTCTCCAATCGTGGATGAAGAGGACATTGCTCAAATCGTTGCTTCATGGACGGGTGTTCCAGTCAACAAGCTGACGGAATCTGAATCCGAGAAGCTACTGCACATGGAAGACACTCTACACCAGCGTTTGATTGGTCAAGAAGAAGCTGTCAGAGCCGTTTCGCGCGCCATTCGCCGTGCTCGTGTGGGCTTGAAAAACCCCAACCGACCGATCGCTAGCTTTATCTTTTCCGGTCCCACTGGAGTTGGTAAGACAGAGTTGACGAAGGCGTTAGCGACTTACTTCTTCGGTTCTGAAGACGCCATGATCCGGTTGGATATGTCGGAGTATATGGAGCGCCATACGGTCTCCAAGCTCATCGGTTCGCCTCCAGGTTACGTCGGTTACAACGAAGGTGGTCAGCTGACCGAAGCGGTTCGCCGTCGCCCGTATACCGTCGTCCTGTTTGATGAAATCGAGAAAGCGCATCCCGATGTCTTCAACATGCTGCTTCAAATCCTGGAAGATGGTCGCTTGACGGATGCGAAGGGTCGCACGGTGGACTTTAAGAACACCTTGCTCATTATGACCTCCAACATCGGTTCCAAGGTCATCGAGAAAGGTGGCGGTGGTCTGGGCTTTGAGTTCTCAGCCGCAGGCGATGCTGCCGAGTCTCAATACAACCGCATTCGATCGTTGGTGAACGAAGAGCTGAAGCAATACTTCCGTCCTGAGTTCCTCAACCGTCTTGATGAAATCATTGTCTTCCGCCAACTGTCGAAGGACGAGGTGAAAGAGATTGCAGTCATCATGCTCAATGAGGTCTTTGGTCGCTTGCAGGAACAAGGCATTACCTTAGAAGTCACCGAGCGCTTCAAAGATCGCCTGGTAGAAGAGGGTTACAACCCCAGCTACGGTGCCCGACCACTCCGTCGAGCGATTATGCGCTTGCTGGAAGACTCTCTAGCAGAGGAAATCCTCTCTAGCCGCATTAAAGATGGTGATACCGCTGTCGTTGATGTAGATAGTGACGGTCAGGTAAAGGTGCTACAAGGTGAAAAGCGGGAACTGTTGCCTCAGGCAGTTGAATAGTCCCGAAAATGCTTAGCCAGCAAAGCGGTAGAGAGGCAACACTCTCTACCGCTTTTGTTTATGGAGCATTTGTAAAAAACGACCATGCCTAAGAACAAGAAAGAAGAGCGGTTTGGTAAACAACCACCTCGCCACAGCTTTTTCCTGAACCCCTATACAGACGCACGGTTTACCAGGTGCCCCAAATGCGATGCTCAAACAAAGCAGCGTAAGCTTCCCCTGTTTATTTTTGTTTCGCCAGCAGTCCCGATCGCCCTCAATAAGACCTGTCGCTACTGCCCCGCTTGTGACCTGCTCATCGCCCACAAGGATCAACTCGATGCCTTACTGGCTGCCATGTTTACCCAATCCCGTCAGCCAGCCATGGTTGGCAATGATTACTTTGTGGTCGGCACGGTCGATCGTGCCAATTGGAAAGAAGGTAAGCCTGTTAAGCATGTCGATGAGCTACGGGCGATCGTCCATGACTTTAAGAAAGTATTGGACTTTGAGCTACAGCCTTACGGGTGGATGAAGGAATAACGAAGCAATCTAGAGCTAACAGCCCATCTGCCATCCGCTACGAAGCCGCTATTAACAACGCCTGAAACCTCACGTCATGTCGAATGCCATCTAAATCAGCATCCGTCTTTGCCATCTCCCGACACTGATCAGGATCTAGTTCGATTGCCCGTCGCAGATTTTCAACTGCCTCTTCAACCTTATTCCAAAGGGCAAAACAGCAAGCCTTATTGTAAAAAGCTTTGGCATCATCTGGTAGAAATGCCAACGAATGATCGTAGCTTTGGATGGCTTCCTGATAAGCTCCTAACTTCATCAGCGCAATGCCCCTGTTGTTCCAAGCGTCGTGGTAATCCGGTTTGATGGCGATAGCTCTGTCAAAGCTATTGATCGCTTCTTGATATTTACCTTGTTGACCTAGTATATTTCCCCGGCTATTCCAAGCTTCATAAGAGTCAGGTCTAATCTCTAAAGCCTGGTCAAAACTCGCGATCGCATCAACTGATTGCCCTAAAAAGCCCAGTTCAAAAGCCCGACCATACCAGGCTTCATAAGAGTCAGGTTTAAATTGTAGAGCGTTGTCATAGCTAGCGATCGCTTCTTCGTAACGCTTTAAGTTACCCAGAGCAACTCCTCGGTCATACCAGACATCAAAAAAACGTGGTTCAAGCTCAATTACTCTGTCATAGCTGTTAATTGACTCCTCATACCTTTCTAAATTAGATAGAGCAACGCCTCGGTTATACCAGGAATCGATGAAGCCTGGTTCAAGATCGATTACTCTGTCAAAACTGGCAATTGCTTCTTGATAACGCTCCAATTTATTCAGCGCAATGCCTCGAAGAAACCAGCCAAGAGTCAATCCAGGCTCAAGTTGGACTACATTGTCAAAGCTGACGACAGCCTCCTCAAAATAGCCAAGATTATTCAGAGCCATTCCCTTCTGCAACCAGGCTGAGACCAAATGTGGCTCAAGTTTAACCGCCTTATCATAAGTAGCAGCAGCATCTTCGTGGAGCTTCAGCATATCCAGTACAGTTCCTTTGAGAATGTGCGCTGCATATGACTCAGGAGCGGGTTCTAAAAATGTCTCAAGACATGAAAGGCTTTCTCGATCGTGTCCTAGGGCAGCAGCTTTGAGGGCAAAACCCAATAGAGAGAAAGAAGTTTCACGAGGATGGCTTTCAGTCCAACGTAGGAGTAGACGAGTAAGTTCTGGTATATAAACCTCTGGATTTACTTGTGTGCCTTTTGCCTCAATCTGACCGTCACGGGGTTCTAGAATGCTGTTTCCGTCATGGGTCAAGTAATGAAGTGCATGACGAATCTGTCGCCAACGCAGGAGTTGCTGAAGTACATTTCCACCTGCCAACAGTTGCGTAGTTGCAACTACAGTAAAATCCTGTAGCTGGATATTCACTGCCCGAAGCAGTTCAACCGCGTCGTAGATCACAGACGCAATGGGATATTTTTTCCTGGCTTTGCGGTATTTTGCTTCCCAGCTTTCCCGCAACGACTCACGAAAGGTATCCAGGGTGAGTGCCCGCCCCTCATCTTTCGCTGTTTGCAGATTCAACTGAATATTTCGGAAGGTGCGATCGTTCCGTCTGGCTAAACGAGCGTAATCATTCGGGTTTGCAGCAATGTCTGCCTCTCTTACCGTTTCCTGAATAAGTTGAACAATGGCATCATCGTCTGGTTTGGGTAGAGGGCAACGAATGAACTTCCGCCATAGCTTCGGGTGTTTATCTAAACCAAGCTTGTCGAGTTCACTGATCGGCTCGTTGTACTGGGGAACCGTTTCATTTCGAGCAGTGGCAATGACCCGGAATTCTTCAGGACGGCAATTCCGCTCGTAGTAATCCAACGTCAGGCGCAATCGTTCCTGGGGTGGCAAATCTCGAAACTGTCGAGGGTCTTCCTTCAGCAGTTCTCCCCGCTTATAGATCAGCTTGTTTAGATCATCCAGGAAAAACAGCAATTTACGGTCTGTTCCAATCTTGTCTTCGGCAAAGTGGGTGGGTTCATCTAGCAGTTCCCAGTGCTTCAACTTCAAAACCGTCCACCCTCGACGGTTATATTTCTGTGCTAACTCTGCGGCTTCCCGCGTTTTGCCCAAGCCTGTCTGACCCAGGATCAATACCCAGCGGGACTCTTCTAGCTGCGCTTCTAGCTCCGTCTGAATATCCTGGTTTGCCACCCGTTGCAAATAGCGAATGTTGCGATCGGCAAGCGGATTGTCCCTTGCTCCGCCAAACACGGCTTTCAAAATATCACTGTTGGGCTTAATCACCTCAAACGGAAAGGTATCAAGGGGTGGAATCCGCGGACTGAAGCGCTGTTTCAGGTAAGACCAGAAAGGCTTGCCCACTGCCACAATTACACCCGAACCGAAGAGAAACCCTAGAGCATCCTTATTGGCAATCAAGAACTTAAGAATGGCATCCACTCAGTCTTTCTCCTGAAGGTATCGGGGGACGATCGCTTCAACACTGCACGTTTCCAACTCCCGCAGATCTAGCTCTCTTCCGGCAAGTAAGGAATGAACCCTTTTTGGAAAGCTTCTTCCTGAATCGCGCGTGGTGCCTGCCGCGCATCGATGATGAAACCGTTAACAGAAATCATCCAAGCCATTGGATTGCGATCGATCATGCTAGGCAGCGACCAGTTTGGATCCATCTGATGCATTTTCATCACATCGCGAATCTGCTTCGATTTTCCCTGCCCCGTGCTCTGACCCACGCCAAACAGTTCGTAAATGTCTGTCGCCTTCATGTGAGGCGTTTGGGACGAGTCAAACAAGAAATTGACGGTGCCGATCGCGTGAATAATGCCGCAAGCCCAGGTATTTGCTTTTCCACTTGCCAAGGGTGAAGGGCGTTTGCGACAAAGGGCAGCCGTCAGATAGCGGCAAAGTTGAGCATATTCATCATCCAAATGCTCTTTGCAGAAGTTGTCTGTGAGGTGGATCAACTCCTCAAATTTTGCCCGCATGGGTTCAGGCACATTTTCTGACTTGGTTGGTTTGGGCATAACCTTCAGTGGACTATGACGTTCGTGATCAAACAATAAACTGCTTGACGAAGTTTAGACCACCATAAGCTACAATGCCTAAGCTAGTTCAGGTTATCTGGGGAACCAGTCCAGATAGGGTCAAAAACTTGACCTGGGGAAAGCCCGGTGATTTTGCTAAAGCGCAAAGAAATCCGGCACTGTGCCGCAGCTGTGAAAGGAAGGATGAATTTTGAGTGTTGAGTTAACTAATCCAACTCAAAACTTAGAACTCAAAACTCAAAACTTTCTAAAGTCAGAATGCCTGCCTGAAGTAACGTACATCATCATGCCTGCGATGCACAGGTAAAAATTCATCATGCAAAGTTTAGACGTTTTACGCCGATCGCCTACGGCAGATTATGTGGCGACGGTACTTCATTCTGTCTCCCTTACACCAACCATCAAAGCGATTCGGCTGCGATTGGATCGAGATGACTTTCGTTTTTTGCCCGGTCAGTCGGTGTGGCCTAAGTTTGAACAGGATGGGCGCAAGTTCAGCAAAATTTATTCGATCGCGTCTTCCCCCTCTTCGTGCCCAGAGATCGAACTTTGCGTCTCACGCGTTGGCTGGAGTTCAGCCACGTTACAGGATTTAGCGATCGGGCAATCCCTGCCGTTACGCGGTCCCTATGGACTCATGACTCTCAGTGAACTGCCACAGCGCCCCCGCCTGTATATTGCTGAAGGATCAGGCATTGCGCCATTAAAAAGCCAAATTGACTGGTTATACGAGTGTGGCTATCAATACCCCATCTGGTTGGTGCAAGCGAACCCAGAAACGCCTGTGCACTTGCCCTACCAGCAGCATTGGCAACGGTTGCAACAAACTTGGGGAAACTTCCATTATCGAGAGGCGATCGCTCAATGCCCTGAAACCGTTTTGGCACGACTGCGGCTTGATTTAGCCACATTCGATATCGTGATCTGTGCGGTAGGTGAGCGATCAGATCAGCTTCAGGAAACCATTTTGTCGCTAGGCGCAAAGCTTGACCAGTTGCGATCGGAAAAGTTTATTGCGTTCTAGGGGTAGCCCTTGCAAGAATGAGGGTGTCTGAGCCTTAGACTGAGGACTCTAGACTACAGATTCTTCCTGTTTCAGGAGCAGCAGTTTGTGGTCAAAGGTTCAATGTCTAGTGCCTGTTGTCTGAGCCGCCTCTCTATGACTTCCGAAAAACCCTCTGAATTACAGTCATCAGCCGTTTCTGCTGCTCCACCACCCTGGCGAGCCTGGTGGGAAAACCTCCAGATCCTCATCATCGCGCTGATTCTAGCGTTGTTGATCCGGGTCTTTGTGGCAGAACCTCGCTATATTCCCTCTGATTCGATGCTGCCGACGCTAGAAGTGGGCGATCGCCTCGTCGTTGAAAAACTCTCATATCGCCTTCGTTCCCCTGAGTTTGGCGAAATCGTTGTTTTCGACCCCCCGCGACAACTCCAAATTCAGGGATATACCAAAGATCAGGCATTTATTAAGCGCATTATTGGTACGTCTGGACAAACGATTCAAATCAATCACGGCACTGTCTATGTCAATGGGCAACCGCTCCAGGAACCGTATATTGCCGCTCCTCCTAATTACACAATGCCATCCGTCACCGTACCGGAGGGCGAGTTTTTTGTGATGGGAGACAACCGTAACAACAGCAATGACTCTCATGTTTGGGGCTTTCTGCCGCAGCAAAACATCATCGGTCGTGCCTGGCTCCGCTTCTATCCGTTTAAACGGTTAGGCTTTGTAAAGCTGCGACCAGGGGTTGTAGCGATGACCAGCTTAAAACTTAAGATAATGCATCAATTCTTCGACTAGCTGACTGGGCAGCGACAAGCGCCGTTGAAGGTGGATCAGATTACGGTAAGGGCCCATTGAACGGTTTGCCACGATCGCCCGTGCCAGATAGGTATCGACAGCAGGAATTCTGATCAACAACTCAAGCGTCGCCGTGTTGGGGTTCACTGGCTTGATCGTACAAACGCTCTCATCGTCGTAAAAGCAAAAAACCAGGACTGGCTCCAGGGGCTTTAAACGCATAACAGGCAGGCTCAACGCTGCAGCGATATCCTCCAGGCAGTGCAACTGAACTCCAGCTTGAGTCAATTCGACGAGCGATCGCGCTTGATGAATCGATAGACCAGGCAGTCGCAGCCAATCGTCTACGCCTGCCTGATTCACGTCAATCTTGACTCCTAATTTAGCCGCAAGCTCAAGTTCTGCCACTGATTGAAAGCGATAGTACGGATCGCTGAGTATCCTTGTTTGCAGGGGTTGGCGCGCTTGAGTAACACTTGAAAGCCAGTGAGGAAGGGGCATTGGGAAAGGATAAAGGATGGGGGATGAAAGTTGGAATTTTGAGTTCAGTGAGGATTTCGCTTTTGCTTCTAACTTCTGGCTCCTGACTGATAACTCCTGCTTCACGCAATACGATCGAGCAACTGTCGGCGCTTCTGCTCAAACTCGTATTCCGAAAGCAACCCATCAGCACGGAGTTGATCAAGTTGACGGACAGCATCCGCAACCGCACTGATTTGTCCCGGGTCAACCGCATCTGCCTTTGACACAACTCTGACAGTAGGTTTGACCGTAGACGTGATGCCATCGTTGAATTTTAGATCAAACTCATCGGCGTCTTGAGTTAAATACCAGATGCCTTCGATCGCGCTGGCAACACGAGGAATCGGTGTCATCGACAGCAGTAAGTATAAAATTCCCCATAGGGGCTGACCCACATAAAACTTGTGCAGACCGGCGCCGATCGGTGCCGCTGCTCCAGCAAACGCCAAAGCGGCAGCAACCTTCCGATTTCTTGGCTTATCTAGCATGTCAATATCACCCCACGATCGCCGCACTCAGACTTTATAATGTTGGAAGCAATCGTGACGATTGCAGCCATGCATCTACCCATAGATGGGCAAGGGTGCCCATTCCAGTCACAATTACTTCTATCATATTGACTCTCAAGCAGTGATGGCACAATCTCACGTATTACGTCATTCTGCCATCGTTCAACTGGGGCTCCAGTCTGCTCAAGAGTCATAATGTCTCAATTGAAGCAATTTAATCCGTAAATAAGCGCTAACGTTTTGAGATATGTCCGGTTCAAACCGTTGGTGCACAGTACAGTAGACTAATGATCATCACAATCGAATATTTACTGAATTGGTGAGCTCAAGCCGCACCTGCACTACTGATTGACCGCTCCAATAAAGCTAGAGTCTCATCAAAAGCAAAGCCTAATGCGACTGAGAGTTTGGCTGTAAAGGCTCTCAGGTTTAGGTTCGTGGTTAATGATTGTTTTGAGAACGCTGTTGGTTTTAAGAGCGCTATTAGCTAGTGCACTTTTGTGCAAAAGCTCGTTTTGGAAGCAGGCTGTTCGTCACAAGTGCGTCAAGCAGCAACTGAAATCAGTTATTGAATAGGTGCAGTTAATCTATGACTGTAAAAATTTATTGAGTCTTCTAAGGTTACTTGGTTGATGTCACAGAGCACGCTCACTTCAGAATGGCTAACGAACTTTTCTGATCCCTACGCAGTTTTAGGGATTTCTCTTGCTGCCGATGATCGCCGTGTGCTTAAACGCTATCGAACCGTTGCAAAGCTACTACACCCTGATCATTACACCCCTGAAGACGACACAACTAAAGATCTGGCAAGTCAGCTTTTTGCGCGGCTGGTTAATCCTGCTTACCAGAAACTGAAGCAAGAGAAGGGCCGTAAAGAGAATGTCTCCTTACTGCGGCTTCAGGTTAGACGACTGTATCGCGCCACACCCCTTGCCCCTAAAAGTGATTTAGCCTGCCAACTTGCACAGCAGCCGATTAACGGTGTTGATGTCTTTTACGAACAGGCGATCGCTCAACTGTCTGACACACAATATCAACCGCTAGATCAGTTTGAACCACTTACGCAACAACTGGGTGAATTAAACCTGGTTTACTTGCAGCTCAAAATGGGCGACGTGCTTATGCGCGAAAAGCCTACAGGAATAGTGTCCGCAGCCGAGGCTAGGCCCATTCAGTTTGCCCCTGCTGATACTGAAACGATTTCTGAAAGCTATGCGCAACGTCATTATCGACGAGCGCAAGAATATATGAAGAAAGGCAATTGGAAAGAAGCAGAGCAAGAACTGCGGGATGCAATCAAAATTGAAGCAAACAAAAGTGAATATCACGCGCTCTTAGGCGTTGCATACCTACAGCAAAATCTTCAAAGCATGGCAAAGGTCTATCTCCGTCAAGCGCTCAAGCTGAATCCTAAGGATCCACTAGCCTGTAGATTTGCGCCCAAGCTTGGGCTTGAGGTTGCACCCCCAGCCAATGGAGCACAAAACGGGAAAGCTCAAAAAGTTCAGCCAGACAATAAAGCAGCTAAACATCATGGCGGTCTGTTTGGCTTATTTCGATCGAAAAAATAACGCTCGCTGCTTGCAGAACCATTAGCAATTGCACAATAGCGCATCACCAAGAGGCATCACGCCACTCACAAAGGACTTCTAGATTGGTGGCCTGTTGGCATAGCCCCACAGTCCCACAGCTAGAGCACTAAGAAAGAGGATGCCAATCACGCCTGCTAGCGGGTTATGATCAAACCCTGTGAGCCACTCAGGCACTTGAGGTGCGTACTGAATCAGTTTCCCAACGTTGACAATGTAGTAGCCCCAGACCAAGCCCGCATGGAGCCCCATTGGTACCCCTAAGCGTCCACGGGGTCTGTTCAGAGTTTGAGAGCGCAGATTATTCCTATCAGAGGACAGTACATCGTCCAAATCAGTACATGCTTGCTTTGCCAAAATCAGCGTAACGGCCAGGAGAAACAGCGCTGGAAACTGTGGTTTAAGCCCATGCACCAAAGCAAAGATGGCGGCATCAACCACAAACACAACTGGTAGACGATAGTCGCGTTGAAGTTCGTCTAGTAACCACCCCCGAAAGAAGAGTTCTTCCACAAAACCAATGCCTAGAGCGACCAGTAGTCCTTCTAAGGCAACTTGCAGTATCGCGATCGACGGCGATTGCCAAACGACCCAACCGAAGAGGCTCTGGGTGATAAACAGTGCTGCCACGCTGAAGCTGCCAAGAAGCAAACCAGCCAGCAGTTCTAAGCCCATACGACGAGAAAACTCTAGCCCATAACGCCAGAGTAAGTTGGGCTGACGGTACACCCATCGCCCCCACAAGCCCACCAGAAGAATAAACTCCGAGTAAAGTGCGACCAGTGTCAGAATGCCAACTAAATTGCTATCGCTAATTAGCCAGTAAATGGGCAGCGCGAGCGGCATCCAGACCAGCACCAAGACAGACAGAAAGGCTGCTATTCTGACTGGAGCCGGATAATTGATCAGCTTAGAGAGCACCCGCTTCAAAATGGCTTGCAGACTCTACTCATCTGGCTCGATCGTGCTGCTCAAACCGTGACCGTTGAGCGTCTCGCTGTAAAACTCTGCATGCTCTTGAGCACATGTAATCACCAAAGCCAGCCCATTGGTATGCGCTTCCATCATGATGTCAACCGCTTGAGGCTGAGTCAAGCTGGGCACGGTTGTAATTAATGTTTGAACCACATACTCCATCGAGTTGTAGTCATCGTTATGAAGTAGTACGCGATAACGGGGCGCGAGCTTGCGAACCGTTGAACGCTGTTCAATGGTTTCGACAGACACTTCTCTATCCTCTCCGTGAACAATTGACGACTATTGAGCCCCCTCAATGCTAGCAGATGATTGCGCCTGCTCGCTCCAGCGCTAAATAGCTTGGAGTAATTGAAAAGGCTTCGACTCACACCATAAGCCAGTATGAAAATTGGGCATCCAGCTAGTGTGACAGACTGCTAGCGTAGTTGCATTTCAGAAAAGTGTTTACATTCCTTAAACTCTTTTAAGTAGCTGAGGGTTACAAAGCTCAGGTATGTAACGGTTCATGAATGAGCCAATTTCGAGGGAAACCGAAATCGTT
>NZ_PVWK01000128.1 GCF_003003795.1 Stenomitos frigidus ULC18 | reverse complement strand
CTCGGCTACCAAGTCTTACTCCAGCCTCAAGCTGCGGCTCCGGTCACTTGACTGTGGGGTTTATTTTCGAGTCAGTAACCTCCCCAATTGCTCTCTGGGTCGGTCGATACCAGAGTAGGCAGTCAGCCGCATGGGTTGAGGAGGAGGGATTGTCTCAGAAGCCAATGCCTTTGGGAAAGCCAGAGGATATGCAGACGGAGACACAGCAATTGGGATGGTAGAGTTGTCAGTGGCAATGCACACGTCATGAGCGAGTTAACGACTACGTATGAATGGAGCACCTTGCCCTGGCGTAAGCTAGAGCGTAAGGTGTTTAAGTTGCAAAAGCAAATCTACCAAGCCGCTTGTCGTGGTCAACGGGCAAAAGTTCGCAGGCTTCAACGACTCCTGATTCACTCTTGGGCAGCGAGAGTCCTGGCAGTGCGACGAGTGACGCAAGACAATGCAGGCAAGAAGACAGCAGGCATCGACGGCTTCAAGTCGCTTCCACCAAATCAACGGCTGTCCCTGGCTCAACGTCTCCAGTCTGGTTGGGGCAAAGCCTCTCCCATGCGTCGGGTCTGGATTCCCAAACCGGGCAACCGAGAAGAACTCAGACCGTTGCATATTCCAACGTTAGAGGATAGGGCAAGACAAACTCTGTTCAAGCTCGCGCTGGAACCGCAATGGGAAGCTAAGTTCGAGCCAAACTCGTTCGGCTTTCGCCCTGGGCGCTCCTGTCACGATGCAATCGTGGCGATCTACCTCCAGGTTTGTCATCAACCGAAATGGATTTTAGATGCTGATCTGGCAAAGTGTTTCGACACCATTGCGCGACAACCCTTACTGAAGAAGCTGAACGCCAGTCCGTTTTTCACTCGGCAAATTCGAGCCTGGTTGCGGGCAGGGGTAATGGATCACTTCCAATATAGTGAAACGCCACAACGCGTACCACAAGGCGGCAGTCTTTCACCCTTACTGGCAAATGTGGCGTTGCATGGCATGGAGAAATACATTGCCCGTTATTGCAAAGGGGCAAGGGTGATCCGCTATGCCGATGATCTGTTGGTGATCCATCCGGAACGGCAGGTCATTGAACACGCTCAACAGCTACTAGGCAAGTGGTTGGCAAAGATGGGATTGGCATTCAAGCCAAGTAAAACTCGCCTCTGCCACACACTTAATTCAGTGGATGGACAGGTTGGGTTTGACTTCCTGGGTTTCTCCATTCGGCAATACCGAATGAGCAAATATAAATCTGGGCGGTCAATGAAAGGATATAAGACGATTATCCAGCCCAGTCAAGCAGCGATGCAGAGACACCTCCAGCGATTGCAGGCGGTGATTAGAAGCCACAAAGCAGCCCCACAAGCGGCTTTGATTCAACACCTCAACCCGATGATTCGGGGATGGTCGGCTTACTTCTCTGCCCAGAGCAGTAAGAAGGCTTACGCCAAGCTGGATTACTTGCTCTATCAAAAGCTACGAGCTTGGGCACATCGTCGTCATCCCACCAAGAGTGGATATTGGCGAGCCAGTCGCTATTGGTTAGTCAATCAAGGAGGCGGATGGGTCTTTGCTGCAAGGAAGGGAGAAACCCAGGTGCGGCTTCGCACTTATGTTGAAACCCCGATTGTACGGCACGTCAAAGTTCAAGGTAATCGAAGTCTCTTCGATGGGGATTGGAGTTACTGGGCAACGCGGATGGGAAAACATCCAGAGTTACCGGCTCGGACTGCCAAACTGTTAAGGCAACAGCGCGGACAATGCTCTCATTGCAAGTTGTACTTTAAGTCAGAAGACCTGTTGGAAGTCCACCATCTGGACCGGAATCATCAGAACAGCAAATGGGAAAATCTGACATTGTTACATCAGCATTGCCACGACCAAGTTCATTCAGGTATGCATGACAAGCACCCGGTTGTTGAGGAGCCGGATGAATCTAAAGGTTCACGTCCGGTTTTGCAGACGAGTCGGGCGGGTGACCGTCCGGCTTAGTCTAACCCGAACCGTATTAGACTTGTTACGGAATAGGAGATGATCAAGAGAACTTCATCGAGTTTGAGCCTGCATGATCAACCTCCATCGTGCGTTGAATAACGACCGTCTGCTGCGTGCTCTGACAGGTCTAAATCGGAAAGCCTTTGATGAGTATCAGATGACAATGAGGATGACGGCTCGATCCCTCATTGCTCCAGTCTAAAAGCACTTTTGCGTAGGTCCTGTTGATGAAACATTCTGATCACTTTCTATGCGGCATCATTGTGGCTGGCATCATGCTAACGGCTCTGCCCGAGCGCGCCCGAGCGAGTGACCGCTACGTCCTCAATCAAACACCGCAGACGATCGAGCGTTATTTTGGCCGCTACTGGACGCGCCTTACCCGCACCGAAAACGGCGTGACGCGCATTACCTACACCTACTCTCCAAGAGGCTTGCAGCGGGTTTTTCCAAATACGCGCGTTGATCGCTTTGCGATTACGTTTGTCGAGAATCGGTCGCAGTCGATCAGCGTTGCCATCACAGGCTCTCCCGACGCGCTTAGCTTCACCTACAATCGTGCCGACTCCTCCCGCCTCTACGAGTACATCTTTGGCTACCGGCCTCCAATCCGGCAGCAGCTTTCCTCTCGCTTCACGGGCAACGAAACCATTTACGACTACGAAGACTGTTTAGGCGATGGTATTGCGACTCGCTACACGCTGGGCGGTGCCGCACAATTCCTGCTCAGTGAGGCTGAGCTTCACTATAACGAGCGCTGCAAACCGCCCTACACACGCTAAGTTTTGAGTTTGTGAAAGGTGGAGAGCGCTGCGAGCAGCATCGGCTCGATCTCGATCTCACGCGTCACCTCAAGCGTTACGGCGATGATGTCATCGATTTCAAACAAATTCCTCTGCCGATGGAAAAGGCTCTTTCTCTACCAATCAGATTGCACGCACGCAATTGGAGTAAGGCTTTCCAGCCTATCTGCCACTTTTTTGCCCTTATATCGGTGTGCGATTCGTTTCTGCCTAAGTCAAGCCCCTCCACCAGGCTTGAAATAAAGCAGAGTCAGGGTGTAACGCCCTGATAACTCAACTTCTGTGTGGTGTGTCCTGTTAGGTGACAATACAACTGGGCTCTTCCCAGCTTTTGGTGAAGCGGAGAAAACGATTGCTGCACTACGTTGAGCTTGCCGTTATGCAGCCAGAAT
>NZ_PVWK01000061.1 GCF_003003795.1 Stenomitos frigidus ULC18 | reverse complement strand
GGGGCGTCCTGGCATGACCCATGACCTCAAAGGGGACTCCTTTAGTTTGGCGCAACTTCATATTTAATTGGTATAAGAAGGCTGATGGTCGATCGCTGACCGTCTCTAGCAAACTCTCATCGACTGGTCGCATGTTAGGTATACCGTTAGTTTTATTTCATCCGCAGTTAGGCAAAAATGCGGGGTTGTTATGCTTTACGTAATTTTGCTGATCGGTTTGAAGTTGTGGGCGTGCCAAGGGGATGACTTACGACACAGCAGTTAAAGTTTGTGTGAACTTGCCTGAGTTGCCATCAGTCCGCTTCCTGTCATTGATAGGCTAGTGTCATGTCAAGTTTTGATGAATTTTCTAGCCCTTTAAAGACAATCCCCACGCCCTTTGTTTTTAAACTTTAAATTTGTCAGATCGTCCAGGGGCACTGTCTAGAGGCAGGTTAAGCATCTACATTGATATCAATTAGGGGCAATCAGTACATTCACAGAACCTTGCTTCTAAGCTTTATTAAGATGAGAGCCGATGAGATTAGCCGCTAGCAAAATCAAGGTAGTAGTCGCGACCATTGTGTTGGGTGGCACGATCGGCGTCGAACAGCTACACGCGCAGATTGTGCCCAACCCAGGAGATACAGGTACGATCGTGACGCCAGTTGGCAACCGTTTTGATATTGGCGGCGGCAGCCTTTCGGGAGACAGCGCCAATTTGTTCCACAGTCTGTCTCAGTTTGGGCTGACTCAGACCCAGATCGCAAACTTTCTTTCTAACTCCAGCACTCGCAACATTTTAGTGCGGGTGACAGGCGGCGATGCCTCACGGGTGGATGGCCTGATCCAGGTCAGCGGCAGCAACGCCAATCTGTTTTTAATTAACCCAGCGGGTATTGTCTTTGGTGCCAACGCAACTCTGGATGTTAAGGGCTCGTTTACCGCTACGACTGCTAACGGCATTGGTTTTGGTACCAACTGGTTTAATGCGTCTGGCACTAATAACTACGATGCTTTAAGTGGTAATCCCAATAGCTACGCCTTTACGGTCGTACAACCCGGTTCAATTATTAACGCTGGCAACTTGGCGGTAGGCTCGGGGCAGCAGTTAACGCTGTTGGGTGGCACCGTCGTTAGTAGTGGTGGACTGTCGGCACCGCAAGGAACGATCGTTGTAGCAGCCGTGCCGGGGCAAAGTGTCGTACGCCTGAGTCAGCCTGGAGCGTTGTTGAGTCTGGAGGTACAACGCCCGACACCGACCGATCGCGTCGAAGCCTGGACACTCCCCGTTCTCTCACTGCCTCAATTGCTCACAGGTGGCAGCGGCAACAATGCGACAGGACTCACCGTCGGGGCAAATGGGCAGGTAACGCTCACAGGATCGGGGGTGCAAATTTCGCCTGGTGATGTGGCTGTACGACAGGCAACGGCAGCACCTGGTGGAACGTTATTCCGGGCAACTGGCACAGTCCTGGGTGCGGCTGCTTTTCCACAAACTCAACCGCTTCCGCCGCCGCCTTCGCCTGCTGTGCGGTTAGTCACGCCGCCACCGAATCAAGCCTTGCCAATTCCAACGGTGGCGACTCCAACGGTGCAGTCGCCGCCACCGGATGTGGCGTTACCCTCTACTGTGAGCAGACCGTCGCCTACGCCTACTTTTAGCAGACCATCGCCCCCACCTGATCAGTTCTTGCCTAATACATCAGTGCGTCAGGCTGCACCACCAGATGCAGTACTGCCGTCTCTCTCACCGAGCCTGGTTGTCCCTGATTGTGGTGTTGCGTGTCCTACGAAGCCACCGAGTGGACTGCCGTCGTCAACGCCAACAAGTGGACTGCCGTCGTCAACTCAGGCACCGCAAACGCCTGGCAATAGCACGGGCACTAGCACTAGCACTACCTCTGGTAATACCTCTAGCAGTAACTCGTCGGTGGTTGTCAATTTTTCAACCACCAGTAGCCAGACCAATACGACGGTGGCACTGCCCGAGGCATTACCGCAGTATGCGAGTCAAGCGACGACGAATCAAGCAAGCTCCGTGCCATCACGCGCTGCATCGCCAAGCTCGGCGTCACTCAATGCTGTACAGCCCACTAATGCACTCTTGCCCACAGGCGATCCTGAGCAGAATTTGTCGAGTGGCGCGATCGACGACTTGAACCAGGCATCGGCGATGGCAAGGCGGCTGGAAGCACTGAAAAAATACCTGCAAAAGCGCTGGAAAGCCACGCCAGAAAGGGCTGTAAAATTGCAGTACACGTTGCTCTTAGATGCCAAAGGCACGATTCAGCAAATTGTGCCTTTGGGGGCAGAAGCCGCCACTTACTTGGCAAATCTCAGTTTATTACCATCAAATAAAGTGGTGATTAAGCAGACAATTCAGGGGCTTGAAGTTATGGTCACGCTCAACCCAGATGGTACGGTAGAGGTGATTCCAAACTCGCTGACGCTGAGAAATTAGTGCGAGGGGTGAGCTGAGAGGGATAGAGCGTTGGCGATCGAGCCCTCTTGCGAGACTAACAAGGGTATCACGACCAAAAAGCGGCGATGGTTGCAACAGCAGAGTTAGGCTATGAATATCAGGTTGGTGGCAGTTTACCGTTAGATGCGCCGAGCTATGTCAAACGGCAAGCCGATCGCGACCTGTATGAAGGCCTAAAAGCAGGTGAATTTTGCTATGTGCTCAATTCGCGGCAGTTGGGCAAATCGAGCCTGCGGATTCAAACCATGCGGCGGCTTCAGGCAGAAGGCGTTATTTGTGCTGCGATCGACGTCTCTGGCATTGGCAACCGCAACGTGAGCCCGGAGCAATGGTACGCCGGGGTTGCCTACGCGCTAGAAAGCAGTCTCGATTTGGCTCACCCGATTAATTTACGACTCTGGTGGCGAGAACACGCCTTTTTGCCTCCGGTGCAGCGCTTAGGTAAGTTTCTGGAAGACGTGCTGTTGGCGGATAGTGAGCGCTCGATCGCCATCTTTATCGATGAAATTGACAGCGTGCTCAGCCTGGATTTTTTGATCGACGACTTCTTCGCCCTAATTCGCACCTGCTACAACAAACGTGCCGATCGCCCGGAGTACCAGCGCCTCACCTTTGCGCTCCTAGGTGTCGCCACGCCATCCGATCTGATTCAAGACAAGAGCCGAACGCCCTTCAATATTGGCAAGGCGATTCCTCTGACTGGGTTTCAGTTTGACGAAGCGCAACCGCTCCTTGAAGGACTGCGATCGGTCACAAACAACCCTCATGCCATGCTGCGAGAAGTGCTGGCATGGACAGGCGGACAGCCGTTTTTGACCCAAAAAATCTGCAAATTGATCCATACCACGTCTGTCTCCATTCCTGCCGGGCAAGAGACCCAATGGATCGAGCAGTTGGTGCAGACCCATGTCATTGACAACTGGGAAGCGCAGGACGAGCCACCGCACTTAAAGACGATTCGCGATCGCCTACTGCGCAATCCCCAGCGCACCAATCGCATTCTGGGCTGCTATCAAAAGATTCTACAGCAGCAAAAACTATCGGCGGACGACGGTGCTGAGCGTATGGAACTCAGGCTGGCTGGCATTGTGGTCGACCAGCACGGCAGCGTCACCATTTGCAACCGTATTTACGCCTCGATTTTCGACCAGGATTGGGTCACTGCCATCCTTTCCAGTCATCGCCCCTATGCCGATGCACTGGATGCCTGGATGGGTTCCAATTGTCAGGATGCGGCTCATTTACTGCGCGGCACAGCGTTGCAGAATGCTCAGCGATGGGCCGTCGACAAAAGCTTGAGCGATGCCGATTACCAATTTTTGGTCGCAAGTCAGGCGCTAGACAAACAAATTGCTCTAGAAGCAGAAAAGCAGGTGACACGGCTGTTAGCTGATGCTCAAAAGCAAGCCAGACGCACCATTCACAAAGGCTTTGTCATCCTTGCGGGTACGCTGACGCTGGCGATCGCGGCTGGTTTCCTGGCCTCCAAAGCGAACCAAAAAATGATGGCAACCCAGAATGAGCTTCGCAGCGCAGAGCAGAAGCTCCAGGTGACCACTGCCAACATGCGCTTTGCGGAAGTCAAAGCCAAAATTGCCGAGCAATCCCAGCGGCAGACCCGGCAAACTATGATTGCCACCCAGGCAGACCTGGAAACCTTGCAAAGCCATCTGCTGGAAGCCCGCAAACGAGTCGCCTTTGCCCAAAACGATGCTCAAACCGCCGAAGCAAAAGCCCTCAGTGCCGAACAAATCCGACGACAGGCACAATTGCAGGCGCTCCGTGCCCAAACGACTCTGGGTAGCACAACAGCCAGCCTCAAAATTAAAAGTCTGGAAGCGACTGCACTGGACACCTTACAACAATTTCAAGCAAATCAAATTAGCGAAATTGATGCCCTGATCGCAGCGATGCAGACAGGGCGAGAACTGGCTGCAATCGCGAGCCACCAAAAGTCACAAGATTACCCGGTGACCAGTCCGCTGCTTGCCCTCCAAACGATTTTGGGCAGCATTCATGAACGCAACCAGATTGATCTCGGTCAAGGTTGGATCGCAGATGTCAGCTTTAGCCCCGCTGGCGCGCTGATTGCTGCCGCCGGTGAAGACGGCACCGTGCGCCTTTCAGATTTAACGGGTAAACAGCTGACTCAGTTCAGAGGGCACAATGGACGCATCTTAGGCATTACCTTTAGCCCGGATGGTCAGGCGATCGCCACCGCTGGTGAAGATGGCACCGCTCGCCTGTGGGATCTCAGTGGTAAACAGCTACAGCAGTTTAAGGGGCATCGCGGTCGAGTGCTCGGCGTGACGTTTAGCCCCGACAGTCAGGTATTGGCCACCGCTGGCGAAGACGACACCGCAAGCCTCTGGAGCGTAACCGGAAAGCCCCTGGCTCAGCTTAAGGGGCATCAGGGGTGGATTTTTGGCATCAGTTTTAGCCCGCGTGGCCCCTACCTGGCAACCGTTGGTCTGGACGGCACCACTCGCTTGTGGGACTTTCAGGGGAAGCAACTTGCGCAGCTCAATGGGCATCAGGGAAGGGTTTTAAGCGTTAGTTTTAGCCACGACGGGCAGTATCTAGCGACATCAGGCTCAGATGATCTGGTGCAGCTCTGGGATTTATCCGATCCGCAGCGGGTGCAAGGTAAGAGCCAGTGGAAGGCACATCAGGGAAGAGCGCTGGGCGTTAGTTTTAGCCCCAATGGGCAGCGACTTGCGACGGCAGGTGCAGACGGCACCATTCGTCTCTGGACACCCACAGGACAGTTGCTGAGTGTACTCAAGAGGCATCGTGGGCCTGTAGGCAATGTGAGCTTTAGCCCCAATGGCAGCCTGCTGGTAACATCAGGTGATGACGGTTCGGTCCGGTTTTGGGATATGGCAAGGCAACCATCCGCACAGGCCAAGGCGTTTGGCGAGCCGCCTTCTGGTAGCGCTTCGGCAGTCAGCGGCGTGGGCTTTAGTCCAGACCGGGATAAGGTAGCGATCGCGAGCGAGAATGGCTCCATTCGGTTGTGGAACTTGTCTGGGCAACCGTTAGCGCAACTCCAAAGCTCGCAGCACGTGATTAGAAGCATTAGTTTTAGCCCGGATGCTCAACGGTTTGCCACGGCTGCCGAGGATGGTACGGTGCAGGTGTGGGATGCGTCTGGTCAGTCGATCGCCCAATGGCAAAGTGCCCAAGGTCGCATTCTGAGCCTTGACTTTAGCCCCAACGGTAAACAGTTAATGACGGTGGGGGTGGATGGGTCATCGGGTACCGCCAAGCTTTGGGAGTCGTCGGGTCACTTCATCACCCAACTCAGTGGGCGACATCGCTGGCTGGTTAGCACGAGCTTTAGCCCCGATGGTCAGACGATCGCGACGGCTGGCGAAGACGGCATTGCGCGCCTCTGGGATCGCTCTGGCAACCAGCTAGCGCAACTACAAGGGCATTCTAGCTGGATTCTGCAGGTTAACTTTAGCCCGGATGGCACAAAGCTTGCCACGGCTGGCGAAGACGGCACCGCCCGCTTATGGGATCGTTCTGGTAAGCAACTCGCACAACTCAATGGTCATTGGGGAAGCGTTGTGGGTATTAGCTTTAGTCCCGATGGTCAGCAAATTGCTACGGCTGGCGAAGACGGCACCGCCCGCTTATGGGATCTGTCTGGTCGGCAACTGGCACAGTTTGATGCTAGCCCCACCCAACTACGGGGCATCGAGTTTAGTCACGACGGCCGGTATGTTGTGACTGTGAGCGAAACTGGTAAGACGCAACTGTGGCATCTCGCTAAGCTAGATGAGCTGTTGACTCAAGGCTGCAACTGGCTACAGGAATACTTTGCTAGCCATCCTCAGACGGCTCCGAGTCGAGGGCTCTGTCAGGGTTGAGCCCGGGCTGATAGCTCTGGATCATAGCGATCGCTGGCAATCTTTTTGAAAGCTTTACATTCTTTTGAGCCAACTTCTTAGTTTGAATGCGGCAGACTGAGACAATCAGAAATAAAGGGTCATTGCCGACTTCATTTTGTCGTGCGTAGGGTATTCCTCTAGCGAGGTGCTTGAATACCCTGGCGCAGAATGCGGTGTCATCCCTACAAGTTAAGGGTACGGGTCAGCAAACATGTCACGGCAAGCAGTAATGCCACAACAACGACCGTAACGCTATGAAAACAACAACGACCCCGCTTAACTGGCTAGCGCTTAACTTTTTGTGGTACGTGCTGGTTGGCTTCCTACTGGCTTATACGCCATCGTGGGCACAGGTTATTGTGCTGCCGCTCGCCTTTGCCCTCACCCTGTCAAAGATCTTTATTTTGACACCTGTGGTCACCTGGACTCTCAGCAGTGGGTTGGCTGGAGGGCTGGCTGGTGCCTTTGCTGGCAGCGTTTTTGGCATTCCAGAGGGGCAGCTGGCAACGGCCTTCGCGATGGTTGTCTTTTTGGGGTGGACGGTTCCCGGTGTTGCCAGCATGGCGATCGCGGGTACTATCAGTGTTACAGCCGCGCTGCTTTGGGCAAAAACCATGGGCTTGCCCAGCATTTTGGGAATGGCTGGCATTGGCGCGATCGCGGGCATTTTTGCCGTAACCTTACCTGAAGCGGTCGCTGGTGCAAGAAATGACTTATTCCGCATTTTTGGGAAGACCTATACGTTTTTCATTCTCAGCGGTGTCTCGGTAGTAGGCTTGGCGGTAGGGCGTTGGATCAATCAATTCTTTGCCTAACGCAACACTTTCGACGTCTTCGATGTCAACGTTGGATCAGGTGATTGAATCGTTGCTTGAGGCAAAGAGTGGGAGGAAAGCAGCTTGCGACGAACCAGCAAGCTTCTTTCTGTGTGAGGTACTTCCAGGCGTTGATAGTCCAGACTCGCATAGTCTCGCAGAAACGCGTTCCACTCCTGATCCGCCATCAAGCGAACGTCTTGCTTCAGCTCTGCACTCACAATCACCATCTCGATTTCGTTTTGACGCATAAAACTGCTGAAGCCGCTGGTTTTACTAGCAGGATCGATGCGATGGTAGCGATCGCCTAAAAAGGTTCGGTACTCAATATCGAAGGCAAGCACATTGACTGGCTGCTTAATCTTGAGCGATCGAAGCAAATAAATGGTTTCTAGATTGGGCCTGGCAGGGAATTGTTGTCTTTGGAACAGACAGATGTTTGCTAGACACCAGCCTTGCGCTAACGTGGGGGTGAGCAAAAGTAACAGAAAGCCAGTGACAACGGTTTGCTTAAAATCCAGGTTCCATGCTTCTCCCTTAAGGGTTTTAGATAACATGAACGCTAGCAAAACGTATAACAGGACAACATGGATAATGAGGTAATGGTATCTAGGAAAAATAATAATAGAAGCAGGAATCACTGACAATTCCACGAAGAAGACGATGACGAGCAGGCGTATTAACGTTCTAAAGTGATCCTGCTTAATTCGACTGCGATAGTGCCTAAAAATCTGAACACAGGCTAACAGGACGATAGCTAGTTCTCCGAAACGGACAATTAAGTTTAGCGTTGGGTTGAGATCGTTTAGTGAAGGGCTATTGTCTTTTAGAGAATCATCAAAGATAGACAGTGTGTTCTCAAAATAACCTTTTAAGTTTTCAAATAAGTAGGCGAAGAAAGCCCCTGGGTTGACCCACATTGCAGCGAAGATGGTATTAGCGTGACCAAAAACAGATGCGGTTATCTGTTGATAATCGACCCAGGGATCAAGGTCGGTTTTGTTTTGCCACGTCCACCGCAATGCAAAATGAGAGGCGAAGGCCCACCAGCTTCGATTTCCTGAAGAGGTTGGCATACCAAGTAAAGCGATAAGCGCTATGAAGCATGCGGTGTAGAGTAAAAGACGACGATACGACGATGTTTTGCCGCGTGGAGAAGTGAAAAAGATCGTTCTGATTTCGAGAATGAAAATTGCGATCGAAATTACTAAAAACGATACAAAATATTCAGGCCGAACATATGAAACCGAAAGAAGCGTAAGGCTGAGTACGTAGTAAAAAAATATTTCGGCTCTTAAATACGTTTGAATCGTTATAAACAGCAAGATTAAGAGCAGGGCAAAGTGAGTGGGTCGAGGCCAAATGACCGGAATACCAGAGATGAGATAGATGAAAGCAGTGATGGTTGTGATGAGCCGATTACAACCCAAAGACCGTAGCGCAACATACAGCATGGTTGCTGTTAAAGCAATCAAAAGTTTGTGATTTAGAAAATATAAATTAACGTTATCTTTACTGGGCTCAACCAGGGAGAGCAGCCAATACCAGATGGCATAGAATGGAGCCCATTCAGCAACAGGAAAACCCTGCTTGATCAGGTTGACGCCATTGTAAAGGTAGTAGCTTTCATCCGATAAAATGATATCAACGATAGTTTCGATCTTGTACGTTAATTTGATTGCGCTGGCAAAGACGCAGAGGATCAGGAATAGATCGAAACGACTTAGCCTTGATACTATTCGCCTGAGTGCATTGATAGCCATGATGCAACATGTTCCAAATTCATTCGCCAATATCAAATTAGCCTTTTTCTTTACGCTCACTGTAGCGATCGGTCAGATAATCCACCTGATCGCGCAGCAGCAGGGTGAACTTGTAGAGTTCTTCCATCACATCCACCACGCGATCGCGGTAGGGCGAGTCCTTCATCGTGCCGTCTTCATTGAATTCCTGATAGGCTTTGGCAACGGAGGATTGATTCGGAATGGTGAACATCCGCATCCAGCGACCCAGAAGCCTCAAGGTATTGACGGCATTAAAGGATTGAGAACCACCGCTCACCTGCATCACTGCCAAAGTTCTGCCTTGTGTGGGTCTGACAGCACCCATGCTTAGGGGAATCCAGTCAATTTGGTTTTTCATGATGCCTGTGATTTGCCCGTGCATCTCCGGGCTAGACCAGACCTGCCCTTCTGACCACAGGCTCGACGCGCGTAGCTCCTGCACTTTGGGATGGGTATCAGGTACGCTGCCGTAGATAGGCAACTCATGCGGATCAAAAAACTTGACCTCAGCCCCAAACTCCTGCATAATTCGAGCCGCTTCTTCTGCTAGTAAACGGCTGTAGGAGCGCTCTCGTAACGAGCCATACAAAAACAAAATTCGAGGAGGATGGTCAAATATTGTCACTGGCTGTCTCTCCTGCTAATGCTTGCAGAAACGTCGTTTGGGCTTCTCGCAGTGCAACATCGGGATTAGCGCTCTGAATTGTCTGCATCGTCTCGTCGTAAGGTAAGCCCGTCTGAATCAAGTAGGCAGCCAGCATGCTCCATTGGTTTAAGCTTTGAGTATGAAGCTACGGCAACTTCGCTTCAGACGCTCGAAAATAGCGTCTCTCCAGCCAGAAGGCAACGTTCACGAGACTAATCAACACGGGTACTTCTACTAGGGGGCCAACTACAGCCGCAAAAGCGGCACCAGAATTGATGCCAAACACTGAAATGGCCACGGCGATCGCTAGTTCAAAATTGTTGCCAGCAGCGGTAAACGCCACACTGACAGCCTGGGCATAATTCGCCTTGATGCGCCACGCCATGTAAAAGCTGGTTAAGAACATCACGATGAAGTAGATAATCATCGGAATAGCAATCCGCACTACATCCAGGGGAATCTGCACGATCAAGTTCCCTTTCAAGCTGAACATGATGACGATCGTGAATAGCAATGCAATCAGCGTAATCGGGCTAATTTTGGGCACAAACACATCGTGATACCACGCTTTTCCTTTGGCTTTAACAAGGAAGAAGCGGGTGAGAAAGCCTGCCAAGAAGGGAATACCCAAGTAAATGAAAACACTCTGGGCAATTTCAGCGATGCTCACATTCACCACGCTGCTTTGCAGCCCAAACACAGGTGGCAGCACACTCAGAAAGAACCAGGCAAACGGACTATAGAAAATCACCTGGAAGATGCTGTTAAAGGCGACCAAACCTGCGGTGTACTCGGTGTTGCCTCGCGCTAGGTCACTCCACACAACCACCATCGCAATGCAACGCGCCAAGCCAATCAAAATCAGTCCCACCATGTAGTCTGGGTAGCTTCTGAGGAAGGTGATTGCCAGCAGAAACATCAGGATGGGACCAATGACCCAATTCAGCAAGAGGGACATACCCAAAATCTTGCCGTTGCGAAAAACATCACCCAACTCTTCGTAGCGCACCTTTGCCAGCGGTGGGTACATCATCAGAATCAAGCCGATCGCAATGGGGATATTCGTCGTCCCTACCTGAAACTGATTGATCACCACATCCACAGCCGGGAAAAAATAGCCGATCGCCACCCCAATCGCCATCGCCAGGAAAATCCACAGGGTCAGGTAGCGATCGAGAAAGGAGAGCTGTTTTGCAAGGGGCTGCGGCTGAGAAACGGTTTGCTTCATAGATGCCTCAATGGTGGGTGATTCGGGTCTGATGGGTGGCGATGGGGTTGCAACGAATCGCTCATGGCTCAACGATTCAAGCCAACGGTTGCTCAACAGGTGCTGCACTCAAGGCTTCAATCAGCCTCACAACGCGCTCCTTAACTTCATCGCGCACTCTAGGAAAGATTTCTGGTTGTTCTGCTGGATCGTCCAACTGCCAATCTTCAAAGACTTCCTGCTGCACCCATTCGGTTGGCAGGTTTACACCGCAGCCGCACAGCGAAATCACGATATCAAAGTCTTCTGGTTTGAAGTCGCTCAATGGTTTTGACGCCTGGTCACTGATGTCGATACCCACTGCGCTCATGGCGGCGATCGCCCCTGGGTTGACCTGACTGGCTTCTAGCCCGGAGCTAGTCACATTAACGGTCTCTGCTCCTAACGCTTTGGCAAAGCCTTCTGCCATTTGCGATCGAGCCGAATTTTTCTTGCAAACGAACATCACACGTTTCATCAAAGCTGTCTCCTGCTGAAACACACTCACCCTGTGGCTAAAAACATAAACAATGGATTGAGCCAACAAAAATTGATGCGTTAAGCCATGACCTAAAACACCAATATGCCTCTGGACGCGCGATCGCCTTGAGGTGATTTTTAGAGTTAAGGTGCAATTACACGTTGTAGTCGCATGCCAATAAGCACGACTAGGCTCCCTCTAACTCTATCATTTCAAATAAAGTTGATTTGTCAAGTAGAGTTTTGTTTCGCTTGGACAGGGCACACTAAGAACGATTGATTAGCGATCGTCCTTGCAAGGGCGTGCAGGCAGAATGGGACTGAAGCGACGGAACTCTGCCAGATACTGCTCTAACGCGACGAATTGCGGTAAATCAAGGCTGTAGTAAACCCAGCGACCTTCCTGTCGTCCCCTAATCAATCCCGCCTCTTTCAGATTTTTGAGGTGAAACGATAGCTTTGATTGGGTCACGCCTAGAATTTCGCACAAATCACAGACGCACAGCTCCTTTTCCCGCAGTAGCTCGATTGTCTTGACTCTTAGAGGCTCGGAGAGTGCATGGAAGCCTAAAACAATTTTAGCTGATGCGGCAGTGGACGTGGAAGTCATCAAAATTTATTGAAGCAATGCCTCATTGTAGCTAAAAGTTTTTGACCTGAGTCAGTTTGATGTGGGTGCTGAGAGGTCTATAGCCGCTTCAGTACAGCCGAATATACAGTCGTACTAATTAAATTGTGCTTGCGGTGGCTACCTGTAGGAGTCGATGCCTCTCTCAAGGTGGCACATCGCCTATTTATGCGATCGCTGGTAGCCGATCCCTCAAGATTGTGTCAGGATCAGGTGTTGCTTTAATCGGGTCTGCCATGCTGGTGCAAACATCTGTTTCTTCGCTGCCGTTTTTGGGTCCTGATGTCGCGGCGACGTACAACAACGCAAACGTTGTCATTTTGCCCATTCCCTACGAAGCGACCACGACCTATCGTCGCGGCTGTGAGCACGGCCCTGATGCCATTCTGGATGCGTCACAGCAGGTCGAATACTACGATGAAGAACTCGATCGCGAACTGTGGGAAGTGGGAATTTATACCCATGACGCGATCGCCGATACTCGCAACGCGCAAAAAGTCTCGTCTGAAGACATGCTTCGTGTCACGCAGGAGACCGTTTACAAGCTGGCGTCAGACGGTAAGTTCGTGATTGCGTTGGGCGGCGAACACAGCATCACGACTGGCGTTGTCGAAGCGTATCGGCAGGCGAATCCAGGTGAAGCGTTCACAGTCGTACAGGTTGATGCCCACGGCGATTTGCGCCACGAATACGAAGGCTCCATTTATAACCATGCCTGCGTTATGCGACGGATTGTCGATATGGGCTTGCCAACGGTGCAGGTGGGCATTCGCAGCATTTGTAAAGAAGAAGCGGATCTCATCAAAGAAAAACAGCTCACTGTCTTCCGCGCGCGGGAAATTGTCGTGCAGCCAGATTGGATCGATCGCGCCGTTGCCAGCATCAAAACCGAGAAAGTCTTCCTTACCATCGACCTCGACGGCATTGACCCCACGCTGATTCCCGGCGTCGGCACCCCCGAACCCGGTGGCTTGAACTGGTACAGCCTGCTGACGTTCATCCAACGCATTTTTGTCAACCATCAGGTCATTGGCTGCGATGTCATGGAACTCGCTCCCATCAATGATTCTGTAGTTTCCGAGTTTACGGCAGCGAAATTGGTCTATAAACTAATTGGATACCAAGCGATCGCGGAAGGCTGGAAGTAGTGGTTGGTTCTTAGTGGTTAGTTTTTAGTAGGAGTCAGAAGTTAGTCGAAACTCAAAATTCAAAACTCAAAACTCTTTCCCCCTCTCCCCCCCCCACGTGCATGGAAAAAATGAGTACCGTGATTGGCAATTACGCTCCTGATTTCGAGATACCCGGTATTGATGGCTCTGTGCACCATCTCGCTCGTTATCTCGAACAGTTTAGAGCGGTAGGGGTTGTGTTTATGTGCAATCACTGTCCTTATGTGAAGCTGTACCTCGATCGCCTGAAACAAATCCAGACGGAGTTTGAACGCCAGGGTGTGACGCTCATTGGCATTAACTCTAACGATGCCGATCGCTACCCTGCCGATAGCTTTGACAACATGAAGCGTTTTGCCACCGACAATCAGCTAAACTTTCCTTACCTGCGGGATGTCACGCAAGAAGTGGCTCAAAGCTTTGGCGCTGAGAAAACCCCCCATCTTTTCTTGCTAAATCAAAACGGCGTACTTTGCTATAGCGGCTCAGTGGACGATAGCCCCAATGATCCCAACTCAGTACGAGTCACCTATTTGCGAGACGCGATCGCCCAAATTTTGCTCAATGCTCCGATCAAGCCAACCTCTACAGAACCGATCGGCTGTTCTGTAAAATGGCGCTCTTAGGAGCTTTCCAAGAAAAATTGACCATTGGGTAGGAGCACGTTTTGCAGAGACTTTATCTTCAGTCACTAGCCTTGCCAAACCTGCCGGTACGAGTCTTTTGTTTGCTAGCAATCGCCTCAGTCGTCCCTTAAAGCGTTCAAGCACGGATTATCAATCCACGTGCCACACTGTGGCTAACCAAACGGTTCTCTTGTTGGATCAAGCGCAGGTGTCGTGCGTCAAGTGTTCACAGTTCTTACGTTCCTTAAACTTTGCAATGTCTGCTAATCCCCTGCTGCTGCTCGACTACGAACCGTCTCTCGAACGTCTGGGAGATGATTACTATGACCAGGTGGCGGCGGCTGAGTTTCCAACGTATCGCCTGCGGTTTCGCAACGATGCGCTACTGCCCAAACTAGGACTTGAGCCGCAAGCCGTGAGTGACACTGACTTTGTGGAGGCTTTTGGCACGTTTCAAGCGCCACGTCCGTTGTTGGCGCTACGCTATCACGGCTATCAGTTCGGTGAATACAACGCCTTTCTGGGCGACGGTCGAGGTTTTCTGTACGGGCAGGTACGCGGCACAGACGGCAACCTGTACGATATGGGCACCAAAGGGTCGGGAACAACGCCCTACTCTAGAGGGGGCGACGGCCGACTCACGCTGAAAGGGGGCGTACGTGAAGTGTTAGCAGCGGAGTCCTTACACCGTGCGGGCGTTTTAACCTCTCGTTGCCTGAGCTTAATTGAAACTGGGGAATCGCTCTGGCGCGGCGATGAGCCTTCACCCACACGGTCGTCTGTGATGGTGCGCTTTCAGCAATCGCACATTCGCTTTGGCACCTTTGAGCGACTGCACTACCTCGATCGCAAAGATCTGATCGCGATTTTGCTCGATCACGTGATTGAAGTCTACTACCCGCATTTGGCAGGCACGAGCGATCGCTACGCCCTGTTTTATGCGGAACTGGTGCAGCGGGTGGCAGAATTAGCCGCGCAATGGATGTCGGCTGGCTTTTGCCATGCGGTGCTCAATACAGACAATATGGCGATTACAGGGGAAAGCTTTGACTATGGGCCGTTTGCCTTCCTTCCCACCCTTGATCCAAGTTTTACGGCTGCCTATTTCGACCACTTTGGGCGCTACAGCTATGGCCGACAACCTGCAATTTGCCGCTGGAATTTAGAGATGTTGCAACGTCCGTTAGAGCGGGTCATTGCGTCATCCACGTTAGAGGCAGGGCTAGCAACGTTTGACCAACACTATGAGCGCGCTTATCGCCAGCGAATGCTGTCTAAATTGGGCTTTGAAGTATCAGAACATCCAGCGTTAGACGAACTACTTAAACTCACCCTGCAACTGTTACGGGAAACGCAAATTGGCTACCACAGTTTCTTTGCTACCTTAGCTCAACAGTTTGCAGCCACCTGGCGAGAAGATGTGGGTCATATTTTCAGTCAGGCGAGTGTCTCTCCTGGTGAGTTTGCAACCTTATGGCAGGCCTGGAAAAATGGCTACTTCAATCTTTTGTTGAGTTTGCCGGAGGCGGAAATGGACACGATCGCCAATCGGCTCCGTGACCACAACCCGCTCACCGTTCCCCTGCGCCCAGAGATTGAAACCGTCTGGGACGCGATCGCTCAGCATGACGACTGGCAGCCCTTTAATGCGTTGCTAGAGAGCATTCGAGCGAGATGAAAGACTACCCTTCAGACCCACCACAGCTAGCGACCAATCGGCTTTTTATCCGCCTGGCGACCAAGCGAGATGTGCCTGAAATTGCACGCTACTACCGCACGAATCGAGCCTTTTTGAAGCCCTTTGAGCCAACGCGATCGGAGAACTTTTTTACTGAAGACTTTTGGCGGGGTCAGGTAGAGCGAAATCTCATCGAATTTAACTACAACCAATCGCTCAGACTGTTTGTGTTTGAGCAAGCAAAGCCCGAAACGATCGTTGGTATTATCAATTTCACCCAATTCTTTCGAGAGCCTCTACATGCCTGCATTTTGGGCTATAGCTTAGCAGAGCATAAGCAAGGGAACGGCTACATGGCAGAAGCCGTTGGACGGTCGATTCAGTACATTTTTAACGAATTAAGGTTTCATCGGATTACTGCCAACTATATGCCGCGCAATCAACGCAGTGGCAATCTACTCAGGCGATTGGGCTTTGTCGTTGAAGGCTACGCAAGGGACTATTTGTTGATTAACGGTAAATGGGAAGACCACATTTTGACTAGCCTCATGAATGCACATTGGCAAGCTGATTAATGTTAGAAGGCAAAGGCCAAAGGGCGGAGTAATTTTTGAGTTTTGAGTTTTGAGTGCATACTGACTCTTGCATACTGACTCCTTCTGATCGATCGCTGCGGCTACTTTCAGAGTGATCTACACAACTTGCTAACTTGACCATTGGTGCGAAAGTGCTAAATAGAGTTTTAATAGAGAAAGGAAATCGCTAAGGTTTGAGCATCAGTCTGTAGGTATTGAGTGATTGGCGATCGACAAGCGACAGCACCAGATTCCTGGCATTGACGCTAACCAATGACGTCTCAGTACGGTCACCTGTTCATTGCTCATCAGTCATTGACAGGGATTGCCGTACAGCGCTTACAGCGGTTTGATGATGTACCCAAATTGTTAGCGATCGCCTGTTTGCCGCTCTTTGAGTGACTCAGAAGCGCTGTTTCTGGGTTCTCCGACTACCGTTGCGCTATTCGATTTGAGCCAACTTCGGTTCAGGCTGATCGATCGCGGTAGTGCCTTCAGCATTGCGTTATGTCCTAAGCGATCGAGCAAACATGGTTGCTCAAACGCATTGAGGGTAAGCGGAGCTAAAGGCATTGGGCGAGGTCACGTTTACACCGGATGAAGCGTTGCCTAACAATCGATGCGTGGCAGCATTCATCCAAACCTGAATTTAAGGTTCTGTTCCACATCTGATACAGAATTAAGTACACAAGGATCTATCGCTTCATGGAATTTTCGATCGCTGCCCTGCTGTCAAACTTCACCGATGACAAACTCGTTGCTCCTAAGGTTTTAGAAAAAAAACTGGATTGTAGAGACGACGATGACTTACTAAGGCTTCAGATTGCGCTGGATGCGCTCGAAAAAATTGGCATTCTGACCAAAGATCGCGGCCGGTACAAGCGTATTGCAGAAGAAGGCGTTGTTGAGGGCAAACTGCGCTGCTCCAGCAAAGGTTTCTGCTTTGCTATTCAAGATGCCGAAGGCGCAGAAGACATCTACATTCGCGAAAGCCAATTGAGTAATGCGTGGAATGGCGATCGCGTTTTAGTCCGCGTGACCAAGGAAGGGAGTCGTCGTCGCAGCCCCGAAGGCGAAGTCCGTCTGATTCTAGAGCGCTCTAATCCTTCAGTGCTGGCGCGGGTCAAGCAGGCCGAAGAGGGCTTTCGAGCCGTACCATTGGACGATCGTCTGCTGTTTGAAGTGCGGCTAGAGCAAAATGGTGAGAACCTGAGCGACGCGATCGACCACCTCGCACATGTCAAGTTACTGCGTTATCCCCTGGGGCAGAATCCACCGTTGGGCAGCGTAGCGCAAATTTTAGGTACCGATACGGATGCTGCCGACATCGATATTGTCTGCTGCAAGCATTATCTTTCCCGCACTTTTAGCGATGAAGTGCAAGCTGCAGCCAACGCACTACCGACCAAACTCGCTAAAACAGAGCTGAAAGCCCGGTTAGATTTGCGCAAGCTGACCACCATTACCATCAAGGCAGACAGCAGTCAGGCCACTACCGATAGTCTGGATGATGCCCTCACCTTAGAAAAAACGAAAGGTGGGAACTGGCGTTTAGGGGTTCATATTGCGGATGTAGCACACTATGTGGAGCCCGATTCACCCGTCGATCGCGAGGCACGCAAACGTGGCACCTCGGTCTATTTGGGCGACCTTGTCATCCCTATGCTGCCGGATGCGATCGCTCACTCGCTCTGTGCGTTTCAGCTTGGGCACGAGCGACTGGCTGTTTCTGTGCTGGTGACGCTAGATGCCGAGGGACACGTCGTAGAGTACGAAATCCAGCCAACAGTCATCAAGGTTGATCATCAGCTGAGCTATCAGCAGGCGCAGGCGATTCTAGAGCGGTCAGCCGCCAGCGATCAGCCCTCAACTGTAGACATTCAGCCTCTTGAGCCTGTGTTTGAGCTGTTGGATCAGCTAGCGGCCGTCAGCCATGCCTTAAAAGAGCAACGGCACCAACGGGGTGCGTTTGAACTGAACCTACCCGAAAAGCCGAGTTCCAGCAGTCTTGCTGAGGCTGATCAGGACACAGGGAAGCTTGTCTTTACGCCTAAGTTTCACTATGACGATGAAGGGGTACTGGGCGCGATCGTCGTCTCACCATCCGTTCCAACCTACGCCATGATTGCTGAACTGATGCTGCTGGCTAATCAACTCGTCGCCAATCACCTACAAGCGTTGGGCGCTCCGAGCCTCTATCGGGTGCATCCCACACCTGACCCAGACGATGTGCAAGAGTTGATCAAGCTGTCTATCAACATGGGCATTGAACTGCACCTGGAGCAAGAAGATGTCGTGCGGCCAGAAGACTACCAGCACTTTACGCAGAAGTTTGCTGAGTCAGATGCCGAGCGGGTGATGACCTATCTCTTGCTAGAAACGCTGAAGCCTGCGTTTTACAGCACAACCCCTCGATCGCACTTTGGGCTTGCTTTGGATCATGGGTACACCCATTTCACCTCGCCTGTCCGCCGCTATCCCGATCTGTTGGTACAGCGCGCACTGCATGCTGTGTTTGAAGAAGGACGCGATCGCAAATCCAGCCGTTCTAAAGAAATGGTCAACTTACGACACAGCTCGTCGCACGGCAACATTAGCTGGAACGTGCTGCCTCCTGAGATCCATCAAGAATTAGAAACCTACTTCGCGTCACAGGTGGTGCATCTGAGCGAACGCGAGAAAGTGGCGCAAGAAGCAGAGCAAGACCTGGAAGGACTCAAGAAAGCCGAACTGATGCGGGAGCGCACTGGTGAGATTTTCCACGGACTGATCACGGGCGTCCAGTCCTATGGGCTCTTTGTCGAAATCGAGGAGTTGTTGGTTGAAGGACTGGTACACGTCAGTTCCCTCAAGGATGACTGGTACGAGTACCGATCGCGCCAGCAAACCCTGGTTGGACGCAAAAACCGCAAGCAATACCGCCTAGGCGATCGCATCGAAGTGCAGGTGAAGAGCGTGGACTACTACCGCCAGCAGATCGACTTAATCGCAGTCGGTGGTGGCAGCGAAGCAACGGATGACGAAGTCGGTCTAGACGCCATCCAAATTGCTGAATCAGAACCAGAGTTTGAAGATGATTAAGTCTGGGTGAGGAGAGAGGTGTCAGAAGTCAGGAGTCAGAGGCTAAAAGTTAGCAGCTGAAGGCTGAAGGAGTTGTAAAACCCTAAAGCCTTGCCTGATCGAAACAGGCATCCAAGAGACGTTTTAGAAGGAAATCACTGCCGCTAACGCACTTCAAAACTCAAAACTTTCCCTCACCCCTAACTCCTCTCTTCCTACTCAAAACTTAGAACTCAAAACTTAGAACTCAAAACTTAGAACTCAAAACGTCTCCTCCCCTTGTTCTCTCCTCCTCCCTCTCGTCCCCTTATCCTTGGCATCACCGGAGCGTCTGGGCTCATTTATGCCGTTCGTGCCCTTAAGTTTCTCTTGCAGGCAGACTACGCGATCGAATTAGTGGCCTCTAAGTCGGTCTATATGGTTTGGCAGGCAGAGCAAAACACGCGAATGCCACCAGAACCCTTACAGCAAGAACAATTCTGGCGGCAGCAGGCAGAGGTGGAACGTGCTGGCAAACTTACCTGCCACCCCTGGAGCGATGTCGGAGCGACGATCGCAAGCGGTTCCTTTCGTACATTGGGTATGCTCATCCTTCCGTGCAGCATGAGCACGGTTGCCAAACTGGCAGGCGGGCTCAGTTCCGATTTGCTTGAACGCGCTGCCGATGTCCAGTTGAAGGAAGGGCGAAAACTCGTCGTCGTACCCCGCGAAACGCCCTTTAGTCTAATCCATCTCCGCAATCTGACGGCATTAGCAGAAGCGGGAGTGCGCATTGTACCTGCCATTCCTGCCTGGTATCACAACCCACAGACGATCGAAGATCTGGTTGATTTTGTCGTTGCCCGCGCGCTCGATCAGCTGGATATTGACTGCATTCCGATTAACCGTTGGCAGGGACATTAGAGGCTTAGCGGTCGGTCAACCGTCAGCAATCAGCAATCAGCAAGAGTCACTAGAAGGGTTTGCAACAGCTGTATGTCAAATTGCTAGGATAGGCTGGTAACGTGATTTCGATCCAAGGTAGGCTGATAGTTGATGGCTGACCGCTAAAATTATGCCCCTTATCCGCCTGGTTCTGTTGCTCGGACTGGCTGGAGGCCTATTCCTCCTTGTTCAGTTCAACTGGTCGCCCCTACAACTGACGTTTTTGGGCATCCAAACGCCTGCCTTACCGTTGGCGCTATGGATTTTAGGCGCGATCGGGGCTGGCGTTGTCACCAATCTGTTGATTACCAGCTTGTTCAGCGCGTCTAATTACTTTGCAGTCCGTGCGGCACGATCGAAGTTTCGGCAAGTATCCCGTCAGAGTGGTTTTCAGGCGCGTTCAACTACACCGTCACCAGAACCAAGCCCCTTCTTTTCTCGTCCACCCGCTGCGAAAACGGTTGAAGACGATGCGGCCTGGAACAATTGGGACGGCTATGAGGAATCAGCGGCGCGTCAAGCAAGCACCGGACGCTCGCCCGTAGACTCTGATCCGATCGATGACTGGGACGATGAATCGAGCGATGATTGGGACGTGGATGAACCCAGGGATATCCCCAGAGATGAACCCAGAGAGACTCGGTCTACCGCGCCAAGAGTCCGCACGGACTATGAAGTCAAGCAAGAACCAAAAACGACCTCTCGTAACGGCTCTGTGTATTCCTACAGCTACCGTGAGCCGAAAGATTCTGGTGTTGGTAAAGCCGAATCGGTTATCGGCAAACCGGTTGTTGATGCTGACTATCGCGTCCTTGTGCCGCCTTTTCGTCCGCTTGATGACGCAACGCCAACCGAGGTGCCGACCAGTGCCGAAAGTGCCGATGATTGGTTCGAAGAGGATGGCGACAGCTTTGAGGGTGGCAGTACCCGCGATCGCTCTCGGTAATAAATATTCGCTAGAAAGTACTTGTTATGGAGCGGCTAGCGGTGAGCGTCACTCCGCCATTCTTCCGTAAGGGCGCACGGCATACCCTAGCAACAATACAAATTCTCAACCTTATTACAGCGGATCGCAGCTTAATAGGGGACATCTAAGATCATCAAATGCTCTCTGAGTAAAGCTTTCCGATATTACCCGTGTACCCTATCTGAATGAAAACCGCTGTAAATCCGCGATTCTAAGTACCTGCCTCAATGGGGGGCATAAGTCTTGCGCTCCTACCTCCCTCAACGAGGTTATAAACGTTTGCTTGAACCAGTCCTTACGTCTCCTTGCATAGATTGCGCAAACCTATACCTAAAGGGGAGTTTTAAGCTTCACAGAATTATTACCATTCTGTTACATTGTTTATACAAATCAGATTTGGCAGTCCGACTCGATTTATCAAACCTGATGCATGAGGATGCACCGCCTCTACTGCTAGCGCTCGATCGACAAGCTAAAGCTAGCTACTATCACAACGAGAAAACAGCCCTCATGTCTACCGTTTTGCCAATCAATGGCGATCAGCTTTCACCCACAGCATCACCTGTCATCATCGGCTCTAGTCTACGAGGCTTATGCATCGCTAGCCTCATCATGGCAACTTGGGCAGGCAGCCTGACAATCCTCTTCAATGCTTCACTCAGCCAACAGTCGCTCTGGACAATACTGGCCGTGTTTTGGCAAACGTTTCTTTATGCAGGCTTATTCGTCACGGCTCATGATGCGATGCATGGGTGTGTTGCGCCTCAGCATCCCAGGCTGAATCACTTCATGGGTACGTCAGCACTACTGATGTATGGTTTATTTTCTTACAAGCAATTGTTTAAGGCTCACTGGCAGCACCACCGTGATCCTGCGAGTCCTTTAGACCCTGACTTTCATGACGGTCAGCACAAAAACCCGTTTGCCTGGTATTTTCGTTTTTTGCAGCGTTATTGGAGTTGGGGGCGGTTGCTTGCACTCATTGCGGTGTTTCACGCCATGCATCTTCTCTTACACGTGCCGGAGTCGAATTTGCTGATGTTTTGGATTGTGCCATCGTTGCTCAGTTCGGTGCAGCTTTTTTACTTTGGGACTTATTTGCCTCATCGTGAACCAGCAGGCGGCTACCAAAACGTTTTTCGCGCTCAGAGCGCTCATCGACCGTTGCTGTTGTCACTGCTGGCTTGCTATCACTTTGGCTACCATTACGAACATCACGAGTATCCTCATGTTCCCTGGTGGCAACTGCCCACGATCGCCAAGCATGGCATTGCCAGGATCAACACTTGATCGGTAGCGGTTCAAGCGCGAGCCGCGATCGAATCTCGGTCGCTTCTCCTATAGGGCTTGTTGATGCGAAACACGACCTGAAGCTGGGTAACATCAACGCCTATCAGGAATCAACACGAGGGAAGATATATCCTTTACCACGGACAGTAACGATCGACTCAGCTTGCTCAGGTAAAGCTTGCAGTTTTTCACGTAGCCGAGAAATGTGTACGTCAACAATCCGTACATCTCCCAAACTCGGTTGGTTATAACCCCATACTTTCTCTAAAATTTCAAGTCGAGAAATGCATACTCCTGCTTGACTCACTAATAGTTTCAACATGTTGAATTCCATGTCAGTGAGTCGAACTGGCACGTTGTTTTGATAGACCTTTCGCGTGTACGTTTCAATCCGCAGAGAGCCGACTTCAAGAATTCCAGACGTCGTAGCATCATCGTTTACCTTGTCAAGACGACGCAGAATACAGCGAATACGAGTCTCTAATTCTTTTGGCGAAAATGGTTTCACCATGTAGTCATCGGCACCTGCTTCTAAGCCAGTGATGCGATCGGCTACATTTGCCAAAGCGGTTAGCAAAATGATTGGGACATTTGACTCTTTTCGCAGGGTGCGGCAAACGTCGTAGCCATCTAGTTCAGGCATCATGACATCTAAAACAATGAGATCGGGCGCTTGTTGACGGAAACTAGTCAGCGCTTGCGATCCATCCGCGGCTGTTGAAACTATGTAGCCAGCCATCGAGAGGCGAGTGGCCAGAATTCGACGAATATTAGCATCATCATCAACAACCAGGATTGTTTGCTTCGATCGTTCTTGGCTATGCAACATTCGGTTCACAGAAAATTGTCAGAATATGTGAGCTAAGGAACATCAATTGCTGCAGTTTCTAAGCGTTTTTCAACTTACTAAAAGCATGAATTTCTCATTTAAAGAAGCGATCGCGTTATGAACTTTGTGCCAGCTTTCGACCGCATCGATCCTGTGACTCGATTGAGCACAAGGTGGATGAGGCTGGCTAGATTGCATCACTAGCTGGGCTTGTAATAATGATCTTACAGGAAATGGTTCTTTCTCTTAGTATGACGGATTTTTAGCCCAGTCACAGATGCCTACGGAACGAATATGACTCCTGGCCAAAAGTTTGCAGGCTTCTTTGACAATTTGTTTAGATCAAACGTTCCGATCAAAGCTAGCTGTTTTAGAGAGCTGCATCCGCTAGAGATAGAATAACTACACTTGTATAAATTTATCGAACAAAACGTCTTAAACCTCTTATAAATAGCCATCAGCTTTCATCAATCAGATAGGGTTGCTATATGACACAGCGCTCAAACACCTTGGAAGTTGCTTACCGAGCCTTTGGGCATTTCCAGCATGGTTTAGCAACAGGAGAATGGCAAGCGTTTATCGATTTGCTCTCCGATGATTTTACGTTTTGCTTCCCTATGGGACCGTATCGTGGCTTCAATAAGGGTAAGGAGCGTGCGATCGCCTTCTTTCAGTACGTCGCTGAAACCTTCAAAGAGGGGCTGTCGCTCACGCTCGATCGCGTGACGAGCAATGAGACAACCGTTGTGTTTGAGTTTCGAGACGAAGGTTTACTGCTGGGAGAACCCTATAAGAATCGCGTGGCCGTCTCTTTCGACCTTCGGGGCGATCGCATTTGTGCCTATCGAGAGTACTTTGGCAGCGACGGCAAATCGAACTAATGCATATCCCAAGCACTGGGATTAGAAAGAAGACTACCGTCTAAGTTGAAGAAACCCTTTACAATAAGTGGGATTTCAGACCTCGACCCCCACATCACTACCATGCCGCGTCGCAACGATCTCCACAAAATTCTGTTGATTGGCTCTGGCCCCATTGTGATTGGGCAAGCCTGCGAGTTTGATTATTCTGGTACGCAAGCCTGTAAAGCCCTGCGGGATGAGGGCTACGAAGTCGTTCTGGTCAACTCCAATCCGGCGACGATTATGACCGACCCGGAGACGGCCGATCGCACCTACATTGAGCCTCTGACACCAGAAGTCGTCGAGAAAATTATTGAGAAAGAGCGCCCTGATGCCTTGCTGCCAACGATGGGCGGACAGACTGCGTTAAACCTGGCAGTCGCCCTGGCAAAAAACGGCACGCTGGAGAAATATGGCGTAGAGCTCATTGGGGCAAAGCTACCTGCGATCGAAATGGCGGAAGACCGCAAGCTCTTCAAAGAAGCAATGGCACGGATTGGCGTGGGAGTTTGTCCCTCTGGCCTCGCAACCACACTAGAAGAGGCGCGTCAGATTGGGCACGAAATCGGCAGCTATCCGTTGATCATTCGGCCTGCTTATACGATGGGCGGTTCCGGTGGTGGCATTGCCTATAACCAGGAAGAGTTTGAGGAAATTTCCCAGTCTGGTCTGGATGCCAGTCCGGTTTCGCAGATTTTGATTGAGAAATCGCTGCTGGGTTGGAAGGAATACGAACTCGAAGTCATGCGCGATTTGGCAGACAACGTGGTGATCATCTGCTCGATCGAAAACCTTGACCCAATGGGTGTGCATACGGGCGACTCCATTACCGTTGCGCCTGCTCAAACCCTGACCGATAAGGAGTACCAGCGGTTGCGGGATGCGTCAATCAAGATCATTCGCGAGATCGGTGTGGAGACAGGTGGTTCCAACATCCAGTTTTCGGTTAATCCCGACAATGGCGACGTGGTAGTGATTGAGATGAACCCTCGTGTGTCGCGCAGTTCTGCACTCGCTTCAAAGGCAACAGGGTTTTCGATCGCCAAAATGGCAGCCAAACTTGCCGTCGGCTACACGCTGGACGAGATTCCTAACGACATTACGAAGAAGACGCCTGCCAGTTTTGAGCCAACGATCGACTACGTTGTGACCAAAATTCCCCGCTTCGCGTTCGAGAAATTTCCCGGCTCTATCCCTACCCTCACGACTCAAATGAAATCGGTGGGCGAAGCGATGGCGATCGGGCGTACGTTTCAGGAATCATTCCAAAAAGCGCTGCGATCGATGGAAACGGGACGCGCGGGTTGGGGCTGCGATCGCAGCGAAAAAGTGCCTAGCTTAGAGCAAATTCGCGCGGGTTTACGGACGCCGAATCCAGAGCGCATCTTTACCATCCACCATGCGTTTCAAATGGGCATGACGGTGGATGAGGTGTATGAACTGACTGCGATCGACCCCTGGTTCCTGGACAAGCTCTATGCACTGCTGGAAACTGAGAAAGTGCTCAAGCGCGCTCCGCTGAAGAGCCTGACCAAAGAGCAGCTATTTGACATTAAGCGACAGGGCTTTAGCGATCGCCAAATCGCCTATGCGACTAAGACGACTGAAGATGAGGTTCGCACCTACCGAAAGTCGTTACAGGTGATCCCCGTTTACAAAACCGTCGATACCTGTGCGGCTGAATTTGAAGCCCTCACGCCCTACTACTACTCCACTTACGAAGCAGGCGAAAGCGAAATTTTGCCGTCAGACAGGCGCAAAGTGATGATCTTGGGTGGCGGCCCTAACCGTATTGGTCAGGGCATTGAGTTTGACTACTGCTGCTGTCACACCTCCTTTGCCTTGCGGGAAGACGGTTTCGAGACAATCATGGTCAACTCCAATCCCGAAACGGTTTCGACTGACTATGACACCAGCGATCGGCTCTACTTTGAACCGCTCACGAAAGAAGATGTGCTCAACATCATTGAGGCGGAGAATCCTGAAGGCGTGATCATTCAGTTTGGTGGACAAACGCCGCTGAAGCTGGCAGTGCCCTTGCAGAAATACCTCAACGGCGATACCTGTACCGTTTCAACCAAAATCTGGGGTACCTCACCGGATTCGATCGATACGGCTGAAGATCGAGAGCGCTTTGAGAAAATTCTGCGAGAGTTGGATATTAAGCAACCTGCCAACGGTCTAGCCCGCAGCTATGGGGAATCTTTAGAGGTTGCCCGTCGCATCAACTATCCCGTAGTCGTGCGCCCCAGCTATGTCCTCGGTGGACGCGGCATGGAAATTGTCTACTCCGACACGGAGCTACAGCGTTACATGACTGCTGCCGTTCTCGTCGAACCTGATCACCCCATTCTGATTGACAAGTATCTCGAAAATGCAGTGGAAGTAGATGTAGACGCGATCGCCGACCAGGGTGGCAACGTGGTCATCGGCGGCATTATGGAGCATATTGAGGAAGCAGGCATTCATTCTGGCGACTCGGCCTGCTCGTTGCCATCGGTGTTCCTCAGTGAAGCCGTCTTAACCCAGATTCGAACCTGGACAGTGCAACTTGCCAAAGCCTTGAATGTCGTTGGCTTGATGAATATCCAATACGCCGTACAGGGTGAACAAGTCTATATCCTGGAAGCTAACCCACGCGCCTCGCGCACGGTACCGTTTGTCTCGAAGGCGATCGGCGTGCCGTTGGCAAAAATGGCAGCCCGCATTATGTCTGGCAAATCCCTTGCGGAGCTAGGCTATACAAAGGAAATCATCCCCAAACATATTGCGGTTAAAGAAGCGGTTCTGCCCTTCGAGAAATTCCCTGGCACCGATACGATTCTGGGCCCTGAAATGCGATCGACCGGCGAGGTGATGGGCATTGACGACAACTTTGGCGCTGCGTTTGCTAAGGCAGAGTTGGGGGCTGGTCAGCGCTTACCGCAAGGTGGCACGGTGTTTGTCTCGACCAGCGATCGCGACAAAGCGGCTGTTGTTTCCGTGGCTAAAGAGTTACTAGAACTTGGCTTTCACGTGGTTGCTACAGAGGGCACTCGAAAAGCACTCCGAGAACAAGGCGTTGAGGTTGAATTGGTGCTCAAGCTCCATGAAGGTCGCCCAAACATCATGGACTCTATTAAAAATGAGAAAATTCAGCTCATTATTAATACTCCTTCCGGGGAAGAAGCCAAAGCCGATGGTCGTCTGATTCGTCGTACCGCTTTGTCTTACAAAATTCCTATCGTCACCACGATCGCAGGCGCAAAAGCAACTACAGCCGCCATCCGATCACTGCAGTCTCAACCACTTTCGGTCAAGGCACTGCAAGACTATATTCATTAGCCGTGGTGAACCTGGGATGGCCTTGGTCACCTCTAAGCATGCCTGCTTAAGCCTTGAGCAGGCATGTAAAGTGATCAAGCCCCTTAAAGAAACTTAAAACTCTTTGTAGAAAAGACTCTCTAAATCGAGTTCTTAAGAGAAGGTAAATATTTGTGCGGCCTTGATTTCAGCAAGTGCATTTTGTTCTATGGGATGCATTTGCAAAGCGCAATCCTGGGTACTCTTGTGTAACTCATAGCTGGAAGCGATCGGTCTCTAAAGCGTCCGCTTTGAAAAGAATCTTTCTGAGGGTATATACGTCTTCTCTCAGGAATGTTACATTTGTTAATACGACGTCTTAACAAGCCTGACGCACCGACGATGAAGAGTTTGTCTGCTCACTGACGACACTGTTAATATTGCAGGCTTGCTCCAGATTGTTGGTTTTTCTGTCACAGCCTCTTGGTCATCTCCGAAAACGCTCTTCAAGCTCTACCCTCAAGGCTTCTTAAAGAACAGTCTTGAACGATCGTAAAGATGCTTTAAACAAGCATTCTTTAAGCTTCGCTTCGGTTGTCATTGACCATTTCTTGTAGCTGGAAATTCCAGCGTTCTATCCACTGTAGCCTTTCCAACAGCGCCATGAAGACCGCTCAAACCTCAACCGACTTAGTACGCGCTTACTTACGAGAAATTGGTCGGGTTCCCCTGCTCACTCATGAGCAGGAGATCCTCTATGGCAAACAGGTTCAGCGCTTGGCAATACTCTACGACACAAAGGAGCTTCTGACACAGCAGTTTGGCCGTGAACTGGCGCTGGAGGAGTGGGCTCAGAAGGCTGACCTCTCTGAAAGCGAATTGCAGCAGGCGATCGCAGAGGGCGAAAACGCGAAGCGCAAGATGGTCGAAGCTAACCTGCGCCTGGTTGTTTCTGTCGCCAAGAAGTATACGAAGCGTAATGTTGATCTGCTGGATCTGATTCAAGAAGGCACGATTGGAATGCAGCGTGGTGTAGAGAAGTTTGATCCCACGAAGGGCTATCGCTTTTCGACCTACGCTTACTGGTGGATTCGGCAAGCAATTACCCGTGCGATCGCCGAAAAAGGTCGCACGATTCGCCTACCTATCCACATCACCGAAAAACTGAACAAGATTAAGAAGGCTCAACGTCAACTCTCTCAACAGTTGGGTCGGGCCGCCACTGCGTCTGAACTCGCCAACGAACTGGAGCTAACTCCCCGTCAAGTGCGTGAGTACCTGGAGCGATCGCGCCAGCCGCTTTCACTCGATCTGCGCGTAGGCGACAACCAGGACACTGAATTGGGTGAACTGCTGGAAGACACAGGTGCCTCGCCGGAAGACTTTGCCCTGCAATCGTCACTCCGTGCTGATTTAGAAACGCTGATGGCAGACCTGACACCCCAGCAACGCGAAGTCTTAGCACTCCGGTTTGGGCTAGAAGACGGACAAGCGCTTACACTGGCAAAAATTGGCGATCGCCTTAGCATCAGCCGTGAGCGCGTCCGCCAGATCGAACGCGAAGCCCTGACCAAATTGAGGAAACGTAAAGCTGCGATCGGCGAGTACTTAGCTAGCTAGGGCTGGCAAGCGATCAGTTCTGAGTTGTGAGTTTTACAGCAATTTTCATTTGAATAAGCCATCTCAACTAAGTGTGAGCGTCTCGCTCACGCCTGCGAGTAAGATGTTCGCTCTGTGGCTGACCCATTTGTAAGCGGCTGTAAGTTGAAATCTTTAACTCAGAACTCAGAACTCTCACTTATGTACGTCCATCACCCAAGTTCTGGTTCGGTTCTACTCACTTCGGTTCTCAACGTCCGCTGATACATTTGTTTATAGAAACTTACAGCAGTTTAGATCGAGGTTCCTTCAGTGAACAACATGTCAGATCGAGTGCCAGAATTTCTAAGCGGCGCTGACTCCAGCAATCAGTTCCTGAGCTACGTCCAATCGTTGAGTCCAGAAGCCATTGCCCAGCTCTCCCGACCGGCGTCAGTGGATGTCTTCCAGGTGATGGAGCGAAATATCGTTGGCTTGCTCGGTGCCTTGCCTCCCGACAGCTTTAACGTGATGATCACAACTAGCCGTGAGGACTTGGGCCGTCTACTAGCGTCTGCAATGATGAGTGGCTACTTCTTACACAATGCCGAACAGCGAATGGCGTTTGAAAAATCGTTGGCCTCCACTGCAACGGACGCTTCCACTCCAGAAAGCTAGGTTGCAAGCCAAACCGTCGATCATCGGCGTGATCGATTTAGAACCGGGTTTGGTTCTGTGTTCGCAAGCGCCCCAGGCTCCGATACACTAAGGGGCTAAATCTGAAAGCGAATGTCCAGGTTGCATTGCTCGCTATGCCGCGAACACCAATCAACGCTTTGAAAGCTACCGCTTCACAGCCGCAACGAAATTCTTTAGACCGGGCAGACGATCGCGATCGTCTGCCCGGTTCTGTTGTCGTCAATCTTAGGGAGACCCTGTTGCTTTGGTATGGTCATTTCGGGCGGGATCTCCCCTGGCGACAAAGTCGTGATCCTTACGCCATCTGGGTATCGGAGATTATGCTCCAGCAGACTCAGGTGAAAACGGTGATCCCTTACTATGAGCGCTGGCTAACCTTGTTCCCGACCCTTTCAGCGCTGGCGATCGCCGAACAGCAGCAGGTACTCAAAGCTTGGGAAGGGTTGGGTTACTATGCCCGTGCTCGTAACTTGCATCGTGCTGCTCAAGACATTATGTTGCGCCATCAAGGAGTTTTCCCAGCGTCCCCGGCTGATGTGATGCAGCTACCTGGGATTGGACGCACGACCGCTGGCGGCATTTTGAGTGCCGCGTTCGACCAACCAATGGCCATCTTGGATGGGAATGTAAAGCGTGTACTGACGCGTCTGGTCGCTCTACCTGTACCACCGAAGCGGGCGATCGCTGACCTTTGGCAACTTTCAGAAGCGCTACTGGACAGACAACAGCCACGTGACTTTAACCAGGCAATCATGGATTTGGGTGCCACGGTCTGTATGCCTCACCAGCCGTTGTGCTCAAGCTGTCCGTGGAACGGTCACTGTGAGGCGTACAATCAAGGCATTCAAGCAGAACTACCTATGGCTGAAACGCGTGCGCCGCTACCCCACAAAAGCATTGGTGTAGCAGTAATTTGGAATGATCAAGGACAGATTTTGATCGATCGCCGTCGTCAGGAAGGTCTACTGGGTGGCTTATGGGAGTTTCCTGGTGGCAAAGTCGAACCAGGTGAAACGGTCGAAGCCTGCATCCAGCGTGAGATTCGCGAAGAATTGGGGATTGAGATTACGGTCGGCGATCACCTCATAGTTGTCGATCATGCCTACAGCCACTTTCGAGTGACGTTAAACGTCCACCACTGTCGTCATGTTAGCGGTGAACCCCAGGCGATCGAGTGTGACGAAGTGCGCTGGGTGACGCTAACAGACATTGACCAATACCCATTTCCGAAGGCGAACGTACAGATTATTGAGGCATTGAGGCATGGTGAAACGTCAACGGATCATCACTAAGGATCGTGGATTAAATGGTGTAATTCTGCCAGTTGCCTCTGTCAGCTAGAGAGAGACTAAAAAATAGGTGGATTGAAGCAAACCTACCCTGCTGCTATAGAATCCCAAAGGCAACGCTACTATCAGTCCTGATCCGAAAAGGAGCGCCGCCGCTACGCCGCCATTGAAGCGGTGAAAAACCAACAACTTCTTAAGATGGGATGCTTGCCAGACTGCGACCAACTTCGGTAACGGCACCAGGAGCATAGACCTGCGTGACATAATCGGCAATCATCCGATGGGTATTGAAGGCTGGGGAATTGGTTTTGATGGATGCCTTCATCATTTTGACCCAACCGTGGGGTACGCCATGCTCATCCTGATCGTAGTAGAGCGGCACGATTTCGTCTTGCAGTAGAGCATAGAGCGCCTGCGAGTCGATATCGTCCTGGAGCTTCTGGTCGCTGGTATGAGCATCTTTTCCGATCGCCCAGCCATTCAGTCCCTTGCCGTTCGCATCGGCTTGGTAGCCTTCACACCACCAGCCATCCAGGACGCTACAGTTCAGCCCACCGTTAAAGCAGACTTTTTGACCGCTGGTGCCCGATGCTTCCAGAGGACGACGGGGATTGTTCAACCACACATCGACACCCTGCACCAGCTTCCGTGCGGTATGCATGTCGTAGTCTTCGATAAAGGCAACCCGATTCCAGATGCCGGGCTGTTTGCACCATTCCATCAGGCGTTGAATAATCCGCTTGCCTTCTTCGTCGGCGGGATGTGCTTTACCAGAAAAGATAATCTGAACAGGACGATCGGTGTTGGCGAAGATGGACATGGCGCGATCGGCATCTCGCAGCAAAAGATCGCCGCGCTTGTAGGGGCTAAAGCGACGGGCAAAGCCGATCGTCAGAATCGTAGGATCAAGCACACGATCGGCCGCCTGGATATAATCCCAATGTTCACCACGACCTTCTCGCGCTTTTTTCAGCTTGGAACGGGTATGTGCAACCAGACGTTCTTTGAGGATTTGATGACGCTGCCAGAGTTCGGCATCAGGGATGTGATCGACCTTTGCCCAGACAGCAGGATCAACGGCTTTCGTTGCCCAATCGTTACCCAGATACTCATTGTACAAATCACCAATCAGCGCTGCCGTCCAAGTAGTCGCATGCACACCGTTGGTAATGTAGCCGATCGGCACCTTGTCTTCCGATCGCTCTGGATATAGCACCGTCCACATTTGACGCGAGACATGCCCGTGGAGTTCGCTCACACCGTTGGCGGCACGACACAGGCGCAACGCCAACGGTGTCATCCCAAACGGTTCCCAGGGATCGCCCAGACGACGAGCACCCAACACCAGAAACTGCTCACGCGAGAGTCCCAGTTGCGGCCAGTAGCTAGCAAAGAAGGAATCCATCAGATCTGCAGAGAAGACATCATGCCCCGCAGGAACGGGCGTGTGTGTGGTGAAGACGCAGCGCTGGCGGACTGCCGCCTCAATGTCGTAGAACGATTTGCGGGTGCGCTGAATCTCCAGCCGCGACACTTCTAGCAGGCAGAAAGCCGCGTGACCTTCGTTGAGGTGATACACACCTGGCTCGATGCCCAATGCCTGGAGCGCGCGCACACCGCCGATCCCCAAAATCACTTCCTGAGCAATCCGAGTTTCCTGGTTGCCGCCGTAGAGGTGTCCTGTTAGCCAGCGATCGATAGAGTCGTTGTCGTCCCGGTTGGTGTCGAGTAGATAGAGGTCAACCCGTCCCACCCGCACGCGCCAGATCTGCACTTTGACGACGCGACTACGTACCTGTAGCTCAACGGTAATGGCATCCCCGTGTTCATTTCGCATGAGTTCGATCGGCAGGCGATCGAACTCGTTGTCGATGTAATAGTCTTCTTGCCAGCCATCCTGGTTCAACCGTTGGTGAAAGTAGCCCTGACGGTAGAGGAGGCCGATCGCCACCAGCGGCACACCAAGGTCAGAGGCAGATTTGAGGTGGTCGCCTGCCAGAATGCCTAAACCACCAGAATAGACCTGAAGCGATTCGTGTAAGCCAAACTCAGCACAGAAGTAAGCAACAGGATGCTCTTTGGAGATTTGGGGCGCAACGCGGCTTGCCCAGGTGTTACCGGCTGCCATGTAGCGATCGAATTTCTCGACGACCAGGTTCAGCCGCTTGATGTACTGAGGATCGATCGCCAGTTGCGTCAGGCGATTGTAGGCAATGGATTCTAGCAGGACGACAGGATTATGCCCGCAACGCTCCCATTCATCAGGATTCAGTGTCTCAAACAACGAAACCTGGTCAGCCGTCCAACACCACCAATAGTTGTAAGCAAGGTCTGCTAACCGCTTCAGCGAGTGCGGCAATTTGACACTCAAACGGGCAGCCGATGTAGTAGCAGTGGAATTTAACATAGGTCAACGTGAGTGATTGAAGTGGTTAAGTCTGAGGCGAAGGAGTGTAAATCAATGCAGGCAGCTGGTAGCGGCGGGTTTAGCAAGCTTTCCATGCAGTGGTTCAGTTATGTTGCGAAACCCGTCCCTTACGATTTGTTCGATCGACCAAAATACGTGACAGATTGACAGGGACTCGATCATGCCAGCTCTGATGCAGCATTTTCTATGTAGAGAGAATGCGACTTCTACAGAGTCCATTAGTTTATCGTGCAAGGATGGACAGTATCGATAGCGTTTTTTCACGTTATTTGAAGTTTTGCGGCGATCGCGCACCGCGCCAATGGCAACGTCAGCCATAGAATTCGTGCCCGTATGCTAATCTGGCTATACAAAAAATCGACGCTGACCACGCCCGATCGCCATGATGCATACCCCTGAACCGATGGATAAACTTGATATCCTGACAGAGCAAGTTGGACATCTAACCGAGACTGTTACTCACTTATCTGGAACAGTTGATGGTTTGGCAGACAACATCGCAACTTTGACGCACAATGTTGCTAGTCTGACTCATTTTGTTGAGACAGGCTTTACAGAGCTAAAAGTGCTAATACAAAAGCAATCGGAAACTGTAGATAAGCAAGCAGATGTAGCGAAATCGCTGGCGGATAGCGTTGCTCTATTGATTGCCCGATCGCCCACCTGATAGTAACTGGACACAATCGCGCCTTCATCATCCCTGCTATCGTTTCAGCCAAAAGAGGAGAAGGGTGATCGTCACCCCCACCAGACCGTAGACCCATAGAGATTGAGAGGATCTACGACTTTGAGATGTTGAGCGCGGTGGTGTAGGAAGAGATTTTACATACCAATCAGGCAGGGCAGGCGGAATGTGCTCATGAGCAGGATGTTGCGCTGGAATAATCTGGTTGAGTTGATAAATGGCAGCGTCGCACATTTTTACTCTGTGTTCCAATCCCAACGATTGATAGATTTTTTTGGCTTTCTGGTAATGCTGGAGTGCCTCCCAAGATCGCCCCAGCTTATTAAGGTCAATCGCCCTGTTGAATAGAGAATCAGCTTCACCGTTGCGATCGCCGATCTCGCGGTCAATTTCTAAGGACTGCTGAAGAACATCGATCACCACAGCAGGGTGATCAAACTGAGACTGACGTAACTGACGACGAATTTGCTGCATACACTTATCGCAGCAGAGATCCACAATCCGAATCAGTTCTCGCAACACGCCGCCACTTTTGAGGATCATCTGTGGCAGCAACGCCGAATCGATTAAATGTGGGTGTGGGTGCAATCGCTTTGCCAATATTTCGCTAAAGATTGCCATCATCTCTGCATTAGGGACGCGATCGGGTTGACGTACCGTTGCCTTACTAAAAAACTTCGCTACTGGCATCGTGTGGATTTTCTTGATGTTGGCAGTGACGATGCTTTTAACTGCCGCGTGTCGGAGCGTGGAAAAAGGGGATGGTGTAGACAATCCGAAAGGTGGGCGCAAGCAACGTCTTAATATTCTTGCTAAAGATTGTTTCTGTGATGCTTAAGTCCAGCTTATCGAGATCATCAATGATCACCAACACCGTTTGTCCCGTCGCGTTTTCGATGTAGGTCTGAATTTCATTCAGCCGCGCAATGAGGTCAGAAATTCTGCGGGCAAATTCTGTCGTAATCTCGTCGCGAACGATCGAATTCACCTTCAAAATGGCTTTCACTTTGACCAAAAACTCCAAAATTGCTGGCAGTCCCCCCTTCAGGCTTGACTCACCGCTCGTTTCGATCGCGGCATCCACCGCTTTGATCTCGGTTTTGGTGTGCTTTGCCAGCCAGCGATAGAGGTCGTGTTTAAGTCCTGGCTTCAGCGTTACCGCTCGGCGTTCTGCGGCATCCAGCAATTGCACCGCCATCGAGAACAAAATATTGACATGATCGACGGCTGACTCCTCGATCGTATCGGCGATCGAGAAATTCACGACAAAGTAGCGGCCTGTCTCTGTTAGGCGGAAGCCCAGTTCTGCCAACAGTGTCGATTTGCCGCAGCCGAGATGTCCGGTAAAAATCAGCTTGTTGTCCTGCTCAGCACAATCTTCGATCGCCTGTTCTAGCGCATCCACTAGTTCCGTCTGGTATTTCACCCCAAACTCAGCCAATGCCTTTCGCGTCACCAACGGCTCAAGCTGAAGGTTTTTCCCAGCCATGCGAAAGTCTTCAAGCTGGCGTTCAAGTGCCTCGCGATCGGGCATAGCGGCGTCTCAATTCCTACAGAATTTGCCTGTATTCTACTTCAGGTCGGCGGTATAGCTGACCAACCCCTTCGCAAACATCTTGGAACAACGTCATAATGAGTTAAAACAAACGACAAAAGCTGAATCCCAAAGCTGAATCATTGTTAGATCGGCAAGCCAGCAGGAGAGGCAGAGATGACCGAAACAGCGGAAAAACTGAAGCGTGAACTGTCCCAACTCTCCACACAAGAGCGTGCAGAACTTGCCTACTTCCTGATCCACTCCTTAGATAACGCGATCGATGACAACGTAGAGAGCGCCTGGGATGTTGAATTAACGCAAAGAATGCAGACAATTAATGATGGGACTGCCTCTGGTGAGCCAGCCAGCAAGGTCTTTACCGATCTGAGAGAGAAGTACGCGTGAAGCCTGTTGTCATTCACAGTGAAGCGATCGCTGAGCTTGACGGTGCCATTTCTTACTATGAAGCACAGAACGCAGGCTTGGGACTTGATTTTTTGTCTGAAGTAGAGCAAGCTCTCGACAAAATTCAGCGGAACCCCAATCTAGGGGTGTACAAAGCCAGCGGTTTACGTCGATATGTGATTCGGCGGTTTCCATTCCTCATTTTCTATGCGGAACTGGAAACATTGATCTGGATCGTCGCGATCGCGCATGGTAAGCGTAGACCCAATTATTGGAAACGACGGCAGATCGAGTAAGGCTACCGCTCAACAATGGCGCTATGTTGTGCAGGTTAGCTGTGAGGACGGTAATGATAACTGTAGCTGATGAGTAGGTTTACCTAACAAAACTTTACAGATCGCGATCGCACACCAATAATAGAGGTGTAACACGTTACAGAAACCCAAACGTCTTTAGACAGGGAGGCAGGTATGGTAGCACTCACCGAGCGGGTTCAACGATTGACCCTGGAGACCGTTGCATTGGCACACCCAGACGGCGTTGGCACCACCGATACAACCGCCATCCGCTGTTTGGACTGGGATCGAGAACGCTTCGACATTGAATTTGCGCTCAACAACGGCACAACCTACAACTCGTTTCTCATTTGTGGTAAGAAAGTTGCCCTGGTTGATACCTCCCACGAAAAGTTTCGGCAGCTCTATCTGGATACCCTGAAGGGTTTGATTGATCCGGCTGAGATTGATTACCTGATCATTAGCCACACTGAGCCAGATCACAGCGGCTTGGTGGCAGACCTGCTCAAGCTGGCTCCCCACATAACGGTAGTGGGCGCAAAAGTGGCGATCCAGTTTCTTGAAGATCTGGTGCATCAACCCTTTGAGCGGAAGCTGGTGAAGAATGGCGATCGCCTCGATCTCGGCGACGGTCACATCCTGGAATTTGTGTCTGCGCCCAATCTGCACTGGCCTGACACCATCTTTACCTACGACCACAAAACGCAGGTGCTGTTTACCTGTGATGCGTTTGGGATGCATTACTGCGACGATTCTACCTTCGACGAGGATTTGGAACTTATTGAGCACGACTTCCGCTACTACTACGACTGCTTGATGGGTCCCAACGCGCGATCGGTGCTCTCTGCCCTGAAGCGCATGGGCGATTTGCCTGAAGTAGTGACGATCGCGACAGGGCACGGTCCACTTCTGCAATACAACCTGCATGAACTGGTTGAACGCTACCGCACGTGGAGCAAAGAGCAAGCCAAAGCGGTTACAACGGTCGCGCTGTTCTATGTCTCCGACTATGGTGAAGCGGAGCGGTTGGCACACTCGATCGTGCAGGGCGTAATGAAAACTGGAGTCGCGGTCGAACAGATGGATCTCCGCACCGCAGAGCCGCACGAAATTCGTGAACTGGTCACTATCGCCGCTGGTGTAGTGATAGCAATGCCACCTCAGTCCGGTGACTTTGCGCCCACTGCAAAAGCTGCCTTGGGCACGGTTCTGGCTGCGACCCATGCGAAGCAGTCTTTTGGGCTGTTTGAAAGCGGCGGCGGTGATGATGAGTCTGTCTATTTATTGCGCAACAAACTGCAAGATGTCGGCTTAACCGAAGCGTTCCCACCCATCCTCATTAAGGAAGCACCGACCGAAGCGGTCTATCAGCTCTGCGACGAAGCGGGCACAGATATGGGGCAATGGCTGACTCGCGATCGCACCATCAAGCAGATGAAGTCTCTTGATGGCGATTTAGACAAGGCGCTGGGACGGCTCAGCGGCGGGCTTTACATCATCACGGCCCAGAAAGGGAACGCTTCCAGCGCGATGCTTGCCTCCTGGGTCGCTCAAGCCAGCATCGAACCGTTGGGCATCACGATCGCGGTGGCGAAAGATCGGGCGATTGAATCCTTCATGCACGTGGGCGATCGCTTTGTGCTCAACATTCTGGAAGAAGGCAACTACCAGCCCTTGATGCGGCACTTTTTGAAGCGCTTTGCCCCTGGAGCCGATCGCTTTGTTGATATCAAAACCTATCCCGCCACCAACGGTTCACCGATTCTGGCAGACGCCTTAGCCTATCTAGAGTGCGAAGTGGCCAGCCGGATGGAGTGTAGCGATCATTGGATCGTCTACAGCACGATCGATGTAGGACGACTATCCAGCCAGGACGGACTGACGGCAGTGCATCATCGGAAGGTGGGAAACCATTATTAGTTGTTAGTGGTTAGTGGTTAGTTATTGGTTGTTAGAAGATCACAAGGGAGTCGGGAGTGGGGAGTCGGGAGTAGTAAGACAATTTAAAACTCTTACACCTCTAACTTCACTCAAAATTCAAAACTCAAAACTCAAAACTCAAAACTTTTAACCTTTAGCCTTGTTTCATCCCTTATCCCTCTCCCCTCACCTCTACCATGTCTTCCTCCAACTCATTCCTCAAAGCTCTTTCCAGTTTCTTTAAGTTTGCGCCGTCGCCTGATGCGTTGCAGGAAACGGATGTGCATGACGCGATCACAGAGGCACCAGTAGGCAACGATGCGCAAATTGAAAACGCGGCAGTGGCTGTCGTCACCCGACCGCGTGATGTGCAGGTCGCGTCGATCGGAGATGGGACAACGGTGCTGCGATCGCGCACGTGGGATCGTCTCAAGTTTGAGGTGGAGTATGGGCGGCAAAAGGGCACCACAGCCAATGCGTATCTGATTCAGGCTGACAAGGTGGCGCTGCTTGATCCACCAGGCGAGTCGTTTACCGAAATTTTTCTGAAAGAGGTACAGCAGCATACAGATCTGGCAACGCTGGACTATGTGATTGTGGGGCATGTGAATCCCAATCGCATCACGACGTTGAAACGCTTACTGGCATTGGCACCGCAAGCAACGGTCATTTGCTCAAAGCCAGCGGCGATCGCGCTACGGGCGGTCTTTGCAGACAGTGACACGCAGATCAAGCCGATTCGAGGGGATGAAGTGCTGGATCTGGGCCAGGGACACGAACTGCGGTTTGTGTTTGTGCCGACTCCTCGTTGGCATGACGCCCTTTGCACTTACGACCCTGCTACTCGCACTCTGTTTACCGATAAGTTTTTTGGCGCGCACATCTGCGATGAAGCAGTCCTGGATGAAAACTGGAAGCAGTTGGATGAAGACCGACATTACTATTTCGATTGTCTTCATGCGGCTCAAACCCGCCAGGTCGAAGCGGCCCTGGATAAGTTTGCGACCTTTGCCAAAGCGAAACTCTATGCGCCTGGTCACGGGCCGATGGTGCGCTATAGCTTGAGTCGTCTGACCTATGACTATCGGGAGTGGAGCCAACAGCAGAAGACAAAAGACCTGATGGTCGCGCTGCTCTATACCTCTGCTTACGGCAACACGGCGACTATTGGGCAGGCGATCGCGAAAGGCATTGCGCAAACGGGTGTGTCGGTAGAATGCGTCAACTGTGAGTTCACTGACCCTGCCGAAATTACTAGCCTGATTGAGCGCTGCGACGGTTTTGTCATTGGTTCGCCAACGCTGGGCGGACATGCACCGACACAGATTCAGACGGCTCTGGGTATTATTTTATCGACCGCTCCTAGAACGCACCTGGCAGGAGTCTTTGGCTCCTACGGCTGGAGTGGTGAAGCGGTCGATCAGATTGAGGAGAAGCTGAAGGACTCAGGCTATCGTTTGGGGTTTGAGACGCTGCGGATCAAGTTCAAGCCGACAGATGAAACGTTGCAGCAATGTGAAGCGGCAGGCACTGAGTTTGCCCAAAGCCTTCGCAAAGAGAAGCGGATTCGCGCACCGTATCAGACGGCTGCCGATGGGCAAACCGATCGCACCGGGCAAGCAGTCGGACGAGTGACGGGTTCTCTATGCGTCCTTACTGCCCAACAAGACGACACCAAACTGGGCGTGCTGACCTCCTGGGTATCGCAAGCTAGCTTTAACCCACCCGGATTGACCATTGCGATCGCCAAAGAGCAGACCGCCGACCTTCTAGCACATACGGGCGAACCATTCGTCCTCAACATTCTGAAGCAGGGAAAAAATCTTCGGCGCTACTTTCTCAAACCACCTGGCCCAGGCGAAGACCCGTTTTCAGCGATCGCCACTGAGACAGCGAACAATGGTAGTCCGGTGCTCAGCGACGCCCTTGCCTACCTGGAATGCACCGTCCAAAACCGGATAGAATGCGGCGATCATTGGCTGCTCTATGCCGTGGTTGATCAGGGCAAGGTCTTAGATGCTGCGGGTGTGACTGCCGTTAACCATCGCAAATCAGCCCTCCAGCATTGAGGCGTCAACGCAGAAACCAGATTTCCTTGCACAACCAGATTTCCTTGCACAAAATGTCTGCCAAGCGCTTGGCAAATGTAGTTCACTGGACGAGAAAGTCTATCTTTAAAGCGACCGATCGTAGGATGTAGCTCACCACCGCTTCACCTAATCTGGGAGCGGTGATATTCTCAATAGCATGCTGCGATGAAGTGGAAAGCTGGACAAAAAGTGGTGTGCGATCGGCTAGGACAACAGGCCACCAATTGCTATGTGCGTAAAGTTGACCTCTATGAGAGTGTCATTATTTACTGCCCCTCAACAAATACGGTGGTTTGTGGGCAACGCCAGAATCTAGAACGTTTGGGATGGCGAACAGAACCATAAGTTCAGTGCAGGCAGCGGACAAAAGCAACACATCCTGTAGGGGCACGGCCGTACCCCGATTCAGCAAGCGCCCCCTCGATAAACCGCTCCTACAGAGTGATCGGCCTGAATCTCGATCACTAGATCGGCCTCGTCTGGATGCGTCACCAATGGTTTAATCAAGAGTTCAGGATGTAAGGCTTTCCAAAAATACTCAACGAAGGCATCAATTTCGGCATCGCTCATGCCCGGTCTGCCGTCCGCCCGCATTTGCTGTTCTGCTTGTTTCCGCCACTGTTGGCTGAGTCGATAATCAACTGGCTGAAGCACTAGGAGGCTATCCAACCGTTCCCAAAGCGGTAAGTAGTCGTGCAGTTCAGCGTTCATATCACGGGCAAAGGTGCGATCGGCATCGGTTGTGATCGGTGCGATCGACTGATCAAAAACGACTGGATCAACAGGACGTACACCAACAAACCAGCCTTCAAACAGCACGATATCTGCGCCGTTAATGATGGTCGGAGTTGTGCGATCGCCTGCACCATTGTGTAGCGCTTTGTCAAAGCGGGGAATGGCGATCGTCTGGCCTGTCGGTTGTCGTAGCGCGTCGAGTGTCTGAAGACCCAAAGCAATATCATGCGTGCCCGGTGGGCCACGCCAGAGCAGTCGTGGGTCTGCTTGACTCAGCTGCTGGCGATCGCGATGCGTCTTGTAAAGGTCATCCAACGAAAGGCTGATAGTCTGGTAGCCGTACTCTCGCAGTATCAGCGTCAAGATTGCGCCCAGCGTTGTTTTGCCCGTTCCCTGTCCACCCAGAATGCCTTGAATCCAGGGTCGATCGCTGGCCTGACGTTTTGCTGCTAACCAGGTTGCCAGCGGTAGCCATAGGTTCCACAGGGTTTCAAGCAAGTGGTCAGCAAGCGTCGGATGCGTCTGGCAAAATTGGTCAATTTGTGGATAAACCGTTTGCAGCAGGCGCGATCGCTCCTCCAAGACCACACCGACTGTTTCAGGCATGATGCCGAATGCGATCGCACGTGAAGTGTCCTGCAAGGTCAGATCTTCTAGCTGCCGCCGATCTTCTGATGACAGCGACGCGCCCTTTGCCAAGCGCTCCACAAAGCCGGTCAGCACATCCTTAGAAACCATCTGCCATTGAGGAGCTTTCCAGAAAAAAATGATCCATTATTTGCCTGCCTCACGTGGGGGCACAAGGCTTTGCGTCTCTATGGTCGCACATACAGCGTGTAGTCTCGCCGTACACCAGGTGTTGCAGTGCCAACCCAAATTTTATAGGTACCCGCTTGCCAGTCAGTATCAGTGAGGCTGGCATCTTTGCCACCCTTGGAATCGTCACCGCAGCGAACATCACCCTGAGCACCCTGAACGACTAGCGTTGTGTCGCCACCACTACTATTGACGCGCAGCTTGAGGCTAGGGACATTTTGCTGCAGCACCAGAATGTGATCGGGAGTCGGGTCACCAAAGCCGAGGCACTTGTTGTTGTTGCGATCGCGGTTACTAACAATGGCCGGTAGCGACGTCGCTCCTCCCGTAGAGCCTGTTAAAGTGCCCGACTGTTTATTGGCACCCAAAGTCAACCCACCAAAATTAGACTGTCCCAGTGCCGGCAACGCGCCCAAAACGGCTAGTGAAACAAGCCAACTACTCCATTGCAAGCGACTTGCCATAACTCTCCTCCCCTCTCCTTAACGGATTTTTAGCGTGAAGCGACGGTTGTGTGCGGACTGCGATCGCGCATCCGGTTATGCCACCATCATCGCTTACCCGCCGTATACTTGTGGGCACTGTGTGTTGATGAATCGCATTCCTTTTCATTCAGCCCCTTATTTGTGAAGGATATTCCCTTGAATGCCTTGCCTTTCGGGGACTGCAAGCGGGATCATGCTGGAGTTTTACTGATTTCAGTGCACGAAGCAAAGGTTTTAGACGCAAACTGGTAGAGAAATAGTTTCCCTTCAGTCATCTCAGCATGGTTTCTGTCGCTTCTCTGGTTAAGGCTCTGCACCATTGGTTCTGGTTGGCGATCGCCCGCTTCGTCCCCAAGCTTGTTTTGGAGGGCGATCGCACGCTTGAGAGTCGTATCAGGATTTCGGTCAGAACCGTTCCGGTCAGAGCTTCCATCCTTACAATCGGTTTGGCGATTGTCCTTGCCCTTCCCCTCACAGGCTGTCAGCCAAATCAGTGGCGCACTCAAGCAGCGCAAGGTAGTCAACTGGTGCTGAGCACCATCACCGACCCAAACACCTTCAACTTTGCGAACAAAAACACCTTTCCCAGCATTTTTCTCTTCACCTACGAATGTCTGACGCTTGCAAACGGCGTGACTGGTGCGATCGAGCCTGCGTTAGCAGAGTCCTGGCAGTTTTCAGACGACAACAAGCGGGTAGTTTTCAAGCTGCGTCCTGGGTTGAAATGGTCGGATGGGGCACCGCTCACTGCGGATGATGTGGTCTTTACGTACCGGGATGTGGTGGCAAACCCAGAGGTGCCGACTGATGCTAAAGAAGGGATTCAAATTGGGGTGAACAAAGCCTATCCTGACGTGCGAAAGCTGGATGATCTGCGCGTCGAATTCATCCTGCCGGAACCCTTTGCGCCCTTGCTCAACGCAACAGCAGGACCAGACGGCATCGTCATCTTGCCCAAGCATGTGCTGGCCGAGACGCTGAAAACCAAAGGTGCGGATGGTAACCTGAAGTTTCTCTCCACCTGGGGCACTGATACCGACCCGACGCAGATTGTGGTGAACGGCCCCTATGTGATGGAGCGCTACATCGCTGGTCAGCGCCTGGTCTTTCGCCGCAATCCCTACTACTGGCGTAAAGATGCTCAGGGTAAACAGCTTCCTTACATCGATCGCATCATTTGGCAAATTGTGGAAAACCTGGATACGCAGCTCTTGCGGTTTCGTTCAGGTGATATGGATGTCATCGGCGATGTCCGACCATTGCGATCGGAGTACGTGCCCTTGCTCAAGCGCGAAGAGAAACGGGGCAAATTTACCATCCAGGATGGGGGGCCGTGGTCGGGGACGCTCTATCTCACCTTTAACCTGAACACAGCGAAGGCTAAAAACGACAAACCCTTCGTCGATCCCATCAAATCACGCTGGTTCAACACATTGGCATTCCGGCAAGCAGTGGCGTATGGGATCGATCGCCAGCGCATCAATAACAACCTCTTTCGAGGCCTGGGCGTCATCCAGGATTCACCCATTTCTGTACAAAGCCCTTTCTTCCTTAAAGAAGGGCTCAAGGTTTATCACTACGACCCTGAAAAAGCCAAAACCCTACTGAAGCAGGCAGGCTTTAAGTACAACGCTCAAGGTCAACTGTTTGATGCGGATGATCATCGTGTCCGATTCAACTTGATTACCAACGCGAATAATCCTGTCCGTGTGGCGATCGGTGCCCAGGTGCAGCAAGACCTCGGCAAAATCGGCATTCAGGTTGACTATCGACCCATCAACTTCAATGTGCTGATTGAGAAAGTCAACAACTCGCGCGATTGGGATGCACACATGATCGGCTTTACAGGCGGCATCGAACCTCATGCCGCCTCAAATTTGTGGGTGAGCAGTGGTGCCTCCCATTCGTTCAACCTGAAGCCACAGCCCGGACAGCCTCCCGTTCAGGGTTGGGCACCCAAAGACTGGGAAACGACGATCGATCGCCTTTTCATCAGTGGCGCACGTGAGCTAGACGCAACGAAGCGCAAAGCCATCTACGCCGAATTCCAGCGGGTGGTGCAAGAACAGCTTCCAGTGATCCATCTCGTCAACGATCGTGCCTTGATGGCCGTCCGCGATCGAGTCGAAGGACTAAAGTACACAGGTTTGCCCAGTTGGGGGCTGTGGAATATTCAGGAACTTAGAATTAGGGAGTAGGGAGTGGGGAATCGGCAATGGGGAGAACGTTTCCTTCGTCCCCCTCACTCCTTACTCCTCTCACCTCTCATCTCTTCCCCAATGACCCAACCCGAACAACTCAAGCATCTCCTTAACGCCGTTGCTGCTGGTGAACTGACTCCAGAGGTCGCGTTCAACAAACTCAAAAACCTGAATTTTGAAACGGTTGAAGACTTCGCCCGCATTGACCACCACCGCGCCTTGCGTACTGGCTTTCCTGAATTCATCTGGGGCTTGGGCAAAACTCCGGATCAGATTGCTCAAATTATGGAAGTGATGCGCGATCGTGCTGCTGTTGTGATGGCAACTCGCATTGAGCCAGACATGTATGCCCAACTGAAAGCACGAGTGCGAGATGTGGAGTATTACGCTACGGCACGCATTTGTGCGTTGAAAGTAAATGAGCGGTCAGCGGTCAGCGGTCAGTCGTCAGTTCCTCACTCCGTATCCTCCCGCCCCGGCACCATCAGCATTCTTTCCGCAGGCACTGTCGATCTACCTGTTGCCGAAGAAGCTGCCGTCACCGCTGAACTGTGTGGCTTCAAGGTCAATCGTCTATGGGATGTGGGTGTATCCGGCATTCATCGGCTACTCGAAAACCGTTGGGCGATCGTCGAAGCGGATGTGCTCATTGTTGTCGCTGGGATGGAAGGTGCGTTGCCAAGCGTCGTTGCCGGGCTGGCAGACTGCCCCGTTGTCGCTGTGCCAACCAGTGTTGGCTACGGAGCCAGCTTCAATGGGCTAGCGCCTCTGCTCACCATGCTGAACTCCTGTGCCGCTGGGGTGGGGGTTGTCAATATCGACAATGGCTTCGGCGCAGCCATCTTAGCAGGTCAGATTTTGCGAACCGCCGCTCGACTCGCGGAAAGGATAAAAGATTAGCCTTACGTAGGGGCGCACAGCCACCCCTACTCTTCTCTCCAGCGCACTTGTACGAAGTGAGCCGGACGACCGAGGGCATCTTGATTGGCAATGATGCGATCGATCGCCAAATTGAACGGAATGGCAGTTGTGATGTACTGCTGAGCAAAGCTACCGAAGTCAGGCGTAAGATGAGCCGCTGTAGCAGCGGCAACCCCCAAGCCCACAAACTGCTCGATCGGCCCACGGGGTAGTAACGCCGACGTGCCAAGGGCAAACCCAGCAGTGAGCAGCATCCCTACAGATAAATTTGTACCACAGCGGGGATGCACCGCCAGGTGCCACTCGCCAGCGGTAATCCGCCGCAACGCCACTTGAACAGCACGATGCAATTCAGCCGTATCCACCTGTCCGTAGAGGTAAAAGCCACGATCGGTAGACATCCCACCGAGCAATTCGTTATCTGGCGCACTGCCCATAGCCGTAAACGGGCGTGGTTTTGCCCGACTGCTTAAAACCCATACAGTAGCGTGTTCCAGGGCATGCACCTGTCGTAGCGTTAGCAGCTCTTGCAACCCCGGCACAAAGCTGAACCAACGCAGCAGATCAGCATCCTGCGTTGCTTGAGGATTTGGCTGCTGGCTTGGTGAGAAGACCAGATCAATCAAATCCGTTCCTAAAAAGCCCCACGGCTGCTGCTGAGACGTCGCATGTGTCATGGCTGCACAGCTCCAAGCGAAAACGAACGACAAGCCTGTCTTTACACTCTAGCGCTTGCTGATCACAGTCGTTTTCAGTCGTTGCAAATCGTTGTTACCAGCGCTTAGGCCGGTTTAGCTGTGGGTGCTACCGTACCAACGGCTCTCGAAACTTCAACCCCGTTTTCTTCAAGAATCACGATCGGATCAGATCCCGCATTCATCTCAATGCGCTTAACGAGCACCTGACCGTTGGAGAGTCGTTGCCCAACCCGCACGTAGCGGCTAGTTTCTTCATTGGGTGCCTTGACGATCGCCTGAGCGACGCCACCCACCATCACAACGCCACTCACTTCAACGGCATTTGCTAAGTTTGCAGAGGGCAGTGGTGGTAAGGTTTTGATGGTCGGAATGCCTTTCCCAGGAGGCATCGGGGTTCTGGGATTAAAGGCAGTGGTCGTCGATCGAGGTTTGGTTGGCAGTTGGCTGACGGTGGGTACGTTTTGGCGACTAGCCGCAGTACGAGACCGTTCCACTTTCGGCGGCAAGCCTGCAAACGGATCTTTCCCCTTCTGACCGTCAATACTTGCTTGTACTTGTTTTGCCCGTTCGTCGCCGTTTGTTGATTGAATTAAGCCTGGAATCGTATCACCCGCAGGTGGTTTTTGAGCCACTAAGGGAGCGGCTCCTTTAGCACCAAACGGCTGGGTGGTAGCGGGCTTTTTAGCCACGGGAGAGGCAATGGGCGATGGGGAGGAGGCGACATCGCCGCCTGAATCGGATGAACAACTGGCGACCGTTAACGCGATCGCTCCAGCAAGTCCGACAAGCACAAGTTTACGCATGATTTTCTCCCCCAATCACTGTTCCTACACGATAGCTCTAAAAAGCACAAACGGTATCATTAATTTCTCGGAGTTTCAACAACAATGCGCTTAGGAAACATCTGTGTCGCAAGATAAGTCGGCGTCATTTACAGCCCTCTTTCTTAACAAAGCACCGATCGAGAAAAGGCTGAGTTTGTTTCATGAATCATGGCTTGAATGTGCCTCATGCCATCACGAAAGCTGCTGCTCTAAATCACTGTCGGACGGTGATCTGCAACCCACTTTGGCATCCTGAGAGACTAGAAACATGGAGGCTTTAGCATTAGCCCAGCCCAGTTCAAACCAACCAGTTTTGAGCAATGAGGGCGATCTTTTCCATACTTTTACGTCGGGTTTGCCATTCTCAAAAAGTCAGCTCAAGGGTTACAACTGCTGCAAACCGCGTACCAAGCCACGACAGACATTCGTCAAGAAAGCAAGATCTAACGTGTCCAGTCGATCGCTACTTTTGTGATAGTGAGGGTTGCGAAGAAAGGACGTATCTGTCACCATCAGCGCCCGATAGCCCTTGTCCCAAAAGACAGCATGATCACTACGGCGAGTATCAGGCACGATAAGCCCCCGTTTGCCAGCAGGTAACCATTCGCAAGGGAGGCATTGTCGCATCTGACGACTGAGGCGGATCAGATCGGGTATGGTTCTGAGATTACCAATCAAGCCAATGAAATTGCCGCGATCGGGGTAAAACGCCTGCAGCCCAGTGGGATACCGTTGAGAACCGGGCGTTTGATCGCAATAGCCCAGCATTTCCAGAGACAGCATCAGTCGTAGCGGCTCCCCTTGAAGCGAGTGGGCATAATGGGTGCTGCCAGCGCGATCGTAGCTCGTTTCTTCTAGATCAAAGGCCACAAGGCGTATAGGGTAACGTGCAGGTTCGACGCTAAACAGCCGTGCCAGTTCCAGCAAAACCGCCACTCCTGTAGCATTGTCATCGGCTCCCGGTGAACCCGGTACAGCATCATAATGAGCACCAATCAGAATGGGTGGTTTTGGCATTGGCGAGGCCTTGCTCAGGGAGAAGCGTGTCTTGCCACCGTCAGATCTGGCAGGCAAATTCAAAATCAGATTCTGAAACTCCATGCCCTGTGCCTGAAATGTGTGGGTTTCAACCGTGCCCCACTGCGCCAACTGTGCCCGAATGTACTCACGCACAAAAAAATGTCCTGCGGTCGCCAAGTAAGGGTCGCGATCGCGAGCAATTTGCACTAGGTGAGTGTAGAGCCGTTCTTTAAGAGGCAAGGGAATCAGGGACAAGAATCAATTAACGTCAGTCATTAAGCGCGAACATACCGGGGCGATTATAACCAGGCTGATTCGTTATTTTGCCTAGTAACCCCGATCATTTCACTAGCCGCGATCATGATTCAAGGTGCTTAAAAAACGCTGACCGCTAGCTCAACCTCCGTAAAGATAGCGAGAACATGAGCCGTCTCAAATGACAATAACTGTGAGTGCAAAACTGTTTAAAATCCCGCTACATCAAGACTTCCAGCAGTCAACACTACACGTTAGATGAGGCAAGCAAGCCCTGTCGTCACAAGCTCATGAGCAATAGTATAGAGCCACACATCTAGTGACCTGATACCAGTGCAACCCAACTTAGGATACTAGACTTTAAGGGGCGAAACGTCTAAAGTCCAGAGTTTAGAGTGTCTTGTTTCAAAGGTACACATGAGCCGGATTGTCTCCAAATCCCCTTTTTCCGCCCCTCAATTTAGGAAAAACGGGTTACTTCAACGCCATGCTCCGGGACTCTACTCGTTCTGGAAGTTCGCTCGTCCACACACCATCATTGGCACTAGCTTAAGTGTCTTGGGGCTGTATTTGATCGCTAGAGCTGGTCGTGGGGAGTGGTCGATCGAAGAGGCCGTCGCGTCTCTTGTGCCGCCGCTTCTAGCGTGTCTCTGCGGTAACGTCTATATTGTGGGGCTAAACCAGCTAGAGGATGTGGGGATCGATCGCATTAACAAACCGCATCTCCCACTAGCATCGGGGGAATTTTCGCATCCGCAAGGTGTCGTCATTGTGGCGATCGCAGGTGTGCTGGCATTCCTGTTGGCACTATGGCAAGGACTGTTTTTGTTGATCACAGTTGGTACCAGTCTGCTCATTGGCACTGCCTACTCTCTACCACCGTTTAGACTCAAGCGCTTTCCAGTCTGGGCGTCTCTTTGCATTTTTACGGTGCGGGGAGTGATCGTAAATCTGGGGCTTTTTCTGCACTTCCAGGGCAGACTAGCCATTCCACCATCCGTTTGGGCACTGACACTGTTTGTGCTGGTCTTCACGTTTGCGATCGCCATCTTTAAGGATATTCCTGACATGGAGGGCGATCGTCGGTTTAACATCAACACGTTCACCTTGAGGTTAGGGCAAAGAACCATCTTTCACCTTGCCCTCTGGGTCATCACAATCTGCTATTTGGGCATGATTTTGGCAGGTTTAGCAGGGCTTCCTGGCACCAATCGTCTGTTTCTGGTTGTCTTCCATCTCGTGGCCTTAGGTTTGCTGTGGCTACGCAGTATGCGAGTAGACCTCACAACCCAGGCATCGATTAGTCGCTACTACCAGTTCATCTGGAAGCTGTTTTTCCTGGAATATTTAATGTTCCCGATCGCCTGCTTACTGTCTTAACCAAAGACGCAACCCAGCAAACTGAGAGCTAAAAGCTAAAGGCTGAGGCAAAACCTTACACAGCGCGCCCATCACCAATCACTCCCAGGGGAACACTAGCGAGAGTTAAACGGCTGCGGCAGCGTCTGAATACTGCGACGAGCATTCTGCACGATGCTCATTTGTGCGATTGACTGCAAAGTTCATCGCCCTTTTCACCCCACCGTCTGTGCCACATCAGACCCTTCTCTCTGAATCCATCGCACACCAAGCGCCCATTGGCATGCTTCAGAAAAGCCCCCAGCATATACCCCTTACCGGGCATACAAGAAAGGGGGCTTGGGGCAAATGCGTAAGTCCTAATCCCTCATCCCTTTCCTCAAACCACCCGCTTTTGCCGAATACACTCCGCATACCAGTGAAAGCTCGCTTTGGGGGTGCGCTGTTGAGTGGGATAGTCGATGTAGGTGATGCCAAAGCGGCGATCGTAGCCCCACGCCCATTCAAAGTTGTCCAGCAGGCTCCAAACAAAATAGCCGTGTAGGGGATAGCCGTCCTCCACCGCACGATGAGCCGCTTTGAGGTTCTGCCGCAGATAGGCAATTCGCTCTAGATCGATGACTTCGCCTTGAGCATCCACAGTATCTTGAGCGGCACAGCCATTTTCGGTAATAAATACGGGCAAATCAGGTCGTCCCAGCGTTTCGCTAACGTGACGCACCCCCCAATACAGCGCTTCTGGCAACATCCAGAGCCAGGGCATGTTGAGGCGTGGGTAGCTGTCACGAAAGTCGAGACATTCGTAACCACTAGGGTTGTCGGCTGCTCGCACGTAAGTACCCGTGTAGATGTTCAGCCCCAGCGCATCCAGGGGTTGATGGATCGTGTCTAAATCACCTGCCTGAATGGTTGGCGCATCATGCCCCAATTGCTCCAATAGCGCTGGGCTGTAGGCACCAGTTAAGACGGGATACAGGATGCCCCCATTTGCCCAACAGGTCGGCAACGCTTTTTGTGCCGCAGCAATGTGTTCTGGCGATTCAGCGATCGGCACCGTTACAGCCGGATTATCCACCAGGGCAATGGAACAGGGAACAGGCGAGGCGGCTCGAATGGCTTGACAGCCCAGTCCGTGTGCCACAATCGCATGATGGCTGGTTTGCCAGACTTCTTTGCGGCTTTTGACACGAGTGCCCGGAGCGTGAGGCGGATCGGCATTCACCGCATACCCCAGATGGGTAAAGCACGAAATTTCGTTGATGGTCATCCAGTGGGTGATGCGATCGCCCAGCCGACTTACCACTGCGGTCACATAAGCCGCAAAATCCTGCGCCATCTCCCGACTGCGCCAGGAACCGTAGCGATCCTCTAGCGCCTGGGGACTATCCCAATGAAACAGAGTGGCGTGAGGCGTAATCCCATGCTCGCGCAAACAATCTACCAGTCGTCTGTAGAAATCCACACCCGCTTCGTTGACGGCTCCCCGCCCGTCGGGAATAATCCGCGTCCAGGCAATGCTAAAGCGGTAATGTTTAATGCCCAACGCTGCCATCAGCTTGACGTCGCTTTCATAAAGGTGGTAGTGGTCACAGGCGATCGCACCCGTATCGCCATTTAACGTTCGTCCCCGCTTGGCGCTAAAGGTATCCCACACGCTTGGCTTGCGCCCATCCTCTTTCGCTGCCCCTTCAATTTGATAGGATGCGGTGGCGGCTCCCCAGAGGAAGTTTTCAGGAAACTGGTAGCTGGTCATTAATTCGCCTGAACGCTGCTCTCCATACTGTAATCGTTCGCATCTCTGGAATGTGAATGCGATAGTGGAGAGAACATTCAACACGTCTGGTTCAGTATGTTGGAATGGTTGCTGACGATCGGCGCAACAGAACTGGGAAAAGCCATCTTTGAGCAGGGCTTGAAGTTGGGGCAAACGGCTGCGGAAGATTATGTCAAGGACTTCTTTAAAGGCTGTTTGAAGGAAGGTGTGGCAGCGGCAAAACCAGAGGTGGCAAAGAAGGCGGTCGCTGGAGCGTTACAGGCGTTTTTGCTGTTGGTGACAGAGGAACTGGAAGATCAGGAGTTGTCGAAGGCGGAAATTCGCGATCGCTACGATCCTGCCCTCATCCAGTTTGTCAAAGACGATTTGGTGAAGCCCATTCTCGGTCAAGCGTTCGAGAAGGATTGCAGCGCGATCGACAGTGCCGCCTTAGCCACCCTTTGGGCACAAGCCACTTTGCGAGGTAAGCCCTTTCCAGCGATGCCAGAGGGCTTTGACTGGCAGCGCATTGGCGGCGAATACCTGAAGAAAGTACGACGGATTGTGCGAGAAACACCGGAACTGCGATCGCTCCTCGAAACCGCATTGCTGGAAGACATCGCTCGCAACACCGCACATCTGAACAAGCAGATCTCTCCAGGCTTTGATGTTGCCAAATATCGGGACAGTTTGCAGACCAGCTACGGCTATTTGAAGCTGTCCACCATTGACACAACCGACCAGCAGTATCGCGTCAAGCTCTGGAAGATGTTTATCGAGCAAACGGTGCGGGAAGACCTTCGGCAAACCTCGGAGGTCTTGAAGACCTCCGAGGTTTCGGAATCAGAGGCGTTGGAGCACGATCGGCGTGAGTATTTTCAGCAGCCGTCGCGGAAAGTGTTGGAGGTGATCAACTCCCAGATCCCCGACTTTTCCGAAAAGTCGGGGATCTCAACGGGGTTCTCAGAACGGGGGGTCATCCTTGGCGATCCGGGTGCGGGGAAGTCTACCCTGCTGCAATATCTCGCGCTCGAATGGGTGGAGTCCCAGACCTCGGAGGTTTCAAAAACCTCCGAGGTCTCAGCGCGATTGCCGTTGCTGATTGAATTGCGGGAATATGCGATCGCCCAGACCAACAGTTTCCTCGAATTTCTTCATCGTGGGCGCGGCGTTGATTGGCAGTTTGACCAACAGCAGTTGCATCAGTACTTGCAAGAGCATCCCACGCTGGTGATGTTTGATGGCTTGGATGAAGTGTTCGATCGCCCCACCCAAGCCGCCATCACCGACGACATCATCCGCTTTGCCCAGCAATATCCCCACGCGCAAATTCTCATCACCTCGCGCATCATCGGCTATAGCCCAGAGCGCCTGCAACACGCTGGCTTCCGTCACTTCACTATCCAACCCTTAGACACCGACGAAATCCACGAGTTTATCAATCGCTGGTACACCCTTGCCCTCGGCAACGATCCCGACAAGGATCGCTTAGTCACACGCTTGAAGGAGGCGATCTCAAACTCCCAAGCCATCCGCAACCTGGCAGACAATCCCCTGCTGCTGACGATGATGGCAATCCTCAACCGACGGCAGGAATTACCCCGCGATCGCGCCGACCTCTACGATCAGGCTTCGCGAGTGCTGCTCTACCACTGGGATGTGGATCACAAAAAGCTGAATCTGCCTCTAGACACCATTGGGCGACGCGAAAAACAGGAAATGCTGCGCCTGATCGCCTACGACATGCAGGCGGGTGAGGAAGGGCTGAAAGGCAATTTGATCAGTGCCGATCGCCTCACCCGCATCCTCACCGACTATTTGCGCGACCAGGGCTTTAGCGAACCCCGCGAGAAGGCAAACAAACTCATCGATCAGCTACGCCATCGCAACTTTATTTTGTGCGATCGGGGTGCCGACACCTACGGCTTCGTCCACCGCACCTTTTTAGAATATTTCTGCGCCGTTGAAATCGTCCATCGCTTCGAGAAACAACGCACCCTCACCTTTGAACAATTGCGCGATGAGGTCTTCGGGAACCACTGGCAAGACGAAACCTGGCATGAAACTCTTCGTTTAGTTTCAAGTATGTTAAATGTTCACTTTTCCAGCAACATTGTTGATTATTTACTTGAGCAAAATGGAGAGAATGAAGAATTTGCCAATGTATTTTTAGCAGCGCATTGTTTTTCGGAAATCAAAAATCGAAACTCACTCTCAGCAATCTCAACCAAACTATTTGGCTGCTTAGAAAAACTTGCTAACTATACAGGATTTGATAGATTAGATGATTATAAGATTAATGTTCCTGCAGTTTCAATTATTGCATCCCTTTGGAAAGATGACCCTATTAAGCTTGCTTGGCTTAAGAATTTTGTGTTAATAGCTTATCGTGATAATTCCAGAGACCAAGCAATTCGAGAAATCGCTAAATACTGGAAATATGAGATTGAAATTTTATCTTGGTTCAAGAATATTGTCGAGCAAAGCACTTTTGGCTTCAGCGTTTTAATAACTATTTTTGCCAGGATATCGAGAGACTGGAAAAATGATCCTAATACATTGACTTGGTTGATGAAATGTACAAAGTCTGAGAATGAGGAGATTCGGCATGTTGCACTACAAGAGTTAGCTTTGACTTGGGCAAAAGATCAAATAGCGTTGTCTTCAGTTACTCAGCTTAATTTGCTTGATCTTAATTTGCTTGATCTATTTCTCGATTCTGCTGCTCACGATATCGATTATTGGGCTCGACGAACTGCCCTTCAAGCCCTTCTCACTCACTATCCCACCCATCCCAAAACCCTCGAACTGTTGCGCGACAGGGCAGAAAACGACCCCGACGAGCAACTGCGGCAATGGGCACAGGAACAGTTAACGCAGCGAAGCCAACAATGAGAAATCAATGTTTGATAGTCTAAAACTAACCCACACGACCCTAAAACTAATCCACATATTACTACTATGCGAGCCTACGAATTTTCTACCAAAATCGCTCCAGATGGAAAACTTGAACTCCCCGACCATTTAAAGAATCGTCAAGTTAGAGTGATCGTTCTCGTTGAGGAACTTCCTGATTCTCAGGCAGAAGACGAAGATGATACCAGTGTAGAAGAAATTGCAACCAGTCTTCTCAGAGCGCTTCATGAAGTCAAAACTGGACAAACAAAACCCATTGCTCAACTTTGGGATAGCCTGGATGATGACTGAGCCACCCATTATTCAGGTTGAATTCGCGCCAGAATTTGAGCGACAGATCCGCATTCTATACAAACGCTATCGCCAAATTCGCTCAGATGTTTAAACGGTCGTCGAACAATTACAAATTGGAGAACTTCCAGGCGATCGGCTATCAGGTTTGAATGTCACTGCATTTAAGGTTCGGGTTAAGAACAGCAATATCCAAAAAGGCAAAAGCGCAGGCTACCGCATTATTTATCAGGTTGAAACACCAGCTAAAATCACCCTGCTCACAATCTACTCCAAAGCTGATCAATCAAATATAGATGCAAAGGAAATTGAGCAGATTGTTGAGGCTGTTAAACGACAAAATGAAGAAAACATGGATTTCTTGATGGAGGATCATTCTGATGACTGACCATACTGTAAAAGTAGACATTTCATTTCAATCACTATTGGTAGCAATTTCATCCCTAGAAACGGCTGAAAAACACCAGCTTTGGGAGTTTTTAGAAGCTGAACTATTTCCAGATGAAGACGATTCTCCAGAAGATATTGCCGAAATTCAGGCAGCCCGCGCCGACTACGAAGCGGGTGATTACACGACGTTCGAGCAATATGCAGCTCAACGAGCAGGCAAATCGACGTGATTTATACGATTATTACGCCTAAAGCTGTGCAAAAACAGTTAGATGCGTTGCCTAACGAAGTCTACGATCGTGCCGCTATTAAAATCCGGCAACTTGCCGAAAATCCACGCCCAGATGGAGTAGTGAAACTAAAAGGCTTTGCCAGCGAATACCGTATTCGCATCGGTGATTACCGTATTCGCTATGAAATTAATGATGGAAAATTAACTATTCTCTTGTTGCAATGCAAACATCGGAAGGATGCTTATAAGCAATGATCTTTTATTACTTCACCCATCCTGAAAGCCTCGAATTGTTGTGCATTCACATTAGTATGCACGAAGCACGTATCGAGCCGCCAACGACCCCGACCAGCAATTGCGAGAATGGGCGCAGGAACAATTAGGAATGCAAAATCTAAAATTAGAAAAGGAGGATACGCCATGACATCACAACTTCAGCAGTCTCTTCACCGCCGTGCGCTGTTTTTACCGTACGCCTTTGGCGGGGCGCAGTCCTATGGCTATCCACACTCCCAGGACTTGGTTCGGCGTTGCGTCCTGCTCGCAGCCTGACCAGTCTGCGCAAGGTATCATTGCGCTGCACCCAAGTAGCATCGTTCTCCCAGGCTCGAAAGTAGGTGTAGACGCTTTGCCAACGCGGTAAGTCTTGGGGCATCGCCCGCTATTTAATCCCGTTGGCCACCAAGTCGAAGATTGCATTCAGCACCTCCCGCATGTCGAAACTCCGAGGCCGCCCCCGGTCTTCGCACTCGGCAGCAGCGGTTTGAGAATCTCCCACTGGTGATCGCTCAAGTCTGTGTCGTATGCTAGTCGTATCATTTGAGGGGTTCCTATAGACCTTCTTACTTTATAACGCCCTCGCTATAGAGGTTCTACCGCCTGCAACCTACTTTTCAAACAGGTTCTAAGCACCGGATGATTAATGATCAAGGGTAAACGTAGATGGGCTGTAAGACCTGCCACGATCGCGCCTCTATGCATTAGCCTCTGGGCAGTGACAGGTGCGATCGCGACCGCTTTCAACCTCCAACCGTTTCAACTGCTGGAGTTACAGTCACAAACACTTTTTTTTCGGCTGCGAGGGTCGATTGCACCACCACAAGAAATTGTGATTTTGGCGATCGATGACGATTCATTGACGCAAGGGCGAGACTTCAAAGACTCGAAGACCTTGGCCGCCATCCAATCCTGGCCGTGGCGACGGACTGCGTACGCTGAAGCGATCAATAAACTGATGGCAGCCGGAGCCCGCTCCGTTGCGATTGATGTACTTTGGGATTTGCCGAGCGATCGACCTGCTGACGATCAACGCCTTCGGGAAACACTGCAACGGTATGCTGGTCGCGTCACTTTGGCGTCACAGCACGCGACGTCACAGAGTGATGGTGGTGGTCTTGAACAGTTCGTTAACCCTGATCCATCGTTTCAGTTTGAACCCCAATCGATTGGGTTTATTAACTATCTTGCCGAACCTGATGGGCAGCTTCGTCGCTTTGCCAGCGCCTACCTCAACCGCATTGACGCTGACTTACGTCGATCACAGCCCAATCTACGATCCTTTGATGAAGCGAGTTTGCAAGCCTCAAAGCTGCCGTTTGTCCCCCCCAAAGGCGATTACATTTTCTTCTACGGTGGTCAAAATACGTTCACAACGGTTTCGTTTTGGCATGTGCTGCATCCTCAAAATTGGGCGTTGCTGAAGCAGCAGCAGATGTTCAAAGACAAAATTGTGCTGATTGGCCCCACTGCTGCGTTTCTACAAGATCATCACCCCACTCCCTTTGGCGAGGTCTCGGGTGTCGAAATTCATGCCAACGCGATCGCCACTGTGTTAGAGAATCAGGCCCTCGCCGAAGCGGTTCCCGATCCGCTTTGGCGAGGGCTTTATCTCTTGTTTGGCGTTGCGGGAATTGGCATTGCAATCGGTCAATTATCAAAACGTGCTACGCCACGCTTTCTCTTAGCGATCGCGGTTGCCGGTGCATGGCTGCTAGTCGGGCATGTCAGTTTTGCTTATGCCGGTTTCATTCTCCCTGTTGTTACACCGATGCTGGCGATCGCCCTCAGTGGTCTCTCCTATTTGGGTACTGGAGCCGTCAGCGATCAGCTCGAAAAGCTCCGTCTGCGCCGCACGTTAGAGCGTTATGTGGCGACACCGATCGTCAACGAAATTCTCAACCAGCCGGAAGATTTTCAGGCCTTGCTGCAAGGACGGAAGCTGAACGCAGCAGTCTTGTTTTGCGATATTCGTGGCTTTACCTCATTGTCTTATAAACTACCGCCCGAAGAGTTGATCGCGCTACTCAATGCCTACCTGAACGCGATGGTAGAGGCAATTGCTACAGCCAGTGGCACGATCGACAAGTTCATTGGGGATGCGGTGATGGCAGAATTTGGCTCCCCGGTTTCTTATGGCGAACAGGCCGATGCAATGAATGCGATTCGAGCCGCGTTGGGTATGCGTCGATTGCTGGCAGCGTTGCGATCGCAATGGCAGCAAGAAGGCAAAACCTTGCTCTATCACGGTATTGGTATTAGCTACGGTGAAGTCATTGCAGGTAATATCGGTTCATTGCGGCGCTTGGAATACACCGTCATTGGTGATACGGTCAACGTTGCCAGTCGCGTCGAAGGGCTAACCAAAAGCTTCCGGACGGATATTTTGATTACGGAATCGCTGTATCAATTGGTGCAGGAGCATGTTGAAGTCATATTTGTGGGCGAACATCTGCTCCGTGGACGCGAAGATAGTCCCACTCGACTCTATAGCTTGGTTGGTCTAAGGGGTGAACCGCCAACCCTTTACCATCAGGTACATGAAGAATTGTGCCGCTATTTGGACTACCAACAATCACGAACCTAACTTGTGCAAAATAGCAAGCGTTTGCTATTTTGCAATCATAAAACCCACTCCTACAGCACATTATGGGTTGTAGAAATTGGTTGATGAGAGCCTCTAGATCAGATTTCCATGATATCCATGCTGCTCATTTCTAGCGGTAAAAAGACCGTCATCACCTCGCCTTGTTGAGGCCGATCGCGCACAATGAGCTTGCCACCCAGCGCTTGGAAAAGGCTTTTTGTCACTGCGAGATTGAGGCTAAGACTGCCGGTTTCGGGTTGAAACATCAGTAATTGTCCGAGCGATCGCAATAATGGTCGGTGATGGTGTCGAGAGGCAACGGCTGCATCTGGTTCAGATTGGAGTTGTACCTTAAGCTGATCGCCTGCCAGCATCACTTCGACTTGAATGTGGCTACCGCCTGGAAGGCTACGTGTGAAACGTTCAATGAGGCTCGTCAGCGCTTGATCCAGCATCGTTGGGTCGCTGACAACGGTCGGCATTTTAGGAGGCAGCACCACAGCCAGGGTGAGCTGTCGCTGGCTGGCTTGCTGCTGCCAACGGGGAATACTTTGCTGGAACATCTGTGCCAGCGGCGTGCGCGTCAGCGACATTTTGTCATGACGAGCGGGAGACGTTTGCAGTTCAACTGCCCGAAAGATTAAGCCGAACCGATCGATCTGTTCGCTACATTCGCGATCGATAATGCTGAGACGCTTCAATGCATCGGGGGGCAAATCGGTACGTTTGAGCAGCGATCGTGTCAGGGTACGAATGGTGGTCAGAGGCGTGCGAATCTCGTGGGCAAGTGCCTGCAAGAGTTCAATATCCGGGCTAGTTGGATCATCAGCATCGGGACTACTTGGATCATCCGATGATGAAAACGGAGCGTGATAGGGGGATGGATCGAGTAGCGAGTGTGCTATCACATCTTTGCGTTTAAATGATGCTTGACCATGCTTAACCGCTTCTTGCCGAAACGCGACAGGCTGACTATCGGCTTTGTCACTACGCCATTCCTCCAGCGGTTCGGGCAAATGTGCCAGCATCAAGCGACTGAATTGCATCACCGTTGTGTAGTCGGGTGCCACGGGTGTAAATTGCTTAGCCAAGTCATCCAACTGATCGATCTGATCCGCATTCATGAGCAAAATGCGCGGACGAATGGCATTCCACGCTTGCTCCACAACCTCTGGCATGAACGAAAACATAAACGCCGGTGTGCCCTGCAGCGATTCGCCTAAAACCAACACCAGGCTGAATTGAGGCGTTAGCACTAAACAGAATTGCTCTGCGGCTAACGGATCACCGGGTAATAGAGGCAATGCAGACGTGGTTGGTTTCTCTGAAGGGCGTGTGTCTGAAGGCGTTTCGTCTACATCGATCGCTGTTGTTGTTTCATTTGCTGGCAGCAGTTGTAGTGGTAGCCAGGCGGCAACGTTTAGAGGATTGGCGGTGAGCGACCAGGTCGAAAAGTTGCAGACTAACGCAGGATGGCTGATCACTGGAAGTGGCCCTGACAGAACAAACCCATGTGACGTTGGTTCACGATCACTCGCTTCAGCCGTGACGACAACATTCTGCAGCAGGATATTGAGCGCCGCGATCGCCCCCGACCACTCGCGCTCTGCCCGCACCCGCTGGATTGCCAAACGGCTTGACCGAGGCTGACCGATCGGTTCAGCTCCTGCCGCTCGACCCGACGGCAGCTCAAACTGAACCATCCAGGCCGGATCATTCAGCGCCAGAATTTCACTTAACGTTGGCAGTAACCACTTAGGCACAAAGTTCACTTCCACTTCGGGATACCTGTCGCCAGAATACCCCTCCTCATAACTCTTACTATGACGGTATCTAGATTATTGCTTAAAGAGGAGTCGTGGAACCGAACCGATGAGAGTGATGATTGCCGCTGTGGGGACGGAAGGCAGAGGGAGCAGCGTCAGCGGCGGGGGCGGGGGAAGGAGGGGGAGCAAGGGGAGCAGGGAAAACGAGGAGGCTGAGGTCTGCTCCACACTCCAAACTTTTCTTCATCCTTCACCTAATGTCCGCCTGCTGCTCCGCCTGCTTGAACTCTTCTAAGAAAAATAATGGCGAGACCGCTAAGCAGCAGTGCACAGGCAATGAAATAGAAACAGTCGTTATACGCCATGACGTAGGCTTCACGGCGAACGGTGTTCGCGATCGCCCCCATTGCTTGCTGTTGCGCTGTCACTAAATCCGCACCTTTGCTGGTAAAGTACTGCGTCATCTGATCCATCCGCTCTTGCGTCGCAGGGCTGTAGATGGAGACGGCTTCGCCCAAGCGATTAGAGTGAAACTGCTCGCGCTGAGTGAGCAAGGTGGCGATCGCAGCAATTCCCAGCGAACCACCCAGATTTCGCATCATGTTAAACAAGCCAGATGCCGAACCAGCTTGCTCTTTGGGCAGTCCTGCTGTTGCCACTGAGGATAGCGGCACCATAATTAACGGCTGTCCGATCGCCCGTACCAGTTGTGACCAACGCAGTTGATCGATCGCCGTCAAATTAGTCAACGTTGAATTCATGAAACAACTCACCGCAAACAAGCTCACACCAACGGCAATAATCAGACGAGCATCAAACCGTTGCATCAGCTTTGGCACAAAGGGGATTAGGAACAATTGTGGTATACCCACCCACATGAGGACTTCGCCAATCTGCATGGCGTTGTAGCCCTGAATTTGGCTCAGGTACAGCGGCATGATGTAAACCGAGCCGTACAGCCCCAACCCCAGCGAAATATTGACAATACTTGCTAACCCAAAGTTTCGCTGCTTCATCAACCGTAGATTGATAAACGGCTTTTTGCGAGTCAGTTCAATCAAGAAAAAGATGGCAAGGAAAATGACCGCGATCGCCGTTAGCCGCACAATCAACTGCGACCCAAACCAATCTTTGCGACTGCCTTCCTCCAGCACCACTTGCAGCGATCCCAGCCCGATCGCCATCGCAGCAATGCCAAACCAGTCACCCTGCTTCAGCATCTCCAGCTTCATGGGCTTGGCATCAATGGCGTACCAGACTGCCGCAATCAGCAGCGCACCAGGGATCACGTTCAAATAAAAGACATAGTGCCAGCTAAAGGTCTCTGTGAGCCAGCCACCTAAGGTGGGACCGATCGACGGCGCAAAAACAGCCGTCACTGCAAACATCGCCAGTCCCGTTGACTGCTTGCTCGGCGGCAGCATCGTCAGTAGCACCGTAAACGCCATTGGAATGAGGATCCCACCTGTAAAGCCCTGGAATGCCCGAAAGACAATCATTGACGGCAAATCCCATGCCCAGGCGCAGCAGACTGAAAAGAAGACAAACAGCGTTGCATTTACTAACAAATAGCGCCGTGTCGAGAAGACCTGCGACAGCCAACCCGTCAGCGGGATCACCACAATTTCGGCAACCAGGTAGGAGGTCGAAATCCAGGAACCTTCCTCCAGCGTTGCGCCCAGCGCGGCTTGAATATCCTTGAGTGAGGCGTTAGTGATCTGAATATCCAGTACTGCCATGAAGGCACCCAGCATCGTGCCACAAACGCCCACCCAGGTTTTGAAGGAGACACGATCGGGCGGCGCTTGAGTTGTGATGGATGTTGCCACAGGAACCTCCGAACAAAGAGTTGCAATCGAGCGAGCAAACCGGAGCCCTAATGTAGCGCGTTATCCCTGAGTCTCGCAGGCTTGACAAAGCTGCTTTTTAACAACGTCACCTTACGAACGGTAAAGCTGCCAATTTTTTTCGGCAATCTCTGGTTGAGCAGCGACGTGTTCCGGGCAGTTAAGGCGAAGATTGCGATCGCCAAACGGGGCATTGACCAAAGCACAATGATGTGGATTTTCGGCACTAGCATACTGATTGGGTTGAAAGAAGGCACAGGTGACGCACATCCTGGCAACGGAAATTTGCCCCTGGGTTTGCAGCTTGCGGATCATTTTAATCAAGCTCCGCAGGAAGAGTGTCTGTTCCTCACTCGATAGTTCCTCCATCGTATTAAGCAGAAAATTCGACCAGGAAGCGGTTTGTGCGGCGGCACGATCGCCATCAGGAGTGAGGGTAATGGCGATCGCCCGTCCATCTTGAGGCGATCGCGTTTTTTGCACAAAGCCCTTATCCACCAGCGAAGACACCGCATCACTCGCAGTGGCGGCTGTGATTGAGAGGTTTTTGGCAACCTCTGACAACCGCATACCTGATGCACCTTTATCAAGCAGCAGCGACAAAATTTGCCCCTGCGTTGGCGTTAATCCCTGCTGCCCTGCATCCTGCCAGGATTGACTCTTTAAAGCCAGCCCAATCTTTGCTAACCCAATCAGAATGTGCTGTGCTGTCGTGTGATCCGAGGCATCAAATGGATTGACCGCCACACCAATGTTCAAGTCTTCAGGCGGAAGAGCGGCTTCTGAGCGATCGGTACCAGGTTGAGAGTTGTCCATGAATACTGACGCTGTAGGGCATGATGCATGAGGCATAGTACTGATCCTACAACAGCAGCCACTTTGAGGTCGGGCGATCGCACAGCCAGATGAACCCAGGCGATCAACAGACGGTTCAAATGTTTCACCCTTCGTTCACTCTGGCTGCGGCAGCGATCGACCAGCAGGTTATGCCTGAGTAAAGCAAATGGGTTTGCCATCCACTGAAAGCAGGCGATCGAGTCGAATTTCAGTGCCATCGCTCAATTTCAAAAAATCGGCTTTGTTCGCTGCATAGACATCGATAATTTGCGTGCGAACTTCAACCAATTCCTCAGCCACACTTTCCTTAACCACGTTGCGATACGTGATCTGACACGTTTGCCGTAAGGTTGACAGTGCTTCTAGCTGATCATGAAAACCACAGTCAACGAGGCGATAGTCATCCATTACATACCGTCCATTATTCGTGTTCCCTGCAATGATTCATGGCGATCGCATGAGGCAGTAAACCTGGTCGCTAATCAGGTTTACCATTCTGCTTATTTCACTGAAATTGGTAAGTGCAATTGCTCTGGCGCACAGTCTGCGCCTTCCAGCATTAACTGGGTAATGACGCCATACGCCTCTACCCATGCTTGCTGCACTTCAGGAGTCCAGGCTGTGCCCAGGCTTGCTTCGAGGGCTTTTAGCAAGCTACTGCCTACCATTGGGTAATGCTGTGGCAACACGCCGTATTGCACATGGCGAGTCCCTAAACCTTTCAAGGCATTGCTCAAGACATCAGGCTGGCGCAAGTGATCGATCGTAAAAACGAGAGACTGAAACAGTTGCTGTCCTTGCTTCTCCATATGGGTCTTGGCAAACAACGGCTGGACTTCGGGGTAATCTGTCAGGAGCCGTGTGTAAAACAGTTGCGTCACCGCTGCACTGTTGACTTTAAGTTGAGCAAAGCTGCTTTCTAGCAATGCCACATTGAGAGCCATTTGTTTTTCTCCGTTACTGAGGTTGAACGCTGTAGGGAAGGCTTAAGTTCCCTGAGCTAACGCTGTAGGCTTTGTATACACCAAGCATGGGGAGGTTTTTGTTTGTGGTGTTCACCTGCATATAGGCAACAACGCCATCAAACTTGAACGTTGTTTTCGATCGCAGGCGTTGCGCTGGCACCAAAACACTGAGCTTGTTGCCGCTTAAAACAACCGAAAAACCGGGAGAATCCAAATACATGGGCATACCGGGATTGGTGGGCGGCAGCACAACAGTTTTGTCAGTCTTGTCAAATTGCTTGACCGCTAAACCACCGGGGACGCGATCGTCTTTCACCAGCACTACCCAGTGACTATGAAAGACAATGCCGTCATCGCCATAGTTCAAGTTGTTGTTCTCATCCCACAGCGGCGTATCATCGAAATCTGGATGGGATGTAACTGCCAGCGCTAAAATGCCTTCAACCTTGCCAAACCCAGCCTCTTCGGGTTTTAGCGTTGTTGGAAAGACATAGCTCAGCACAGGGGCACCATTAAGGCTACCGTTGGCTTTAGGCAGGGTTTTGCCTGCTGTTCCTTTTACCGTTTGCTCAAAAACGAGTAAATCTGCCTCTTTGAAATAACGAACACGGGTGCTAAGGACTTCTAAATCAGGTGATTTTGGAGTTGGTATAGCCTGAGAAACAGCCTGAAGCACGGGTGCTGAGACTGATGGAGCAGTAGGGCGGGCATCAGTCTTAAGGCTGAAGTAGATGCCCAAAGTGATACTTAACCCAAGACCGAACAAGGCAATGAGAAATCGCTTCATGACAACCTCCTGTTGTATGAACTAACTTGAAATGAATTGAAGTAGCTAAAAAGTGTGACTAAGGTGTGCCGTCAAAACATCACTGCCATTGATGCTTTGCGATGCTACGCCAAAGCATCAATGGCAGTGAGTAACAGCATTTTCCCCAAGACTCAGCGACAAAGCGGCTGCCTTTTTAGAGCATCGCTGGTGGAAAATCCACTGCAAATCGGTGCGATGCCAGACCCAACAACGCTGCCAAAAGAACCGCAGCAAGTGAGAGCACGAAAAAGCTAGAAACACGCTCCATCGGTTGTTGGATGGATGGAACTACTTCAAAGCAGCGATCGCCGCGCCAAAGTTGATATGGAATGGCTGATCGTCAATGACCAACGCTGGCACAGACTCAACCCCAGCGATTTCTGCTTCAGCAATGCGATTTGGGCTTTCTCCTAAATGCACAACTTCCACCGCATATTGAGCCGGGTCTAATACCAAATCTCGCAATAAACACTACAGATACGCCCTCACCCTAAATCCCTCTCACACAGGAGAGGGCCTTTGAATCCGGCTCTCTTCTCCCCTTGGGAGAAGGGTTGGGGATGAGGGCAAGATCTGTAGCCTTTACTAATTGATTTGGTATAACGCTCCAACAAATTCTTGTTCAGCCGTAACACAGACTGTACAGCCAACGTGATAAAACGTAGCAGTCTTCATTGATTGACCTCTCAGATTATTTAGGAGTCCTAATTAATTAGGACTCCTAAATAATCACATTCAAAAAGGGTCCTGTCAAGGAACTGGTTCAAGGCTCCTTGCCCAATACCCAATTTGAGCTAGACCAAAAACCACTTAAGCATCCACCTGTGGCAGTAGCCCAATGCGTCGATAGGCGACTCGCATCGATCGCCGCATTTCTGGTAGCTGTTTCGTAAACAGTAGCGAACCGCCCATACAAAGAACGCCGCCGATCATCACCGTATTGGGCGCACCGATATGGGTTGCAAGACTGCCTGCCACCAGATTACCGAACGTCACCGTGCTGGTAAACGCCATCATGTAAAAGCTCATCACCCTGCCGCGTTTGTCATCCTCAACGATCGTTTGCAGTACGGTATTACCAGACGTGTGTTGCAGCACGAGAGCCATGCCAACCACCAACACTGCCAGCATGGATAACCACAGCACCCGTGACAAGGCAAAGACGATCAAAGCGCCACCAAAAAGGGCAGGGGCGATCGCAATCAGCTTACTCAACCCCAGTGCACTCGGTCGGGAGCTGAGATAAACCGATGTCAACAGCGCCCCCAGCCCCGACGCTGCCATCAAAAAGCCCAGAGTTTCGGGGCCACCATGCAAGATCTGGGAGGCAAAAATCGGTGCCAGCGTCATGTAGGGCATTCCCACCAGGCTCACCAGCGCAATCAGCAACAGAATGGAACGAATCGGCTGAAAACTAAAGGCGTAATTAAACCCTTCTTTCAGGCTGTACCAGAGCGTTTCTCGTGGCTTTTCGATCGCGGTTGGTTGCGGTGGTAAGCGCATCGCCAGTAAGCCAGCAATCACGGCAATGTAGCTGACACCATCAATGAGAAAGCAAACACCTGTATTCGTAGCGGCGATGATTAAACCCGCGATCGCCGGTCCCAGAAGCCGCGCACCGCTGAACATCGACGAATTGAGTGCGATCGCGTTGCTTAAATCCTCCCGACGATCGACCATCTTCACTACAAACGATTGCCGAGCGGGCATATCAAAGGCATTAATGCCACCCTGAAACGCTGCCAGCACAATAATTTGCCATATCTCGATCGTTCCCGTCAACGCCAAAAATGCCAACGCCAACGATTGAATCATGGCAAGAATCTGTGTAATGACGATCGTCCGGCGGCGATCCCACCGATCGACCCACACACCAGCGAACGGTGTCAGCACAAAGTTGGGAAACTGGTTGGCAAACCCAACGACGCCTAACATCAGCGCTGATCCCGTCAGATGATACACCAACCAGATGGTGGCAGTTTGCGTCATCCAGGTGCCAATCAGCGACGCACCCTGACCCAAGAAAAAAAGCCGATAGTTGCGCGATCGTAGGGCACGCAGCATCGGCTTCAAGCGTTCAATTCCGAAATTCATTGCTTTTATCTAATGTGTCACATCAAGTTGAGAGAGGAGTGAGGGGTAAAAGAGAGTTTTGAGCGAAGAGTTTTGAGTTGATTGAGCGACCAGCGGTCAGCAGTCAGCGATCAGCTTTTTCTAACCAACAACTAACAACCCCTTTAGCCTTTATCCTTAAGCTTTTATCCTTCTACCGCCTGCCTCTATAGGGGTTAAGACTTTAAGGGCGTCAGTGGTTTGAATCGGCTCAATCGGGGCAGGCTCCAGAACCGTGAAACCACGTCCATTCAATGATTGACCATTCGAGCGTTTCATAGCAATTACCTGACTTTGGAAAAACGGTGTGATGTAACGGCAAGAAAAAGAAAAGATGAGATCAGAACGTAAGGAGGATGAAATAAATTAGTAAGAACTCATTTATTTCATGTGCGTAGTTTTTTTAGATGAAGGTAGCGTAACAAAGTTTTGTTAAGAGTCCATGATGCCTAGGACATAATTAACGGTGCGTCTTCTTTCGATGATTCCCATGATGGCAAGCAAAGCAGCGATTCGCTTCCCCAAATGGCATTACTCTATCGGGTGAAGACAGCCTATCGGATGAAGACAGAGTTACTGGATGCAGGAGGAAGGAGGCAGAGGCATGGAGTCTTCTACTAGGAAAGGTTCGCGATCGCCTGATTCAACAGATCCGAAAAGCGATCGCGGTCACCACTAGACATGCCTTCCATCGCTTGTTCGCGCACTTCCATCGCGATCGGTGGCAGAATCGCCTCAAAGTTGCGACCCTCTTCAGTCAGCCAGATGCGCCAGATGCGGCGATCGTGCAGATCTCGCTCGCGCCGAATCAAGCCTCGACTTTCCATGCGATCGAGGACGCCTGTGAGGGTACCACCAACCTGCTGCAGCTTTTCGCCAAGGCTAGAAATGGCGAGACCATCTTCTTTCCAAAGACAACACAGCACGACCCAGTGAAAGATGGTGAGGTCAAACTGGTCTAACTGCTCTTGAAAGCGTCGCGCCAATAACTGCGACAAGAGTTTAATCCGGTAGCCAATCCCGTGAGGTGCCAGGACTGCCTCGAATCCCTCTGAAACAGTCTGACTCACTGGTTGAAAGAGCATCTGGCTTGACCTCATTACTTAGCGCGCTTACTATTTTTAGAATACGTTATTCTTTGAGTGCTATCAAGTGCTTGCAGACTCGGTTCCCCCTACTGTCTTACAGCAAAAACCGAGGTGGTGTCAGCCAAAATAAAGCACTATTGCCCACAGGAGACTGTTCGGGCAACGTTAACCCAATTACACCCGCTTTTTTCAGGCTCAACGCACCTCTGGATTCATCCCACAGGAGCGTTTCTGCCCAGGCGCTCAAATTCGGCTCATGTCCAACCAGGGCAAGGGTCGTCACTTCGGGCGATCGCTCTTGCTGAAACCAATTTAACCACTGATCCAAACTGCCATGAGGGGCGAGATAAGGAGACACCTGCAACGCCTGCGACAGCTTCGCTTCTAGCAAAAGGTCTGCGGTTTGGTGCGCCCGTACCAGTGGGCTAGTCATGATCAAATCAAGGCGTAGATTCAACGCATGAAGCCGTTTGGCTACCTGCTGCGTTTTTTGCTTGCCTTCTTCAGTCAATGGACGCTCATCATCGTTAGCGTAGCTGCCATGCTCACCAGCGAGGCCGTGACGGATAAGGTAGAGAGTGATGTTTGGCATCTTCTTTAAAGAGTCTAAAGGCTAAAGGCTGAAGGATTAGTTTAGCCTTTAGCCTTTAGCCTTTAGACTCTTAACTCACCCCATTGGGATAATGCTGATCGGGGTTCACCAGGCGCAAGAGCTTTTGCTTTACCTGAGCATCAAAGACGCTCCATTTCATCTTGGCGTACTCGGAGCTTTCGGTAAAACCAGACAGAAACCCGAGGGGAATCTCAAACCCACCTGCCTGCGATCGCCCACCACCAAAGAAGCGTCCCTGAGCATCCTGCCCAAAGGCTTCTTTGATAAATTCATCGGGATCAAGCGTGAGCTTGTTAGTGCGTAAGGAGCCGATGACGACCTCCAACTCATCATCTTCGTCATGGACAATGCCATAGACGACAGCTGTGTGGACGTTTTCTTCAGTAACGAGAAAGTCTGCTGCCTGAGGAATCGCGTCTCGATCGTCATAGCGCAGATACCCTACGCCCGCGATCGAAAAGTTGTTTTGCACAATGCGGTTCTTGAGCGATCGCTCAATCACGTCCATTACCTGGCGCGATCGAGAGGATTGCAATACCGCGTTTAGTAACTGAGCGTCATAAAAACGACTCAAGTAGGCGGCGGCGAGAAAATCTTCTTCCCCAGCCTGTCTCAAGGCATTGGTATCAGACCGCAGTCCATGCATCAGCGCTGTAGCGCACTTCACATGTTCACTGGTGTTACTATCCAGCTTAAGCAACCCTGCCTGAAGATACTGCGTCAGAATCGTTGCCGTGGCGCGTGTGTAAGGGCGAATATCGACAAACTCAGCGTTGATGTCTCCCTGCATACTGTGATGATCGATAACAACCGTAAGGGGAATACCTGCCTGCAGGACAGACGGCAGGAGTTGGCTAGTAGTTCCCTGGTTGTCTAATAAAGCGCAGCCCTGATATTTGGATAAGTCTCGCGTCTTCAACGTTTGTGGCGTTTGACGCTGCACAGGCAAGTTGGTCAGCTTGACTAGGGCAATATTTTCCTGGTGGCTGAGGGTGCCTGCATAGACCATGTCGCACTGAATGTCGTACTTCTGCGCGATCAGCTTATACGTCCAAGCCGATGACAATGCATCGGGATCGGGGAAATCCTGCAGTACGAGCAAATGCCGATTGCCCCGATGCCGCTCCAGGGTCTGCCGAAAAGCTTCTACCTTTTGAATTTGCTCGGCAGAACGAGGAATGTCATACCCAAAAGGCTGCACTGAGTGTTGCGTCAGTGGCGGTTGAATCGGCGTTGCTGCTGGTGAAGTGGTTATCTGCTCAACCCCGTTTGGCGTCGCAGGGGCTGTGAGCGGATGGGCGTCTGTGAGCATTACCAGGCTGTCGAGGGAAGAAGGCGAATCGTGCATGTTTGGTTAAAAGGTGGATGAAGCTGGGCTTCGGTGTGATCGCCTGACCACTCTTACAACGAATCAAGAAGGGGTCGAACGATCGGTCTGTTTCGATCTTCGCAAAAAAACCGGAAAACGTCATAAGCCAAACGCCATATCTCTGCTTACGTAAATCGCGCAGCGAGTATTAGAAGTATCAGGCTTCCCGTTCAAGGGCTTAATTCGTTGTGCGCTGCTCGTAATCTGCTGCTAATGACTGACCAAAAACCGTTCCAATGAAAACAGAGACATTTAAATGCCGATCACATACTTCCGCCACTCCTGGTTCACCCCATTCTTAAGATGCTTGGTGACTTCAAAATAGAGCCCGCTGTAAGGTTTACGGGGCGCAAAATGAAGCAGCATGTTGGCTTCTTTAGGGGTACGATTACCTTTCTTAACGTTGCAGCGGACGCAAGCAGTGACAATATTCTCCCACGAATCGCCACCACCGCGCGATCGGGGAATCACATGATCAAGCGTTAGCTCGTCGCCAGTGTAGCCACAGTACTGGCAGGAATGACTATCGCGATGGAGAAGGTTGCGACGTGTCAGCGGAATTTCTTTGTAGGGCACGCGGACGTAATGTCGCAGCCGAATCACTGTTGGCAGCGGGAAGCCAGAATAGACGTACTTGCCGTTGTGTTCAACCTGCTCTGCTTTGCCTTTGATTAGCAAAACAACTGCCCTGCGCCAGCTCGTAATGTTGAGCGGTTCGTAGGACGCATTCAGCACCAGAACCTTGCCCATTTGTGATTCTGTTGAAACAAGAGTTTAACAGATGCTAACACAGGTGACCCATAGAGGATCGGTATGAATGGTATCAGACACAGAATTCTTGCGGACTCCTGAGACTGTGGGGCATTTGCATACTGGGGGATGTAAATTGTGACGCCATACATCCATACGCCCAGCGTTGACTCACTCTTATCATGCTTTTTCGTAAGGGGCAAAAAGTAAAGGTAAGGGAAAACAGATTGCTTTTCATCCCTTTGACCTTTCCCTGCTGCAAGAGGTGCCCCTCACTCACCCTCGATCAAGAATCCTCTGCGTCTGATTGCAAGCTAGACATTCTTTGTCACTTAGGGACTTGCGGGGTAATAACATCCCACAGTTCACCCACCCATCCATTCATTCCCCCTTCAACCTGGGATGTTCTTGTTTGCCAGCTCTTTTGGCTTGAAAGCTGATTAGAATTTCTGCAATTGTTGCTACTTTTTAACGTTGATTTTCCTAGATTGGAAGTAAAACTTCGTTATTTGTCAACGATTCATCACGTAAAAAGTCTATAGTGATTATTGTGTTCTCAGAGGTAAATGCTCACGCTTGCAAACACAATCGGTGAATTAATCCTATGAACCTGATCTATCGCGCACAAAACTTTAAGTACACTCCTGCCCCCACCAAATTTGCGACTCCTCGTGCCATCAACTGGCGGCATCAACTTCCCGGATGGCTGTATATACAAACGCCAAGCGTGCATCGCCTAACACGATCGCCGTGTGCCGTGAACTGGCGTTACCAACTACCCTAGTCAACCTCGCAGGTAACCTTACCCACATCACTTAACAAAGGAAGCCCACTTTTGCTGCTTGTAAGCCTAAAGTGGGCGGCCACTCATTTCAGGCGGGACTATCGATCTTTCATGCCCATCCAACTTCGCTTTGCCTCTCTCCACCTGGGTTTCAGGGCGTAAGGGTTTAAGAGCCTTGAGATTGAAGCGGTAGCCATGAGGCAAAATATGGAGCTTAACATCGAAAATTGCCATACTTTCGTCTTCTCTAAGATCAGAGAGATTGTTATAGCCAGATTCTGACTCCATTAAAACGGTGACTGAGCCACTGCCCACAACTTTTAATTCATCGCCACTGACAACAATTGCCGTGTCCTCATCAATGCCAAACCCTAGAAAGGATGGATCCTGGATTAGTGCTGAGAGCAACCGTCCCAAGCGTCCTCGCTGGGCGAAATGCTGATCGATGACAACTTTGGAAAGGAAGCCTAACCCATCATCCATTTCTGCCACCTTAAGTGTAGGCTCGGTTTCACCTTCTCCCTCGACAATCATCTTATCTGGCATCATGGCGGCTCCTGCGCTGGTACCCCCTACGACCAGACCCTCAGCGTAGCGATCGTGAATGAGGGTATCGAGTTTGGTACCTTTGATGATGTCAACGATCCGGGCCTGATTGCCTCCAGTAAAAAAGACGCCAGTTGCTTGCTTGACGAAATCTAGCCCCTGATGACTATCAACATCATCTCGATCACGGGTATGAAGTACTTGCACATCTTCAACTCCTATCCGTTTGAATACTCTGACGTAGTTTTCTCCCACGGCTTGAGGGTCGCTACTAGCAGCAGTGAAAACAACAATTCTCGCCTTACTGCCGCCAGCACAACGAACAAATTCTCGCAGAATAAGACAATCGCCCTCCTTATCTTCTGCGCCGCCAATAATGACCAGTTTTCCCCGCTTTTGAATCGAATTCATCCTGTTGCTCTCCTTCAAGCTCATCAAGTCCAAAAGCCTACCCTTCAATCTGATCGCGACTTTCTGTTAGTGCTTTGACCCGCGCAAGGGAGATCGCCTCATTCCGCTAAGCAGTCGCGAAGTTACGTCTCATGGTCAAGGCACGTCTTACCTGAGCAGATCTCAACCCTTCGCCTTCACGTCTTCTGCTGCATGGCGAGCCTGACTTTCAACCTGCTTGGCTTTTCCCATCATCTGATCTTTAGGGCTACCTGTGATCTTGCCAACCGCTTCCTGTCCTTTGCCCTCAACATTCTTGGTGACTGCCTTGGCTCTTTCTTTCAACCGCATGCTGTCTTTTACATCTTCTGCTGCATGACGAGCCTGACTTTCAACCTGCTTGGCTTTTCCCATCACCTGATCTTTAGGATCACCTGTGATGTTACCAATCATTTCCTGGGCTTTGCCTTCGATGTTCTTCGTGACTGCCTTGGCTCGATTCATAGCTGCAATTTGAGTGTGTGGCTGGCTCATGCGTAGCGTGAGTGGCGTTGCAGCCCAACTATTTTCAGACGCGAAACCAAACGTTATGGCAGTTGAGAGCAAGAAAGCCATACTAATCGTTAGCAAAAACTTACGTGCTTGCTGAAGTGAGATCATTTTATCCTCCAAAAATTATGTAGTCGCTCAAGGAGCGATCAATCGTCTGTTAATTCTTGATGCAGAAGCAGAAAGTCTGGATGGGCTGATTGCCATCTAAAGCTCCTTGAGAAATGACACCGATTCTGCTAAATCATAAAAGACCCAGTGATCGATCAGTTCCCGACATGAATTCCACGGAGAGAAGTCGTCAATCCGAACACGTTCAGCAACCATAAAACGACGGCAACCACTACCACGATGTTCAGAATATTCTTGATCTTCCTATCCATCGGAATATAGTTGTTTACTAACCACAACAGAACCCCAACTACGATCAGAACAACTACAAGCTGAATGAGATCCATAGCTAACCTCCTTTCTTCAATCTAATAAGTGACGACTTGAACAGCAGCTAATCTGAATGGCAAAAAAAATGCTATTTGGCGAGTCTAGTAATGAGAAGTTTAAGAATCGTGGCTCACTCCAGCAACTGATTTCGCGGGACGTGATCATTAGCTTCCATCGTTCTACTTCTCTGTAGAGCCCATTGAGAATTGTTCTCTTAGACTATGAGGGCGATCGAGATGCAGCCTAGAGCCTATAGCTATTTGATGAGATCTCAAATGGGTTCTACAGAGAAGACTTTCCTAATTAATAATTTTTTTGACTTTATCCTTCACATCTTCAACCGCCTGCTGAACGTTTGCTTCTACCTGTTTTGCCTTTCCCTCTACCTGATCTCGGCGATCGCCAGTCAGATCGCCGATGGCTTCTTGAACTTTACCTTCGATATTTTTGGCGATTGCCTTAGCTCTATCTTCTAAGCTCATGGTGTACTCCTGATTGAATGGGAGGACTGCTTGTCTGAGGCGAATTAACAAATTTATCCCTTATGATTATCCTAAGACTCTAAAAGTTTGTTGGTTTGTTTTCTAAATGAATTGATCAGTTTCGATACAAAGCGTAAAAAGACAAGTTAGCAATGAGGCAAGGTTGTTTTGATAGAGATATCAAGATAATCTTATTGAGACATTATACAAGGATCAGAAACCAGATTGAACGCTTTGAAGGTGATCAAGTATTCAAACTTGGTCAGCTCTCTAGTGGAGAGCTGACCAAGTTTGAGCGAAATTTCAGGAGATTTAATTTCTTTTTAAAACTCCTAGAAAATACACTACTACCAAGAATTCAAACGCTTTATACAGCGCTACGCCCTGTAATAAGGTTGTAAACAATAGCAATCAAGGCTAGAACCAGAAGAAGGTGAATCAGACCACCTCCGACGTGAATCCCAAATCCAAGTGCCCACAGAACGATCAAAACCACTGCAATTGTCCAAAGCATATACTTTTACTCCTTAATAGTTGAGTGATGCATTTATTAATGCAACGATTTACTGCTTTTTATCCGAAACGGCTGGAGCAACTTTTGCTGCAACATTGACACTCTTGACACCCTTGATTTGTTTTGCCAAAGGTTCAATTTTATCGAGCTGATTTTGAGTTTGTACGGTTCCAGACACAACGATCGCTCCATCCTTAGCCGCAACCGTCAGGTTTCCATTGGGGATGTTGGCCTCTAGCTTGGAGCGAACTTCACTGGCAAGGTCGCCTTTAGCACGATCGGCATCGCTACCAGTCATGTTGTTGCGTTGTTCACGAGCACGAATATCTGAATTGAGTTGATCTCGGCGTACTTTGCTAGCCGCATCGCTTTGGTCATTTTTGACTGTTTTAGTTGTCGGCACCTCTCCCATCTTCTCGGTAGACTTGGGCGCATCCGCGCTGGTTTTAGCGTTGTTACTACAGGCAATAGTGCCAATTAGTAAAACGCTGCTGAGGACTAAAAGTGTGATCTTTTTCATAATTCAAAGCCTTTACTAAGTCACAATTTTACTAAGTCACGATTTTACAAATGAGGAGCCGTCGGATCGGTGTACTTCCCCCGTGGTCGAGGCGGGGTAGACTTCCCACTCGCGAATCCCTCTGCGTTTTAGAATTGCTTCAGCCCGAAGGATTTCAGCTTCTGTACCGTCTACGATGACCAGATAGCCTCCACGAACCACATGATCGTGATAAACGTGAGCCCGCTCTTCTGGAATGCCTAGACCAATCAGACCACCAACTAAACCGCCAGCTGCCGCGCCGATCGCACCGCCAGCGAGCGTGCTGGCGATCGCCGTTGCGGTTGCTCCTGCCAACATAATGGGACCCACTCCAGGAATTGCCAGTGTGCCCAACCCGACCAGCAATCCGGTCAGTCCTCCGACGGCTCCCCCTGACGCGAGCCCTATCTTTGCTCCTTCGTCAACGTGGGTTGTTTCGGTCAGCGCTTGAACGTGTGTTTCACTAATCTCGTGGCTCCGATCCAGGCGATCAGTATCTCTCGCAATGTGAGTTGTTTCGGTCAGTTCTTGGACGTGTGTTTCGCCAATCTGGTGGCTCTGATCCAAGCGATCAGTATCTCTCGCAACCATGGATACCTGATTCATTGCAAAGCCATCATCCCGCAGTTCATGTAGAGCATTCTCTGCCTCTTGATGGCTAGAGAAGATTCCCACAGCTCGTTTATTGTTAGTGAAAGTCATTTTTCCCTCCAAATCTATTGGATAGTTTTTTATAGTTGACAGCGAGTTATTTGGTTATTCGGCTACTTTGCCCTCTGAATAAATTACAGATGTTCAATCACGGCTTGAAGTTTTGTGCTCACCTGATGAGCAATATCTTTCAGGTTTGGGTTGACGATCGCCTGCTATCAGCTCTGACACAATTTCTACCTGGTGGTTGGAAGCAGAAAGGCTGTATAGGCTACTGCTCCCAACCAAGGGAGGCACTCCTGCACAGAGAGAAAACGTTCTTAATCAAGCGTTTCCTTGGCTTTATCTTTCACATCTTCAACCGCGTGCCGGACTTTTGCCTCTGCCTGTTTTGCTTTACCCTCTATTTGATCTTTGGGATCGCCAGTCAGATTGCCCACCCCTTCTTGCACTTTACCTTCGATGTTTTTAGCGGTTGCCTTGGCTCTATCTTCTAAGCTCATGGTGCGCTCCTTATTGAATAATTGAATATAAGGACTGCTTGTCTGAGGCGAATTAACAACTCTAGTCCTTAATATGATCCTAATCTATTGGTTCGTTTTCTGAAGGAATTGGTTAGATTTGATACAAAATGTAGGGAAATAGATTGATCGCAAACTGTTACAATCTGCAAATGAATTATGCTCATGATTCCAGTTATAGGGGCTACCTATTTGGGTCTTGTTATTGGATGACTTGTAAGATATTTCCTGCTTCGGTTTGATTCATTGATTCATCAATTTTTAGGGTCTATTACCTCCATATTCCTGGGCGGGAGTGTGATTGCTTTCTTTGATGGTGACAAGGCCTTATGGTGGTTTTACCCCATAGACTTGCTAATAGGATTCATCACTTATAGTGAGGCTGGCGAATAGTCTTTGCCCCTACAAGAACGAAATCTGTACAGGCAGACGTGAGAAATAGGGACAAGATAGATGCAAAAACCTGCAAGAGTCCCATCTAATGCTCCTTCCTTCGCTGGCTTGAAGGTCTGAAATGGGCTAGGGTTCTGAGTGGCAGCAGGCTTGTTAGAGTTTTAGTGGGGAGCGATTATCGTTTGTTGAGGGGCGTCATTTAGTGTAAATTGCGGTCAGGTGGCCTGAAGCTCTAACGTAGTCGGTCCTTGATTGCACAACCATGTCTCAACCGCTTAGCCTTATCAATCAATCTCGTTGCTTTGGTGGCACCGTTGGCTTTTATAGCCACCCCTCGGTGAGCTGCAACGGCTTGATGAAATTTGCCGTGTATTTGCCGCCGCGATCGCGGTCTGAGCCCCTGCCCGTGCTGTACTTTCTTTCAGGGTTAACCTGTACAGAAGAGAATTTCATGACGAAGGCGGGAGCACAGCAGTTTGCGGCAAAGTATGGAGTGATTCTAGTCGCACCCGATACAAGTCCACGTAGTGCAGGTATTCCCGGTGAAGAGGATGACTGGGATTTTGGTACGGGAGCCGGATTCTATGTGGATGCAACTGAGGTACCATGGCGATCGCACTACCAAATGTACAGCTACGTGACCCAAGAATTGCCGACGTTGATTGCTGAGCATTTTCCAGCTCAACCTGATCGACAAGGAATCTTCGGGCATTCGATGGGCGGACATGGAGCGTTAGTCTGTGCGTTAAGGAATCCTGACCAGTATCGATCGGTGTCTGCCTTTGCGCCGATCGTCGCTTCCAGTCGCGTACCGTGGGGACAAAAGGCATTCACGAATTATCTTGGAGCGGATCAAGAGGCGTGGCGATCGTACGATGCCAGCGCGCTTGTCCTCACCACTCAGCTCAAGCATCCGATTTTGATTGATCAGGGTACGGCTGATACGTTTCTGGAAAAACAACTGATGCCACAGGTGTTTGAGCAGGCATGTACTAGATCAGAACAACCATTGACGCTACGCATGCAGGAAGGCTACGACCATAGCTATTACCTTATTGCCACGTTTGTCGAAGACCACATTCGACACCATGCCGAAATCCTGTGGCGCTAGGTTAGCCTGCCGCTTTCTTAAAGAAAGGTATGTGATTAGCGTGGGCTGACGGACTCAGATTTCAGCACCATGGCTTGCGCCACTTGGTCGATGAACGAGTCGCC
>NZ_PVWK01000136.1 GCF_003003795.1 Stenomitos frigidus ULC18 | reverse complement strand
GCAATCCAGAATTACCAAAATGGGATATCCTTATTCAACCTGCTAGCGGGTAAATTCATTCCTAGAAATCTCCTAAGGAGTGCCAACCTAGGTATAGCGCTTGCGATAATGCCAGTTTAGGCAAGCTCAACCTGAGATCGATGCTTGATAAAGGCGGCATTTGGGCTGATCATCGCAGGCAACCGAAGCTGATCAATAATCCAGCCTGCGTTTATGCTGCAATGTTCAATCAGCGACGCTGTGCCTTCAGCCTCAGCGGTTCCTGCCTGGGCTGTCAGCACTTTCAATCGAAGTATGTTCCGTAGAACCAGAGCAATCGCTGGGCACTCTAGAGGGTAGGACTGCCCACGCCCTAGCTGGGATGCTTACGCTTCATAAAGCATCCCAACATGAGTTACGCAATTAACTGTTTTCGGACGATCACCCGTTTGGGTATCTTCCGACAGGTCAAAATCGAAGGCGCGATCGTCCTCGTGCCTGTTGGTATTCCGGCTTCTCCCAAGAAAGTAGGGATTAACCCTGGTGACTCGATCGAGGAACCAACTGAGCTAACCATGGGTGGGAAGCTTGTGCCCAGCTTCAGCTATGTCAAAGAGTCGAAATCCGAAATCGAAATTGAGTTTGACTCAGCGACCACTGAGATCGAGCAATTGATCCACGGCAACGTGGTCGGCGCTGGCACCAACGTCCACGGTTACGTCTATGCCGAATTCAACACCGCCAGCTTACCGCCTGCACGGGTAGAGGGGCAGATCGGCTATAGCGTGACGGCTCAAGACGCCAACAGCAAAGCGCAAGTCAGTTATATCGACTTGACCACCAAGCTGTCTGCACCGATCGCGGTCGAAGCAGTTGATGCCACTCTCGCAGGCGATCAAATCACGATCGACGCGCACATGTCCTTTACCGTTTCAGCGGCACTGGCTGAGAAAGCAGTCGAGGTCCATGCCTGGGTGCCTTGCGTCATCCCCACCGCTGCAATCATTACCGCGAAGCCGATCGGCTTGGTATCTGTGTTCGCTCAGGGGATTAACCACGACGACACAGCGCGCTTGGTCATTGCACGCAACTGCGCGCGCCTGGCAGGCGGTCAAATCTCCTCTGATCCAGGGCGATCGGTCAAGCTGCGGATTTTGCCCGATGTCACCGATGGTACTGGGCTTGGGTACCAAATCATCGACACCCCACTAGAAACGGCTGCGTAAGATGCCTCAGTTTCACTACCTGACACGCGGCAACGGCACAACGCTGCTGGTCAAAGCGCCAGTCTTCGCCGTGGATGCCGAAATTCGCGCCTATCACCTGGAGCTGCTACGCCAGGTGGTACAGCTGGATGGCTATCATCTGGCAACCGCCGATCCGGTGCTCTTTGAGCATTTTGAGCCGTTGTATCGCGCGATCGCGCAGCATCTGACACCACCATTTGAGCCAGACAGCCTTACGTCTGTATCCCGTCACCAGTTTTTCATTTCGATGGGCCTTGAACCTGTCGATAAGGAGATGACGTTGATCAGCCTGTCAGGGCTAGAGCAGCTCATGGGCTTCACCCACACCAGGGGCACGGTTGGGGACAACCAACCCCCACTGCTCCTCACCAGTGGCAACATCGATATGGACCTGCTTGCCAGCCTGGAGCTGATCTTTCAAGACCGACTCGCCTGGTTGGTCCACCATTACTCCCGTGCCGACTTGCTGGATCTACTCAGCCAGGGACAAAACCTGAGGCGTGGCAAGGACGCGATCGACGAGTTGCAAGCAGAGCGCGATCGGGCACTCTTTGAACAGAATCAAGCCACGATCGCGGCTGGCTTCCGGCAGCACGGCGGTTTTGCGTTTTAAGCCCTCCTAAATCTCATTGAGACTCCTATGCCCCTCACCGTCACGCTCAACAACGGACAGTCGATCGTCGCCCAGCGACTCACCAGCTCTACCTATCCCGCGCTCGCGGCGCTGCTTTGGGAGGAAGGAGAAGCTTTCCCAGACCTCAGCACACCAGACGCGAGACGACAGCTCGCGCCGCTGATGTTTCGGCGGCTACGCGATCCGCAGTTCATTGAGTCTCTCGCCTTCGCCCTCGTGACCATCTTCCCCGATATCCCAGAGCATCTCGTCTGGTACGGCCCAAAGCAAAAGCCACCCTTTGGGGTTGCAGGTTTGGAGCTAGACGAAATTTTGCGCGTACTGATGGCGGTTTCAGGTGCGATTAAAATCAAGCCTGCTGACCTGGGGACAACGCCGCCTCGGGCAGCAGGGTTTGAGCGTCCCAAACTGGCTAAGCCAACGCCAAAGCAACCAGCAAACAGCGATGCCCGTGCTAAACAAACAGCCAGAAGCGGACGCCGTTGATCGGGAGGCAATGTTTAAACTGCGATCGCCCTGCTCCTTGCAGAGGTTGACTCATGAGTACACAAAGCCGATACAGCGCGAACAGGGCACTCTAGCCTCAGGACAGCCTACGCCTCAGTTGGGATGCTTCACTCCTCCAGTTGGGGCGTTTCGCTGTGCTCGACCCAATTCAGTTAATTGTCCAGACGATCGAACGCTCGCCTGAAGTGCTGAAGTCGTTAGCCAAGCGCTTAGACGATCTGGAGAAGCTTGTCGATCGCCTCAACAACAGCTATCAGGAAGGCGGCAGGCAGGGCGAGGAGGCGCACAAGAAGGTTAAGAAAAGCGGGGACGAGCATAAGCTGACAGCGGAGGGGCTCGTCGTTGCCTATGAAAAATTCAAGCTCGCGTTTGAGCTACTGAAGCAGGTGGGTGAGCGGGCGTTTGAGGGGCTTATTCAACAGAACATTGAACTCAGACAGCAGATTCAAAGTACCAGTGCTCAGCTCGTTTCTAACCAGGATGTTTTAGTCGGTGGGAAGGTCGTTAAAGACACGCTGGCAGCCATTGAGGCGGCTGGCACGCCAGTGCAAGGGCAGATCCAAAAATTACGTCAGGATGCCCTGCAGGTTTCCGGCGTCACCAGCGCCGATCTGGTAGGGTCCTTCGAGGCGCTCTCGCAGGCGACCGGCACGCTCAAGGTCAACCTTTCTCAGGCAGAAACGCTTGCCGTGAGGCTGACGGCTCAAGGCACCACGCTGGGCTTAGGAGCGCAGCAGATTAACAGCGAAATCCAACAAATTTCCAGGCTAGAAATCAATTCGTACAATACGCTTGCCAAGAGCCCTGTCGGGTAGAGAGGACTCCTTCAATACTTAGGTCTGCTTTGTGTTCCCTGTTGCTCCTGTCTTTCGGTTCAAGAGT
>NZ_PVWK01000130.1 GCF_003003795.1 Stenomitos frigidus ULC18 | reverse complement strand
GAGGAAAGATACACGCCTGTTTTTCGAGCCATAGCGACGAAGCTAGCGAGTCCATCGCTTCTAAACCTGCAAGCAAAGCCTTTTGTCACAAGACGGCAGGCTCATCGCCAGACGTGACCCCACGCAAAGAAACCGATCGTCGGGGTAGTGCCGATCGCATTGTTTCGCTGAAACGCGATCGAGCAATAGACTCCTATGAAAACACACCAACTAAGGCATAGAGGAAGTAGGTGTGTTTTCATAGGAGGTCTAGTAACGTTTATCTTTTACTTAGATCGACATAAGAGTTTATTATGAATGCAATGATGTTGCTGAGTAACATCGCGATCGCATCGAGTAATGTCACGATGTTGCTTAGTAACACGCCGATCGCATCGAGTAATGCCACGATGTTGCTTTGCACGATCGCCATTCTGCCTTGTAACAGTGTTAGATTTCTGCATAATCATGCGATCGCGCTTTATAAGCTTGTCACCGTTCTTCGGTTTGATGAAATGACGGTTATCTCTCGCTTTTCCAAACGTGCTGTAACTGCTGAAGTGCGATCGCAGTCTGGACAACGCTATGCCTCCACGCGATAGTACGCATCCTCTCATTAAGAAAGCTCTAGTTAAAGAAGGCTGGGAAATTACCGCTGGTCAATACGTTCTCTACCAGATGCTGCTCAGGCAGGTTGATCCAGGACGAGATCTTTATCTGGCAATTGCCGACCGAACCTATGATGAGATTTTTAGCGAACCGATCGGCGAATTGGTAATCCGTGAGCTACCGCTAAAATTGATGATTGTAAATGTGGAAGCGGTTGAGGTAAAACAATGGATACTCCCCGAAGCGATCGAGAGATTGTAAAGTTAGTGATTCGGCATTATGCCCAGTTTCAACCGTCGCATGGAGATATCTGGCTGGATACGGTCTTCGACGAAGCACAAGACCGCTATGCCCTGATGCAGGTAGGCTGGGATCGAGGACGGCGGGTGAGGGGAAACCTCATTTATGTCACGCTGCAAGACAATCAGGTTTGGATTGAATATGACGGGATGGAGCAGGGCATTACTGACGATTTGATTGCAGCAGGTATTCCTTCTGAACGGATTGTGCAGGCATTTTTGCCAGAGTTAAAGACTGCTTTAACTGCATGAACTGTACAGTTGTAAAGGTTACCAGCTTCAACGCGATCGCCCCTCTCGTTTCCACTCTGGCAAGAACAGGAGCGATCGCCCTAAACAACCGAATCGCCCTTCCTCATTTCTCAAGCATGGATACTAAAGTGCGATCGCGGCATGGATTTTGGAAGCGGTTACATTTGAGCGGTTTAGTAGCAGTAAGATTGGGAAGAAGAAAGGGTCTGCAATAGAAGCTCAAGCAAAACCCGGAGTGAAGCTTTTGGAATGAAGAACGAAAATCTTGTTAGGTTGGTTTGAAGCATGAAACCCAACCTAACAAGATCAGCGATCGCTTAAGGTCTATCAGTCTCATCGACCGAAGGCATGATCGGATTAACGCGCTATAGGTCTGAACTGGGGCAGATGGGAACCTTAGAAATATCCAAATTGTAATTCCATTAGGAGTTTTTTCGATGCCCAATACATCCATTAGCGCTCAGTTGAGTCCAAGCGATCGTGATGCCGTGATGCAAGTGATCGGCCCTCTGATTTACACCCTCGCAAGAACAGGAGCAATCGCCCTTTGGTCCCAATTCATCTATTGCGTCTTTTAAGGGTTTGGAGATTAACGCGATCGCCATTTATCCTGTGTAGTCGATGTGCGATCGCGCTTCTTAGTCATCGCTACCAAAGGCATTGCTTTAATTAAAGCGTTGCCAGAAAAACCTCTGGTAACACTGCTGGAATTGTCCCTGAGCGAAAGTCTTTAATGTTTCGAGTGACGATAATTTCTACACCAATGCTTTTAGCGGCAGCATGGGCAACTGCGTCCTCAAAATCAGTAAAAGAGCTTGCCAGTGCTTCTCGAATTACAGCATCAGTCACAGCCGCAACGTGCATCTTTAACAGCAACGTTGCCAAAATGTCTCTGCTCTGGTCACGTTCTAACTGTCGCCGTAGCAGGTAAAACAAATTTGTCACAGCGTGTCCAGCAACGTAACCTTCGATTTTGCCTTGACCCACTGTATCGATCGCGATTGCTGAAGCGGTGAAGTGGGGTTGTCGTTGCAAAAACACATCCAGCAACACATCGCTGTCAAAAAGTACCCGTTTCACTGGTACTTTTCCTCTAAATAGTCCAGGTATTGTGCCTGTGATGCTTCGTTCGTATCGACCGCTCCTTCAGCAGCAAGCACTCCCACTAACTGCTGAGTCCAGGGACTGAGGTCTAGCGGTTGATCTGGATCAGGAAGCTGCTTGAGAAGCGCAGCCACCGCATCTGAAAGCGACAAATTGTGCGACTTTGCCCATCGATCAGCCTTTTTGACCAGACGATCGTCTAGATGCAAGGTAAGCTCTGTCTCCACAACGACTCCTTGAGTACTATGAACTAGAATTTTTCTACCTCTATTTAAACATGATCTAGGATGAAGCAGCATTGCTTTCACTGTAGCCTCTTAATCGCTCACTCACCCTGAATGTCTTTTATGCTTCCAGTCGTAACCTATGAGGTAGAAGCTGAGTCTGCTTTTTATGATCGAACCTTTGGTAGAGTTGTCGTCCAGTTGCGGTATGGGGCGACATTCAGCTTTCCGGCAGAGTTGGGTCAAGGTTTAGCAGGCGCATCACCCGACGAGTTGGCTGACATCGAAGTGACACCTTCCGGTACCGGGGTCGACCTGAGCGTTCCAGCCTTGCTTAGCGGCATTTATGGCAATGCAGCGTGGATGGCGACGATCGCCACTCGACAAGCAAACCTTTGAAGGTGACTGCAAAAGCGCGACCGCAAACACTCCACTCGCCAAAAAACAGCGATCGCCTGAGCATGATCAGCGACATTTTTGCGGCTGCTTTGAACGAGCAACTTGGGTGACTACAATCCGTTGCCAATCAAAATAAACGGTGCCCAGAAAAAAGGATGGGAGAACTGTGCAGCGTGCGATCGAGTGTCCTGCGACTTAGCAACAGGGTTGTTTGTCACACGACCATCGTTACCGTACATCCGGGTAAGTTGGGCACGACGAAAGGCTTGTGCTTTCGTCATCTATGCCTGTGTCGATTCAGGACGAGAGCAGCAGTCCCCGCTGTAGCGATTGTCTTGAAAGTCAAGGGGAATGAAGCAAATCTTTTGTGCTCCAAATACTCATGACAAAGTAACGGCA
>NZ_PVWK01000052.1 GCF_003003795.1 Stenomitos frigidus ULC18 | reverse complement strand
ACCGTTCCACAAGCCCTCAGAGCTTGGGCTAATCAACTGCATCAGGTCTTTCATTTCCTTGTATGAAACCACCCTGCATCTGCCATCTGTAATCAAGGTAAGAATGCCCCAAGCGCTCAGCAAATTCGCATGCACCCTGCCCAATCTTGGCTTTGCAATAGCAGCACCACACGATCCCGTTGGACTATCAATCAATGACGCATAGGTAGTAAAGCCACAGATCGACATTAGAAACCAGTTCACGTTCAGCAGTCACGTTCAAGCCACTTTTCCACGCATAGACGTTGACATCACTAAAGTTCGCATTCAATTGGCTGAGTTGTTCGCTGGGTCTCACGTAATAGGTCTGCAAGCAAAAGTTATGGGATTCATCCTTCACTACCACATGGGCGGAAGCGTTCAACTGTTTAAGGGTCGTTGAGGGATTGAACAAGCGTAGCAAAGCCAGCATCACCAAATCCACGTAAATCTTCAACGGGTTAAGGTCGAGCCGCTTCCTAAAATCAAATTCTCGCTCCAGCCCCTGAAGGTTATGACTTGAGAAACAGAAATAACCACCAGGCCTGCCAACCCGGCACACTTCTTGAAAAACCTTCAATCGATCGGCGTGCGAAACGTAGTCAATGCCATTAAAACTAAACAAAATGAAATCAAACGAATCGTCTTGAAACCGACTCAGATCTCTAGCGTCGCAAACTTCAAACAGCGCTGTTTGAGAAGAAGCTGCAAAACGCTTCTTGCAGGCTGCAATCATCGCAGTGGAATAATCGATGCCGGTATAGTCCGCCACGATCGCAGCAAAGTGCTTCGTTGTCCGACCGCCGCCAACCCCAATGTCGAGCATTTTCATGCCAGGTAAGCGATCGTGAAGGAGGTCGAGAACGGTCTGTTCTGCAGGCTGTAACGCACCTAGCTGTGCGTAGTGCCGCACAATACGAGCAGCCGCATAGGCATTCTGATTACGATCGCCAACCATACCCAATCTGTTCCAATGATGGATGCCGCTACGAGAATTCCATCACAGGTATGGAAAGCTAATCGATAAGACTGAATCACGCCTTAAGAGAGACCGGGTTTCTGCATGAACAAGCACCGTTGGGTATCCAGGTAATTTCTAGAAACCCGGTCTCTGCATCAGCCCTTGACAACGAGGTGCTGCCTCACAACAGACACGATCGTATCAGTCCAATGAGTGACCAGATCAGCAGTGACCGCTTCTACCATGACGCGAATGAGCGGCTCAGTGCCAGAAGCACGAACAAGAACCCGCCCTTGATCACCCATAGCGGCTTCTGCTTGCGCGATCACCTGTCGCAGTGGATCGCAGTTTTGCCAATCCAGTCGTCGGGCGCGATCGTCTACCCGCACATTTTGCAACCGTTGAGGATAGGTCTGGAAGCTGCGATCGACCAGAGTGCTCAGCGAAGCGCCCGACCGCTGGACTAGAGCAGCCAGATGAAGCGCAGTCAACAGGCCATCACCACTCACGCTGTAGTGGCTACAGAGAATATGACCCGACTGCTCACCACCCAAGACAGAGCCATGTCGCACCATTTCGGCATGCACATATTGATCGCCAACAGCCGCACGAATCAGCTTGCCGCCCTGCTTTTCCCAGGCACGCTCAAAGCCTAAATTAGACATGACTGTGGCGACGATCGTATCACCGGGTAGCTGTTGAGCCTGCCGTAAGGACTGACCCCAGAGATACAGGATATAGTCACCATCCACTACACGACCACTCGCATCTACTGCCAGCACGCGATCGGCATCCCCATCAAACGCAAACCCCAAAGCGGCATGATGCTCCTGAACAGACGCTTGCAGCGTTGCCAGGTGGGTTGAACCACAGTTGACATTGATGCGATCGCCATCTGGCTGATCGTGGAGACAAATCACTGTTGCGCCAAGCGCCCTAAACGCTTGCGGCGCCAGGTGTACTGCAGCCCCCCAAGCCAAGTCCAACACAACTCGCATACCTTGCAGCGGTAAAGCGGATGCTTTTGCCAATAGCGGGTTTTGAATGGATGCTAGATAGTCACTGAGCAACTCTGAGCGATAGTAGTTTTGCCCGCAGCGATAGCTACCGGTGCCCGCGCCAACATCACTCACTAGCCCTGCCGTGTCGTTGCCTCGCAAGGCTGCCTCGATGTGTTCTTGTACGGACAGCGACAGCTTACTTCCACTCGCGCCAAAGAACTTAATGCCGTTATCTTCTGGCGGATTGTGGCTGGCAGAAATCATTACGCCACCGATCGCGCCTAACGTACTAGTCAGATGTGCAACAGCAGGTGTGGGGCATAGTCCCAAATTCCACACCTCCACACCAGCCGCATTGAGACCAGCAGAAAGCGCCATCGCTAACATACTTCCAGAGTTGCGCGAGTCTTGCCCAATGATGACAGGAGCATCGCTATCAGTCTGCGATCGGAGAATATGTCCTGCCCAAAAGCCAATTTGCAATGCTAGCGGTGCCGTCAGTAGATCTCCAGCACGCCCACGAATACCATCCGTACCAAACAAGCGACTTTCTGGAAGGTTGAGCCCTCCCCACCCGGAACCAACTAGTAGACTAGTCGCCACAGCGTCATCAACAAGTGGCGACGAAGCTAACGACGATCGTGTCACTTCAGGAGTAGATGACTGTTGCAGCGGCACCAAGCCGACACTCTCGGACGGTTGCGTCCTCACTGGAGATTGAACCATACACTAAATAACCCCACACAACACACTCACAGTGGAGGATAACATTTTCTTCAGAAATGCGATTGATGCCACGCCACTAAACGAAGCGTCTAATGAATGGCTATGTCCACCAATATCGATGAGGGAACCAAATTTTGGACTCAACGTTGAGGTCGCTTCAATCGAGCGCCGAGCGATAGCGGTTGGTTAGCATTCAGAGCCGCTACACGCCCAGCACTTTAAGCAGTGCTTGCATCTCTTCCCATGTCAGCCCTTGCTGAATGTAACGAGGATGGCTGGGATCGTAAGGGCTTTGTAGGCGATCGATGGACTGAATTACAGCATTCTCAGCTAGCACGGGCAGATCCGGATCAAAGGCCGTCGATCGCACTAACGAGCTAGAAAAGCCCCGAAAGATGACAACCTGATCGACCTCGCCTTCTACTATCGTTGTGACCAGTAAAACTTCCTGAGGCTGCTTTTCGGTGTAGCGTTCTAAGCGCTGTCCTGGCATGTCTACCGGGTGAGCCATTTCGCCTACTGTCCCGTTGCCGATCGCCCTTGTCTACCCAGTCGCACTACAACAAAGTAACCGAGGTAGATCACATAAATAGCCAAACCGACCAGCGCTAGAAAACCTAAGAAAAACGGCTTTGTTGTGGGGTGAAACATTGCTCTAAACGCCCAGGGTGGGTCAAGCCAGATACGGCAAAAGGGCTCTTGGAGCAAGGCATCTGTCCCTGTTAAAGCACAACGTAAGACCGGAATTTGAGCGATCGCGCCAAGGCCACAGTAAAGTGATACAGCCCAACGCCAGGAAACAAAGCTTAATTTCAGCCGACTAGACGGCTGTTCTTTGATTTCTTCATTTAAATCAGCCCAAAACCAGAGGGACACCGGAATTAAGACCCGTGCCACCCAGCCAGCAATAAACCCAACTGGTAGCGCTCCAATGAGTAAATACACCGTGATTGCCAGCAAGCTCGAAACACGCCAGTAAATGACCAGCAGGCTCTGCATCGTCTCTGCTTTGGCGATAAAGGCCCAGAGCAGCAGAATGAGCGGCATCAGAACCGTAAACAGGAGTGCCAGTCGATAATCTGTCCAGACAAGCGATGGCAACCAGGAGGGGGACTGCATAAAAATAAGGGTCGACCGGAAACAATTCTTACATTAAAGCTTAAACATTAAAATTGACGAGTAACTCAAACGCCAGTGAGGCATTCCAGCTACTCGTCAATGTATGAGCCTGCGCACTCAAGCGTTACAGAGAATCCAGGGCTTGGCGCTTAGAGTCAGCAGGCATTAGTCGTCATAGATACGACATTCAGCCGCTTCGGGATTATCGTCGCAGTAGATCTCAAGGGAGTTTTTCTTAGGCTTGGTTTCCCGTTGATGCGCGGCTTCAGCTTGCAATTCTTCGACGGCGTCCCAGGCTGCGGCACACTCAGGGGAGGTGCTACCGTTGATGTCGCAAGCAGCGCGGGCTTGCTGCAACTCGTCTTCGATTTTTTCTTTAATATCGCTCATGGATTGTTCGCTACTAATCATTCTCATCAAGTATGGGTTAAGCGCTGGTAAATTACTGGTTCGTAAGTTACAGCCGCTCCTTCAAACATCAGCACCTTACCGATCGCTCGATCGATGTGCATTCACATCCATCACTGTTTTCAGCTCTGCTTGGTAGGGCAAAGAGCAATCGCGCGCCAATGGGAACCTGCCTAATCATTAAAGATTGATCATTAGCCTCAACAAAGCAGAGGATAACGGACAGCATTCCATCTTTACTTATCGTAACGCTAACACCACCTTACCAGATCCGCAAAACGCCCTAGCGAAGCTTGAGAATTATTGAGGCCGTTCTAATAATTGCCCATAATCTTCGAAAGATCGAAACATTTCCAGCTACGCTGGTGATCATCCTTTGCTTAAAGGGGGAGGAGCCAATGACAGGAGGAGACATCGCCAATTCAATGCAGTGGGTCAGTGCGCTGTCCACTCGTCCTTCACTAGAAGCAGCCGTTGATGATGTGGTGCAAAAGGCACAAGCAGCAATGCGAGAGCCCCCCAATGTTGGCTTTGTCTTTATTGCCGCCGCCTTTGCTAGTGAGTATTCTCGTTTAATGCCGCTGCTACAGGAGCGGTTGCCAGCCATACCGATCATTGGGTGTGGTGGGACGGGTGTGGTTGGGACGAAGGGCAACGGACAGCCACAGGAAGTGGAAGGTGAGCCCGCGATCGTGCTCACGCTAGCGACGCTGCCAGGCGTAACCGTACGATCGTTTCACCTCACCGCCGAGCAGTTGCCTGATTTAGACAGTGCGCCCGATGCCTGGGTGGAGTTGATTGATGTGCCAATTGATGACCAACCACAATTCGTTTTACTGGCTGATCAGTCCTTTTCTAAAATTAATGATCTGCTACAGGGGTTAGATTTTGCCTATCCTGGGTCGGTTAAGGTAGGCGGCGTTGCCAGCGCTGCCGCCAATGACGGCAGTAGCGGTTTGTTCTGTGATTACCGCTTATACCGTGAAGGCTTGGTTGGCCTTACCCTGAGCGGCAATGTTGTCTTAGAGACCATCGTCGCTCAGGGTTGCCGACCGATCGGTCAACCGTACTGGGTGACAGAGGGCGAGCGAAATATTCTCTTAGGGCTAGAAGAGCAGGAAGACTCAAACCCTGTACCGCATGGTGGCAGCTCACGAGTGTCCCAAAAGCGTACGCCTTTAGAAGTGCTACAGGATCTGATTCAGACGCTTGACGAAGAAGACCGGATGCTGGCGCAAAATGCGCTCTTCGTGGGTGTCGCTCAGAATGAATTTAAACAAGACTTAGAGCAGGGAGACTTTTTGATCCGATATTTGTTAGGGGTCGATCCCAGAGTTGGCGCGATCGCGATTGGCGATCGTATTCGCCCCGGCCAGCGCATTCAGTTTCATTTGCGTGATGCCGAAGCGTCAGCCGAAGACCTGGAAATGCTGCTTGAACGCTATCAGCAGACAAAACCGACTGACGCGATCGGCGCACTCATGTTTGCCTGTGTGGGAAGGGGGGAACGTTTATACGACGAACCCAACTTCGATTCCCACCTTTTCAGTCGTTATTTTCCTGACGTACCCTTGAGTGGTTTCTTTTGCAGTGGCGAAATCGGGCCTGTCGGCAACAGCACCTTCCTACATGGGTTCACCTCCGCGTTTGGGATTGTACGGCAACCGTAAGAAGGCAGGAAGCAGAAGCAGAAAGGGCAGCAGAGGCAGCAGAATTAACTCAAAACTCGCTGGGGTTGCAATGCAAAGCAGAACTCAAAACTCAAAACTCTGAGAATTGCTGATCGCTGATCGCTGCAATCTCAAGGTCTCCAAAAAGAAATTACCAAGCCACCCGTCATGATTAAGGCCCCTCCGACTAGAATCGGCACGGTAGGCTTGAGACCAAAGCCAAACCAGTTGATCAGTTGAGCGACCAAGAAAAACAGCGTCACGTAGACACCCAGCAAGCGCCCAAAGTCCCAGAGTGGAAGGTTTACAACCACACCGTAAGACAGCAAGACAAGGCCGCCCAGCAGTATCAATTCAGTGCGCCTTAGCAAGACCGTACTTTGCAAACCCGATCGCACCAAGGCATCGCCACCTACCTCTAGTACAGCCGCCATAAGCAGTACCAGTAAAGTCATTCCACTACTCAATCTAAACACTCCTAGATCTAAATTCGTTATGACAAGCGTAAGGTTACGGCGTTATCGATCGATTGTGGCTGACCCTCGGCGTCGATCGCGCTAAAGCGCTCAAAGTGGCGACGGGCAGCGTTAGGAAACTCAGGAAACGTGAACGTCGCGTCACCATTGGCAAGGTCTGCCCAAAAGTAGCGCAGGCTAGGGGCAAGTGCCTCAGCTTCAGCCTGAGATAACTTCAAGGCTGGCTGCATTAAGAGCTGGAGCATAAACGGCTGGGATCGATCGCCCATGAAGTCACGCGACGTTTGCTGCAACGTCTCCCACCCAGGCACAGACTCAACGCGACCGGAGGTGATTTGGAGCGATCGCTGACCGCGATCGTCCGTCTGCAACTCCAGCACACGATAGGGATGGGGATAGCTCACCAGCGATCCAGTTGTGATGTCATAAACCCCTTTAGAGTAAGCGACATCCTGCACATGCAAATGCCCTGTAAACACTAACTGCACACCCGCGTTGCGCAGCAGTTGAAGCAGTGTTGGCGCATTGTCCAGCATGTAACGCTGCCCGATCGGATGGCGAGCTTGTCCTGGCAGATGTTCCACAACGTTGTGGTGAATCATGACCAGAATCAAATCGTTTTGGTGGGTTTCTAGCACTTGCTGCAGCCAGACCAATTGCTCATCATCTAAGCATCCCAATTGCTTGTCTTGAGCATTAAACTGATTAGAGTTCAGCGCAATCAGTCGCACTCCTGGCAGCAATTGGCAGGTGTAATACAGTTGCTTGGGATTGTCATAGCCAAACGATCGGTAGTAGTGTGGAAAGTCCGCTAGCCCGATCGACGTATGATTAGCCTGCAAACTGGGTACATCATGGTTACCAGGGATCACATACGTCGGATATGGTAGTTGCGCCAACCGTTCTGCCAGCCAGGTGTGGTTTGCCGGTTCGCCATGCTGGGTCAAATCGCCAGGCAGGAGAAGGAAATCAAGCTCACACTCGCTCAAGCGATCGAGAATGTTTTCCAAGACCGGAATGCTGACTTCAACCAAATGAAAGCGGCTGGGATGGTTCCAAATCGTCTGCGGTAGGGCAATGTGTAGATCGCTAATGACAGCAAAGCGAAAATTAAGACTCATAGGTGCCTCACTTGTCTATTGTGCGTGTGCGTGAGCATGTCAACCCACTCAGTAAGAAATATCAGACGCCCATCAGCCCACCTGACTGGGACAGTCTTTATCATGCCTTCGATCGACCGCTTCATCTAGACATTGGTTGCGGCAAGGGTCGGTTCCTCTTGCAAATGGCACAGGTGCAGCCAGACTGGAATTTTCTGGGACTGGAGATTCGGGAACCGTTGGTTGATCAGGCGAACGGTTGGAAAACGGAGTTGGGTTTGACCAACCTGCACTATCTCTTTTGCAACGCCAACAATTCCCTACGCCCGTTATTGCAATCGCTCCCTGCGGGAAGGCTCCAACAAGTGTCTATTCAATTTCCCGACCCGTGGTTCAAGCGCAAACACCAAAAGCGCCGCGTCGTACAGCCAGATCTAATCGAAGCTCTGGCAGACGCCCTAGCGCCCGATGGCACCGTCTTCATCCAATCTGATGTGGCAGAAGTTGCCATAGAGATGCGCGATCGTCTCGCCGCCCATACCGCCTTTACCTGCAAGAGTGCTGACTGGCTACCGACAAACCCTCTCCCCATCCCCACCGAACGCGAAACTTCAACAATGGAGCGGGGAGAAGCCGTATACCGATCGGTGTTTGTCAGGAAAGTGGTTGGTGGTTAGTAGGTCAAAATTCAAAACTCAAAACTCTCTAGCGTAGCGGCGCGAAGCGCTACTCAAAACTCAAAATATTTCCTACCCTTCAGGAAGCCAAAGCTACGGAAACGCTTCGCGTTTCTTGAATACCGAAGGCTATACAAAACTCAAAACTCTCCCCTCCCTAAACCCACGACGGTAGCCACATTCGCAGGCGAAATTCGAGCGACGAGAGCGGCAACCCTAAGTAGATGGGCAACCAGAAGATAAACGCCAGTACGATGAGAACGATCGCAACGATGCCAATGGTTCTCAAGTTGGCTTGCTTACTGTGGAGCCAACGATCGACTAACCAGGCGATCGCCATCGACGCAAACACCGAAGCGCCCATGTAGTGATACAAAAACGTGCAGCGGGTCACCCGAACCCAGGGCAGCAAGTTGGCGGCGTAGTTCACGCAGAGAAAGAGCGCTAACCAGACTTCGGTCGCATTTAAGAGCGGGCGGCGATCGTTGTCTAACAGCTCCTCGCCAGACTGTCCTTGAGCGTCACCTTGCACCGTCAGCCAGGTCACAATCTGTTGCGTTAGCACAATGAACATCAGCACGATCGCCAGGGTCGACAGCCACCAAAGCAGCGGATTGCCGATCGCATGAACATCGTAAATCACCGTACTACCGGGTCGCACAGAGGGGTCACTAGAGAACAGCGGGCCACCTTGAGCTTCCACTTTGTAGTAGTAAGCGACCGGACGCCACATAAAAATCCAGGTGTACCATTCTGCGCAATAGGGATGCACTTTCGGTCCACTCCCCACACGCTCGTGATAATCCAAGATTTGTTTCTGCAGTTCCCAAAAGCTGGCTGTCGTATAGAACTTCAAATGAGGAATCCAGATCAGGCGGTAAAACACCGCTGGCACAACAACCAGGTTTAGCACCAGTTGCCACGGCGCTAATCGCGTCAACCGTTGTAGTGGGCTGTGTATCTGATTAGTCGGCCCTGCTTCTGTCGCAGTATTCAATACAGCCAGTTCAGTATTACGGGGAAATTTAGACTGGAGCCAGCGGAGCAACCAGGCGACCAACCACAGCCCATAGGCACCAAAGAGAAACCAGAGTCCATTCCACTTGATCGAGGCGGAGGCTCCAAAGAAGATGCCGGAACCGACCAAATAAACGCTACGCCAGGGCGATCGCGCCTCCAACGCCAGTAGAAAGCACCACAACCCCAGTAGCCCAAAGATGACAAGATAGACGTTATTCAATGCATAACGGGACTCGACTAAAAATAAGCCATCCAGCGCTGCAAAAAGCCCCGCAAGAAAGGCATAACTGCGCCGCTGGCTCAATTGATAGGCAATCCCTGCCACTACCAATGGGATGAAAGAACCTGTCAGCGCGTTGAGCCAGCGGTAACTCCATGTTGTGTATTCGGCACCTGCGAGACGATTAGCCGTATCGTGACCGATCGGCATCTGATTGCCCAGCCAAATACCGATCGCAATCAAATACTTGCTCAGCGGTGGATGACCATCAAAGAGCGGAGTCTTAGTCAGGTAATCGTGGGCAAATTTGACGTAGTAGACTTCATCAAAGACCAAACTGTTGAACCGCCCCAAGCCCCAAAAGCGCAGAGCAAGGGACACGATCAGCAATCCAGCCAAGCCAATCTTGAACCAGGAGTCAGACAAACCTGACGGCTTTTTTAACAAACTCATAGCTCACGTTCAGTCCTTCCATATGCGTTCCTACTTTCGCACAGGGAAGAGGGTCAGCCATAGACCTTGAGTGGCAAAGTTTAGCAACGTAGCGGTCAGCCTCCTGCCACCAGAACCGATCGCAAAGCATGTAGAATAAGCCAGACGATGCGGACGAGCGAGCGATCGTACAAATGTCACTGCTATGACAACAGAACAACGGCTTGACACCATTGATCATCGCCTCGAAATCATCACCGAGCAGATCGGCAGGCTCACCGAAAGTACGACCGAATTTAGAGCCGACATGGCAGAAATTAAGGAAACCATCAAAGCAAACAGCGCTCAAATTGCTGAAGTCAGCGTCCAGATCAGCCACTTAACCGATGGCATGACTGAATTTAGAGCCGACATGGCAGAAATTAAAGAAACGGTCAGGGAGCAATCTAAAACCAGCCAGCAGCAAGCCGAAAGCGTGGCGCGACTGTCTCGCATTGTGGAACAATTGCTGGAAACCAGGCGTTAGTGCGATCGCATTCGGTGGATGTTGTGATCAAGGAATATCTCTACTTTCCCAGCCACAATCTGATGAATAGTCTCAGAATTTACAGTCTCGGAGTCGATGATGCCGCCGATCGCCATTGTGTTACTTTCAGGCGGGCTTGATTCCGCCACTGCAGCGGCTCAGGCGATCGCCGATGGTTACCGTATCATTGCCTTGTCTCTTAACTATGGGCAACGCCATGTGCGCGAACTCCTTGCCGCTAAGCAAATTGCTGCTCAACTGGGCATCCAGGAGCACTTCATTATGGTGGTCAATCTGGCACAGTGGGGCGGTTCTTCACTGACTGATCAGACTGTCACCATGCCACATGACGGTGTCCAAACCAACGTCATCCCAAATACCTATGTGCCGGGGCGCAATACCGTGTTTATCGCGATCGCCCTTTCACTGGCAGAAGCCAAAGACGCAGACGCCATTTACCTGGGCATCAATGCCGTAGACTACTCCGGCTATCCCGACTGCCGACCTGCGTATCTGGAGGCATTTCAGCATCTCGCCAGACTGTCTTCTAAAGCAGGGCTTGAAGGCAACGCGCCAAAGCTGGTCGCACCGTTAGTGATGGATAGCAAAGCCGATATTGTGCGTCGTGCTCTGAAACTGGGAGTGCCGATCGCCCAAACCTGGTCTTGTTACGAAGGCAAAGAAGAGCCTTGCGGGCTATGTGATTCCTGCCGCATTCGCGATCGTGCCCTGATTGAAGCGGGACATGCGGCACTGGCAACGGCGATCGGGCAAACACTTCATAGCCCATCCCTTTGAGCTTTTAGGCCTCCGATTTCTTAGAGAAATCGGAGGCCTTTGGGTGACACTTACCTATTCCTCCTCACCTTCGCCGCCGCCTTCGTCTTCACCGCCTTCGTCGTAGCTGGCTTCAGCATCTCCATAGTCCTCTTCAGATTCCTCTTCGGGTTCTGCTTCAGACTCCTCTTCTTCGGAATCCTCTTCTTCAGATTCGTCCTCTTCAGAGTCCTCTTCGTAGCTGTCTTCTGTCTCTTCAGAGTCTTCTTCTTCAGACTCTTCGTCCTCTTCGGAATCCTCTTCTTCGGAATCCTCTTCTTCAGATTCGTCGTCTTCAGAGTCTTCTTCGTAGCTGTCTTCTATTTCCTCAGAGTCTTCTTCATTTTCGTCCTCAGACTCCTCGTCCTCGTCCTCCGATTCCTCCTCTTCAGACTCCTCTTCGTAGCTGTCTTCTGTCTCTTCAGATTCTTCAGATTCTTCAGAGGTTTCCTCGTAGCTATACTCAGTTTCTTCAGAAGTCTCTTCAGAGGTTTCCTCGTAGCTATACTCGGTTTCTTCAGAGGTCTCTGTCAGCGTAAATTCTTCGTACTCGTCCTCATATTCAGCGAAGTACAGCGAATCCAGATCTTCGTAGTCTGAAATGGCGATGAATCCCCCGTTGACGAAAACTGATTGAGCGGCGTATTCGACGGTGTAGTCGTTGTCATACTCGGTTGTGCGGCTAGCCCTAGGAAGCTGCATCGCATGGGCGATCGCGGCGGTTGCACCACTAAATAACGACGTCCGTTCGCCTTGAATGTCCTGGCTCAGGTCGATATCCGCATCCGCCACATGCCGAATCGCCCACAAGTCACCATTGAGGTCGGGATTCGTCATGTAGTCGTAGGGGATGTAGCAGTAGCCGTGATCGCCCCAACCTTCGCCCCAGGAGTTGCGGACGATGAACACTTTATCGGCATCGGAGTAACCCACGCAGAGCATGGCATGTCCGCCATCATGTTGTTCGCTGTCTGGATCGGGCATAGGCACCAAACCCTTCGAGCCAGCCTTTTGAAACGATGAGAATAGATCTAACCCAAAGGTGAAGGGGTAGCCGTCAGCCAAACATTGCCGCATGGCATCGAGGTCAACCTTCACCCGGTAGGCATCTTCAATCAAAAAACTGGTCGCTTCGGTATAGGCGCTTTCATGGGGTGGTTCAAAAATGCGGTGTAGATCAAAGGGCCAGGTCGTTTCGGCGCAGGTGCCATATTTTTTCAGCACCTTAACGCAACTCCGGAGATAGGTGCCCTCATCCGAATCGGTGGCACCATCAAGCTCACGGGCATTGTAGTAAATAAACAGGCGGCTGACATCGTGTGCAGACCCTTTGACCCGCTTTGCCAGATATTCATACGCGCCTGCCATCGCGTTAGCAGTACAGCTATTGGAGTTCCCCTGATTTTCAACCGGAGTCATGTAGGGGCGCAAATCAACTTTTGACGGCAAATCGTCGGTCGATCGACTGGATTTATACGTTTTGTCGTTAGGATTTTTTTTGTCGGGACGATAGCTGCCGAGTTTAATCTGTCCACCATCGGGTGTTTTGACAACCGTTGCTTTGCGAACGTGACGAAAATTTTTGACTGGCATTGAGAGACCTTTACAGAGGGGAAGAGCGATGTGCTCATTCATACAGATTTCCCTGAACCAGAACCGGGCTAACGACAGCTAAAAGACTGGAGATTCACAATTGAGCACGATCGCCAGTCCAACGCTTAACTACTGCATCCGATCAATGGTGCGATATTGAATCGCTTCGGCAACATGCTGAGTTTGCAGGTTCGCATCACCAGACAAATCGGCGATCGTCCGTGCCACCTTGAGAATGCGATCGCTTGCCCGCACTGACAAACCCAATTTGCGAATGGCAGCTTCGAGCAAGTTGCGGGTGCCATCATCCAGCGCACACCACTGCTTCAGGTGGCGACTTTGCATCTCGGCGTTGCAGCGTAACGGTGTCTCTGTAAAACGAGTATGGGCACGATCGCGGGCAACCTGGACGCGATCGCGCACCGATGCCGATTCCTCACCCTTCGGCTGTTGGGTAATTTCTTCTGGCTTCAGGCGATTCACCGCCACTTGCAGATCAATGCGATCCATCAACGGTCCCGACAGCCGCGCCCAATACTGCTCTCTCGCTCTGGGCGTGCAGGTGCAGGGCTGTACCGTATCGGCAAAGTAGCCGCATGGGCAAGGATTAGCACTGGCAACCAAGGTAAACTGCGCTGGAAAGGTGACGGATTGCCGCGTTCGAGAGATGCTCACGAATCCGTCCTCTAGCGGCTGGCGCAGAAACTCCAGCACATCCCGCTTAAATTCGGTGAGTTCATCCAAAAACAAGATCCCTCGGTGTGATAAGGAAATTTCACCCGGTCGAGGAAAGCTGCCACCACCCACTAGCGAAGGTCCTGAAGCCGAATGATGGGGACTGCGAAACGGACGTGTCGCCACCAACGAGCCTTTGTTCTTGAGCAAGCCAGCAACCGAGTGGATTTGAGTCACTTCTAGCGCTTCGTCAAAGGTTAAGGGCGGCAAAATACCAGGAAGACGACGAGCAAGCATCGTTTTGCCACTGCCGGGAGGTCCCACAAAAATTAAATTATGCCCGCCCGCTGCGGCAATTTCGAGCGCCCGACGGGCATGGGCTTGTCCTTTCACATCTTTAAGGTCGGGGCCAGTAAACTGCGCTTGCTCTAATTCCGCTAGCCCATTCACCTGCGTTGGTGTGTACTGCTCAGAGGCGGAGAGAAAGTTGCCCACTTCAGAGAGATGTTGAAACCCAAAAACGGACAAGCCTTTAACCACAGCCGCTTCGCGAGCATTGTCGGCTGGCACGACCAACCCGGAAATGCCAAGGCGTTTGGCTGCAGCAGCGATCGCCAACACTCCCGCTACCGGACGAAGACTGCCATCGAGCGACACCTCGCCTAAAAATAAATACTCATCCAGGAGGTCTGTCTTCACCTGCTCTGAAGCTGCCAAAATGCCAACGCCGATCGGCAAATCAAAACTCGGCCCTTCTTTCCGCAGATCCGCTGGAGTCAGGTTGACCACCACTTTCCGCATGGGAAAGGTGTAGCCCGCATTCTTCAGCGCCGCCCGCACACGCTCTTTCGACTCCTGCACTTCCTGCGAGGGCAGCCCGACTACAACAATACCGGGTAGTCCACCAGCAATATCAACCTCGACACCCACCTTCACAGCGTCGATTCCAACCAGTGATGCACTCCAAACTCTGGCAAGCATAGCCACCCTTAACGTTCTGCTGTCTAGAGTGCCCGTAATGTGTTGGGGCAAAACAGTTAGGGGCTGCCATCAAGATGACTCTGTGGTTGACAATAGGTAGCGTCCCTAATCAGCCCAATTGCCAGCACTACCAGCGGCAAAGCTTCAAAATGCCCCTATTCATAACTCCTATCGAGAGCGGCATTGATACAGGTAAAGTTTTCTCCACTAAAAAGCCCGCTTCCAGCGATCGGGCGGTGTTCCTTTTAGAGGGTGTTTGAAAAGGGGTAGGGGTGTGACAAATTACGCCAACCGCCGCACCATGAGACGCATCATGGTGAGATTAATCATCGTTTCAGCCGTTTCCGGGAGGGCTTCATCGTCACAATTAAGCCGTCGCGACCATTGCCCCCAGCCAGGGGTTCCACCCCTGCACCCCGTCCTAACCAGCATGGCCATAGCTATAACTTGCCGTTTAACGTCCTAAGTCTTGCGATCGCTGATGGGCAGCCAGCACAGCGTCAATGAGCGCCGAACGGAAGCCAGCACGCTCAAGCGCTGCAATGCCCGCGATCGTGGTACCACCGGGGCTCGTCACCTGATCTTTCAACTCTCCTGGATGCGTACCAGACTCCTGAAGCAATTGAGCGGTGCCCTTCACAGTTTGTAGCGCCAGTTTCAACGCGATCGCTCGTGGCAATCCGGCCGCAACCCCACCATCAGCGAGTGCCTCAACCAGTAGCGCTACATAACCAGGTCCCGATCCAGATAGCCCTGTGACGGCATCCATAGCTGATTCGGGCACTTCTACCACTTCACCGACAGCCTCAAAGATTTGACGTGCTCGTGCCAGATGATGCGGAAGAGTATGCGTGCCGGGAGCGATCGCAGTAATCCCTTCGCCCACCGTTGCGGGTGTATTCGGCATCGCTCTGATGACGGGCTGCTGGGGAAACGCGGCTTCTAGCTTGTTCAGCGGTGTTCCAGCCAGAATTGAAAGAACCAATAAAGAGGACGATCGCGCGTCAAAAAGTCCTGACAGTGACGTAGCAACGGCATTAAAGATTTGCGGTTTAATCGCAAGCAACAACACGTCAGCCTCAGCGGTGGCTCGATTATCAGTTGTTACTTGAACACCATATGCCTGCTCTAAAAACTCTCGCCGTACCGCCTGAGGGTCACTCACCAGAACGTCTTGAGGGGCATAAATGCCACGATCGACAAGGCGGGATAAGAGAGCCTCTCCCATTACCCCGCCGCCAATCATACCGAGCTTGATACTCAACTTAACTGTCTCCATTCAGCTTTCAGCAATGAGCCTTCAGCCATCAGCAAACACTCGCTGAATGATGAACGCTGAACGCTTCTATTACTGCGCCATTCTCATTTGCTCACTTGCCCATGCTGGCGTTGGTGCCGCTTGGCGAGTTGTGCGAACCTGGGGCTGCTGAGGTTGAGGCGCTTCGTAGCCTGGAACGCCTTGCGTACTGACCTGAACACAGCTGGGAGTAAACAAGAAAATGCTTTCGCCAATGCGCTCTTGGTGTCCGTCGATCGCGTAGGTACCACCCGCAACAAAGTCAACCGCACGTTGGGCCTGATCAGGGTCCATAATCGTCAAGTTAAGGACGACGGACTTACGCTCGCGCAGCGCCTGAATGGCTTGAGGCATCTCTTCAAATGAGCGTGGTTCCATCACCACAACCTCAGACACGCCGTTAACACCTGGCATCCCGATCACATTACCCATTGGAGACACTCCCATGGAACCAATTTCGGTGCCCAAAGGAGCCCGTTCGCGCAATCTGCTAGGACGGCGAGTGCGTGCATCTTCCTGAGGCGCAGCGGGTTGAGCATGCTCCTGCTGGTAGAGATTCTGGTACTCGTCACCATCCATTTCGTCGTACTCGTATTCGTAATCCATAGGTTCGTTAAATCCAACAAAGTCCCGTAGCTTAGTAAAGATGTTGCTCACTGTTCACGCTCCATCACGATCAGGTTGAAATCGGAAAACATATAGTATGGCGACCAGATTTGCAGGAATAAAGCTCAATCTAGTCTGTATATCGGAAAGAAGATTGCCTCTTGAAACTTTTAGTAAAAGCCCAATGGATGAAGGCTCATATCCGCAAGCAAATCGCTCAGGCACCCTGCTTATTTTAACTAGCCTACTTTGACTGAATTGAAAGAATAGTATACATCCAGATTCCAAAATCTAAGCATGCTGAAAAAAGTTTTTCCGATCAGATCTTTAAATCATTGACGTAACCTTGAAACAAGTCGGCTTATAGCGCTGTACTTGCCATATAGCATTGTACTTGCCAAAGCTGGAACTCTAGCATTCAAGATACTCCATCTTTTGAAAAGCGCTGCACTTTTTCTTGAATTCTGATACTTTTATTTTTTCTTAAATTTCGACGTTCGATCTGAGCAGCGAATACAGTATGTTTCAACCAGTTTTGGGAACGACTATGTGGAACGATCGCCGAATAGGATGCGCCCTAACCGAATCATGGTTGCCCCTGCCTGCACTGCCAAGCCGTAATCATTCGACATCCCCATCGACAATGCTTGCATTTGCAGATGAGGCAAATTCTGTTGTCGAATGGTATTAGCTAATGCAGCAGTCTTTTGAAACACCACACTTGCTTCTGCTGCCGCCAATCCATACGGAAGAATCGTCATTAAACCTTGAATGCTGAGATTTTCGCATTGGTTCAATGCCGAAAGATCGTGCAGTAGTTCGGTCGCTAACCAGCCATATTTCTTTGGGTCGGGCAACAGTTTCACCTGCAGGAGTGATTGTGGCTTGTTGGGAAGTTGGGCAGCTAAGCGATCAAGCCGTTGCGCCAACTTCAAATCATCGATCGAATGAATCCACTGAAAGCACTCCAACGCTTTTTGCGCTTTGTTGCTTTGTAGATGCCCAATCAAATGCCAGGTTATATCCGGTAGATCGCACAGTTGAGCCTGTTTTGCTTCTGCTTCCTGGACGCGATTCTCTGCAAAGTCGCGCACTCCAGCGGCGTAAGCGGCACGCATCGCATCCACTGGAACCTGCTTTGTGACTGCAATTAACCGTACCGAGTCAGGCAGTGTCGCACGAATCTGACTAATTCGTTCTGCGATTGTACCGCTAAGTTGAGAAAACGGTGTCATTGAAATGTTTGTTTATAAATCACCTGAAGCTGATCGAAGTCTTGCTGCTGCCCCTGCCGACGCAGTACTCGCATGCGGTTCTCTACGAGAATGCGAGCATCAGTCCGAGTAAGCGGCTCAAACTCTAATCCTTCGTCTCCACTAGCGACTAAAAAAAACAAGCGCTGCGCATAAAGCGTCGTGAACAACTCACGCGCTGTATCGATAAGACAAACTCTGAAAAGCAAGCCAAAATTCGGGTGATTTAAGTAATTTTCGTTGCTCATTCAGATCTAGGCTGGACGACGATGAGATAGTACATTCTAACGGGGTATGCCATCACTTTACGTGATAACGCTACCTCTGCATGAGGTTTTGTGGGGAGAAGGAGAAGTTTTGAGTGTTGCTCGCGCAGCGTTTTCATCGCTTTGGACTGCCGAAGGGTAGGAAAGAGTTCCAGTTTACTAACTCCTCACGCCTCTCCCCTTACCCCTTACCCTCTCTAAAGTTCCCAACCCCAAGCCAAACGGGCACACCACAACCCTAGCAAACCCACGATCGCCAGCCAGTCGCCAAATCGGAGTTGAAACTGGTGCCATTGCACCTGGTGCTCATTGGGACTGGTAAAGCCTCGGACTTTCATCGCGCTGGCAATTTGCTCTGCCCGCAGCAGCAGGTTATTGAGTAGGCGTTCAGCGACAACCAGCCAGATTTGCAGTGCACGCCGCCAGCCCAATTTGCGCCAGTTAATCGCGCGCGTACTGACCGATCGCACCAAGTTCTGCACTTCTTCTAGTACCAGAGGGATAAAGCGAAGCGAGAGCGTCAGCGTTAGGGCAACTTCTGTAATCGGTAGGTTAAACCGACGCAAAGGCGACATCCAGTCTTCGATCGCGGCTGTAATTTCTTCTGGTGCCGTGACCAACAAGAAAAGATTCGTGCTGTAAATCAGGGTGAACAGTAACGTACTGTAGCGAATGGCTAAATCCACCGATCGTTTTGTCATGGTGATTGAGCCACGCTTAAACAGAACATAACGGTAGTCGGTAGACTGGGGTAGAGAAGCCTGTGACATTCCCGGAGTAGGCGTTACAGAGGATTTACCTAAGCCAAACGGGTTATACCAGGGATTGGATGTTGGTGCGGGTGGTAGCGTCTTTAGCTGCTGTGAAAAAGCAAGTTCATCCGCAGGTAAGCGGGGCTGATGCCGTGTTTTGAGCCCATCGGGAATCACAGTAGTGAGGGCAAACACCATCAGACTGAGCACCAGCAACCAACCCATCTGCTGCCGCCAGACTCTCAAAGGAATCATTGCGAAGACAGTGACAGCGATTAGCAACCCCACCAGGAGCGTACGCCAGAGTGCATTTGCCAACAGTGGAGCCGCCAAAAACGTCATCAACCACGCAAGCTTGATACGTGGATCGAGCCGGTGCAACCAGGTGATGGGTTGTTCTAAGTAAAGCCCCAAGGGAAGGGAGCGCAGTAAATCCATTGTTAATCTGAGAGTTTAGATTTTCGCCAGGGCTTACACATTGAAGGCTTGATCCCCCTACCCCTCTGGAACCTTTTTTTGGCAGAGCGGCGCAATAGCACGAGGCTAGGAAATCTTCTGCCTAAGTCCGATTAGGAATGAGAATTTAATCAAACCGACCATTTTGTAGGGGCTTAGCATTCGGATAAAAGTGCTTGCCGTAGCCGAAGGCAACTCTGCCGAATGCTAAGCCCTTACCGTGAGGATGACCGATGTTATTTAATCCACGCTCCTTAGGTTGCAGAGAACAGCTGCAATCTAAAACTCCTTGACGCGCGTGGCTCGGTTGGCAGTGACGCGCTCCACCTCTCTCGTTTTCTTACCGCGCCAAAAGAGACGAATCGGCGTGCCCGTAAAGCCCAGCGACTTGCGAAATTGGCCTTCAATATAGCGGCGGTAGTTGTCATTAAAAAGGGCGGGATCATTGACGAAGAGGGCGATCGCTGGTGGACGACTGCTCACCTGAGTACCGTAGTAAATCTTACCTTGACGCCCCTGCCGCGTGGTCGGTGGGGAGTGCCAGCCCACTGCTTCTTCTAACACTTCGTTGATCACGGAGGTTGTGACACGCCGTTTCTGCTGCTCTGCGGCGATGTTGACCATATCCAGGATCTTTTCTACGCGCTGTCCCGTTTTGGCGCTAATAAAAATGATGTCGGCCCATTCAGTGAAATGTAGGCGATCGCGCACCAATTTTTCGTGGTCATAAATGGTGTAGGAGTCTTTCTCCACTGCGTCCCATTTATTGACAACGATGACACAGCCGCGACCTTCATCGGCAACCCGTCCCGCTAACTTTTGGTCTTGCTCAGTGACACCATCCAGCGCATCAATGACGAGCAGCACCACATCGGCACGGTTAATCGCTTTGAAAGCACGGTTAATACCAAAGAATTCTGGCCCGTACTCAACCTGTTTCTTTTTGCGAATGCCAGCCGTGTCAATCAATCGATAGGTCTGGTCACCATGCTGCACAACCATGTCGATCGCATCGCGCGTCGTACCTGAAATGGGACTCACAATCGATCGCGTTTCACCAACGAACGCATTCAACAGGCTGGACTTACCCACATTGGGTCGTCCGGCGATCGCCACCTTAATCTCGTCTGACTCTTCAATCTCATTCGCAGGTGGCAGATGAGTAATTAACTCATCCAACAGTTCGCCAGTACCGTTGCCATGAATGCCCGAAATCGGAAACGGCTCGCCCAAGCCCAACGACCAGAAATCTGCTGCCAGTGCTGCACCCTGTTCCACAGATTCGCATTTGTTGACTGCCAGCAAAACGGGGACTGACTGTTGCCGCAACCAGGTCGCAATTTCTTCATCAGATGGCATCAGCCCCATCATGCCATCCACGACAAAAATCGCGGCGCTCGATTCTGCCAACGCAGCCATTGCCTGTTCACGGATGAAGGGCAGAAATTCGGTGTCATCATCAAAGACTAAACCACCCGTATCGACGACCTGAAATTCACGATCGCGCCAAAAGGCTGGCTTGTAAGTGCGATCGCGGGTCACACCAGGTTCATTAAAGACAATGGCATCCTGCAACGCTGACAGTCGATTCACGACTGTAGACTTGCCCACGTTTGGACGACCGATAATAGCAACAATAGGCAAAGGCATAGGAATGAAGATTAAAGGATGAGGTCAACAAGGATGAATGAAGTTCGTACCAAGCGACCATTCATCACTTAAGTCTTCTATTCTAGCGATAAGTCGTTAACTCGTATTGCTTTGCTGTTGCCCAACGGTAATCTTGCACTCGTTAGGATGAAGCAGAACGCTTTCTCAGCAGTTGCGATCGATGTTGATTTTACTGGTGGAAGACGATCCAGCCCAGCTAGAGCCACTACAAACAGCACTGTTGCAGGCAGGGCACATTGTCGACGCGATCGACGATGGCGAAACCGCACAGTGGCTCATGTCTCAGAAAGAGTACGATCTGCTCATTCTCGATTGGATGTTGCCCAAAATCAGCGGGGTCAACCTTTGCCAGCAATATCGTCAGTCTGGCAAAACCGCACCTGTGTTGATGCTTACGGCCAAAGATACGATCGCCGACAAGGTGACTGGACTCGATGCTGGAGCCGATGACTATTTGGTGAAACCCATTGATGTGGTGGAACTGTTGGCACGAGTCAGAGCACTGCGGCGGCGATCGCCCCTCTGGCAAGGTGATTCATTATCGCTAGACGCCTTACATCTGCACCTGAACACCCTGACGCTGGAGTGCCACCAGCTGACAACCCCACTCTCTAGCCGCGAATTTCAGCTTATGGAATACCTGATGCGCCATCCACGCCAGGTTTTATCGCACCATCAAATCGAGCAGGCACTATGGGGTTGGGGCACCGAACCCGAAAGCAATGCCGTCACCACCCTCGTCCGTCGTTTGCGGCAACGCTTGCAAGCCGTTAACGCCAAAGACTGGCTAGAAACCATTTATGGTATGGGGTATCGGTTGCAGCCGCCGGAGAGGGGAAGGGGTGTAGGGAGTGGGGAGTAGGAGTAGGGAGTGGGAGAGTTTTGAGTTTCGAGTTTTGAGTTTTGAATTTAGCCTTTAGCCTTTCTACTTCCCTTCCATGTTCACTCGCAGTCGTCGCAATTTAGCTTATTGGTTTGCTCTCTCCATGGGTGGCATTCTCGTCTTATTTGCAGGCGTAAGCTATTGCCTGAGCGTAGAAGGGCAGCTACAGGCGTTTGACCAGGCACTTTCTAAGAAAAGTAGGGCGATCGCGTCGGGTGCCACAGTCCGGTTTCAACAGGGGCAATGGCAGATTGAACCAGACGATGCACCCTGGATGGGGAGCGATCGTCTGTCGCGCAGCAGCGAGCTGGTTTATGTGCGCTGGTATAACACGAGGGGCTATTTAGTACGCTTTATTGGGCTGCCTGCTCCACTCCGTTTAAAGCCCGTGTCAGAGTTTCAAACGATCGTGGTGGCTGATGATCAAGCTGGAACCACGGCAACAGGGCTTTGGCTGCGACAGGCGACACTACCCGTGCTTCAAAATCAGCAGTTGGTCGGCTACCTTCAGGTTGGCGAGCCGCTCACAGGCATTCGAGACGGTCTGGAGCGAGTGCGGCTCTTTTTAGCGTTAGGTGTCCCTATGACGCTGGGTGTGATTGGAGTAACAGGCTGGTTTTTAGGTGGTGTAGCCATGCAGCCAACACGACGGGCATACGATCAGCTACAGCGCTTTACAGCCGATGCCTCCCATGAGCTACGGGCACCTCTAGCAGCAATGCTGAGCAATGCCCAGGTTGGGTTGCTGTCGCCCGACGATAGCGCGCAGCAGCGTCTGCGGCTAGAAAAAATTGTCGCGGCCGCAAAGTCAATGGGTGCGCTAATTAGCAATCTGCTGTTTCTCTCTCGACAAGAAGGGCCGCTCGATGCAGCCAGCCTGAAACAAGTGGATTTGGTGGTAATGTTACGATCGCTCATCGACGACCAGACCACTCAGGTAACCGCGCAAGGGTTAACGTTCACTAGCCAGCTACCGGCACAAGCGGTCATCTTAAACGCCGATCCAGATTTGCTCAGGCAAGCCGTCATGAATCTACTCAGTAACGCGTTCAAATACACATCTCCTGGTGGCAGCGTCCAGCTACGTCTTTCAACCTCATCCCGCTTTGCCGTGATCCAGGTTGAAGACAATGGCATCGGCATTCCCGCCGCCGATCTGCCCCACATTTTTGAGCGCTTTTATCGGGTAGATACGGCACGATCGCGCCAAACGGGCGGCTTTGGCCTAGGCTTGGCGATCGCTCAGCAGATTATCGCCGCACATCGGGGGCGCATCACTGCAAGCAGCGCCCTGGAGGCAGGATCGACCTTTCAAATTGAACTGCCACTCAAAGGCTGAAGCCCAGTCTCCGTCTTCACTGGTTCGACCAGAGCATTAGCAACCGCTTTCAAGCTTTGGGGATGCGAAACCATATCTCGGTGTAACGGCACCCAAACTTTAACGTCTCGTCCAACCGGCACTTGAGAACTGCTAGCTGGCAAAATCATGGCATCGAGCGGTGTCCAAATCGAAGTGAAGTTGACCCGATCGAGGGTTGCAATGTCCTGGTTCAAGTCTCGCAGAAAGGGATGCTGGGGACGCATCTGCATACAGCCTTGGCGTAGGGAGCCATAAGCAACCCAGGTGCCGCCGTGAGGAGACGAAAGGCTGATAAAGCGCTGCACGCGATCGAGCCCACCTAACCGTTGAAGGTAGTAGCGACCTACAATGCCACCCATGCTGAAGCCCAGTAAGTCAAATGGTGTTTCTGGTGTAAAGACGCGATCGGCATATTCCGCCACTTGCTGGGCCAAAGATTTAAGACAACCATCGCCGTTATTAGGCGTCAGATTAAGATCATGCGTTTCCCAACCCAGATTGTTGAGATAGCGCGTCATAGGACGGAAAATTGCACCCGTATCCCAGATGCCGTGAAGAAGGAGAATTGGATTACGCGGGGTTGAAGGGTTCATCACAGCCATGCATCGTACTCTTTCGAGTGTAAGTGCTGCTAAGCGGTCTCAGCGATCGTGATAGGACAGACAACGAAATGGTCGGGTGTCAATCAAACACACGCGACCCACCGAATTAACAGTCATCCAATAAATAATTAATAAATCGCAATATTAGCCCTTCTGTACTCATAAAACCGCGATAATTTGAGTCGGGTAGTTCGGCTTTATGAGTCAACCTTTTACTAACGTTGCGCGAGTATATCGGTACGCATTTCAGGAGCAGTTGCAATGAGCAGTTTCGTTAATTTTCTCAAAAATTTATTCTCTGGCCTTTTTTCCTTTATCGGCGGTCTGTTTAGTTCTAAGAAAAAGCAGGCTGCGATCGCGGACAGTGCACCCAAGCCCCGTAAGTCCAGCAAATCTGGATATTTTCTAGAGCTTGATGAGGCTAAAGGCGTTGGCACGACGCCTGCTCCCACTAAGTCTGTCGCAGCAGCTCCAGCTAAAGCATCGGAGTCTACCAATGGGGCAACCGCCAAACCTGCACCAAAGCCAGTGGCAGCGAATGCAGGTCTTAACCTGCCTCAACCTACGGTCACAACGTTTGCACCAAAATATCTCGCTCAAGCCGGTAGCTCAAACGGCCGTCGTCGTCCTGGTGCCAATATGTCATCCTTCCTGGATCTCGCACGCCAAGTTAAAACCCCATCTTGAGCATTTCCACTTCAGGGTCATTGACTGCGGTAACTGACTCCGACGGAAACCGACCAAAAACATAAACTGACAAAAGCGCTGGTGAGTGTATCTCTCATCAGCGCTTTTGCGTTTGACTTGATTAGAGTGGCCTTAAGGGCTAGTCTGATCAACAGCGTTTTCGTAGGCTTTGCGATCGATCGCTTCGTGTTCGTAAGTTTTCAGTACTACCCAAAGCGCATGGATAATCCCAGGTACGTAGCCTAGTAGCGTCAGACCCACATTAATGAAAAAAGCGGGACTGATTCCCAGAGTTAAGAAAACGCCCAGTGGTGGGAGAAAAATAGCGGCAAGGATGCGTAGTAATTTCATAGCTCTCTCTAATTCTGCTCTTCAAAACAGCCTTAATAGATGTATTGTCATGGCAACTGGCTCTGAACGCCCTCCCTCCCAAGAGTTAAAAAAGAGCTGGCGCGCAAACAGGTAGGACTGGTAGATCAAACCAGTTTTTTGCAGAGTTTGTAGAAAGTAAAGAGGGTGATTGCTGCGGGTGTCATCGGCACCAATCACCCGTCGTCCTTAGGGTCGTGGATTAATTAATCTGAACCATTTCCCTTCTGTAGGGACGTTCCATGGAACGTCCCTACAGAAAGAATTGCACCTTATTAAATCTGTGTTCCTTATTAGCGTCCATCACCAATTGCTAGTGATGATGCATTACACTGTGTGACTTCCCACAGTTTGTAAACAAAGAACTCAGCGCGATCGGAGAAGGCAGCGATGAACATGCCTTCATGCGCGTCTGCGTCTGCCGCAATCCAACTGCCTTGCAGACTGACTTCTACAAAAGCATCATCGACCGGGGTAACGGTAATGCTTTGACTGCGATCGAGCTTCAACGCCAGCTCTAGATGGGTCAAACCGGGAGCATCGGCAGGGAGCAAAAAAGCAGCGCAACCCGGTTCCACATAGAGTTTTTGTCCCGCACGCAAGGCCAACAGCACTCGTTGTGCAATCAGCACATCCAATGAAGCGGTCATCCGCTCCAGGTGTAACCCATCCTCTATATAGGTCAGCTTTAACATCCTGTCTGCCTCCTAAAAAAACAACCCCCGCTTCTGAATCTCAGGAGCGGGGGTTAACAGCCTCAGTACCGACTGGTTGCTTATATTGGTGCATGGTCACGCCTGCACCACCCGCTTTGTATTGGTCGATCGAACTCTACTTGGCCCTTAATAGCGCTAGCGACGCCTGCAAGAAGTGCTTTACCTGCAAGAAGTGCTTTACCTGCAAGAAGTGCTTTACCAGAGAGAAGTGCTTTACCAGAGAGAAGCGCAGACACACCCTCAACCGCAAACAGTGCAACGAACTTCGACAACCCGCCATGAGGTCGCCGCTGTCTAGCGCTATTGGAGGTGAATAAGGGTGTGCTGGTCATGGAATTACGTTGCAAATGGAATAGTTTGGTCGATGAAAGACTTGGCAAAAACTCGCTTTGTATATACTACACGTGTAGTATGACGATGTCTACTCCTTGAGACAAAATCACCCGAAAGCTGGATACACTATGAGGCTGTGTCATTCCGGAGACAGCAGAAAGAAATTTGAAGTGGCCAGATCGCAGGAGGCAGAGGCAGGAGGCGGCAGGTGGGGGGCAGAAGGCAGAGAGCAGAGGTTAGGAGGCAACCATTACAGGTTCAATTGCCGTGACTTCAATTGCTATGACACTATAGGTTGTGGAGCAATAGCTGCACGTCGTTGGGTGAGCTATGAGGAGCTTTGTAGAAAACAAAATACTCGTAGGGCAGGTTTGACACCAAAGCGATTGGCTGGATGCAAAGACGCTGGTCAAACCTGCCCCCTACCAGGCGGTACATTTTTTCTCGGAAATCACCTTGCCACTCAGAGAAAAGCTGATGGCTGAGAGCTTCTCCATAGCCTTTCCCCTCACCCTTTGCCCAGATAGCAGTGACAGTCGGGTTTTTCAATGAGCGAGTCAGCGATCGCATTCAGCGCTACAGCTGCTAGTAACCCACCGCCGATCGTGCCGTCCAACGTAATAAAGGGAATGCCGGACTGCATCAACTGGCGCTTGGCAGCGGGTGCATGGCTGAAGCCGATCGGCATCCCGATAATCAAAGCTGGGCGAAGGTGGTGGGTAGCGATCGCTTCACAGACCGCAAATAGAACCGATGGAGCGTAACCGATGACTAGCACACAACCATCCTGCAAACTATGTAAGCGTGCGTGCCATACTTCATTCTGCCAAAATGCCTGTTCTGCCTCTGCTGCGTTGGTAATGTGGCAGTCATCAATCAAGCGTTCCGTTGCACAACCTAAATGAGCCAAGCGGGTGTGATCCAGCGCTGCATGGACAACGGGGACATCGGCCACGATTTGGCAACCCGCCTTCAGAGCCTCACGGCTGGCCGCGATCGCCCCTTTGCCCACTCTGACAAACGGCACAAGGCTGACATCACCACAGGCCAGCACCAGTTTTGAGAGCAGATCGACCTCAATTTCAGAGCGATCGGACAAGTCTGGTAAGAGCCGCTCCAGTGATTCTTGAAAGGCTTCTGGATGAGCATGAACCGCCGCATCTAAGCCACTCCAAAGTTGTTCCAGACCGCCAAGTCGAGTTTGAGCTTCGACATCCAGCAGCTTGAGTTGAGCGATCGCCTCTGCCTGTACCAGTTGGCAATCCGTATCGCGTCCTAATAAGCCTTCCAGTGCCGATGCCGTTTGTCGCAAATGGGCAATCTGCTGAATCACCGAGCGATACTGCTGCTGAAACTGCACCATCAAGGTTCCAGCTGGGTTAGTTTCCGGTTCTTCATCCAGCAGTTTGTGGATATGTGACAGCTGAAAGCCTTGTTGCTTGAGTGCCACAATGCGCTGCAATCGCTGCACGTCGTGCTGGCTATAGAGACGATAGTTACCACGCGATCGGGCTGGCTGCGGCAGTAAGCCCAATTGGTGATAATGCCGTACCATACGAGGCGAAACGTCTCCCCCTACGGCATCCGTCAGTTCTTTAATGGTTAGATCGTGACCAAGCATGTGCTGCCCTCAAGTTCTGGCTTTTAGCTCTCAGCCGTCAGCTCTCAGCCTTTTACCCTTCGACTTCTCATTTCTGACTTCTGACTTCTGACCCCTCGCCTTTGTCCTTCTTGCTTGACATTAACATCAATGTCAAGGTTTAGCGTGTAAGAGTAGTCCCGTTTGTTTGCGATGCTCTACCCATCTCGCCTCACTCAATTGACAAAAGACCATACCGATGTGGTTGCGGCTATACTCTGTGGCATTTTGTTGCTGCTGGGGTGGCTCACCTTGCACCTTGGCTGGGTAGGGCTGGCGCTGTTGTTGTTGCCTGCTGCGTATGTGATTGGTGGCTATGAAAGCGCTCGTGAAGGGCTAACCACGTTGTTCCAGGAAAAGGAACTGGATGTCGATCTGTTGATGATTGTGGCTGCGCTAGGAGCAGCAGGGCTGGGTCTATGGCGACGCGAATATTTTTTTATTGTGGACGGGGCAACGCTGATTCTCATCTTTGCCGTGAGTGGAGCACTGGAAGGGTATGCGATGCGTCGTACAGAGCGCAGCATTCGGAGCTTGATGAGCTTGACGGCAGATACCGCTAGGGTGCAGCGGCACGGGCAAGAGCAGATGATAGCAGTCAGTGCGTTGCAGGTGGGCGATCGTGTCATCGTCAAGCCAGGAGAACTGATTCCAACCGATGGGGTCATTCAAGAAGGCTACAGCACCCTGAACCAGGCACCGATTACTGGAGAATCTATGCCCGTCGAGAGAACGATCGGCGATCCGGTCTTTGCTGGCACCCTAAACGGTAATGGCGCGCTCAATCTGATCGTGCATCAGCCGCCCGAAAGTAGCTTGATTCAGCGCGTGATTCGGCTGGTGGAGCAGGCGCAAACAGAAACGCCCCCATCACAGCAGTTCATTGAACGGTTTGAACGCAGTTACGCAAAGATCATTGTGATAGCAGGCATCCTCCTGGCAACCCTACCGCCGTTTCTGCTGGGCTGGAGTTGGGAAACGACGATTTACAGAGCGCTCATTTTCCTGGTTGTGGCATCACCCTGCGCCTTGATGGCGGCAATTATGCCCACCTTACTGTCCGGCATTGCCAACGGAGCGAAACAGGGCATTTTGTTCAAGGATGGCGCGCAGTTAGAGATGATCGGTCGAGTACGCGCGATCGCCTTTGACAAGACAGGCACTCTCACGATCGGCAAACCCGAAGTCTACAAGGTCATTGCTGCCGCTGGCTACGCAGAAGCCGACGTATTGCAGGTTGCCGCTGCGCTGGAGTCCTGTTCGGAACATCCCCTCGGAGACGTGATCGTGCAAGCTGCTGAAGGGCTGCACTGGTCTACTGCCACTGATGTACAGGCGCACCCCGGACAGGGCATTGTTGGTACCTATCAGGGACAAACCGTGACCGTTGGCAACTCAAATTTTGTCAGCCAGTCCGTAACCAACATGCCTGAAACCCTGCTAGAAGCAATGCAGTTTTTGGAGCAAGACGGCAAAACAGTCGTTTGGGTCGCTCAGGAGACACAGGTGGTAGGACTGATTGCTGTTGCCGATCGCCTGCGTCCCCAAGTGGCTGAAATGATCGCTCGTTTGAGACGTTTAGGCATCGAACAGATAGTCATGATCACTGGCGACAACGATCGCACCGCGCAAAGCATTGCCAAGACAATCGGGCTGGATCAGGTCTACGCTGATTTGTTGCCAGAAGACAAGCTACACGTCATTAAACGCTTACAGCAACAGTATCAACACGTTGCCATGATTGGCGATGGTATCAACGATGCGCCTGCCCTGGCTCAAGCATCCGTTGGCGTGGCAATGGGCATCGCTGGCAGTGATGTCGCGCTGGAAACTGCTGACATTGTGCTGATGAGCGATCGCCTGGAAAAACTGGAGCAAGCCATTACCTTGAGTCGGCGATCGCAGCGAGTCGTCAAGCAAAACATCGTCTTTGCGATCGGCTTCATCGTGCTCTTACTGCTTGCCAATTTTGCGGGCAATATTACCCTTCCATTGGGGGTTATCGGACACGAAGGCTCCACCGTTCTCGTCACACTTAGCGGACTACGCCTACTCAAAGGTTGAACTGCGCAAGCACTCCTTGAAGATCAGTGACCACTTCACCCGACTGAAAAGGACAGAATCTTATCCTACCTGCGCCTCCAGATTAATCATTGCTACCCACGCCAGAACTCTGATTCGGGGGGCGTGGGGGAGTTAGGCCCCCACATAGCGGGAGCCGGGGGGAAGTCCCCCGGTCAGGTCTAGCAACGAAGCCCAGAGCTTTATGAACGGTCAGGCTCCATGCCGATCAGACAATCCCATCAAGCAATCATAATCGACTCAAAATCCTGCAAGCGAGTCGCTTCCAGCACATAACTTTGACCATAAATGCGGGGCAGTTTTCCTGTTGTTGCCAGCACCTGTCTCACCTCACCATTCGTGATACTGGCCAGATCGCGATTACTAAATAAGGCAATCCCCACAGCAATCCCCACGCCATGACCCACCGCTGTGTTGAATTCCACAATTCTGCCAGCGGCACACGCGTAACCATCAAATCCCGACGCTGGACTGACCACAGCCAGATTAGGCACCGATCGGATCAGCGCATGACGAATGCCTACATTAAACAGCGGTGGATGGTGAAAGGAAATACTGCTCATGCCCTTATCTGATGCCTTTTTGCCCAAGCCCGTAATGCCGCCTCGTACATCCAGATAATAGCCAAAGGTCGCGATCGCATCCGTTGCAGGAGCCCCACCCAGCAGCATCTGGGCACCGCTCAAGGGCTCTACCACACCTTGCACATTACCCGCGTGCCGGATGTATAGCTCTGAAGCCGGCTTGACTGCTGTTGCGCCAAAACTTTTCAACCATTTGGTCACAAAGCCGATTTCCTCCAGCATCGCAGGCGTTGGTTTAGCCGCACCTCGCGCCAGTGCTTCTGCCTGAGAGCCCGTCACGTAGAACATCAGCGCATTCCAGGACAGCCGACCGCCAGGTAGCACAGCAATGTTTGCCTGATCCATCAGCACGCCACTGTCAGCTAAAAACATCTTCTTGCCCCGGAAGGCGTGATACGTCACGGACAAGGCGCGACTGCGAATATCAACGTGATCTTGCCCCACATACATCGTGCGGAGATTGCCCTTCTCATCCACAAAGCTTTTGCGGATCTGGTTGATCAATGCCGGATCAGAACCAGCGGCGATCGTGATATATTTTTGTGCTTCGGCGTCATTCGGGTTCGTAAAGCGCTTAAGGTAGTTCAGCTCAATCTCTTTCAAACGCTGAATCGTCAAGCCCTGGCTTTCGAACACCAGCGTGACGGGCAATTCCGATTCTGGCAACCCAAAGGTCGCAAAGCCTTGCAGTTTCTTCACGCTAGCTATCTGCGCAAGTTCGGCATTGACGCTAGAGTCGATAAACTGCTTGCCCAGAAAAACACTACCCGTTGTAAGTTGAATACCTTTTAACTTTGCGCCATCCCGTAGCACCGACTGAAGCTGCACCCGGCTAATGATATCGGTACCCACCTCACTCAGCATGGCTCGCAGTGCCGCATCCGCTTTGCGTGGGTCAAGCCCAATTTGCGTCACACCGGCCCGTTGCAAAAACTCCTGATAGATGGCAGATGGCGCACCAAAGGTTGGCAAACCGTAAGCCTGACGGATTTCGGCTGATAAAGAGCAGCGATCGAGGTACGCCAACCCTCCCCGCACCAAATGACCACCAACCCCCTCCTGGGAGTTGCCCTTAAACATCAGCAGGGTGCGTAACGCCTTCCCTGTACAACGACGGTACTCCCTGGCAGCACTAACCAGTGCCAGCACACCAGGCACTTCATCACCAAAGCAAATGACATCGTAGGAGCGAGGCGGTTGTGTAGCGGCTGTCATAGTTGTGCCAGGAGCGACGATACTCTAGGACACAAAGGATAACCGATGTCTTTCGGAAGCAGTTGAATTTTCTTAATTTTCTTCCGCTCACTTCCGCCCATTGATCGCAATTTTGAGCATTCTGCCCAAAGCCTCACATAGCCTACCATGTCGAGGCTTTACCAAAGCTTATTCATTCGCCCACCATTCTTCAATACAAGTTTACCTTAAAGATCAGTATTACTCTTATCTTTAGTAAGAGCAAAGGTGCTTCTCATTAAACAAAGAGCTTCAAAGCTTAAATTAGTTTGTAAATTGCCGTTTCTATTGATACAGATCGCTCATTAGGAAACTTCCTTATTCGTAGGGGGTAAAAGCGAGTTAATTGTTTAACCAAGACTGCCGACTCTCCAATACTGAGTGTCATCAAATAGAAAGAAGCCTGTAGCTTCCTTGGCAAGGAAAGCAGTCATAGCCAAACGCCTGCGTTGCCAAGCGTTCAGGTTCCTTACGGATGGTTAATATTCGGAGCTTTCCAGCTCAACATCGCTAAACTGCCAAAATTCTTGACCTACCTGACTTAGCTTATGAAAGCGCTGGTTATCGGCAACGCAAAATTTAACACGAGTGATCTCATCTCACCGGCTCAGCTATACCCTTTTTTCGGATTTCGGCAACAGCTTAAGCGCGATCTTGGTCTCACATTCCACCATGAAAACGCTTCCACATTTGCTGAGATCGAACAAGTTATTCAAACGTTTGGCAATGGAATCGATGCTTTTTTTATTCGTCCAGCATGGGACGAAAGCCCCATTGAAGCGGAACGTGTGATTAGCAAATTAAGGGCGACTCATCCAACGAGTAAGATTATCTTTATCGACCCGTGGGATCAAGTAGCAAGCAGCTTTTTCAACCTGCTGCCTTATGTCGATCGCTTGCTCAAGTATCAGCGTTTAAAGGACATTAGTCAGTATCAAAATGGCTTGCTTGGTGGCACTGCAATTACTGATTATCTGGCTCGTGAGCTAGGCTATGACCTTCAAGGTTGGCAGATTGGTTCAGAGATCCCTCCAGGTTACGCTGATCGCATTGAGACGGGGTGGAATGTCACCTTATTAGAACGGTTTCAAAAACCGCTATTTGGTACTGTCCTCTCACGTTTAAGAATGCCCTCAAAGCGTGACATTGATGTTTTTTGCCGTGTGTCTTACGGCGTGAAAGGCTCCAACGATTGGTATGGTTTGTACCGTAAAGCAGCGATCGATGTCCTCCAGCCGTTAGAAAATCAATATAATCTAGCCGTAAGCGGCGAATATGTTGGCGCACGGGTGATTTCAAGCCGGCAATATTTTCGTGAAATCAAGCGAACCCGCATTGCCTTTTGCCCCTTTGGCTGGGGTGAAACCACCTGGCGAGATTATGAAGCGGTCTGTTATGGCTGTTTGCTCGTCAAACCGTCAATGGATCATATGGATACTCAGCCCAATATTTACATTCCTCATGAGACCTATGTTCCAGTCCGTTGGGACTTTAGCGACCTCGAAGAAACATGTCGCTATTATTTGGAGCATCCAGAAGAGGCCGATCGCATTATCCAAAACGCTCGCCGTGTCTATCAAAACTACTTTAAGCAGGGTACGTTCGTGAAGACGATCGGGCAATTGCTGCAAGTAGAGACACTTTCCCTAGCCGCATGACAAGACTAGGAAGCTGAAAAGGCTCCAAGAAGTGAATTTACAATCAAATATTAGTTGGGCAAGCGTGGTTGCATATCAAGTTATCTACGCCTGCCCAACGATTGCGTTTTGGCAACGCTGATACACCTCCATACACCGTGTCAATGGTCCTCCAGAACGTTGCTGATTGCGCTACCCATAGCGACGCCTTCTGCAACCATGACAGCGATGCTAATCGTTCAATCTCAACTTGAAGTGCCGATGCTAGTGCAGACTGGCTGAAATAACTGAGCAGCTTAATCGAGTTCAGGAAAGCCCTTAAATTTCCAGTTAAAGGGCTTGGCAAAGGTGCGATTGAAGTAGGCAATAAAATCGAGCACCTGTTGGCGCAAATCATGGGTCGAGGTGAAATTGCCCCGTTTGAGGAGACGACGCACCAGAATACTGAACCAGCACTCAATCTGATTGAGCCAGGAAGAATGTTTCGGTACATAAACAAAGCGGATGCGGTGGGTTGGATCACTCAAGAAGGCTGCGCGTGTGGGCATTGACTGGAGAATGCCGGATGGCTCCTTTTCCCCCAAGTCGAGTTTCAGATCACACAAGCGATCCACCAGACGCACTAGCGTGGCTGACTTGTGGGTATTGAGTTGGTCGAGAAGCACAAGCCAGCCAGCTTGAGGGTCGGTGACAATCGTCTGAGCGATATGAGCGGCGAAGTCGGCTTCATTGCGCGTGGCAGCCATAGAGGGGGTGAGCACCGTGCCAGTTGCCACTTGCCAGTTGGCAATCAAGCTTTGCGTACCGTGGCGGATGTACTCATACTCTTGGCGTTCGACTTGTCCCATCTGCACGGTTGCCGTTGGATCAGCCCGCTCCAGTGCTTGGATGCCCGTCATCGCGTCGCTACTGATGACATGAATCCCCGTGGCTAAAAGCGCCGGAGCCTGGGCGTAGAGGTCACAGATGACCTTGACTTGGGCGCGAAACGCCACCGGGTCTTCCGGGTCACTGTTCAGCCAGTACCGGACCCGATGCGGTTGGAGGGCGACTTCCTTTTAAAAAACGCCCGACACTGCGGGGCGAAATCGTCTCAACAATGCCCCGTTTGACTGCTTCCGCTGCTAGTGCCCCTGGACTCCAGTGGCTGATGGGACGACCACTGGAAGCAGGCAACTCGCAGGCTAAGGCGACAATCGCCACGATTTGTTCCACTGCAAATTTCACACTGCTGCCCGACCGGAACGCATCTTGCAAGATAGACTCAACCCTTTGTCCTCATTGACTCTCACTGCTAGCTTCACACTCTGCTTCGAGCAATGACTCGCTCGCGGCTTGCCACCGACCACGCCATACTTGCACCTGGTTCCGACTCAGGTGCAGTTGCTTCGCCAAGGCGCTGTTGCTCTCCCCCTCGGCAGCGCCCAAGTGCCTGCACCCGCCGCACTAAGCGATACGGTTTGGTCGTTTGGCGGGCAATCTGTTCCAAAAGCGCCTTTTGTCGTAATGACAAAGGAATCGGCTGGGCATGGGGCGTTGGCATCAGGGTCAACCAGGGAAAAGAATGTAGTGCTGCTTGTTCAGCTTATCCCTCATGCCCTGCGATTAACTGATTCGTTTTTTCCGCCACCCTGCACTAGTTGCTACGATCGTGCTTCAGAAGTCACTCTATCTCATGTGGATTTAAGCCTGACGTTTGCTGTTAGGTTCACAGTTCTGTCTAGAGAAACTTGAGCCGCATAACGATGTATTCAACGTCGGATTTGTTGGATAAGCACGCACATTTCCAGAATTATCCATTACATGGCAGGGATGACACCCTCATTTTGAGGGGTTAAACAGAATCTTTGCAGGTTAAGTCCGCCGTTTTAGGGTGTTATCTGTCATGCCGGGCGATGAATGGTGGCGATCGCGATACTGATCCACTCCGAGCCTTTCTCAGTTGTTACCATCTCGTCTCATCAAAGCTCTATCGCCACTTAAGCGATCGCTGTTGCCTCACGAAGACGCGATCGCGCATGATTCGTCCCATACGACAAAAGACAGCTTCTATACTAGAGAGAGAAATGCTTTTGCAGAGGAACCAAGATGGCTCCGAGTCACGAAATCATGCAGGCAGTTGAGCGTCTGAACTATCGCGTCACTGTCGGCGATATCGCTACACAAGCAGGCTTAAATGTAAATTTGGCACAGCAGGGGCTACTGGCGCTTGCTTCTGACGCAGGTGGACATCTCCAGGTAGCAGAATCTGGCGAAGTCGTTTATTTATTTCCCGACAATTTCCGAACGCTGTTGCGCAACAAATACTTGCGCATTCAATTCAAAGAATGGTGGGACAAGGTTTGGAAAGTTCTGTTCTATCTGATTCGCATCTCCTTTGGCATTGTGCTGGTGGTTTCCATTGCGCTGATTTTGCTGTCGATCGTCGTCATCATTACAGCCATGAATTCAAGCCGTGATGGAGATGATCGACAGGATTCGGGTGGCGGTGGCATCTTTATGCCTAATCTTTGGTTAGGGCCCGATCTTTTCTGGTTTTTCTCTCCCAACTACTACGATCGTCCGCGCCGACAAGATCTCGCGCGCGTACAATATGACGACAAGCCTCAAATGAACTTCCTGGAGGCAGTTTTCTCCTTCTTGTTTGGCGATGGTAACCCCAATGCTGACCTGGAAGAACGACGCTGGCAGGCGATCGGCACCGTCATTCGCAATCAACGTGGGGCGGTTGTGGCTGAGCAGATTGCGCCCTATCTCGACCAGTTAGGACAGGGCTACAGTCGGGAATATGAAGAATACATGCTGCCAGTGCTGACTCGGTTCAACGGTCAACCTGAAGTTAGCCCTGACGGAGGTATTGTTTACCACTTTCCAGAGTTGCAGGCAACGGCAGCACAAACTCGACCGAAGCCAGTTGCAGCCTACTTTCAGGAATTTCCCTGGCGGTTTAGTCAGGCTAGCTCTGGGCAGCTCATCCTGGCAGCCGCGCTGGGTGGCGTCAATTTTGTTGGCGCATTGGCATTGGGCAAACTGCTGGCTGGTGGTTCCGCTGCCATTGCTCTGGGTGGCTTAGTGGCGTTTGTCCAGTCGATTTATTGGGTGTTGCTGGGTTATGGCAGTGCCTTTTTAGCCTTACCGCTGGTGCGCTACTTCTGGGTTCAATGGCGCAATAGCAAGATTGCTGCCCGCAATGAAACCCGTCAAGAGGAAGCGGTTCGACTGAATCAGGCAGATGCTAAACTGCAAGATAAAATTGCCTACGCCCAACAGTTTGCCAATGAAACCGTCATTGGCACAGACGATCTGGCCTACACCACAGAGCAAGATCTCCTGGAGCAAGAGGCAGAGCAAACATCCAAAATTGACGCCGAGTGGCAACGTCGCCTCAATCAAGAGCGACTTTAGGCATGAGAATTAAAGAGACATCGAATTGAAGGAAGCTTTTCAAGGAAACCTTTGCAGTTGAGTAGGGGCAGGTTTTGCCAGAGTCTTGCCCTCTAAACCTGGTGAGCAAACCTGCCCTTACGGGTATTTTGCTTGCTAGAAATCTCCTTAATCCGCAATCCCTAAAGAAAGGGCAGCAGAACCCAAAAGGTGGTTTGAAGGCAAACACGCGTCTTTCAATGAAAAATTACATCGAGTTTACAGAGCGGGTTCAACTCTTCACGAAACCGATCGCGTAGCTGTTTTGTAACGAGTAATACTGAGGACAGTAACGACTTCGTGGCAACGCATACGAAAGATATGGACATTCATCTTGGAGACATTCTGACTGCTGAGAATGGTGCCTTTTATCGCGTCATTGAATGCAAAGAGAACATCATTTCGCTCATTCGACTGAATGGCTATACGTCATTTTCTTGCAGTTTAGCGTTCGCGAAGGCTCAGTTTCAGGCTTCGCAGTCACCGTCAGTCGCGTATAATCGCTCAATTTAAGCTGGTAGTGAACCTGCTTTGTCTGATGTTGGGGTTCTACTTTCTTTTGTAAAGAACGTAGAAATTGTGGATCAAGCGTGCAAAATGTTAGGAGCCAACCTGGCAACCCATCGTCTACTCAATCGCAATGCGGTTTTAGCCGCTGAGGTTGTTTGTCTCTGACCTGGTTTGAACGCTCTATCGGTTATCCGCAACGTGACGTTAACGCACCTACAGATACTGGCAGCTTGCACGCTAGCAGCGATCGCGGCTGGCGAAGGGGTTTACACTAGCAGCGCAGCAGCCAGCGCTCAACCCTCGTCGTCTAGCAGCAGTAAGGCAGCAGTGGGAGCAAGGCAGCCCAGCGCTTTGCCGAGCTACCTGATGCAAGGTGCGATCGCGCAGGTGACAACGGCCGCAACGCCGACTCATTCGCAGGCAACCGTGACGGATGCTCAAAGCACTACGGTCAGCACGCAGTACTATCAGGACTACCAGCCGATCGTGGCGCCAACCACAGCACCAGCTGCGCCAACTGCACCGACTTCTACACCAGACGAAAGCCCCCGCACTGAGCCACCCATTGGGTCTGCTCAGCCAGCCATCAACTTTGGTGCGCCCCTGTCATCAACTGCCGCACCATCGACCACAGCGCCATCAACTATCGCACCATCAACTACCGCACCATCGACTGCCCAGCCAGCAGAGCCGCCTGCCTCTATCAATACCCCGGTTTGGGTCGTACCGTCTCAGCAAGCCACCACACCCGAAACGGCTCCAGAGGCGCTGCCAGCAAGAGCACCAGAAACATTTCCAGACAAGGTAACGGTGCCCCCACTGCGAGCAGCACCGACTGCAACGCCCAACCAACCTACTGCAGCACCTGTTCCTAGTCAACGTACGCCTGCAGGCACGATCGCCTCTCCCGATCTGGTCGTGACAGCAACGGATGTGCAGGTTGTGGGTGCTGAAGCAGAGCTACAGCAAGTCGTTCGCAGCACCATCAAAACGAGACCGGGCGGTGGCACCAGCGGTAGCCAACTCAAACAAGATGTAGCGGATCTTTTAGGCACTGGGCTGTTTGCCAATGCCAGTGTGAGCAGCCGTACCAATCCTCAAGGCCTAAGCGTCGTGTTTCAGGTCGAACCGATCGTGGTGCGATCGCTCCAGCTCTCAGGAGCACAGGCCCTCACGCTGGAGGTTGCGAAGCAGCTCTTTGGGGAACAATTGGGTGCCCCCGTCAGACCCACCCTGCTCAACGACAGCGTCAAGCGCATTAATGAGTGGTATGCCCAAAATGGCTACACGTTAGCGCGAGTGCTGACCTTACAACCAACACGAGAAGGCCTTGTCACAGTTGAAGTGGCTGAGGGCTATATCGGCGATGTTCAAGTGCGCTTTGTCAACAAAGAGGGTAAGCCTGTTGATGACAAGGGGCAGCCCATTAAGGGGCGTACGCAGCCAGTCTTCTTGCGGCGACAGATTAAGCTGCAACCAGGGCAAGTATTCCGCGAAGAGGATGCCCGTGCCGATTTACGACGACTGAGCGAATTGGGCATTTTTGATAGTGCGACGCTTTCGTTTGAGGGCGATGCTCGTCGCGTTGCGGTTATTTACAACGTCGTGGAAGGGTCGGCGCGACGGGTCAATTTTAGCGGTGGTTATAACGACCAGCAAGGGCTTTTCGCGTCGATCAATTTTCAAGATAATAACTTTGGCGGACTGGGGCAGCGGTTTAGTGCCAATGTGCAGCCTGGAACGTTAGATACGCAGTTTGATGCCCGTTTCGATAGCCCCTACCGCGATACAGACCCCAATACGCCTGGTTATGGTGCGTATGTCTTTCGGCGTCAGGGGCTGTCTTCCGTGTTTGACGATGACATCAAGCTGTCCAATGGTAGTCGTGTCCGAGAACGGAAAATTGGCGGCGGTATTAGTGCGACCAAACCGCTGGGGCCTACCTGGAAAGGAACACTGGGACTGAACTATACCAACGTGAGTCTGCGCGATCGCGATGGCAACATTTTTGCGATCGATCGTAGAGGTAATCCCCTCACCCTTAGCGGTACGGGCATTGATGACCTGACAACCCTCTCTTTCACAGCGATTCAGGACTTACGCGACAATGTGGTCAATCCCAGCCGTGGTTCGCTGGTGACCCTTAGTACCGAACAGTCCATTCCGATCGGTCGTGGCGAAATCTTCGGCAATCGCTTGCAGGCAAACTACGCTACCTTCATTCCGGTTAGTTTGATCAAACCCAATGCGGATGCGCAACAGCCGCAAGTCGTTGCCTTTAATTTGCAAGGTGGTACCACGATCGGCGATCTACCTCCCTACAACGCGTTTGTGCTGGGTGGTCCTAATTCAGTACGGGGCTATGGCGCGGGCGATGTGGCGACCAGCCGCAGTTACTTCCTGGCCTCCGCTGAATATCGCTTTCCGATCTACCGTTTTATCGGTGGTGTCGTCTTTGCCGATTTTGCGACTGACTTGGGCACCAGCGATGAGGTGTTAGGCGAACCAGGCGTACAGCGAGGTAAACCTGGAACGGGTGCTGGGTTTGGTGTGGGGTTGCGAGTGAACTCTCCCTTTGGTATTATTCGTGCTGACTTTGGCGTCAGCGACCAAGGCGATAGTCGCTTTCAGTTTGGCTTTGGTCAGAGATTCTAGGCGAAGGAGATGAGGCATCAGGAGTCAAAATTCAACACTTCTCGGTTAGTGGCGGTTGTTCGCGGAGCCTCTCCTACAGCATTATTCATGCCCCAGGTTTAATCGAGAAATATTGCTGATAGCTCACTACATCAGCTTTCTGCCACACTATTCTCATCTAAAAGGGCGTCGGTCAAATCAGCCGCTTGCAAGTTCGTGCCCGTGAGTGTGGCTCCACGCAAGTTAGTTTCGCTCAAATTGGCACCCCAGACGTTAGCGTCAGTAAGATTCGCATTCGTGAGCGTTGCCTGCATGAGGTTAGCGCCCCAAAGATCGGCAGCCGTGAGATTAGCGTCAGTGAGGTCGGCACCAGTGAGGTCGGCGCCTGAAAGGGTGACACCACGCAAGTCTGCCTGTCGTAGCGAGGCCTGAGGCCCAATGAGATAAGCGCCCTCTGCTTCGGGATCGTATCCGGCTGGGAATTGGGTGCGGCTGTCGTAAATCGCGCCTTGCAAATTAGCCGTATGCAGTGTTGCAGTACGGAGGTCTGCACCAAACAGGTTCGCTTTCCACAAGGTTGCGCCTGTCAGGTCAGTGTCAGACAGGTTAGTACCGCTTAAATCGGCATAGCGTAGGTCTGCATACGTCAGCTTGGCGTGGCTCAGATCGGCTCCACTCAAATTGGCGTTGACTAGATCGGCTTCATATAAATCAGCCTTTTGCAACGTGGCTGTGCTGAGGTTGGCTTGCCGCAAACTGACGCCGAACAGATTAGACTGCTGCAAGTTGGCGTGTCTCAAGTCTGCTTGGCTCAGATCGGTGCCACTGAGGTCGGCATGAGAAAGGGTTGCCTTCTGCAGCACGCTATGAGGGGCAATCAGGTAGGCACTGGCGATCGCGGGGTCAAAATCTGCAGGAAACCGAGTTGTACGGTCATAGAGGGCTTTTTGCAAGTTGGTATTTTGTAGAGTGGCATCACTCAAATCTGTCGATCGCAAATCGGCTGCAGTCAAGGTTGTCTCTGTCAGATTAGTTCTGGTCAAACTAGCAGCTTTAAAGCTAGTACCACTCAAGTTGGCTTGACTCAAATCAGCATCACTAAAATCGGCTTCCCAAAAGTCGGCAGCTGGTAAGTTTACCTGCTTAAGATCGGCCCAGCTTAAATCAACGCCGCTAAAATTTCGTTCGCCGATCGCATATTTTTCTAAAAGATTTTCAGCATTCATAACTCATTCGCGACCTTATTTATGGATGACAAATAACGCCAACTGACATCGTCTTTGCTGACGCAAGACTCAACATTGCCCAAACGTTTCAGGGGTTCCGAGGCTCAGGCAACATCGGTTTTACTTGCAGCAGTTGGTCGAGGTTGAGCAGAAAAAAAGGCGGTTCGTCTGGGCCCGAGATGATCAGGCATCTCACACAGCGAAGCTGTCCTTCGTTCAAATAGGCAGCGGAGAGTGGCGCAAAGGCAGATTCCGAGACACGGCGTAGCATGGGTTGAGAGTCAAGCGGGAAGCCGATCGTCGTCTCAGAAGCAGTTTGTACAATCAGGAGAAACCGCTCTGGCAGCAATGGGTCGGTCATGCCTTCGGCTGGCTCTGGCGAGGATGGTTTGCTTGGAGGCAGTAGTGGCTGGCTGACCGTCCCACTAGCAGTGCCACCGCCAGTGCCAAAGATACGCTGTTGGATATCAAGCACAGGAATTTCGCGACCGTGATGAAGGGTCAAACCCATCTCTGCTCCGGCACCGCCACCGTAAATATCGCCTAACGGTATCACCTTCTGAGCCGCTTGAATGGGTAACGCGAACCACTCCTGCCGCAACCGAAAGACGATGAGCTGATGTTTAAATTCAGCTTTGCGCGATCGGTGGCGTTTGGATCGGGGGGAGAGTTGAGTGGACATTTTTTAGACTCTCACTCCGCCTTCAATCACTTGTTCCAACGTTTGTAGGAGCTCGTGTTCGTTATAGGGCTTGGAGAAGTAAGCCGTTGCACCCAGGCTCATAGCGAGTTGGCGATGTTTGGCACCACTCCGGGACGTCAGCATGGTGATGGGGAGATGCGAAAGCGCAGGGTTGGATTTAACTTTGGTAAGAAACCCGTAACCATCTAGTCGCGGCATTTCGATGTCACAAATCACGGCTTGCACTGAAAGCCCTGCCTGCAGCTTGTCAAGGGCATCTTGACCATCTTTGGCTTGTTCGACCCGGTAGCCTGCTTTTTCCAGCGTTAACGCCAGAAAGCGGCGCACATTAATCGAGTCATCAACCACAAGGATTTTGGCCGATGGCGTGGCAGCCACTTCCGTCACGTGATCGCCCGTAAGCGATGGCACAGGAGGCAACTGGGGCGCTGTCACCAAGCCGGAGCGTTCACAGCTTGTAATCCAGTGCAGCAGTTCAGTCATGTTCACCAGCGGCACAACACGTCCATCCCCCATGATGGTGCAGTTAGCAAACCCGGAGGGCAATGCCAGTGTGCCTTCGATGCGACGAATAGCGACTTCTTGTTCACCCCAGCAGCGATCGACCTGTAGCCCAAACAGCTGTGCGCCCTGGCTCACCATCAAGACCATTGCCTCATTGATGTTGGGCGGCGACTCAAGGGCGTAAGGTTGACGCGGACAGTTAAACACGAGCCAGCGCGATAGCCGAATCAGCTGTACAAGCGTGCCACCCCAGTTGAGCACTTCACTGCCAGCCGTAGTGATGACTTGTTCAGATTGCAGCAAGACGAGTTCGCTCACTGCATCGACAGGGAGTGCTAGCAGCGTGCCGTTGCTCTCTACCAGGAGAACCCGCACCACAGAGAGAGTGAACGGTAACGATAGGGTAAAGGTGGTGCCAACACCTGGCTGAGTATCGACGGTGATTTCTCCCCGGACTTGCTTGAGCTTGTCGCGCACCACATCCATGCCGACGCCGCGCCCAGAGAGGGCCGTCACGTGATCGCTGGTGCTAAAGCCTGGCTCAAAAATGAGGGACAGTAGTTCTTGATCGCTGGCAGCGGCTAAAAGCGAGGGATCCAGACCCATCTGTTCAGCCCTGGCACGCACTTTATGAACGGGAATACCGGCACCATCATCGCGGACAGTAATGAGTGTCCGGTTACCCCGATGGTTTGCCTGAATTTCAATCAAGCCATCCGCTGGCTTATCCTGGGCAAGACGCACTTCAGACGCTTCGATGCCGTGGTCAAAGGCATTCCGCACCAGGTGCATGAGCGGATCATTGAGTGCTTCGAGAATGTTGCGATCGATCATGGTGTTGCCACCGCTGAGCTTGAGCTTCACATTCTTGCCATACTGCAGCGAGAGGTCACGAATGGCACGCGGAAAGCGATCGACGACATCTGACAGCGGGCGCATCCGCACTTTAGTGAGACCGGCTTGCAGATGTTTTGCCGTTTTATTGAGTTCGCGAGTCGTTTGCTCGGTATCGTCCAGGTTCAGCTCAATGTCGCTAGTTACTTCCTGAATCTGGACGATGGTTTCCATCATTTCTTGAGACAGCAAATGATGCTTCCCGTAGCGATCCATTTCGAGGCTATCAAAGGGGATCTGCGCTGGAGACTGAGGAGCGGCCGCTTGATCATGTAAGGCTGGCGGGTGAGCTGGCTGACTTTCCATCGCTGGGCTAAGGGTGAGCAGTGGCCGAAACTCGGCGGGCGGGCGAGGTATTGACTGGTCATAGAATGATCGCAAGCGAGCGTTGGCTTCTTCCAGTGTGCGCACCCGGCGACCCAGCGTATGCGTCAGCCCACGCAGGCGATGGACGTACATATCCAGGCCATTGCGCTCGATCGCCAGTTCGCCCAACAAATCATTGAGTTGGTTGAGCTGTTTAATCGGCACCCGCACGGTAGCACTGTCATCTTCCTCCGCCCCTAGATTGACATCGACGTTGGCATCCAGAACCCGAAAATCAGTGACCTGCGATTCGCTATGGACTGACTGAGCTTGCCGCGCTAGGGGTTGGACAGATGCTGATACTGGCTGCACCGAAGACGTAGCAACAAACTCCTCGTCGCTTACTGTCACATCGACGGGCTGCAAATCTGAAGGGAAAAAATCGAAGCCATCTGGCTCCTCTTGCCAGGTTTCAAAGTCGGCAATGTGGGCCTCGCCATCTTCCAGCCCCTCGTTCCAGGAAGCAACGTCGGTGAGATTGTTGGTGGGATTGTCGGCAGGAGCTGGTGGAATGGACAGTGCGGCCAAGTCGATCGTCGTCGGCAGCTGAGCGCTGTTGCCGGTCAGCACCAACGCCTGCGCTTGTCGCCAGGATTGCAACGCCGCCTGAGCGACAGCCTCTACGCGATCGGGCGCCGCCATCAACGCATACGTCACTGACTCACACAGGCTGATCATGGTCGTCATTTGCAGCATTTCGCCAAGCCCGCCCAACTCTTGCGCTAGAATCGTCAGCTCTTCTTGCAAACAGGGCTGATCGGGGTTGGCTAGCACAGCTTCCAGGCGTTGCAGGCAGCCTTCAACCTCGGTTTCGAACAGCAGCGAAATGACGGCTTGCCCATCGCTGTCAGGCGACAGAACAGAGGCTGCATCTTCTGCTTGCGGTTCACCAAGTCGCTCCAACAGTTGATCGAAGATCGGGGTTGCGTGCCCGTTCAGCCAATGGTCATCGATCGCCAGATGCTGGCGATCGCAGGTCACAACATGGCGCAAGGCGTCGAGCGCTGACAGCAGTAGCCGTTCCAGATCAAGATCAACTTCAACTGACTTCTGCGTTTTCAGGACTTTGAACGAATCTTCCAGACGGTGCGACAGGTCGCTCAACACCATAAAACCCATCATGCCTGCACCCCCCTTGATCGAGTGTGCCGCCCGCAGAGCCGCGTTAATTTGCTGCATGTCAATGCGGCTGCTTGCTAGTCCCAGTACAGAGGTTTCCAGGAGATCCAGATACTCCTGTGCTTCATCGAGAAACTGCCGTCGGATTTCAAGTTCTTTGTCCTGCATGACCTGGCTGGTGATTGGTAGTGAGTGGTTAGTAATGAGTGGCTAGCTATAAATAAGTTTTGAGTGTTGAGTGCTGAGTGTTGAGTGCGCCAAGAACAGCTTTCAACTCAAAACCGAACACCCAACACTCAAAACTCTACAAACCGTTACCCAACTTTGAACGTGCCGACCGATTCTTGCAGCTCATGAGCCACTTCAACCGTCTGCCGGAGCGAGTTGGAGACCTGCTGAGAAGAATCGAAGGTGCGCTCAGAGACTTGCACCACATCTCTCATCAGCGTGGCAATTGCATCGGATGTTTGCGTCTGCGAAACAGTCGCGTTGAAAATCGATTGCACCAAGGTATCAATCTGGCGCGAGACCTCCAGCAGTTGTACCAGGCTCTGTTTAGCATCGCCCACCAGTCGCGTGCCTTCCACTACCTGCGTTGTGCCAAGCGCCATTGCTTCGACCACTTCGCCAGTTTCTCGCTGAATCGTGTTGACAATCTGCTCAATTTCTTGAGTCGCGATCGCAGACCGGGCAGCCAGTTCACCCACTTCTTCAGCCACCACTGCAAAGCCCTGACCCTGCTCTCCAGCGCGTGCTGCCTCAATACCAGCGTTAATGGCCAACAAGTTTGTTTGCAGTGCAATCTGGTTAATCAGCGACACCACTTTGGAGATCTGCTGTGACGATTCGCCTAGGCGTTTGACCTTTTTCGCCGTTTCGCCGATCGTGTCTCGTAGGGCCAGAATATTTTGTACTGTCAGATCCATCGCATCTTCGCCTGCCTCAGCGGTGCTAGCTGCCGATCGCGTAACGGCGGCCGCCTGTCGAGCATTGGTTGCTACCGTTTGGATGGAGCTTGCCATTTGTTCAACCGAATCCAGCGTTCGAGTGGTCTCCGCTGCCTGTTTAGAGGCTTCTTCTGCCAATTGCTGAATGGCGTGTTCGTTTTGACCCAGCGACGCATTCACTTCCAGGGCAGACGTTTTGACCTGAGTCACAATCTGTCGCAGGCTCTCCACGATGGAGTTGAAGAAGTCAGCCACCGTCCCAATTTCGCCCGCCGTCACTTCAGCACGTACTGTGAGGTCGCCACTGGCAGCACCTTCGATGTCACTGAGCAGTTGCAGCAGTTGCATCTGGAGGGTTTCTGTTTTCTGCTGTTGCTCTTCAGACAGCGCTTCGGCAGCGAGAATGGCTTGTTCTCGTTGGGCAAACAGTTGTGCCTGCTCGAGCGCGAAGCTCAACTGAACCGCCACCTGTTGGAAGAAGTTGATTTCGCCTTCTTGCCACTGGCGGGGTGCAGAGCACTGATGGGCAATCAATAGACCCAGCAGCTTTTCTTCAACCAGAATGGGCACCACCAAATTTGCTTGAACCTGGAAGGGTTCCAGTTGCTCAAGGTGACAGGCGGTTAGCCCAGCAGCATGAATGTTCGTGGTTGCCTGGACGCGCCCTTGACGATACTGCTCAACATAGTCTTTGGCAAAGCAGGGATCAGTAATCTGAGCACCCAGAGCTACCGGAAAGCCTGGTACAACTGATTCAGCAATAATCGTGCCCTGCCAGCGTTCGTCAAACAGATAGATGAGCGTACGATCGGCTCCCAGTGCATCGCGTGTGCCCTTGAGGGTGGCTTTGTAAATCTGCTGCGGGTCGAGCGTTTCACGCATTCGCGACGTAATTTCGTTCAGCAGGCGATCGAATTTGGCGGCTGCTTCACTCTGCTGCAAGAGATTCGCCTGTTCGAGCGCGAAGCTCAGCTGAATGGAAACTTGCTGGAAGAAGTTGATTTCGCTTTCTTGCCATTGGCGCGGTGCAGAGCACTGATGGGCAATGAGCAAACCGAGCAGCTTTTCTTCAACGAGAATGGGCACCACCAGGTTTGCCTTGACCTGGAAGGGCTCTAGCTGCCCGAGGTAACAGTCAGTGAGTCCAGCGTCATAGATGTTGGCGGTTGCCTGAACGCGCCCTTTGCGGTACTTCTCAACGTAGTTTTGGGCAAAGCAGGGGTCGGCAATCCGAGCACCCAAAGCCACCGGAAAACCGGGTGCAACCGATTCGGCGATAATCGTGCCCTGCCAGCGTTCATCAAACAGATAAATAAGTGTGCGATCGGCTCCCAGTGCATCGCGTGTGCTCTTGAGGGCGGTCTTGTAAATCTGCTGTGGGTCGAGCGTTTCGCGCATCCGCAACGTAATTTCGTTGAGTTGGCGCGCTTGTTTAGCGGCGATTTCTTGCTGCCTCAGCAAGTCAGCCTGATCCAGAGCGTAACCAAGCTGAATCGCTAGCTGCGCAAAGAAGTCAATGTCGGATGGTCGCCAATCACGCGGGCTAGCGCATTGGTGCGCACACACTAATCCCATCAGTTCACCGTTAACCTTAATGGGTGCCACAATATTGGCTTTAACCTGGAGGCGCTCCAGAATCTCACAATGGCAACGGCTCAGATTACCTTTCGAGATATCGGTGGTGTACCACACGCGACCACTTTTATAGCGATCGATCGCTCCTTCCACAAGCGGATCGTAAATCGTTTGGCCCAAAGCACGAATCCAGCCAGAACCAGCGGATTCAGCGGTGATAGTGCCGCTCTCATAGCCGTCGTTGAACCGATAGATCAACACGCGATCGGCTCCCAGAAACTCCCGGATTTCATCCACCCCGGTTTGCACAATGTCGTCGAGGTTAAGCGTTTGGCGGATTTTAACCACCACATTGCTGAGCAACTCAGACTGCTGTGCTTGCACTTCTCGCTGCCGTGCTTCGGTTGATAGTGCCGCTTCAGACTGAACAATGCTATCTGCCATGGCATTAAACGCAATGGTCAGTTGACCCACTTCATCCAGGGAGGACACTTGCGCACGCTGGGTGCGATCGCCATTCGCAAACGACTGAGTTGCTTGCTCCAGATTCTCTAAGGGGCGTAGCACCAAGCGTCGAAACGCCGCTGTCCAGAGAGTCACCACAAGTAAGGTCAGCGCCAGCACTAACAAATCTTGTCTCAGACTGCTGGCAATTAAACCATTCACCCCATCTTCTAGCGTCCCTCTGACCAGGATCGCTGCAGACTGATCGTCAAAGGCCGATGTCGTACCGTCAGGCGTTTCTCTATTTTGGACAGGCACTGCTTTGGCTGCCACAGTATAGGTGTGATCACCAATTTCCAGGCGCTGTGTCACGGCGCGTCCTTTTGCAGCAGCCGCCTGTTCTAGCAAGGATGTCTTAGGCAAAGCCAGGTTGGCATCGCCGACATCGGCTGCTTTGACTTTATTTAAGGCCGTAGCCAGTGTAAACTCACCGTTGAGTTTGCGCGCATACACGGCACTATAGCCATTGCCAAGCGCGTTGAGTGTTTCTTCGACGATCGGCCGCTTGGCATTTACAACATCACCAAAAACTAGGGCTCCAATGACGGCTTTGGTTTCAGGATCTTTGACAGGTGTGACAACGTATCGGATTAACGTATCTTGTTTGCTGAAGCCATTGGGCAAAGAGGGCGCTTCTTTTGCTAATTCAGACCACGGTACGATCGCGCTGGCTTTGATTTGCACAGACGTTTTCAGGACTTTGCTCACTAAACCAGCAGGGTTAAATGTTTCGCCCTGGCGATCGGCATTCGCGTTAACAACAATCCGCGCATCCTTATCCACTAGCGTGGCATACTCCATTTTGCGGGCTGTGACCTCGTTCCGCAAAAGCTGTCGCACCTGTGCATTCAAATCAGCGTTGGGCTTACCGCCTTGGGACTGTGTCCGTGCCACGCTAATCATTGCTGTATTGTCAGCTTGCCCCCGTGAGCCATAGCCCATCTGGTTAATCTTGATGTTGTAGTGTGTTTCTGTAACGGCAACCTCTGACTTCGCCTGCTCTAGCAGTTGCGTACGCAAACTGCTCGTCAGCACAAGCGCAGACCCAGCGCCCAGACCCAGGATTGGCACCAATTCGCAGACCACAAGCGCCAACATTTGTTTGCGCCCGATCGGCAAGTTGCAGAACAGCTGAATCAAAAAGGGACGACGTTTGACCAGTGGAGGCGTTGGCAACAAATCAACCGCTTCGAGTGCTTGGTCGGATGGCGGATCAGAGGGCTGCGGCTGCTCCCAGAGATCGCCATTGCGTTGATTCGCAGGCGTTTGAAGCGAGTTTCGGCTATCTAGACCTTCGGTTGGATCGATTCGATTAACCATAGGATGGGCATCTCAGAGTAATGGTGCGAGGCGGTACAAAGTATGGAGTAAAACGTTTCAGTAACTCTTACAGAAGCGCTGGCGAGTTATGTAGAACCGGCGACTGCAACAAACTCAGCGCATCCAACACAAACCAGATCGCTTGCTCTTGTAAGACGCAACCCCGGAGATAAGTCAACAAACTGGATGGCACATGGCTCGGTGGTGGTTGAATTTGGTCAGGCGTCAGCCACACCATGCCTTCAACACGCTGCACAACGACGCCTAGCGCAATGTTTCCCGGACGAATGATCACCAGAGAGTGTTGTTGAGTATTCAAGTCCAGCGGTGGGGTGCCTAACATGCGGGTCAGATCAACCACCCACAGGACGCGGCTGCGACGATTCATCAGACCAATCACGCAGGCAGGCATATTGGGCATGGGTGTCAGGCGGTTTGCAGACAGCACCAACACCTCCTGTACCTGCTTCATCGGCAGTACCAGCGGCATTTGAGGGTCAAGCAAAAATTTGAGGTGCGCTTCGCCCGGAACAGTTTGCTGGCGGTTCGAGGGCAGCGTCAGTGCTGATACGGTCATTGGCTTAACCTACGATCGCTTTGACAGTACGAATCAGTTGCTCACGCGTGAAGGGCTTGGTGAGATAGGCATCAGCGCCTTGCTTCATCCCCCACAGCCGATCAATTTCCTGGTTCTTAGACGTGCAGATGATAATGGGTACTTTTGCAGTCGCTGGCTGTTTTTTCAGGCTACGACACAGTTCAAAGCCACTCATACCAGGCATCACAACATCCGTAATAATGACATCAGGCTTCTGCTCGATCGCTTTGCTTAACGCTTCTTGTGCACTCACAGCATTGATCACGGTGTAACCGCTTTCACGTAGATAGTGGGTCATCAACTCTCGCTCAGATGGTGTATCCTCAACCACTAAAATCGTGATCATTAACGTTAAACTCATACAAGTCCTCTTTTGGGTCTTCGGGCGGATAAGTTGCTGGTGTTTGGTCATGGTTTTAGTTGCTAGAAGGAGTCAATGGTCAGGAGTTAAAAGTAACTCAAAACTCAAAACTCTTCGCCTAGCAACTACTAAATACTCGCGACTAATAACCAACTACTAGCAACTAACAACTTAAGTGTTTAAACACAATTTTCAACAGCTCTGACTGCGTAAACGGCTTGGTTAAATAGCCAGAGGCACCGACAAGTTTCGCTTTAGCGCGATCAATAAAACCTGTATTACCTGTCACCATAATGATGGGCGTATTCCTAAAAGTAGGGTGTCGCCGCAGCAAAGAACAGAGCTCATAACCATCCAGATTCGGCATTTCCACATCCATCAAAACCAGGTCTGGCTTACTACGAACAACCTGCATAAGCGCTCTTACTGGGTCGTTCACCATGATAATGGAAAAACTTGTGTCATCCAAGAAGCTATTAATTGCTTGCAATACAGTGGGGCTGTCATCAACACAAACAATTGTGTATTGAGCTTTTTGTGTCGCATTATTAGGAGACCTTACATTGTTTCCAGTAGTTACTGGAGTGGTAGCAGCAGACGCTGTAGAAACAGGTGCTTTTTCAAGCGTAGGATTGGGATACAGTGTCTTGGTTGGGGCTGCCAAATCAGGGCGCTTATTGGTTGCAGGAAGGGAGGGCTTAGCGGCTCGTTGTTGACGGAGGTGTTCCTGGCAAAATTCCACTAAGGGACGTAAATCAAGTCGATAATAGCTAGGAAACTCATCAAGTTTCTCTTTTTCAATCAATTCATAGCTTCCCTCCTGAACGAGTAGAAAAGACTCGATGACTTCCTTTGCTAGCTCTTCAATCAAACCAGCTACATGGTCAGGCGTCAGATGCTGCTGTTCCACTAACCAACAAAGGGCTCTATAGTCAGCGCATATTCTCGTTCGCATCTCTGGAGCACTCTCAAACAGTAGCCGTACTTGCACACGTACTGCGCTGACCAGCGTAGGCACTTGGCGACTGAGCTGCCGTAAATGACGGTCTAGACGCTCAAAGCGATCGACAGAATACGATGCATAAAGCAGTTCACCTTGATCGAGATAAAGCGACCAAACTGATGAGTGGCTAGAAACACGTAAACAGCCACTAATCTGACGGCTTTTTGCCTGTGCTAAGAGGCTTAAAGGATGCAATCTTTGAGAGGGCTTATGGTCAACCATAGAGATGGTGTTCATGGTAGTCAGCTTTGATTCATTCAAGGGTTCAACGAACGGTTCAATCAGATCGTGAGCATTACACTGCGTACCCAAAATTTAATGTTGATCGTTCTCTGGTAAGACGCTAAAAAGGCTTAAATATTTGGTTAAATATCTTTCTTTACTACTGCAATTCTCTTTAAATCGTGAGAAGCAGCCTCGTAGTAGCGATCGACAAACAATTAGAAGCTAAGCGCTAAGCGTCTTTAGCTCACAATTAATCGCACAGTCATTTTGGACTTATAGCTACAGGCTACACTGCTGCAATCTGTGGCAGCGTCACAAGCTTAAAGCCCCGATCAAGGCTTAGTCATTGCAGCCATTACCAGATGATGGCTCAGCCTTTCGCGGCTCCTAGCAATGGTATTGACTCCCCTGGCTGGGCTCTGAGGAAAGCTCATTGCAATTGAGAAAAAAGTTGAAGCTTAAAATTCGTTGCCGAAAAGAAGCGGTTGAGAGGTAGATACGATTACACGAACTGAAGTGGTAGATTGCAGCCTCTTTGAACCAGCGTTTCCGAGAAAATCGAACTTAAGATAGATGTCTTCCTAGTTAATAATGAGCATACCTTAAAAAACAGCCAAGCTTATGAAGGAGCAGTGAAGAAGCCATAGAAAAAAGCCTGGTTTCGATAAAGTGCAATAAGTTTGCATGGCAGATTAAACCCAATTTTCTGAAGACTCGACGGCAATCTTATTCGGAAAGAAGTCATGTGATTTGGAGCTTGGGACAATTTGAAATGTGGTTTTTGCACCATTTTTCCGTACTTTTTGGTGGCAAACGATACTCGTGCCTAGCTGTTTCTCCAAACTAGTCCAATGCCTCCAATAGTTGTTTGATTTTGTTGTGCTGCTGCCGATCTAATGCAGTTGGAAAACTTAATTCCATAACAATCCGATCGGGAAACTGATCGCCGTCATTGGCGAAAACTTCACCCTCTACAACAGGTATTAAACCTTCAACGTTTTGCACCTCGGCAACCAGGCTTTGCATAAACGGGCTATCAGAATCGCGCGCGATGAGTAACCCAAGCTGCGGCTGGGTTTGTTGAATAATCGCTAACTCTGGAATGATCCCTTCCCGAAACTCCAGGCGAAGATCGCGAATGCCAATTTCTGTGACAACAGCCGTGTACGACCGTCCTTCCCACCCTTCCCAATACAGTTGGGCGATCGCACGCACTTGTTTGCGAATTTTAACGCCTGTTTCTGGCTGGAACTCACGAAAAACCCGCCCAAAGCTGCTAACAATAAACCGGAGGGAAAGCAGCGGATTATCGGCAGTCGCGCGTTTTTGACCATACCACTCCTTCACGTCTGAATAAATCACTAGGCTCAGGTCATCCTGCTGAGTACGGCTGAGGTTAATAAACTGCACCGAGAGCAGCGTTTGCAGATTACTGGTGGCGATCGCCCGTATGACATGAGCATCAACCAGCACCCGCGCCCCATAATCGCCAACTAACTCAAGCTGAACAATATCTGGAATATTGGGCCACACCTCCAGTAAAATACGCGCACCCGTTTCACTCACATTCGTAGTAGTCCCCGTCCACGTTTGTTGATTGCTGTGGATGACCACTGGAAGGTGGCGGGGCAACCGATGAGCCTGTCGCAATTGGGGTTGTTCAAACGCGACCAGACAAGCAGCCATCACAAGCATTAAATCAAACGTGCTCCACAAAGCATTGATCACCACTGCTTGGCTGTCCTCCGGACTTACCACAAACCAAAACGGGACGGCTATGAGCGAAGCACCTGTGATGGCGCCTAAAAAGACCAAATAGCGGACACTCTCCAGATCAAAGCTGCGCTTCGTTACCGTCAGTCCTTTATCTGTCACATTAAACGACCCCAGTTTTGGGTTAACCAGCGCTAGCAAGGTGACAATGCCCGCCTGAAAGGACATGGCGAATTCGTAAATCTCATTCCAGAACGAAAATCGGACATGTTTATAGGGAATGTGATTGGTCTGCATCGACAGCAGAATATGGGGTAAGGCGTAGCATAACGTCTCGAACCCCAATCCTTTGACCGAATTGATCCCCAGCAGCAAATAGAGCACTGGGGCAATGACATACATCAAGCGGGGAAAGCCAAAGAAAAAGTGAGACGTAGCGCTGAAATAACAGAGCCGTTGCGACAGTCGCAGCTTCAGTTTCCGATTGAACAAGGGATTTTCGAGCCGCAAAATTTGCGCCATCCCCCGTGCCCAGCGTACTTGCTGCCCCACATAAGCGGAGAATTTTTCGGGTGCCAGCCCTGCCACCATGATTTTGTCGTAGTAGACCGTTTCGTAGCCAAGGGAATGGAGCCGCAGCGAAGTATGACAGTCTTCTGTGACAGTCTCGGTAGCAATGCCGCCAATTTTGAGTACGTAGTCGCGGCGGATGACGGCAGCAGACCCACAAAAAAAGGCAGCGTTCCAGAAGTCGTTGCCTTTTTGCAGCACTTTGTAAAACAGTTCATTGCCAACCGGCACCTGCCCACCAGTCAGCAGGTTGCGCTCAAACGGATCGGGGTTATAAAACCAGTGCGGCGTCTGCACTAACGCGACCTTGGGATTTTGAAAGAAGCCCACTGTATGTTGTAGAAAGTGGCGTACGGGGATGTGGTCGCAGTCGAGGATCATGACCAGATCGCCCGTTGTTTTAGTGAAAGCAGTGTTGATATTGCCTGCTTTGGCATGGTCGTTGTTGTCTCGTGTCAACATGAAGCAACCGAGCTCGTCACACATCTGTTGCAGTAGTTCCCGACGTTCTAGCAATTTACGACCATCATCCAGGACATACACCTGCTTTTTGTCGGCTGGATAGTCGGTTGCCACTGCCGCAAGCACCGTCTTACGCACGATTTCGACATCTTCGTTGTAGGTAGGAATGTAGATATCGACCGTTGGCCACTGGTCTTGAGGGGTCAGGGAAAGGTCAACGGGCTTGCGATCGCGGACTTTGATGGTTTGAAAGTAGGCCAGCAGCAGAGTGCCGATCGCGTACAGCTCCGCCACATACAGCAAGATACAGAAAAACCCATTGAGCCAGTTATCCAGGTTCATGGTGTAGGCCGTGCGGTAATAGAGATACCGCATGGTCGTCAATACACTCAACGCAATGAGAAACAGATGCAAGTTCTCACTACCACGAGTCTCAGACTGCTGTTCCTCTAGCCCAACGACGGTGTAGCCCACCGTCACCAAAATTACCCCCAGAACCGCTTGCTGCCAAACAGGGGGGCGTTCAAGCACCAACGGCACACAGAGCCATAAAGCGGCACCCGCTAAAAGCAAAAGTTGATAGCGAGTGAGCCAGCGCAAGATGCCGTCAGAGTAAGCAGGCAAGCGATCGACCAGCCATGTGGTCGACCACTGCTGCCAGCCTTTGGCAGGTTTAGTCCGTTGCCGATCAATCCAGAAAGAAGAAAGAGCTTTGAGCATGAGGAAAGGGATGCAAGGGGAGAAAGGGTAGAGGGGAGGCGTTTTGAGTTTTGAGTGCTCACTAGCGAGTGTCAAGAACGGTAGTGGAAAGGGTGGTTTTTGGAGTGGAAAGGGTGGGGTCTAAGCGTGAAACCACTTCTCCTTGCCTTCTGCCTTCTCACCCCTTCTTATGCAACCGTCCAAGATACGACTGCGCGATCGCGTAGAGCAGCAGGGCAGCGATGATGAAGCCGGGAGCGATGATAAACCAACCGATGCGTAGCGTTTTCAGGATGCGGCTAAGCAAGCTCATTTCACTGATTTGCTGCTTTTGTTTGGCTTGTTGCAAAAACTCCAGCGTGTAGGCGTTGGGGTCATATGGGTTGGGAGAGGGTTCACCCGCATCAATGAGTACAGTGTCTTCGCGCAGTTGGAAGAACAGAAAGTCACGGTTGAGCAGATCGCGCACATGGTCTAAGCCGGTTTTGGTCTGTCCGCTGAGGATGAGAAGGGCGCGATCGCGGTTCCAGGGCGACACGATTTCTTTGACAAGGCCTTCGGCATCGGGTAGCGTCTGCAGTTGGCTTTGCCCACGCTGACGGCGAAAGGCCTCTTGAATGGTGAAACCTTCTGAGCGCAAAGCTTCGGGTAGAGGAAAGCGATCGCGGGTACCGATCGCAATGAGATGGCGATTGCCACGATCTTGCGTCGGTAATTTACTGGCTTGGAATACATCCAGCTTGACCGACTCGGACTGGCTGAGTCGTCCCAAGCGTGCACTGACCTCTAAAAGGAGTGCCAGGTCGTTGGTTGTGGGAGCATCGGGCAGGACGATCGCCATTTTCGACAAATCTTGGGGAGCTGTAAACGGGAAGCCAAATTGCAACAGCTTCAGATCGGGCAGACGAGCGACGTTAGTCCGATTCAGCTCAAAGCTAGTATCGGCATGAACGGTACCCCAAAGCTGCTGGTCGAGGGCACGATTACAGGAGCGACGTTCACGGGGGTCGAGCTGAAAGCGGACGCGGATTTTGGAGTTGGGCTTGATCCGATCTTCTGGCAGCACCACTCTCAGGGTTTCGTGCGAACCGCCTGTCACGGAATCCAGCTTTTTACCCGTTAGCGCTAAGCCATCTAGCTGCACTTCTACCAAAGACGTGAGCGGGTTCACTTGAGGGCTATAGCTGTAGTTCAGATTCAAGACATTGCCCGTGGAAAACTGGTCATCGGGCAAAGCGCGGAAGTCGAATTCCATGACAGGAGCATCTGCACCACGCACGGTCATGTCTTCGTAGGGCTTATTGTCAAAGGTGGTCAGATCCTTGAGCTGAAAGTTGCTAGCGGTAGGCAGGTAGCCAGCCCACTCGCGGGATGGCCGTGGCGGCACATCATTCACTTGCCGAACGACGATCGCCTGCCCAGTGCCCAATTGGCGATCGCGAGACTGGATTAAAAACTGCACGGCCTTGGCCACACCTTCTGGACTGTTGCCAGTGGCGACCAGTACCGGATTGCGTTTATCGGCTGTCGTCGTCAGCATCACCACACCAACATCATTTGGTAAAACCTTTTGCTGTTCATCCCGCAGTTGCCCCTCTTTCAATGACAGCGGTAGGGTTAATTTCGCCAGAGCAGGCTGTGTTTTCGGTGTGCCTATAATGACCAACCGTTCATTCGGCTTTGTCTCATCGATCGCCGTCAGCAAGCGCGTATTCATGGGACGATATTGCGCAAACCGCCCCAGGCTTGTCTGAAAGCGGGTCGTCGCTGTCAACCAGGACTCATCAACGGCATTGGGCAACAGAAACGCTAGCTGGTTGGGCTCCAGACTGAGATTGTCAAAGATGGGAAAGGGGTAGTGGCTGAAGTTAAGGGCGATCGGCTGCGGCTGAAAGTTAAACACCAGCTTGGAATCGGGCAAAATTTCCGTCCATAACGATGGATCAAAGGGATCTTGCGTACAAGTGGGTGAGTTGTTTTGCAGTGCTGCCAGCACCACTTCGTTGTAATCCTGAATGAGGTCGGGGGGGATATCAAAAATGGCGCTCCCGATTTCTCCCTGCTTCTTATTAAGCGGCAAGCTGCCGACGCTGGCACCATTGACATAAGCAGTGAGGTTCGATCGAGTAGCATAAAGCGCTGGCGAGTGGCGAAACCGAATCTGCAGTTTGGCAGACTTGGGCTTCCAGGCACGGGGACGCGTAAACCGTAGCCGTGTCTCGTCATAAATGCTCCGCAAACGCAGACGATTCCCAACAACCGGACTGCGATTGAACTCCAGGACGTACTGCCCCGCTGCCAAGGGCTCAACCACGCCCCCTTTTTTGGCGGCATCCGAAACATCAGGATCTTTGGCGGCTGCTTCGCCAGAGGACTGCGGTGGGGCAGGGCCTTTATCAATACCCGCATCTGGCGAGGTTACAGGGGCATCGGCTGCTGGGCTTTGAGCATGGACAACTGCATGCTCCCAACCCCAACCGAGACTACAAATTAACGTCAGAAGAAACAGTCCGATCGGTAAAAATAGTCGTAGATGGATTTTTCGTGGTGCAGGCAATGGCGATCGTAGAAGCGCTGCGAACCAGGTAAAGAGCCGAAAGGGATTCATAGGAGAGTAGGGGTAGAGCGGAAGAGGGCAGGGAGGGGAAGGGGATCGAGGGAGCAAAGGGGAGAATGAAGAATGAAGGATGAAGGATGAAGGATGAAGGCTAAAGGATGAAGGCTAAAGGATGAAGGCTAAAGGATGAAGGATTCGAACCGTCTTCCTGCTCGCGCCTCACCCCTCTCTTCTTAGTACCGCTCCCAGGAGGGCTGAAAGCCTCGTCGTCGAAGGAGATCGACCTGGATTTTCTCGATTTTGCGATCGGTGGCACGATTGCTCTGTGGCAGTGTGGGCGTTTCTTTGGCCATTTGTGCCTGCCGTAGGTCTTTGAACTGCTGCAGGGCGATGCCGGGATGGTCTTGGGCAAGGCTCAGTTCGCCCAAAATACGTCGTGTGTCAAGGTCATCGGGTCGCAGGGCAAGCACGCGGGTATACAGCATTTTGGCCTCGACATAGCGCTGTTGCTGAAAGCGCACACCCGCCAGAGCAGCGATCGCGTCCACGTTATTAGGCTGCTGCTGCAAAATGGCGCTGTAGGCATTGCTAGCCAGCGCTAAATCACCCAGCGTTTGTGCCAGATCGCCCTGCACAAAGTAGGCATTCAAATCGCCTGGATTGCGGGTGACGAGTTGTTCCACCTGCGATCGGGCGGCGGCTGGATCGCGGGCTACCAAAACTTGCAGGGCACGACGCTGAATGGACAGGTTCTCTGAATTCACCGCCAATAAAGAGGTGTAAAGGGCTTCTCGCCTCGGATCGGCTGGCAGCGCTCCGACCAGGCTAAAAAGTTCTGGCGGGGTTTCAGCGGCAGCAGGCGACTGCAGCCATGTAGTGAGTACGGCTTCTGCTTCCGCTTGTGTGATGCGTTCTGCACGATAAGCGACGCTGGCTCGACCGAGTTGGGTGCGTAGATTGCCAGGATTTTTCGCCAGAACGTCGTCGTACACGCGTAAGGCGTCCTCCGATCGTCCCTGTGCCTGTCGCACGTCTGCCAAGCCCAGCAAGGCGTTGGATAGTACGGGCGCCGGTGGATTAGTGGCAATCAAAGCTTCGTAGCGTTGGGCACTGGCATCTAGCTTGCTTTCTCGCCGCTCAATCTCAGCGAGCAACAGTTGGGGGGCACGATCGCGCGAGCCCATAGCGGTTGCACTGTACGTTTGCAGCGCTTGCCGTGCTTGCTCAAACTTGCCTTGCTGCACCCAGATCTGCGCGACCCTAAAGTAGAGGAAGGGTGCATCAACATTGCTTTGCAGGAGTTCCTGATACTGAGGCAGCAGCACCGAATCGGGTGGATCGAGACGAACGAGAGCAAGGGCGATCGCCTGACGTTCTGTTGCATCCCCAGGCAGTGGCTGCAAGGCCGCTTGTAGCTGCTGTCGCAGTTCGCCAGACGTGATTTGCCCTAGCTGATAGGCGACTGCCACCCGTTTCACGATCAAGCTTGGCTTCGACTGCTGCCGTAGCAACTGCTCATACAGTGACGCTGCGTCCGATCGTGCTGGCGGATATTCGCTGAAGACATCCGCGGCTTCCGTCACCAACCCTGGCGATGGGTTGGCTGTTTGGCGCAAGACCTGACGATACTGCTCTACGGCTTCTGCATACAGTGCGGTATCGCTTGACTGCCGACCAATCTGACTCAGCGCTCGTGCCAGGGGTAAAGCAGCCTCCGGTTGATTGCGTAACGGTTGCAAAATCAGGCGGGCTTGCTCGGACTGTTGGTTCGCCTGATAGGCCTCTGCCAGTGCCGCTCGCACTTCGATCGCGGTTCGATCAGGGGCCTTGAGTTGCTTCAGTAACGGCTCCAGCAAAGCGATCGCCTGCTCAGACTTGCCAGTCTCCCGTAAGGCTGTCGCATAGGCAATCACAGCGTCATTGGGTAAGGCTTTCCCCGTAGCACGATAGCGTTCAAACAGCACAATACCGTCTTGATAACTGCCACTGTAGGTATACGCCTGTGCCGCGCCCAAAAGCACTTTGGGTGTGGGCTTCTGAAGCAGTCGTTGATAATCTGCCAGCGCTTCCGCAAACCGCCCCTGGTAGCCGTACAACACTGCTCTCTGCTCACGATCGCTCGTCCGGTCGGGAGCTAGCGTGAGTAACGTGGTCAGCGCCTCAATACCTTGCGCCTGCCACTCCGCTCGATAACCACCCAACACACCGATCGCAGAGAGTGCCGTCAGATTTTTCGAGTCTTGCGCCAGCACCTGCCGATACGCCTGCCATGCGTTAGCATCTTGGCCTGCCCGCTGATAGGCGATCGCCAATCCCAGCTTTGCCTCTAGCGACTGTGGGTTCTGCCGCAACGCCGACTGAAACGAGGCGATCGCATCCTTCACCCAACCGCGGTTAAGCAGCGTATAACCCTGACTGACTGATACCGACTGTGCTTGTGATGGCATTCCAGTCAGCGTAAGCAGCAAACCACTCGTTAGACCCAGTAGCACGAGGCGGAGAGAAAACGGTGAGGAGAGAGGAGAGAAGAGAGAGGAGTAAGAGAGCTTTGAGTTTTGAGTAGCGCTTTGCGCCGCTAGGTTAAAGAGTTTTGAGTTTTCCCAACTCCCGACTCCCAACGCCTGACTCCTTATGACCATCTGCCTTCCGCCTTCCGCCTTCTGCCATTCATTCAATTCACTCATCTCGACCTCCTAAAGAGTGGCGAAAGATCAAAATCTGTCCGGACACGTACGCCTAAGACCGTTTCTGAGAAGGCATTGCGCTCCTGAAGCATCACTGCTGCACGTAAATTGGGCGTGATGCGAAAGTCGTAGAACAACTCCAGTACGTCGGGGTTTTGGTCGCCCCGTGCACGTCGCAGATCATCGTTCGATAGTTGCCGTCCGTAGCCTATCCCTAGTCGATCGTTCGGCAAAAAGATATCCAGGAAGTTCAGTCCAGCACTATAGGTGGTGCCGCTGGAGTCTAAATTCAGGTTGGTATAGTGCCCATAGCGTCCAAAGAGCCCAAGCTTGAGGCTAGGAATGAAGAATTCGCCGTTGATACCATAGGCTTCTTCGCGATCGCCCGACCGGGGACCGGAACGACCCGATCGTGGAATGTCAAAAATTTCTCGAAAGCCGCTTCGCTGTCCGGCATCGCGGGATGAAACGTACGTCCCACGAATAATTGCGGTGCCAAAGCGAACGCCAACTTCGCCTGCGAACCCGTCCAGATGGAAATCGCCCAGGCTGCGCGATGAGGAAAAGGTCGTCGCCTTGAGGTCGATGTCGTCTGTGACGCTCCAGTTCACGAGTAAACCTGGACGAGACGCAATGCCCGCCGCTGCTAAGGCTGGATTGGTCTGAAACACGGAGTTAAAGAAGTGCGTGGCTCCGTCTTTGGCAAAGCTATTGCGATCGAAGTAGGAGGTCAGATCCATCAACCCCACAACAAACCGTAGCGTCGGCAACGATGGCAGCGATCCAGCAAAATACAGCTCATTGAGATTCAACCCCGTCTCTTGCGAATCAGCAAAGCCTCTGCCTGTGGTCAAATCCACCTCAGCACCAAACGCAGCATTGGGCGTCACGGGATAAAAAGTGGTCAAGCGTGCCCGTGCTGAAGTATCGCTCCCTTCTTGCTTAAACACGCCCTGTAGCTGGATCGACGGCACGCCCAAAACCTCGCTCCCCTGCCGCCGCACCTTATCGGAGGGTGCTGGCACACCGGAGTCTGCCAGGAGCAACGACGATCGCTCGAAGGTTAACTGCTGATTTGGTCGGCGCTGTTGATTCAACCATTGACATTGATCGGCGGCACTTTCAGCGCAAGCCTGACTGCTTGATGGCTGCACCAGTGAATCAACCGCAGTGGACGCCAGCTGAAGATTGGCCGGGTTGAACTCAGGCAAAAGAGCAACAGACTGCTTAGAGGTCGCATCCACCAACGCCTGAGTCATCGCTTTAGCCGCCTGCCGCGATCGCGTAGGATACTCTTGCAGGACACCACTTTTTTTGAAAGTACTGGAGCGACTGTCCTCAACCACTTGAGTCTGTGCAGAGGGAACAGGAGCCGCAGTTGCAGCGTCAGTGATTGACTCCGGGAGATCGTCGGGTTTAGAGTCTGCCAGAGCCGACGGGCAATTGATCAGCACTTCGGCTACGCCAGCGGTCAACATTAGAGCAACGGTAAAACCAAAGCACAGCAGTGGGTTGAGCCAGATCAGTTTCAATAACATGCGTCTGGCTGGGTACAAGGTTAGGGGTGTCTTCAAAGTCATAAGCTTGGTTGAATAGACGCCATCCCATTACGTTGCTGCACCGTTATTTAGCGATCGCGCATCGCATCATTCACGGAAATCGCACCATTCATGGCAGTTGATGGCAGGGGCTATGTGCAGCAATGGTTTCAATTTGCAATCGCAGCAGGCAAGTGCCAACCAGACAGACAAGCACTCCAGAGGAGCGAGAGCCTATCGATAGTGACGATCCAGTCAGCAGTCTGTAAAGGTTTACAATGCCTTCACAATGAGACCAATCTGAGAGACCCTGAGCGACTCAAAAGAGACCAATTCTTTCTGTTTCTGCATCATCTATTCGGCAGAACTATAAAGCGATCAGGGAAATTTCTATGAAGAGCTGATGAGCTTTTGCGCGAGTCTACGCAGCGGCAATGACAGAGTCAGGTGTGATCCGTCCAACTGAAAAGGCGTAAGAAAAGCTACAACAAAGGTAGGTAGAGCTGGTTAGTTGTTAGCGGTCAGCGGTCAGCGGTCAGCGGTCAGCGGTCAGCGGTCAGCAGTCAGCGAATAGTTGTCACTCAAAACTCTCTAGCGTAGCGGCGCAAAGCGCTACTCAAAACTCAAAACTCAAAACTTTCTTACGCTTCACGGCCTCTCGCCCCTTCGGTTTCATTGATTTGTGTTCCCTATCGATTTGATGCATGACTGGTTCCCCTTTTACTGCCGAACGTCTACTTTTCACTCCGGCAAACGCAACTGCTGATGCGGTACCGACAATTTTTGCTTTCCCCAACACCTACAGCGTTGGGATTACCAGCCTCGGCTACCAGGTGGTGTGGGCAACTTTGGCAGCGCGTCCTGATGTGCAGGTCAGCCGCCTGTTTACGGATGCCCAAGAGCCGTTGCCGTCAGAGCCAGAACTGCTAGGCTTTTCGCTGTCGTGGGAATTGGATTATGTGAATGTTCTGAACCTACTGGAGTCGTTGTCGATTCCGATTCGGGCAACCGAACGATCGAACGCTCAGCCGCTGGTGTTTGGGGGTGGCCCAGTATTAACAGCGAATCCTGAACCGTTTGCGGCGTTCTTTGACATTATTTTGCTGGGCGATGGTGAGTTGCTGCTGGGTGAGTTTATTACTGCCTATCAAGCAGTACGCCATGCCGATCGCGCCACCCAACTTCGCCAATTAGCCCAGGTGCCAGGAATTTACGTACCAAGCCTGTATGTAGCGACGTATCACAGTCCTGACGGTGCATTGGAGTCGATCGTGCCGGTCGATGCAACCATTCCAGCACAGATTGAAAAGCAAACCTATCGAGGCAATACGCTCTCGGCATCCACGGTCGTCACTGAGAAAGCGGCGTGGGAAAACATCTACATGATTGAAGTGGTGCGGAGTTGCCCGGAGATGTGCCGCTTCTGCCTTGCCAGCTATCTGACGCTACCGTTTCGGACAGCGAGTGTGGAGGAGTCGTTAGTGCCCGCGATCGCGCAAGGGCTGACTGTGACTGATCGTCTCGGCTTACTGGGCGCCTCCGTAACCCAACACCCTGAATTTGAGACGCTGCTAGATTATCTCAATCGTCCAGATTATGACCACGTGCGTTTAAGCATTGCCTCGGTACGCACGAATACGGTGACACCCAAACTCGCGGCAACGCTGACGAAGCATGATACGCGCTCGATTACGATCGCGGTGGAAAGTGGGAGCGATCGTCTGCGACAGATCATTAACAAAAAGCTGACCAACGATGAAATTATCCAGGCAGCGATGAACGCCAAAGCCGGTGGACTCAGCAACCTCAAGCTGTATGGCATGGTGGGCGTTCCGGGTGAGGAACCAGAGGATCTCGATCAAACGGTGGCAATGCTGCGCGACATTAAGAAAACCGTGCCCGGATTGCGGTTGACCTTCGGTTGCAGCACCTTTGTACCAAAAGCCCACACGCCCTTTCAATGGTTTGGCGTCAATACTCAGTCTGAAAAGCGGCTGCAATGGCTACAAAAACAATTGCGCCCTCAAGGGATTGAGTTTCGTCCCGAAAGCTACAACTGGTCGGTGATTCAAACGCTGCTTTCCAGGGGCGATCGACGTCTTTCACAGTTCCTGGAGCTAACACGGCATTATGGCGATTCACTGGGCAGCTACCGTCGCGCGTTTAAAGAGCTTCGAGGCAAGCTTCCTAACCTGGATTTCTATGTCTACACTGACTGGCAACCAGAACAAGTGCTGCCCTGGAGCCATTTAAAGGGACCTTTACCGCAAGCCACACTGCTCAAACATCTGTCAAGTGCAAGGGAGCATTTTAAGCAGCCGATCGAGGCGATGTAGGAAGGGTGGGGGAACGAAAGTTTTGAGTAGCGCTTTGCGCCGCTACGCTAGAGAGTTTTGAGTTAATGGCTGAAAGCTGACCGCTAAAAGCTGATGGCTGACCGCTGACCGCTGAACGCTATAAGGATAAGGGAGAGGAATGCAGAATACAGCAGAATATTACTGCGCTTACTGTGGTGAGGAAAACACCACGTTTGTCGATTTCAGCGGTGGCAACCAGCAATCGTATGTGGAGGATTGCCAGGTTTGCTGCCGACCCAACATTCTCTATGTACGGATTGATGAAGAGACGCTAGAGATTGAAATAGACAGCGAATACGAAGGTTGAAAGGGCGATGCTTCCCATAACAGTAAGGCGATCGCCATCAAACAACGCACCAATCATTTGCCTGCCTCGCTCAGACACTTAAGGCTCTGCGTCGCTAGCGAATCAGGTTTTCTGCTGAGGGCGAACGCAGCAAAGGCGTTGCTGATTTGAAGGATGAATCTCGTAGAGACGTTTCATGAAACGCCTCTACAGCAGAGACAGGGATTCACAAAGCAACCCCATCAGCAACGCCGAGGCAAGTACTATGCCAGCGACTTACCTGTCTTACTGAGTAATTTACCAAACTTCTGAATGGGACCTTTGAGCCCCCGATGCGCGTCTGAAGCCGCTTCAGTGGTTTGTTCACCGATTTTGGTCAGCGCATCGGCAATGTCAGAGGCCTTGGCGTTTTTGCGCTTGAGCGTTTGCTTGAGTTCCTTTAAGCCGTTGGAGATCTCTTTCAAGCCCTCGTTGTCAGACTTATGCAGTAGGCCGTACCAGTGATCGATCGCGCCCACAGCCGTATCCATATCGAGCTTGGACAAGTCACCTTCTAGCGTTTCGCTCAAGGACTCGATTTGTTCAGACGCTTCTTTGTCTTCCGCTTTACCAAGCGCTTGCCCTGCTTTAGACAACTGCTTACCCAACTTCTGGAGGGAAGTTTTGAAACCTTTGTCAGCCTCAGACGCAAGATCGCTGGTTTGGTCGCCAATGTGAGACAGCACTTCGCCAATGGCATGACCCGTTGCTTTACCACCTTTCAGAAGTTGCTTCAGTTCCTTCAAACCCTCGGCAAGTTCCTTCACTGCTGGCTCTTTGGACTTGTGCAGCGTACCGTACCACTCGTCGATCGCACCAAGAGCCGTATCGGTGTCAAGTGCCGTCAAATCGGTGTCTAAATTCTCCAGTAGGGAATCTAGCGCTTGAGTATCAGCACCATTACCGTGATCAGCGGCAACCGCTTTCGAAGCACCATCGCCTTGCTTGTGCTTTTGTTCGTCTTCTTGGGCAGCATGCTTGCTCTTAGAATCTTGCTTATTAGTCATGGTGTTGATTGGGTGACAAACCAATGAAGTACAGGCCTCAGCCTATAAAGCTAAAAGCAGCATTTCCTCATACTAAAGAGCCAACCTGTGCGTCAGTGGCAGTGCGCTAGATGGCTCGATCGAAAGAGGTCTCATTCTGTGCTTTAACCTAAGGGATTCGCCAATACACTGGAAAGCTTGAGCCGTTGTAGAACACGTCCAGCACACTTCAGGTCGATCGTGCTTCAGGTCTGTCGCACTGTAGAGGCAGGGTGCGCCAGCAATCATTACGGTGTCAGTATTGGAACGCAGGAGCTTAGAGCTATGTCGAAAGAATCACACGTGGAGCAAGGGATCATTTCGCAGGCCGCTCAAGCAGCATTGTCTAGCCAGCTAGAGGCAGCAGAAGACCTTAATGTTGATGTGCGCACGGATATCTTGAAAGCCGCTCAGGGTAAGGCAGATTCTGTCGCGGTTAGCGGTCAGGGAGTCGTGATTCAGGATGTGCGGGTGCAGGAGATGACCGTACAGACCGATCGCCTGTCGTTTAACCTACTCAACGCCCTGCTGGGACACTTAGAGTTAGACGAACCACTAAATGCAGCAGCGCAGGTAGCGTTGACAGAAGCCGATTTGAACCGGGCAATGCAGGCAGAGGTCGTCACCAGTAGATTGCCTGCGTTAGAGCTAGACATTGAAGGAGAAGTCGCCACCGTAGAGCTGGTGCATCCATTGGCAGTGAAGCTACCGTCCGACGGTAAGATTGCGCTCAATGGGGCTGCCCTTTTGCACAGACAGGGGAACAGCCGACAGGTTGAGTTTGCAGTCGTGATTCTTCCCCGTACTGATGAACACCCTGTACGGCTTGAATCGTTTGCTTGTGACCCAGGCGAAGGTCTTGCGATCGAGGTTACCATCGCCCTTCTACAAAAGTTCAGAACACTGTTAGAGCAACCGTCGATCGAGATTGACGGCATGATCATTCAAGTAAAGCGGTTGGAAATCCAGACGGGCAAACTGCTGCTTGAAACGGCGGCTCATGTGCCTCAAATCCCTTCGTTGTAGATCGTTTACCTTGAATAGCACTACCTTGAATAGCACTACCTTGGAGAGCTACAAATATCGGGATAGAAGCGTCTCAAGCTGCGCGATCGCGATCGGTTTGCTGAGATAATCATTGGCTCCAGCGGCAATGAATTTTTCACGATCGCCACTCATTGCCATTGCTGTCACCATAATAACGGGAATGTGCCGTACCGCCTTTTGGGCGCGGAGTTCGGCAAGTAGCTCCAAACCACCGCGATGGCTCGCCAGCTGCACATCGAGCAAAATTAGGTGAGGCTGCAAGCGGTGAACGGTTTCTAAAAAGCGATCGCCATCACTCAGATGTTCCACTTCGTGCCCAAACGCTTGTAAGTAATCCTGTAGTACGATCACGCTACAGGGATCATCTTCCACAATCAGGATGCGTTGCGATGTCCAGCCTTGGGCGTAGAGTTCTTTAGCCGCTGGCACCGCCACCGTAGGCGGCAAAAAGGGCATCTCTACCACCTGCGCATCAGGCAGGTACAGCGTAAAGCGACTGCCCGATCCAACCACCGAGGTCACTGTGATATCACCACCGTGCAGCCGAGCGAGGTTGCGGGACAGCGCCAAACCCAGCCCTGTCCCGGCATACTGGCGGTTTAGTTGACTATCCAACTGCGAAAACGGCATAAAAAGTAGGGGCAGTTGTTCTGTGGCAATGCCGATGCCCGTATCAGCCACCGTGAAGGCAATCCCCTGAGACTGCTTTTCGACGATAAGCGTGACCGTACCCGTGGGCGTAAATTTAATGGCATTAGACAGTAAGTTAATCAAGATTTGCTTCAGTCGACGTTCGTCTGCGATGCAGGTACCGACCGTATGATCAAATTGGCTGATCAGCTGTAAGCCACGATCGTAGGCTTGCTCCCGAACCAGAGTGAGACAATAGTTGCAAAGGTCGAAAGCCTTGATTGGCACCACCTCAAGGGCGTCTTGTCCAGATTCAACTTTTGCCAGATCCAAAATATCGTTAATCAGCAACAGCAGGTGATCACCACTGCTATGGATATGGCTCACGTATTCTGCCTGCTTCGCATTGAGAGTCCCAAAAATTTGCTGCTCTAACAGTTGAGACAAGCCCAGGATGGCATTGAGGGGAGTGCGTAGCTCGTGGCTCATTGTGGCAAGAAACTCGCTTTTGGCACGATTGGCAGCTTCTGAGAGGAGCTTTGCATACTCCAGTTCCTGAGTCCGTTCTTTAACGAGGTGCTCCAGGCGTTCGTAATCTTGGGCGTTTGAGATCGCGATCGCGGTTTGATCGGCAATCCGCTGGAGCAATTGGATCTCTTCTTCTGTAAACGTGCGGCAGTGGGTGGTGGTTTGCAGGGCGATCGAACCAAACAGTTGACCGTGGATTAAGACGGGACATGCCAGGACAGAGAGAGTGCCTGCCTGCTCAATCTGTTTTTGACGGGTTTCAGTGAGCGATTCCTGGCGGTAGTCTGGCGAATGGAAAAAGCGACGTTTGTAGAAATCTGATTCCGAATCTAGCAAATCGGGCCAGTCTGACAGCGGCACTCGCAGGCTAAGCTGAGAGATGACTTGGTCGGTTGCCCGCCATTCGTTTCGCACCTGTATCTCGTTCGTAATGGTCAAAATCAGGACACGATCGACGTTGAACGCGCCTCCAACGAGGTTGGCGATTTCTTGCAGAATGTAATCAGCATCCAGGCTGGAGTTGAGCGTCTGGCTAATCTGGTTGAGCAGTTGTTCGCGCTGTGCCTGCTGTTGTACCTGGCTGAACAGTTGTGCCTGTTGAATGGCGATCGCCACCTGCGTTGCCAGTGGTTCTAGCAGAGCAATTTCAGAAGTCTGCCACTGCCTCGCGCTAGAGCACTGATGCACAGCTAAAACACCCCAGAGCTGATCGCCTTGCACGATCGGCACTACTAGCTTGGCTTTGACATTGAGCCGCTGCATAATTTCCAGGTAATCAGCAGGGAGTCCCAGTTGAGCAGTATCGTTGACGACGAAGGTTTCACCCTGCTCATAGGTTGCTTCTTGATCGCGATACCAGACTACATGAGTGCTGTTTTCTGTATGGATATCCCACTCAGGGGCAACCGAATCTGCTACCAGAATGCCCGTAGGCGAAGCATTAAAGCGGTAGATCAGCACACGATCGGTCTGTAAAAACTGGCGCACTTCGGCCACGGTACGATCGAGAATCTCTTCCAGGTTGAGCGATTGGCGAATGCGCAGCGCGATCGCGCCCAGCACCCGATCGCGCTCTGCCTGCTGTCGGAGTTGCGCTTCAGCTCGCTTGCGATCGGTGATATTACGCTCGATTGCCAGCACCTCATCCTTACCGCAAACCACCATCCGCGATTCTTGATCGCGCTGCTCGCCGTTGATCACAATTTGATATTCGTACGTTTGCACCTGACCGGTTGCCAAGGTTCGCGCAATGCACTCCAGACGTTTCTGTGCTAATTCCGGCGGTAAATAGTCCTGAAAGTTTCTGCCAATGATTTGATCAAGCGGCAGCAACAGTTCACTAGTGGTATCGGCTTTGCAGTCCAAATTGGTACCCGCCCGATCATGACGCATCCAGAAGTCGGGAATCACATTTAAGAGCGCGCTGGTCTTTGCCTGGCTTTCCCTCAGGGCCTGCTCGGCTTGCTTTTGCTCGGTAATATCGCGTCCGGTTGCCTGATATTCGATGACATTACCCTGCTCGTCAAACAGGATGCGATCAGTCCACTGATGCCACCGCAATTCACCGTCAGCCGTGATAAACGGTTGGTCTGAGGTCAGCGCTGGACACTCGTGGCTGAGTGCAGCAAGCTTTTGCCGAATTGCGTCCCGAGCGTAATCGGGTACCAGCAAAATAAAGTTTTGCCCAATCAGTTCAGCGTGGGTTTTGCCATGACAGCGACAGTAGGCATCGTTGACAAAGGTAAGGGTGCCGTCTGGCAAAAAGCGATCGATCATCTCCGTTTGATCGTCAACCACGGCTCGATAGCGGGCTTCACTCTGCTGCAAGGCGAGCTCTGCCTGTTTGCGATCGGTAATGTCTTCGCCTGTCCCTTCGTAATACAGCAACGTGCCGTCTGTGCCGTACACAGCGCGAGCATTCTCTGAGATCCAAATTTTGCTGCCGTCTTTGCGGTAGACCTGAGACTCAAACTTTGCAACGGTACCCTGCGTTTGCACCCGGCGGATGAACTCAGCGCGGCGATCGCTATCCACGTAGACTTGATGTTGAATATCCGTCAAACCTGCCATCAACTCTTCTGGTGAATCGTAGCCATAGAGCCTTGCTAGCGCTGCATTGGCACTCAAATAACGACCATCAGACGTGGATTGAAAGATCCCCTCGATCGCGTTTTCAAAGATACTGCGATACCGTGCTTCCGCCTGCTGCAAGGCGGCCTCAGTCTGGCGTCGTTCAGCAATTTCTGCTTTTAAAGCGGCGTTTGCCTGCGCTAATTCTACCTGCAGCTCTAGCATTGCCTGCTCTTGCTTGTGCTCGGTAAGATCCACTGCAACGCCAACAAACCCGATCGCCTGACCGTCAGCATCGTGCAGCAAGGCATTGGTCACCTCTGCCCAAACCTGGCTACCATCTTTGCGTTGCAAGGGCAGTTCCCCTCGCCAAGGAGTACCTTTCGTTGTGTGCGTAAAAAATTTGCGGTCGTTTTTTTGACCATCTGCATCCACTAACAGCACATCGATATTTTTGCCTACCACTTCAGCGGTTTGCCACTGAAACAGCACCTCTGCATAACGATTCCAGTAGGTGATCTGCCCCTGTCGATCGGTTGCAATCACAGCCTGACAAACCTGATCGAGCAACAATGCCTCGAAAAGCACAGGCTGCGAAGGGTCATAGCTTTGACCTTGCGTCGATGGCAGCAGTGTTTCAAGGTCTTGCTGCTGGCCTTCGATAGCAAAGATTTTTTTTAACGCTTCAAAGGCGGCGTCATCTCGACAATATTCACGCAGACTCTCAAACTGCTCTGCTTTCATGCACGTTGCTAAATGACCTCTCTTTACCGTAGCAATAACCTCTAGCTTTCTGGTAGAGACCACTTAAGGTGGTTTCTACTACATTAAGCAAATAGCGCCATTTGAAGATCAAAAAAGAGCCACTATTGCTTTGCTAACATCAGTCAAGGTAGTCATTGAGTGACCTCACTGCACCGTAAGTCATAACCCTTATTGCGGTTAACTTCGGAGCGAGAGAGAAACACAACGCATCGGGGATAGATGCCACTACGTCCTAAAACGAACACGCTTTCTAAAACGAGCGATCGACCAGTGCTCAAGCAGCGAGATCGATTGAAGAATGATAGCTTATCATTCAATCAATGACAGCTACAGCAACCCTATTTCCTCTAAATGTTACTCTGTTTGTGCGGTTAGCTTCCAGCGTTGCGGTTAGCTTCCAGCTTTAAAGTCAGAGCGAACCACCAGCTGCTTAGAGAGCCCGCCAATCATCAAGGATGAGAGCTTTGATGTGGACGTGTTGGATGCCCCTGAGCAGTCATCAGACAAATTTGACTAAGAATTAGTTTAATCTTTATTCAAAAACAATGCAAAAAGAAACTGCTCTTTTCAACAGCAATGCCTCAAATTTCACTTCATGATTTGGTTGCCAAAGCTCACTCTGGTGAGTTTCTGATCAGCTTCCCTACAGACACTGTGCCAGCACTGAGCGTTCGCCCCGATCGTGCCGACCTGATTTTTGCTGCCAAGCAGCGCCAATTGGATAAACCGCTCATTTTGATGGCAGCGACGATCGCGGAACTTTGGGCCTACGTCGCTGGCAGCCCCGCAGAACGTCAGCTCTGGCAGCAGGTTGCCGATCGTTACCTACCTGGAGCCTTGACGCTGGTGCTACCCGCCAGCGATCGCGTACCACCCACTATGAACCCGAAACAGCCGACAACCATTGGGGTGCGAGTGCCCAATCACCCGATCGCGATCGCCATTCTTACTCAAACGGGCCCCCTGGCCACCACCAGTGCCAATCGTTCTGGTCAACCAGCCTTGCAAACAATGGCTGAAATTGCTGTTGCGTTTCCGCAGGTGTTCACGCTCTTGCCATCAGCAGCCAGCACGTTAGCAGCCAGCGCCAGCACGGCTAGCCCATCCGGTGTGCCCTCGACTGTCATCCGGTGGACTGGAAACGGTTGGGAAATTTTGCGCCAGGGGGCTGTGTGCTTGAAGGACGAGGAGTTGAAAGAGTCATGAATTGGACTGATTTAGTATGGTTGGGACTAGGCGTTGGACTGGGATTGAGTTGGCGCTGGCGATCGCCGCTCACAGAGCCAGCACCAAGCGATCGCTCAGCAGAGCAAAACCAGCCTCACTCGCTGCAATCATTGCAATTGGCTTACCAGCTAGCGACTGAAATGAGTCAGTTTAAGGGAGGCTTCCTGGCGCGCACCTCGCATGAGTTGCGATCGCCGCTCAACGGCATGATTGGGATGCAGCAGCTCATTCTGTCTGATTTGTGTGATAACCCTGAAGAAGAGCGCGATTTCATTGCCCAAGCGAACCAATCGGCGCTGAAGATGATCAAGGTTCTAGACAGTGTGCTGGATGTGGCAAGGCTGCAACACGGCACACTGAAGATGGAGCTACAGCCGCTACAGCTAGCGTCGCTGCTACAGTCAGTGCATGACTTGACGTACCTTCAGGCAGCAGACCGTAGTCTTCAGTTCCGGGTGACGCTCCCCGACGATGACCTCTACGTAATCGCTGATCCACAGCGCTTGAAACAGGTATTACTTCATCTTGTTGATGAGCCGATCGCCCAAATGCAGGAAGGCAGCATTGAGGTCTCTGTCCAGGTGTCGGTCGAAACGGGATACGCCCAGATTTGGGTTGACAGCGATCGCTCGTTCCCACTGAGTGAGCCGATTGACTTACTCCATGCGCCTACTGCGACCTCAGATGTTCCTTCTCCAGGGCTAAACCTACTCACCTGTCAGATGCTCATAGCCTTGATGCAAGGAACCTTGACGATGGCGCATGTGCCCTCAACCACTGCAACAACTGCCGATGACGCAGCAGGAAAACGACTACGGTTCCAGTGCTCTATTCCTCTGTTAGTGCCAGAACTGGATTAAGGTGATTTTCGAGAAACAAGGTGCCGCTTGATAGAGAGCAGGCTTTGCCAGCGTCTTTGACTCCAGTCGATCGCGTTGGTGTCAAACCTGCCCCTACGGGTCTTTTGTTTGCTAGCAATCTCCTAAAGACAAGCATACTATGGCAAGCCTTGATAGACCGCTTCGGCAACTCGCTTGAGGCGACGGAGTTGTGCTTGCATGTCGTCACGAGTCCAGTTGATGGCAAAGGTGTTGAACCCAAAGCGAATCAGAGGATTGGGAATACTGCACTCAAAGCGATTCAGCAAGCGCGTACCTTGCAGCTCAGGGTTACATTCCCAACGATCGCGCCCTTTGAAAAAGCCGTTAAACTCCCACACAATCAAACCGGGCTCGCGTTGGATCACTACACTGTTGAGCGTTGGCTGCAAGATGGGTACCTGAATCACAAATCGGCTACGACCACCCAACGCTGTCGACCACTCGTCGATCGGCTCACAGCGCAACGCCGGATTCAACCAACGATGCATCAAGTCGAGATCGGTGAGGCACTGTTCCACGGTTGTGGCACTGGCATTAATTTGAATGGATTGCTCAAAAACCTGTAGCTCGGACATAATTTTCTCAGTCAAGCTTTATTCTTTATAAAGATAGATGTCTCGATCGCTAATACCACGTAGGTTAAGCTAAACCATTTTGCGATGGTGTTACACATGTCTGGAAAAGTTAGCAGTACCAAAACTTAAGGTCATTCGTTTTGGCTTCTCAATAACGTTAAGACAGCGTTCGTAAATCGAAATCAAGACCTTAACGATTATGCGGTATATCTCTAATCAGTGAAATTGACCCACAGGTCGTTTTGTACGTTTTCTGCCGAATTTGAGGTTAATCAAGGCAATGATGGACGGATTTTTACAGCACTTTGAATATCCATTCAGGCTGCAGGCATCTGCTTTAATAAGCGGCCTGTTGGCACAAGCCCCACCGCCTGGACCAATCGATTCAAGCCCAGTCGTTTCACCTGTGACTCAATTTCTGGCGGCGCTTGGGTTAGGGGCCTTGGGTCCAACGGTGCTGAATCTCGTTGGTGCCATTCTCATTCTTGTGATCGGCTTGATCGTTGCGTTAATCGTCAGCAAGGTTGTTGCTGGGCTCCTCAATCGGACGGATATCGACAACCGTATTGCTAGGTCAGTGCTGCGGCAGCCACCGGGTAGTGAGCCGTTTCAAATCGAGAAGCTGATCGCCAGTATTGTTTTTTGGATTATTGCGGTTGTCGCAGTCGTGGCGTTTCTGGATGCGCTGAAGCTCACGACAGTGTCTCAACCATTGAATAATTTTCTGATTCAGATTTTTGCGTACTTACCGAAGCTGGGCGCGGCTGGAATCCTGGTGGCGATCGCGTGGCTCTTGGCAACGCTGGCAAAAACAGTTGTCATTCGGATTGCCCAGGGCTTTGCGTTAGACGAACGTTTTTCGCAGACTGCACAGAGCGGAGAGGTCACGCCAGTCGCTCCTAGTGAAACTCCGTTTTCGTTGAGTGAAACGTTGGGCAGCGCGCTCTATTGGCTGATCTTTCTGTTCTTCTTGCCGCTGGTCTTGGGTGTGCTGGATTTACAGGGCCCGCTCCAGCCGGTGCAAAATTTGCTGAATGACATTCTGGCGGCTTTGCCCAAAATCCTGAAAGCAGTGCTGATCGGCGTGGTCGGTTGGGCCATTGCTCGTATCGTGCGCGGCATTGTGACGAATTTGTTGACGGCTGCCGGAGCCGATCGTCTGGGCGCACGCTTTGGCTTAAGCCGTAGCACTGGCGGACAGTCGCTGTCCTGGCTAGTGGGTACGATCGTCTATGTCTTGATCTTAATTCCGACCGCAACAGCTGCACTGGATGCCCTCCAGATTCCTTCGATTTCTGGTCCCGCAACAGCAACGCTCAATCAAATCCTTAGTGCGTTGCCGCTCATCTTTACAGCGGCACTGATTTTGATTGCCGCCTATGTGCTTGGGAAGTTTGTCGCCGATCTAGTAACAAACATTTTGACGAGCATCGGCTTCAACAACATTTTTTACTGGTTGGGGATTCAAGCAACGCCGTTTACATCCATAACGCCACCGCCCACAGCGGGACAACCCACCACACTGCAGGAATCTGGCTTGTCAACAGTGCCACCCACACGCACACCCTCCGAAATTGTCGGCGTGGTCGCACTGGTGGGCATTGTGCTTTTTGCTGCCGTTGCCGCGATCGATGTGCTGAACTTCCCCGGTCTCAAGGCAGTCGTACTAGGACTGCTGACGATCTTTGGCCGCGTGCTGGCAGGTTTGGTGGTGTTTGCGATCGGTCTTTACCTGGCAAACCTTGCCTATAGTCTGATCAGCAGTTCCAATACGTCACAGTCAAAAATTCTCGCTCAAACAGCACGAATCGCGATCATCGCACTAGTGTCGGCCATTGCATTGGATCAAATTGGTGTGGGACCCGATATCGTTAAACTCGCTTTTGGGCTCCTCCTTGGAGCTGTGGCAGTGGCGATCGCGATCGCCTTTGGTTTGGGTGGTCGTGATGCTGCTGGCGAACAGGTACGAGAATGGTTGACATCATTTAAACAAAACAGACCACCCTACTAAGGAACGAGAATTTAATAAGATGCAATTCTGGGGTAGGGGCTTGTCAATGCCAAGCCCCTAGAGCCGAGCGATCGTTCAGGTTATTTAATCCACGATCCTAAGCAACCTTTGGCTTAAACTCCCATCGTGGGGACATGGGATTGCGATTGCTATGTCCCCACAGCTATGTCCCGACAAAAGATGTCACGTTTTCAATTTCAATGGGTAGCAGAAAGGTTTCTGACCTCACTCTGCACAACTGCGATCTCGGCTAGAGAGGCTGGTTGAAAAGTTTTCGCTCATAATGTTACCCGCCCGTGATGTTCAATCAGGGGCGGGTAACTTTTACTTCAGTGCCGTAACATATTGCGGTTCCAGCACTTTCGATAGATCAGGCACGGTTTGGATTTGCCCCTGGTCTTTCAGAAATGCTGCCAGTTTGGTCATGGGCTTCAGTAGATACTGGTCGCTGCTAGCATCGCCCAACATCGCAATGTTTGTTGCTTTATCAGGAATGCGAATGCCTTTAAGCTGTTGATCCAGTTCCTCTGGCTTGATTTTGAGTTTGGCGGCACCAATTTCCAGTCCTTCTTTGCGATTCGTTGCCAAGAACTCAACCCCTTTCAGGTTACCTTCCACAAATGCAGCAACCGTTTTAGGGTTTGCCTGGATAAATTTGGAGCTAAAGAGGTAAAGATCCGCGATCGCCGTCGGCATTTGCTTCGAGCTATAGATCACTCGTCCATCTTTTTGAGCCGCGATTGCCTTGTCACTGAACGGTGAGTAAGAGTAGGCAATTTCAACTTTACCTGCCTGGAAAGCCGCTGCAGCAGCATCCGGTGGGGTGTTGACTAACGTTACATCTTTTCCGGTCAGCCCCGCTTCTGCCAAAATTTGCAGCAAGAAGAAGTGACCAATGCCGCCTAACTCGACAGCAACCTTTTTGCCTTTAAAGTCTTTGATGCTTTTGATGCTGTTACGCGCCAGGATGACATCTGCCCCAACGGACGTATCTTCGACTGTCACAATTTTGAAGTCCACGCCTTTGGATGCCAGCGTAACCGCTTCGGAGGTCACGGGTGCCAAGCCATCAAGCTGACCCGATGTAAACGCGGGAAAGGCCTGTGCCACGGTGTCGAAGACCTTAATTTTCAGGTCTAAGCCTAAGTCTTTAAAGAAGCCTTTTTCCTGAGCAATGTAGAGTGGCGTGTTGCCAATCCAGGTCGTGATCCCGATTGATGCGGCGACCACCCCACCAGCAGCGCCTCCACTGGCAGTTGACGATGAGGATGACTGTGCAGAAGGTGCTTCGGGTGGCTTAGCACAGGCATGGACGCTGGCTCCTGCGATCGCGCCAGTCATCATCCATAACGCTTGTCGGCGCGTCCAACGGTGAGATTTAGAGAAGTTCATCAGTGCTGCCATCCATAAGATTCAAGGGCAAATTGTGACATTTGCGACAGGCGCAAAGTGCAATGCTTGATACACCACGACATGTTACAAGCTCTGAAGCTTTCTAACCACGACTAAATCAGCCACGATTAAACTAGCTACGGCTAAATTCATGACTGATCGCTGCGGCAATACTAGCAGTGATTTGCTCTGCCATCATGGCACCCTTTGCAGCGCTACCACCTTTGGCAGATGACAACACTCCTGACGGTGGCACCCACTCTGTGCGAGTCGGATACATATCATAGGGTGGGAAGTCAGCGGGACTGTGATCTGGAAGCTGATCCAATGCCACTAGCTCAGGGTAGAAGTGCAGCATGAGCGAGGTTTCAATGACGGCAGCGTGCTCCAGCGCAAAGCCTGGAAAGCCGTCGGGGAAAACATGTTTTAACGTCTCTTCGGTGCAAAAATCCCAGTATTCTAAGCGCATAATGCGGAGCGGATTGGTTGTGCCAAGTGCGCGCATGGCAAGGTCAATGCCTTCAGTCAGAAACCATTGGTTTTCGTAGTGCCCATCAACGACGACAAGGTTTTTGACTCCGTGACGAGCAAACTCGCGAATGACATCGCGCGTGATCTGGCTCAAACTCTGTCCATCCAGGCTAGTAGTGCCAGGAAAGTGCTGCCCACCTCCTGACTTGGGCTGCGATTTGTAGCCATAGCTAAGGGTGGGTGCAACTAAGCCATGCACTTTGGTAGCAACGGCTTGAGCGATCGCCGCACTCAACAAAGCGTCCGTTCCTAAGGGCAAATGCGGGCCATGCTGTTCCAGTGCGCCACAGGGCAGCAATAACACCAACCCGTCATCCTGCAGGCGCTCTTGATAGGCAACCCAACTTAATGAACTCATTAATACAGTCATACCCATCCCGTTGCTTTTTAACATGTTGTAGCACCCCTGTCTTAGCGTGGTTTTGGGCAATCAAAGCGTAGCTTGCGACACTGAACCCCACCGAATGTGATCGCGGTTTCAACGATTTTCGCGATTACTGCGGTCAATGCTAGTGGTTGGATTTGAGCGCAAAACTCGCCTCTACAGAGAGCCGCCCGATCGCCATTGCATCAGGTATCGGGCAAAATCAAGAAGCGAGTCAATATTGGGGAGTGACCGATGGGACGATTGGATGGCAAAGTGGCACTCATTACGGGTGTAGCATCGGGCATTGGGCGATCGGCGACGGAACTTTTTATGGCAGAAGGTGCAAACGTCTTTGGCGTTGATCGCAATGAAGCGGCAGGGCAATCGCTCACAAAGACCTTGAATGCAGACGGACGGTTTCAGTTTTTTGCTGCCGATCTGTCTGTCGAAGCAGCATGTGCTGCCGCCATTAACCATTGCCATAACACTTATGGACGCATCGATGTTCTTTACAATAATGCGGGCATCGCAATCATCGAACCCTTTGCTAGTACGAATGCAGAGACGTTGGAGCAAGTACTGTCAGTCAACTTTAAATCGGTCTTCTACTTGTGCCAGCAGGTGATTCCACATATGCAGCGACAGGGCAGCGGCGTTGTAATTAACACAGCCTCGGAACTGGCGATCGTGGCGCAACCGCTTTATGCCGCCTACTGTGCTAGCAAAGGAGCCGTTCTGTCGCTCACCCGTGCGCTAGCGCTGGAATATGCCAGAGAGAATATTCGTATCAATGCGTTGTGTCCCGGCCCCATTGAGACGCCCATGCTGCAAGGTGAATTTGACCAGGCAGCTGATCCCGCGCAGGCAAAAGCGGAGGGTATTGCCACAATGCCGATCGGGCGACTCGGCAACCCAGTAGAAATCGCTCAGGTAGCGCTGTTTCTCGCCAGTGATGCCCCCGCCTTGCTTCATGGCTCGGCGCTTGTCGTCGATGGTGGTAAAACGATTCTTTAACAGGTGCTTAGGAGATTTCTAGGAATGAATTTACCCGCTAGCAGGTTGAATAAGGATATCCCATTTTGGTAATTCTGGATTGCGTT
>NZ_PVWK01000003.1 GCF_003003795.1 Stenomitos frigidus ULC18 | reverse complement strand
CTGCACCTCCAAATCGTTGAAATCGATACCTCCATCTAACTTTACATACCGGAGCTTTTCAAGCCTGATCTACTTATGGGAGTGTCTTGCAATGATGAGCATTTTGGCCGATTTGCTTGAAAGGTTATTACCGGTATAGCGATATTTGGAAACAACCTGGCTATGAAAATGAACGGGGAAATTACGAGCAATTCGTAAGAATAAATTGATATCTTCCATCGGCACTAGACTTGGGTCGAAGGCTCCGATGGATTGAATCACAACAGATTCAATGGCAGTACGGCGGAAAATAACGCATCCGCATTGGATTTTGTGCCGGGTAGCGAGAAGCGTTTCATACGTAGCGACTTCTGGCTGATCCTCATAGGTTTCTTCTACTTTATATGAGCCATCTGGTTGAATTGAGTAAAAGAAATAGCGCCCAAAAACAAAGCCAACTTTTGGGTGAGCATTGATGCAGTTGACCCCGATTTCAATCGCTTCAGGCAAAAGACAATCGTCGCTATCCAGAAAGAGTAGATACTCTCCTTGGCTGACCTGCATACCTGTGTTACGCGCTGCAGCAACCCCTTGATTGGTTTGGTAAATGTATCGTACCGTTGGGTAGCGATCGCACACTTGCTTCGTTTCATCCGTTGAACCATCATCCACTACGATGACTTCAAAGGGAGAATAGGTTTGTCCCAGTACACTTTCAATGGCTTCTGGTAGAAAATTGGCGCTGTTATAGGAAGGGATAACAACGGATACATTATTAATCATTTTCTATTCCCCAAAATTGTACTGATTACTATTTACAGTGGTCACTCGGCAAGGATTCATTCTTGTTTAAGCGAGCGTGAACTGGCTTAAACAATTAAGCAGTAGAAGCAAGGCTCTTAGAGGTTACACAGAAAGCGTTAAACAACCTGATCCCTCAATCAAAGGGATAACGAGCAGCATCAAAGTAGCCGTATCAGTACTGTCACGCGATGTGAACCAGCGCATGCATCGCAGGTTTCAACTAAGAAAAGAAATCTAGGAATTGCAAAAATGCTATTTTCTAATCATCAAAATGAGTGGTGTTAGAACGTGAAGCTGAATGAACAGTCACAGCTTTGAACAGTAGTAAGCGATTAGAACATTGCTCTACTACTGTTCTCAGTCAACCAATAGATTTGACTGAGCGATTTTTAAGGATAATGGATGCCTAAAAAAGTCCAAACGTCACGCATTGGCTTGTTTGCGAAGACTATGACATGTGAGCATAGTGGGAGCTCGTTCATGCCTTAAGGCTTCTTTTAATCATTTACGATTTACTGCTTAGGTTGATTTACAAGGTGTTTGGTTTTTAGATAGAGGTTATTAACACTAAATTACTCTGACTGTAAAAATCATTTGTCTCTGTAACTAGGTGAGATCATACTAATGTTGATAAAACCACCGTGCCACAGAGGATGGTATCCCTTTATGCGATCTTTAAGCCAGTATCGTCTTTATATAGCAATAGAGAAGGAGGCTGCGTTTAGCCGAAACAGCGCGACAAACTTGAGTCAAGAAAGATGAAGCTTTACGCTGGCGAGCATTAGGAGAAGTTGCAATAATCAGCGGGTAAGCAGCAACTTTATAGCTTGCCGCTGCAAGAAATGCTGCCCGATGAAAAAAGCATCGACGGAGCCGCCGTCCTCCGCAGCATCGAAGTGCAGCACGGCATTTTAGTCGAACGCGCAGAAGGTATTTATTCCTTCTCCCATCTCACGCTTCAGGAATACCTCACTGCCCAATACATCGACGACCATCGCCAAATCGACTCGCTGGTTGCAGAGCATTTGACCGAGCAGCGCTGGCGAGAAATATTTATCCTCGTTGCTGGACTCATGCGTGGTGGCGCAGACAATTTGTTGTTGCAGATGGAAACAACAGCACAGCAATTCATCAACACCGACAACCTTAAAAATCTGCTGCACTGGTCTGAACAAGCAACAGAGGGTTCAGAGGGAGACTTTAAACCTGCGGCGAAGCGATCGGCAGCTATTTTTATTAGCCCTGCTTGTGCCCACAATATTCTTGCCTTGACTTCTGCTCTTTGCCCCAACCTTTACTACGGACTGGACAGTATTTCTCTGGATCTCTGTATCTTTGATGAAGCTCTTACCCCCAATCCTAACCTCGATTTTTTCTGCAATATCATTCCCGAGCTTGACCTTGCCATTAGCTACAACCCTGACCTTTTGCGAGATGAAGTTTTTATCTTTAATCAAGTTTTCGCTCTCTTTCGCCGTAGTGTTCGTAATCTCGCCCAAGCGATTGTTCAGCTAGAAATCTTCAATTTAGTTTACTCTGACACTTTGAGCGGTAAGCTAAACGCTTTAGAAGCCAAGCACTCTGGAATTACCCAGTCCTATGAAGCTCGATACGATCTCATCAAGTCAGTCCGACGCACTTGGTATCTCGCTTTGAGCTTTGACCCAGACTGGTTGGATTGGTCGGAAGCTGAAGTCGAATCCTTGAACAATTACCTCTACGCCAACGAACTCATCGTGCGGTGCAAAGAAGCGGCTGTGCGGGTATCGCCGAAGGTGTGGGCGGGCATTGAGGAGAGAATGTTGACGGTGAGGGAGGGGAAAGGCTAAAGGATGAGGGATGAAAAGAGAGCTGATAGTGACTGACTTAGCTAGAATCTTTGAGTAGCGACATTCCAAATCTTAGCCATGACAAACCGTTTAACAGCCGCGATCGCTGCCGTTTCTCAACTACCAGAATCAGAGCAGGATGCGATCGCGACGTTGATTTTGGAGAAGCTTCGCTCAACGAGCAACTCGACGCTGCCTGCGCCCCAGGAGTCATCCCATCAGCCGATCATAGCCAGCGACCAAATCACGGGACTGTTTGCGGACGAGCCGGAATTGATGGAACAGGTCATGCAGTCAATTGGGCACGATCGCGACTACGATCGTCAACAGAGCCTTGGATAAAGCACTTTTAGACACCGATATCCTGTCAGAGGTTTTGAAAGGGATTAATCTGCAAGTCCTTGCACGCGCCAATGCTTATCTTGAAGAACACGGTTGCTACACGCTCTCCGTTATCACCGTGATGGAAATTGTCCGAGGCTGGCACCGACTTCAGAGAGACGATCGCATTCAACGCTTTCTAGCTACACTGCCTACCGCAGAAGTTTTAGCCGTTGATACGTCCGTCGCCACATTAGCCGGACGGCTTTACGCTGATCTCCAATGCTCAGGTCAATTAATTGGCGTTGCAGATTCTATCATTGCTGCCACCGCCCTACAAAATGATATAACCTTAGTCACCAGGGCGAACGCACACGTAACTTAACAATGAGTGCATGGAGAATACAGAAGACTTAGGATTCAAGGCAGTCGTGCA
>NZ_PVWK01000057.1 GCF_003003795.1 Stenomitos frigidus ULC18 | reverse complement strand
ATCGGCTTCTTCCACCTTAAACACCGATCCAAGGATTCCGGGTTACTGATTCCCGTACAACAACGCTAAACACATGCAAAGAAAGCGGCAGGCTGGTTCTCACGAAAAAAGGCTGATCGAGCAGCTTATACTGTCGCGATCAGCCCAGATGTTAAGGAGCGGTCAACTTAGCTACGTTCGCTAAGTCTATTTGGATTCAGTAAAGTCAGCGTCGATTACGTCATCGTCTGCTCCACCAGAGGGTGGTGTAGGACCACCCATGTCAGGACCACCTGGAGGGGGAGCACCTGCTTCAGCACCCGCTTGCTGATAGAGGTTGCTGCTGATGCTGTAGAGCGACTGTTGTAGCTCGCCAGTCAGCGTTTTGATCTGGTCGAAGTCTTCTTTGGCGATCGCCTCACGCAGATCCTTAATCAGACCTTCGACTTTGGTCTTGTCAGCCGCTGGTACTTTGTCGCCCAGTTCGTTGATTTGCTTCTCAGCTTGATAGGTCAACGAATCTGCCTGGTTTTTCAGGTCGATCTTTTCACGCCGCTCTTTGTCAGTCGCTGCATTTTGCTCGGCTTCGCGCACCATGCGTTCCACGTCGTCCTTCGGCAGGGTGGAAGCACCCGTAATACTGATCGACTGTTCTTTACCAGTGCCTTTGTCCTTCGCCATGACATTGAGGATACCGTTAGCATCGATGTCAAAGGTGACTTCGATCTGCGGTACGCCACGAGGTGCAGGAGGAATACCGTCTAAGCGGAAGGTGCCCAGGCTCTTGTTGTCATTCGACATTTCGCGCTCGCCCTGGAGGATGTGGATTTCCACATTGCTCTGACCATCCACAGCGGTCGAGAAGACTTCCGACTTTTTGGTGGGGATGGTGGTGTTGCGTGGGATGATTTTGGTCATCACGCCGCCCAGGGTTTCGACACCGAGGGACAGCGGGGTGACATCCAACAGCAAGATGTCTTTAACTTCACCAGCCAGCACACCAGCCTGCACAGCAGCACCAACGGCAACCACTTCATCTGGGTTCACAGTCTGGTTCGGGTCTTTGCCTAGAATCCGCTTCACCAGATCTTGCACAGCAGGAATCCGGGTAGAACCACCCACCAGTACAACTTCCTCGATGCTACTCTTGTCAAGTTTAGAGTCGCGCAGAGCCGCTTCAACGGGAATACGGCAGCGATCGATCAGGTCGGCGCAGAGCTCTTCAAACTTTTGGCGAGTCAGGGTTGTATCCAGGTGCTTGGGACCATCCTGAGTCGCGGTGATGAAGGGCAAGTTGATTTCTGCCTGGGTCACGCTGGACAGTTCAATCTTGGCTTTTTCAGCCGCTTCAGTGAGACGTTGCAGCGCTTGCTTGTCTTTGCGCAAGTCGATGCCTTCTGCCTTGCGGAACTCTTCTGCTAGATAATCCACAATCTTCTTGTCGAAGTCGTCGCCGCCTAAGTGGGTATCACCTGAAGTAGACAGCACTTCAAATACCCCATCACCCACTTCCAGGATGGAGACGTCAAACGTACCGCCACCCAAGTCAAAGACGATGATCGTTTCGTTGCTCTTTTTATCCAGACCGTAAGCCAGAGAGGCCGCAGTCGGCTCGTTGATGATCCGCAACACTTCGACACCCGCAATCTTACCGGCATCCTTGGTTGCCTGACGCTGGGAGTCATTGAAGTAAGCAGGAACGGTGATCACTGCTTGAGTGACCGTTTCGCCCAGGTATTTGCTGGCATCTTCGACCAGCTTCCGTAGGACCTGCGCCGAGATTTCTTCCGGTGCGTACTGCTTGCTAGCAGCGGGGCAGTCCAATTTCACGTTGTTGTTAACGTTCAAGACTTTGTAGGACACTTCGGTGGCTTCGTTGGTCACCTCATCAAAGCGCCGCCCAATGAATCGCTTCACCGAGTAGAACGTGTTTTCGGGGTTCATCACCGCTTGACGCTTGGCGATTTGCCCGACGAGGCGATCGCCATTCTTAGCGAATGCGACCACAGAGGGAGTGGTACGGAATCCTTCGGCGTTGGCAATGACAGTGGGCTTACCACCCTCCATCACTGCGACGCACGAGTTGGTTGTACCTAAGTCAATTCCAACAACTTTTGCCATGAGTGCTTCGGCTCCATCAAAATATACAAAAAATTACAGGGGGGTGGCGTTAGCCAGTCAGCCAGAGCAGATAAGGGCGATCGGTTAGAGTCGAATGGGTCAGCAAGGGTACTGCCGATACCACTGAATTACGCACAATGCGCCTTCCTACTCCTCTATACTGATCGCGATTGATGCTCTAATGAAGGCGTATTTACCGAACCTACGGTTGGACGGTTGTGGAGAGGAAAGGCTAAAGGCTAAAGGCTAAATTGCTTTTCATACTTCATCCTTTAGCCTTCATCCTTTCCTACGCTGCTTTCTCTGCCCACAGGTCATCCGTTTGAGGCGCGGCATGTACGGCTTCAGTTGCAGCAGGAGCGGCATTGCTGCTGGCTTCTAGCTGAGGTTCAGCGGTTGCGCCTGTCAGGTTGACTTTCACTACTTTGGGTCGATCGCTCACCATTTTGGGTAAGGTCAGGGTAAGGATGCCATCGGTGAAGTCGGCTTTGACCTGATCGTTTTGGATGGCGACAGGCAAGGGAATCACGCGACGGAAGCTGCCGTAGCGGAACTCAGACCGGACAAATTTGCCGTCTTCGTGCTTGGTTTCAGCGCGATATTCACCAGCCAGGGAAACGCCTTCGCGGGTTACTTGAATGTCTAGATCTTTGGCATCAATGCCGGGGAGTTCCGCGCGAAGGACAAAATTAGACTCAGTGGCTTTGAGTTCGATCGCGGGTGTCCAGGTTTTTGCCACAGGGGAAGTAGCACGACTGACCGGGGTGAAATCAGCAAACAATTGATCAAGCTGACGGCTTAAGGTTTCGACTTCTTGCCAGGGTTGCCAACGAATGAGTGACATAGGGAAATGACCTCCTGAAAGTGATGAATGATTAGAGCTCGATCGCTGTATTGAACGAGGTGAGAATCTGTAGGTTTTCAGCATTAAGAAGTTTGAGAGAGGAGAGAAAAATCCAGGCAATACTGTTAGGAAAGTGGCGTCTTAATCGTTGAGCTTTACTGGTAGTGCCAATGAATCTAATGTAAGTGAGTGAGGGGTTTACAGCATTGGGGCAAACCGTAAGCGGACAGTTGTAGTTACCGATTGAAGAACGATCGCTAAATGATTTGTCTCATTCGGTAAACCGTCATGAGGATTGGGTTCTCCGAAAACTTGCTCTTTGAAACGTACGTTGATGTGGATGGTGTTCAGCGATCGGTGTAAGATTGACCGCTGACTGTTGCCTCAAACAGAACTTATGGTCTAAAAAGCTTTAATGCCTGCGAAACCAGATCGAGCACGCCTTGCCAATCATCTGGTTCGGTTTGACGGAACAGCCGCATGGTGGGATACCAGGGCGTGTCTTCTCGGTGCAGCATCCAGCGCCAGTCGGGTAGGAAATTGAGCAACACCCAGACTGGTTTGCCGAGGGCACCGGCTAAGTGGGCGATCGAGGTATCGACGGTAATCACCAGATCTAGTTGGGCGATCGCAGCTGCGGTGTCTGCCAAGTCACCTAGTTGAGGGCTCAAATCCTGTACCTGTACGTCCCAGCCAAGTTCTGCAAGGTTTGCCTGAGCAATGCCTTTCTGCAGACTGTAGTAAGCAACATCAGGCAGTTGCAGCAAGGGTTGGAAGTGAATCAGCGGGCAGGAGCGGCTCTGATTTTTCTTATACAGATGTCCGCCAGACCAGACAATGCCCACTTTGAGCGGTGGCTGATGGCTCTGTTCCAACCCAGTGAGAATCGCAAGCTGCACGTTACTCTCTGCTGGTGGTGTTAGATAGGGTATCTGAGCTGGGACAGTTTCTAGTGTCGTGCCCAAAATACCCGGTAGACTCATGAGCGGCGCGTACACGTCAAAGTTGGGAACGGGATAGCCCAATGGCACTTGCTGCGTAAGCTCCGGCACGGTAGACAGCAGACGCATCAAGGGCTGGTGACAGGTCAGCACGATGCGTCCACCTCGCTGTGCCACGATCGCGGCATACCGAATGAACTGAATCGTGTCGCCCAAACCTTGCTCTGCATGAAGCAAAAGGGTGCGTCCCGTCAGGTCAGAGCCATCCCAGAGCGGCTGTCGAAATGGACAAGGGGGAAATTCGCGGGTTCTTAAACGCCACTCATACTCTGGAAACCCGTGATGATAATTGCCTTCTGTAAGCAAGATCAGCGATCGATTATAGTGAGCATTCGCATCCTGTGGGTCAAGCGCTAACGCCTGCTCGAAGCACGTCATGGCTTCTTTGAAATTGCCGTAGTGTTGTAGTGCCGTCCCCAAGCTATTGAGCGCTTCGGGGTAATTTGGTCGCAGTGCCAGTGCGCGACGATGATAGGCGATCGCGGTGGTGGCTTTGCCTTGCTGCTGCAGAATGGTACCGATCGTATTCAGTGCAGCCGCATCGTTGGGTTGTACGGATACGGCTTGCAGATAGTAACTCAAGGCTTCGTCAAGCTTGCCTTGTTCGACCAAAATGACGCCCAGGTTATGGTATGCCTGCACGTTTTCTGGTTGAAAAGTAATGATTTGGCTATAGGAAGCGATCGCCTCTTCAATCAGTTGTTTACCTTGCTTCCACAGGGCAACACTCAAATTTTCCCGCGCGCCCACATAGCCCGGACGGAGTGCCAATGCCTGCCGATACAGAGCGATACCTTCATCCAGCCTGCCGTTTTGGCACGCAATGACGCCCAGCAAGTTCAGCGCATCGACTTGCTGTGGTTGCTGCTGCAAGATTTGACGATAGAGTTGCTCTGCCTGGGATAACCGCCCTGCTTGATGGTGGGCAGTCGCAGCAGCCAGCGTTTGTGGGATGTTGATCTGAGTGGGGTAAGTTTCCACGGGCAAATGGGGGTGGGTGGGGGAGGAAAGGATGAAGGATGAAGGCTGAAAAGTTTTGAGTTTTGAGTTGGAAAAGATTTGAGTTGGAGCAAAGGGGCAGGGAGAAATTTTTGAGTTTTGAGCTTTGAAGCTAAAGTCTACTCTCACTTCCGATCTCTGCCTTTACCAAGCTAGTTACCGAACCCCTCCAGCATGCCCAGAAGCAAACGCATTCTACACAGGCTTTGTTTGGTTGTGCTGACTGCTTTTCCTGAGCCTCTGGTTTCCAAAGGTTTAATCTTTCGTTAAGATACTTAGCAAGCAACAGGTGGGCTGTCATTGTTTCAACGGCTACTGAGACGTCTGGTTCACGGAGTTGCTGACTGATAGCGTTGCTGTCCCTGCTGCCAAGTTGGAGTCGGTATGTTTGAAATTTTTCCTTTCGATATCCATCTGAGTGCAGTCGCGATCGCCGGTACAGGTTTGTGGTCATTGGCGCTCTATCTGGGGTTTGCAACCGCTAGTGATTGGGTGACGCATCAACTCAACCGCTGGTTTAATTTCGCTGAGCGATCGCTGTATACCTCGATCGAAGAGTTTGAACGCACTCGCAAAGGCAGGGAAGCTCAGAATGCCTTTTATGCCTCTATTTTTAGCATTGTGCCATTCCTCCTTGTGGGCGCACTCTGCAACTACACCGTCGAACTGACTCTAGGGCGCAGTTGGGCCATCAGCGTTGGTATGCTTGCCTGCATCGGCTGTGGCATCTACGAATTGGGACGACGTGATGGTCAGGGGTCGGAGTAGGGGCGTAAGGTCTTGCGCCCCTACTCCGACTCGTCTTTTGCCTGAGCTTGCTTTGGATCTTTTCCCTTGATGTCATGCTCGCGTTCATTGGCATCGGGAAGATGAGGTGCCTCTGATGAGTTACGAAACCAGAGCGATTGCTGTGGTAGTCCGATCGCGATGCCTTCTTCATCAAGGGCGCGTTTGAGGCGACGTCGAAATTCGCGCGCCACGTTCCATTGCTGTAGTGGCAGGGTTTTAATCCATACGCGTAGGGTAATGCCATCGTTGCTAATTTCATCCACACCCAAAACGTCGGGTGGTTCAGGGATTTTGTTTTTCCAGGCCGGATCGCTGGTCATTGCTTCACCCACTTCCTTCACTACGGTGATGGCACGATCGACATTCGCGTCGTAGGCGATCGTGATGCCCAAGTCAACGCGCGACCAGTCCTTCGAGAGGTTTTCAACCACTGTGATTGAACTGTTAGGAATGGTAATCAAGCGTCCTTCAGAATTACGGAGTTGAGTAATGCGGAGATTCAGGGATTCCACCAGCCCTGATGCTTTGCCAATCTGGATGACATCGCCAACCGCGTACTGGTCTTCCCAAAGAATCAGTAAACCATTGATGATATCCTTGATCAGGTTTTGGGACGCAAAGGAAATGGCTAAGCCCAAGATGCCTGCACCAGCAAGTACGGGACCCAGTTCAACGCCCACGATCGACAGCGCACTGAGAATGCCCGTACTGATCCAGACTGTGCCAACGACGTTCCGTAGTACCCGTGAGAAGGTGTTAACGCGCTGCGCTACCCGTTGAGAGGTATCGGGCGAAAGGAGTTCGTTAGTGGTTAACGCGCTAAAAAAGCGATCGATGAGCACGTCACTCACGCGAATGAGGAGATAGGTGATGAGTATCACACCCAAGATCTTCAGCGGCCCCGATAGCACCAGCGACTGTACCCAACGGGTATAGGGAAAGAGACCCAAAATGACAAAGATGCTGCCTACCCAAAGACTTAGCTGGAGCACCTGGATCAGCCGCCGCTGGATATCATTGAGGTTGCGGTGCCGCCGCTGGTCAATTTGCTCTTGTATGGCTGACATGGCTGCAGTGCTGCTAGGTTCAACCTCTGGTGAGACCTCGATCGCCGCCGCCTGAGCGTGCAGTCGCTGTCGTTGCAACGTTAGCCAACGCTGTAATAACGCCAAAATGCCACTCATAATGACCATGCCCAGTGCAATCTGCCCAGCCAATGAACCTTGTTTCAGTAAGGACTGTGGCTGACGCTCTTGTCTGGCAGTGGCTAAGGCATCCTTCGTGATCTGAACCAGTTCAGTTGCCCGTTGCTCCAGATCTTGTCCCTGAAGTTGGGCATCCAACGTGGTCACTGTCATCAGATATTGGCTGCCCACAGAAATGACGGGTAAGCGACTTTGCTCATCGACCACCGACTTCACGTCTAACCCTTTGGAACCGGCATTACTATCAACGATGCGACTAAGTGTCTCCTCAATCTTTTCAACCCGCTCTTTGATCGGGGGTGTGCCAGTTGCTTGAGTTCCTGGTTGGTTGCTGACGCTAGGAGCCGCGATCGTAAACAGCTTTCGTCCATCAAGCTCCACATCAGCGGTTGCCACTGCTGATGCGTTGGTGGCAGTACTGGAGGGGCTAGGTGCAACAGCCACTTTGGGCACCTGGAGATTAAACGGCAAAGCGCTTTGCCCCAGACTAATTGATCCCGTCATGATGACCAGCATGGCTGTAAGTAGCCCCAGCCAAAGGCTGGCAAAGCGCCAGCAGAACTTGAAGACTGGAAGCGCTAGTAGCCCTTTGCAGCATGCTTTGTCTTGTGTCTGGTTTTCTGTTGCCTGGTTCATGTAGACCGTCATACAGGTATCTCAATGCCTAGTCCAAAACACCAAACCGCTACGTGACTATCCTGATTGGGAACGATGATCCACGTAACTACCTTAGTCCGCTCTGACGCTGAACCATCTAACCCAGGGATGATTGACTAATGGCACCTTTGCTTGTGGACATTTTCTGGTTTTCAGGTCAAAGTCAGAGCTAGCCTCTATCATAGACAAGGCTTTTTTCAGTCTAATTAGGCTAAAAGACCCGTCATGCTGCTGCCCTACTGTTAGTTCGCGTTACAAGTTCCTTCACCGATCATTTCTCCTACTGGCGCTATGTCAATTAAGAACCTTGTTTCTCTAGGCTTGCTTGTCTTTATTCCCATCTCCGTTGCGGCAGAGTACTTGCATTGGGATGCGTTGGTGGTGTTTGTCACGTCTGCGATCGCCATTATTCCACTTGCTATCTGGCTCAGTACCGCAACCGAGGAGGTGGCTGTCGCAACGGGGCCATCGATCGGCGGTTTGCTCAACGCGGTTTTTGGCAACGCAACTGAACTAATCATTGCGCTCTCGGCGTTGAGAGCAGGCTTAGTGGACATTGTGAAAGCCAGCATTACGGGCACCATCATCAGCAACTTGCTTTTGGTGATGGGGCTATCTATGTTTCTGGGTGGCTTGCGCTACAAGGAGCAGGAGTTTCAGCCGATCGTGGCACGGGTCAGCGGTTCCACCATGACGCTGGCCGTCACCGCGATCGTGCTTCCTGCAATGGTCATTTCAACCTCAAATGTCGTCGATCCAGTTGCCATTAGCCGCCTTTCGATTACAGTCGCGATCGTGCTGATTGTGGTCTATGCACTGACTCTGCTGTTTTCTCTCAAAACTCACAGCTACCTCTACGATGTCGGCGTGGTGGAGCTTGAAGAGGGTGCAACTGAGGCCGCACACGTTGAACACAAGACCAACCTGCCTCTTTGGATTGGAGTACTCCTTATAGCGACGATCGCCGTTGCCTTTGAATCTGAAATTTTCGTCGGTGCTGTCGAAGAAGCGACCAAAGGGTTAGGCTTAACGCCACTTTTTACGGGCGTCATTCTGCTGCCGTTGGTGGGAGGAGCCGCAGAATACGTCACGGCTGTGCGCGTTGCCATCAAAAATAATATGGATTTGTCCGTTTCGGTGGCGATGGGGTCAAGCTTACTAGTCGCACTATTGGTCGCGCCAGTGTTGGTCTTAATTGGACAGGCGATCGGGCAGCCGATGGACTTGAGCTTCAACCTGTTTGAAGTGGTTGCAGTCACCATAGCGGTGGCGATCGCCAACTTAATCAGCCTTGACGGACGCTCCAACTGGCTAGAAGGTGTGCTGCTGTTAGCTACGTATACTGTTCTAGGAGCCGCGTTTTACTTCCATCCAGCGTAGGGGAAGGGTAGGGATGAGGCAAGCGGTCCTGACTCACGATTTCCGACTCCTATCGCTTCTGCTTCACCTTTCTCATCGCCCAGAGGCCTAAGAGACTTGCTACGATTGTGCCTCCAACTTCAGACGGCTCAGGGACAGCCGCAATACCCGTGCTAGGTGGTGACGGTTCAGGTAAAACAGGCATATTGCTATAGGTAACCGTCCCAACCTTGTCCCCACTATTGAAGTTATCGGTACCGCCGACGAAAAATGAATCGTTGAAAACGCGAAAGCTAAGCGCATTTTGAGGTGGCTGAAACTTAGAGGGTACGACGAAAAAATCCAGCCCAACCAATTCCCCATCGGTGAAAAGAAAGGCTGGATAATCCGTTATGAAGGACTGATTACCGTAATTCAGATCGTCTTTTTCGGTGTAATTGTTGTTCAAAAAGTTGAATTTAAGCGTCAAATTTCCGTTCAAAGGAGCGACATATTCGTTGCCGATTCCCGTCAAGACAGCATCGTCATAAGTAAGATAACCTTGCTCAACGGTCCCTTGACTCAAGCCCTGCGTTTTGTAGTCATCACTATTAATTTGTACCGTAAAGCTATACGTTACGTTAAAGGCTTGAGCAGGCTGGCTCACTGCCATGAAGCTAAGAGTTGTGAAGCCAGCGATCGCTGCCCAAATTGGCTTGAAAATGACGTTGAGGGCGGTTCTCTGCGTGGCAGGCAACGCTGAACTGATATTTATGTACTGATGTTTTGACATAATCACAATGATTTTTGGCAGCAGAAACAATCGCTTCTGTCAGCCCGGTTTGTTTTCAAGCTTGCGATCATGCGCATCGATACACGCGAAAGAGTGCACGTTTAACGCCTTAATGGATGTTGCATTGGGCAGCTCAATCAAGATTGAAAGCAGAAGATGGCTAGCTTTAGAAATGCTTAAGCACGCTTTGGGCTGTAAAGATGCCGATTGGGTAAGATGCTATAGCTCAGGGCTTGAAGCCTCAACAATTGGCTTAAAGCAATGTTAGTTACGTTTGTAACCTAACTAATCCATAATCGAGTTGCCTAGTGCAATTATGGAGACTTCACTAAACAAGCACTAGTTAACAGCAAGCAATTGTTTAGCGATCAGTTGAATTAAGTGGATCTACAGGCTTTTTGCTAGCCTCCGCCAACGCGTCTGAGCTGATTGCGTTGTGAAGTCTTTATAAAGGGGCAAACTTTGGGGAACTTAGCATTTGACTGGTTGTGAGCAGCACTCCTTCGTCAAATTCATCCCTTAAAACTCAAGATGCGCATACTTTAAAGCGCTATCATAGCGTTTGTTACAGGGGTCACAGTATGGGAAGACAGCGATCGCTCTTAGGCTTAATTTTAGTGCTGCTCATTGCTGCCGCTGTGGTCATTGTCAAGGTGCCAGCGCGGCTTGGCTTAGACCTGCAAGGCGGTTCACAGCTTACGATTCAGGTTAAGACGACTGAAGAGATTAAAGAAATTACAGAGCGGGAACTCGAAGCCGTTCGTAAGGTAATCGAAGGACGGGTCAATGGCCTGGGCGTGTCGGAACCGTTGGTGCAAACGGTTGGCAAAAATCAGATTTTGGTACAGCTACCAGGCGTGAACGATCCGCAGCAGGCAGAACGTGTCCTGGGTGGTACGGCTCAGCTAGACTTCCGCAAGCAAAAGCCAGGTACAGAAGCGCAGCTACAAATTGAAAAGCAAAATTTGCGCGAGAAGACGGAGCGACAGGCGCAATTGAGAAAGGCACCCGATCAAACTGCGATCGCAAATAACCAGACGCAACTGAAAGCAACGAACGACGCGATCGCTAGCCTTTTTGAGAAAACAGAGTTGACGGGCAAAAACCTGAAAGATGCCTATCCAGAGCCTGCTGGTGCTAGCAAGAATTGGCACGTCGGGCTGAAGTTTGACCCACGCGGTGGTGAATTGTTTGCTGAGTTGACCAAGAGCATTGCTGGGACGGGGCGCACGCTGGGCATTTTTCTAGATGGAGCACCTATTAGTGCTGACTTTGCCTACACGGTCGATGTGCAATATGCTCAGACGGGCATTGCTGGCGGTGGCGCTGTCATTGAAGGCAACTTTACAGCCGAGCGTGCGACTGATATTGCGGTGCAGCTTCGGGGTGGTGCGTTGCCGGTGCCTGTGGAGGTCGTTGAAAACCGCACAGTGGGCGCGACGTTGGGACGAGACAGCATCCAGAGCAGTATTTATGCAGGGCTTGGCGGGTTGTTTTTAGTCCTTGTTTTCATGGTGGTGTACTACCGACTACCGGGACTGGTCGCCGATATTGCGCTGCTGATTTATGCCGTGCTTACTTATGCAGCATTCAATCTGTTGGGCGTGACGTTGACTCTTCCTGGTATCGCTGGCTTTATTCTCAGTATCGGGATGGCTGTAGACGCCAATGTGCTGATTTTTGAACGCACACGCGAAGAGCTACGCGCTGGCAAGACACTCTATCGCTCGATCGAAGCGGGTTTCTACCGGGCATTCCCAAGCATTTTGGATGGTCACGTGACAACATTGATTTCGTGTGGGGCGCTGTTCTGGTTGGGTGCAGGGTTGGTCAAAGGGTTTGCGCTCACTCTGGCATTAGGGGTTTTGTTAAGTCTCTTTACCTCTCTGACCTGTACCCGTACCCTATTGTTCTATGTGCAGAGTATTCAAGGGTTTCGCAAGCTGGAGTTTTACTGCCCTAAACTGCCATCTGCAAATCAATCTCAAGCGGAGGCAACCCCATGAAACTGCAAGTCATTCGGCAGCGCAAACTTTGGTGGACGCTTTCGTCACTTTTTATTCTGGTTGGCATCATCTCGATGCTGCTCTCCTGGCAGCAGTTTGGTTCACCCCTTCGCCCCAGCCTGGACTTTATTGGCGGTACGCGTCTGCAAATTGAGCTCGATTGCTCAAAACCCAATGCTTGTGATAAGCCGATCGACATTGGTGATGTACGTGATGTCATGACGTCAGAAGGGCTTGGTGACAGCAGTATTCAACTTTTGGGTCAGGAACAACGAGCACTCTCGATTCGCACTGCCCCGTTGAGTCCTGAGGCGCGTGTGAAGCTGTTGGACGCTTTAGGTCACAAAATTGGGACGTTTGACCCAACGAAAAACCAGATCGATACGGTGGGTCCGGTGATTGGTCAGCAGCTCTTTGCGTCTGGCATGTTGGCGCTGCTTGTTTCGTTTGCACTGATCACGGTCTACTTGAGCTTTCGGTTTCAGTTAGACTATGCGCTTTTTGCCATCCTCGCGCTCTTCCATGATGTGTTGATCACGGTTGGCATTTTTGCCCTACTGGGATTGGTGATTGGCACTGAAGTGGATAGTTTGTTCATCGTGGCACTGCTGACGATCGTGGGCTTTTCGGTTAATGACACGGTCGTCATTTATGACCGTATTCGTGAGACAAAGGCAGCACAACCGGATCGCCCGATTGATGACATTGTGGATTTAGCCGTTAACCAAACGCTGACGCGATCGATCAATACAACGGTAACGGTCTTGCTGACGCTGTTTGCCATTTTTCTCTTTGGTGGCGAAACGCTGAAAAACTTTGCTCTGGCGCTGATTATCGGCTTCACAATGGGTGCTTACTCCAGCATTTTTATTGCCAGCACCCTCCTGGCGCTTTGGCGTGAGCGCAGCGAAACCTTTGTGCCAGCTGTGCCAGCGATCGTTGATGGTGACGGGGGCGATCGTCCCTCTGACGATATCGCTTCTCGCTCAGATGAGGCCTGATTGAGTGTCAGCGCTATGCATCAGCATGATAAGGACGCATCAGTTGAAGCTGCTATGCAGCCTATGGATAGGCGCTTTCAGCAAGAAGTAGAGCGCCTCTATCGACTAACAGTTTATGGTCGTTGGTGCGTCGTGTGCGTTTTATGGCTAACGGTTGGCGCGCTGAGCTTGTGGGGTTTGCGCTATCCCATTTCACTCTTGTTGGATTACTTTACGTGGCCAGCAGTGCGCTATGGGTTGGCGTTTAACCGGTTACCGGCGATCGGGCTGGCAACTTGCGTTGGTTTCACAGTGGCAGTGTTGCTTTGGCAAAGCCATAACGAACTCTTTGGCCTCTCGCAGGGCGATCGGCAACGACTGGAGCAACAGGTGCAACGGATTCGTCTTCAAGGGGTGAGTCATCCCCTGTGGAAATTTGTCTGTCATCATCAGTCGGTCTCTTAGCGCACTCCCGTACCGCCATTGGGTTGGGCCTTTAGGAATGGCTAGAGGAAAGAATGAAACTTACGCCTGAGTCCTACGGTTGTAATAGTGGGCAAGGTGTCATCATCTGGTACGATTCAACGCCCGATGCCTTCTGGCTGCGTCAGCCCTACAAATCTGTAGCCACATAAAAATGCAGAGTCAGGGGAAAAGTCCTTCACCGACTCTGCATTTTGTTCAGTCATTGATGACAGCAATTTTAAGTTGCGTCAGCCGCATCGTTGCTTAGGGGCTTGGCATTGCCAAGCCCCTACGTAATTCTTCCCAGCAGAAGACCGCTTTCTTCGCTCAGTGACTGTGCTTCAGTAAACTTCTGCCAGACAAGAGTAACAAGCTTTACCAAAGCGCCCGTACACTACCGCTGCCGTTGGTTGGTTTTTGCTGTGTGGTGCTCGTACCATCGGTTGATGAGCCCGAGTTGGTGCCAGACTGAGGGCTCGGTGAAGACTGCGTGGTGCCTCGTCGAGGGGTCGTCTGGTCTTGTTGCATGGTTGAACCATTATTCTGGTTTTGCTGCTCAACCTGCTGACTCGAGTCACCACCCGTGGTTGCACCTGGCTGGTTTGCACCTGGTTTGCTATTGCTGCCACTGGGTGAGCTATTGGGACTACCCTGGTTCACTTGGCCTTGCCCTTCGACACGGTTAACGGAACCGGGTCTGGACGTTGGGTCGGCGTTATCGCCACCAGTACCAGCAGGCTGTCCTGTCGAATTGTCCTGCGACGTGGAGCCGCTACCAGGCACTCGATTCAAATTCTCGCCACCATTAGTAGTACCAGCATCCCGACCACCCGGATTCGTTGGCTTAACCGTTGAAGGCACGGTTGGACTGGTGTTATTCGGAGACTGCTGTGAGAGGCCAGGAAGGCTAATCAAAACGCTCAAGCTGGCAACGCCCACAAAGCCTGCCGCTCTCACAAATTGAGCCCTAAAGTTGTTTCTATCCATTGGTATCTCCTTATCTAGTCTCTGACGAGACAAAACTATTCGGCAATGTTCAAGCAGCGAGAAACTTACCCACGCACCTAAGCCTTGAAGCGATTCTGTTGTTAGTTCACAGTTGGAATGGCTGCAAGTAGCTATTAGGAGCATCGATTAAGGGCTGTTCTTTCTAGCTAAAGGTTAGAAGCGTTGCTGCAATGATTTCTCTGCCTATAGGGAGAAGTCGCCCGTCTACCCATTGGGTGAAAGTGCCCGCTTAAACGTGAGTGCGTTGCAAGTGCGCCCTTTGCCCTAGCTTTGCTTGAGGCGATCGCAAATTTGAGGTGATTCTAGGGCAACTACTTCACTTGCCATGCGGCGATCGCCAAGCAGCCCCAGCCAATCAAAAAAGCCACACCACCCAAGGGCGTAATTGCACCTAGCCACTTGATCCCTGTAAGACTAAGCGCATATAGACTGCCAGAGAAAATTGCAATCCCAGCAATAAAGGCGTAGCCAGCGACGGCCAAGGTTGATGGCGCGCTTTCGACTCGACTCAGCAATATTGCGACCAGAAACAGCGCCAGCGCATGATACATCTGATAGCGGGCAGCCGTTTCAAAGATTTCTAGTGCCCGTTCTGTTAAACGCTCTTTCAATGCATGAGAAGCAAACGCTCCGGCTGCGACGGCTAAACCTGCAAGGATGGCGGCAACAGTTAGAAAGACACGAGTTAACAGCATTTAACACCTCGGCGATTAGCTACCAATTGAGAGAAATCGGGTTTCTCAACGAAGAAGCGTTCTCATCTTTGTTGAATATCAGAAACCCGATTTCTTGCCTTCCTTAATTTTCGATCACCATGACCGTAGCGCCGATCGTTTCCAATTGCTTTTTGCACTGCTGCGCGATCGATTCATTCACACCCACCATCAGCGGGGTCGGTACTGCTTCTAACAGTTCTTTGGCATCCTTGAGTCCTAATCCAGTGAATTCCCGCACAAGCTTGATGGCAGCAATTCTATGCACACCCGGTACTGCTTCTAGAATGACATCAAAGTGGCCTTGGGAAGCGATCGGCTGACCGACTACAAGCCGCTGTTTTTGTGGCAAACGCGCTCTTGGGTGAGCCTTGCTACCACTGCCAGGAAGACTCACCCCTTCAAGATTGAAGCGGTAGAACATATTGCCTTCGTCATCCACATCAAAGTTAGCGTCAAATTCGCGCGCGCGTTCATCCAGGTATGCCTTTGCCAGTTCGCCTGCTAGTCCTGTCTCCATTGCAAAGCCCAACGCCGTAATGCGTCCGTTGCCCTGCTTCAGTAGGTTAAAAAAAGAAGCTTGGAGGCGATCGTGCTCTTCCCGTCGGCTTCTACGCCGTCCTCCAAAAATCATCCATCCACCCAACGCGCTGGGTGGTATGCCAAAAAAGCAGAGTGCAGCAACAGCACCGTCTCTATCTGTTGACCTGGGATTTACTATATCGGTCACCGCCCAAAGGGCGATCGGTACCCCAATACCCAACAACATACCTGCCATTATTTTCGTGATGAGCTTCATATAACCCAAGACCAGACCCAATGATGCCGCGATCTTAGCTTTTGGAAAGGGTAAAGGCTAAAAGATGAAGGATAAAAAATTTAGCCTTTAGCCTTCATCCTTTAGCCTTTCTCCATCAGCCTTTCTCCCGCGTCACTTCCAACAAACGCGAAAAGTAGAAGCTCGTTTTGGTCATGGCGTTGCGTTGTACCTTCCAGCCCTGGCTTTCCAGAATCTTGACGACTTCGGCTTCGCGGTGCAAATACGCACGTGTCGCTTTGCTGGGACCGGGAAAGAAATCGCCAATCTTTTTCAGCAGGCTGTAAGCAAGCGTTTTGGGCGCAAAGCTAAGAATGAGCCGTGATTCTGCCAGCGAACTGAGATGGGTAATCATTGCCGCCGCTTTGTCTTGAGGATAGTGGATCAACACATCCAGGCAGATAACGGTGTGATAGCGACCGCCTAACGTTTCCAAGTCTTGTACACCAAAGGTTGGATTGTTGGCTTGTCCTAGCGTTGCTTCTGCACGCTCCTTCGCTTCGCCCACCATCTTTTCGGAAATATCGCTGGCAAAGACGGTTGCGCCTGCTTCGGCGAGAGGAATGCTGAGCGTACCCACCCCACACCCCGCATCACAAATAGATAGTTGCGCCAGATTGCCATCGGCATGCAGCCAACCCAGCACGGTATCGACCGTCTGCTGATGCCCCGTGCGAATGTCGAGCTGCACTTTGTTGACTTCGCCATCACCATAAATTCTGCGCCAGCGATCGAACCCAGTGGCATTGAAATATTCGCGAACAACGGTCTTATCGTCAACAGCAGCCATAGATTCGACTTACGTAATTTTTCTCAACAGCTTTATCCTATTACTGTGTGTCGCGGAAACCAAGGGGGCGATGGGGATTGGGGGGTGAGAGGTGAGGGATGAAGGGATAAGGTAGTGTCTTGCTCTGAACTCAAAACTCAAAATATTTCCTACCCTTCGGGAAGCCAAAGCTACGGAAACGCTTCGCGAACAAAACTCAAAACTACCGTTCACAGCCTTTGCCAGGTAAGTTCGCCATCTGACTCGTGCCAGCGAAGGAGATTGGCAGGCTGCCCGATGTAGCCTGTAGGCAAGCCGATCGCGCGTCGTGGTGCAATGGTAGCAAGGGCGATCGCTTGTTCTACATCACAAAGACCCCAGTTCACGAGGTTTTGCGCTCCCACTAACAGCGGCAAGGTGGTTCCCGACAAGGTGCCATCGGGTAAACGAGCGGTGCCATTTTTGACTGCAATCTGGCGGGTGTCCCAGGGATAGGTGCCATCGGGCAATCCCAATGGCGAGAGGGCATCACTGACGAGGAAAACGCCGCGATCGTACTCACTCGATCGCAACAGAATCTCCATCATGATCGGCGAAACGTGCTGACCATCGGCAATCAGTCCGCAGTAAACGTTGGGATGAACGATCGCAGCACCTAATAAGCCCGGTTCGCGGTGATGTAGTGGCGGCATGGCGTTGAAGGCGTGTGTCACCATCGTTGCACCCTGGTCAAAGGCCTGCTGTGCCTGAGCAGCGGTTGCTTGTGAATGTCCCAGGCTGACGGTGATGCCAAGCGATCGCAAATAAGGAATCACCGTTCCTGTTGTATCTAGTTCAGGCGCTAAGGTCATCACTTTGACGACGCTGGCATAGTCACCCAGAATGCGTTTGATGGTATCGATCGTCAGTGGCAGCAGGTATGCGGCAGGATGTGCGCCTCGTTTGACGGGATTGAGGCAGGGGCCTTCAAGGTGGACGCCGAGGATTTGGGAGGAGTTTTGAGTTTTGAGTAGCGCTAGCTCCGAAGGAGCCACTTTGTGTTTCTTGTATGCCGAAGGCTTTACGCGCCGACAAGCTAGAGAGGTTTGAGTGAAGGTGTTGCTGATGGTGGTGAGCGATCGCTGGATGTTTTCGATGGAAGTGGTGACGATCGTGGGTAGGAAGCCATCAACGCCTTGCTGCCAGAGAAATTGACCGATCGCATCAAGCTTGTTGCTGTTGTCTGCCTTTAAGTCAGGAAAGGCTAATCCAAGTGCGCCGTTAATTTGCAAATCAATGCCGCCGAGTGAAAGCCAATCGCCTGCGATATCGCTCTGTTCAACGTCAAGCGATGGCGGGGAGATGGCTGCATTCATGGGCGCGATCGCTTGAATCGTGTGCTGTGCGATCGCAATTCGCTGTAGCCCATCACAACCAGGCAAACGGGCATTAATCAGTTCCAGTACTGGGTGAACCATGAATGAAATTACTGACGGCTTCATTCCCGCTAGTTTAACCACACTTGCGCTCTGCACAGCAATGGCTTCAACCGCAACCGCTGATCCAACGGCTTACAATATTACAATGAGCCGCGCAGACGGATGATGGCAGCCCAAAATCACCGTCTTTCCTCCATCCTTTCCCAAATGGCGCTACTCTTAGCCAGGCTAGAGATAAACCGGAAACAGAGGACAGTAAACCCATTAGCAAGCAAAAAAAAGGGGACAATTCTGTCCCCTTTGCCTCTCATGATAGGTCGAGAAAACTCTTCTACAGAGCCATTCCTACCACCAGGTAACGTTACCCGGTTCTAATTTCTCAGTAGGTTTACTGGCAGCTGTCTGAATTACTTTCTTCACTACAGTGTAAGCCCTGACGACCTCTACTCAGTAAAGTCACGGTGTAATCTGATCAAGATTAGATGAAGACTCGGCCGAGAGACCGACTCCCTACCTGAGCCAGCGACACTGCACTCAACCGAGATGCTGCAGCCCAGTCATTCAGTGAGAACGCAAAAATTCTCAGTGAGAACGCAGAAACTCAGCGATTCTTGCTACAGCCGTCTGCAAGATTGCGGGTTCGTGAACGAGGGCAAACCGGACATAGCCTTCACCCGATTTACCAAAGCCAGCACCAGGCGAAACAGCGACACCCGTCGCTTCCGCTAACTGAGTGCAGAATTCGACGGAGCGCCTTGTCCAGGGTTCTGGCAGTTTTGCCCAAACGTACATCGTGGCAGAGGGTAAAGGCACCTGCCAGCCAATTTCATGTAGTGCTGCAACAAACACATCACGGCGTTGACGAAAGATCGCTACGCCCGCGCTAACGCCTGTCTGGTCTCCTGCTAGGGCCGCGATCGCACCATTCAAAATGCCTTGATATTGGTTGAAGTCAACCGCAGCCTTGACCTGGCGTAAAGCACGGATCAAGTCCGCGTTGCCGATCGCGTACCCAACACGAAAACCACCCATGTTGTAAGACTTGGACATGGTGAAAAACTCGATCGAAACCGTCTTGCCTGGATCAGCTTGCAGTACAGACGGTGGCTGCAAGCCATCAAACACAAAATCCGGGTACGGAAAATCGTGCACTAGCACCAGATTGTGTTGCTGGCAGAAGGTAACGGCTTCCTGGAAGAACGCTAAGGACGCGATCGCGGTGGTGGGATTGTGAGGATAGCTCAACACCATCAGGCGCGACTGCGCCAGCACCTGAGCTGGAATGGCCTCAAAGACAGGCAGAAAAGCATGCTCAGCTTGCAACGGCATCAAGTAAATTTGCCCACTTGCTAGATAAACGCCCCCGGCATGAGACGGATAGCCAGGGTCTTGCAGCAGGGCAAAGTCACCTGGGTTAAGGATTGCCAGTGGCAAATGAGCCGTGCCTTCCTGGGAACCAATCAGCGGGAGAACTTCTGTTTCGGGGTCAACGGCAACCCCAAATTTTTGGGTGTACCAGGTTGCGGCGGCTTGCCGAAATGTCTGCGTGCCATGAAACAGCAGGTAGCCGTGGGTGCTGGAATCAGGTAAGGATTGGGCGATCGCCTCCAGCACATGTGGCTGAGCGGGTAAGTCAGACGACCCCAACGAAAGGTCAATGATGGCCTTTCCCGCTGCCCTGGCTCTGGCTTTTGCCTGATCCATATCAGCAAAAACGTTGGACTGAAGCGGTTTTAGACGGTTGGCGAATTGCATGGCAGTAAGGCATGAGCCGTCAGCAATGAGCGATCGGCTGGACGTGAAAATACAAGGTTAGGAATCTCAGTTTACCGCTTTGGGCTCACCTCATACTGCTGGAGATAGCACAATCGGCTGCCATCGCAAAACCATACATCCTTGAACCTCTAATGAGTCGCGCCCTATGCCAAATGAGGATTCAAAAAGCTCTCCAGTTTTTGCTTGCTGATTGCCCCTTCCGTTGATTCCAGCACTTCTCCAGCCTTGAATAACCGAAAGGCTGGTACACCTTCGACTCTATAGGTCGCTACAGCAGTGGGATTCGGATCAACTTCCATCTTGACGATCTTCAGGCGATCGTTATACGTTGCCGCCAGCCCACTCACAACCGACGTCATGAGCCGACAAGGACCGCACCAGGCGGCCCAGAAGTAAACCAGCACGGGCTGAGCCGATTGCAGCACTTCTGCTTCAAATTCAGTATCCGAAATTGTGAGGACGCTACTCATACCCGTTTTACAACTATGTCAAAACCAACAAAGCCATTCTGACGTGCTTTGCGGTGCAAAGGCAAATGGGAAAAGAAAGTATAAAGTATAAAGGCTAAAAACAGCTTAGCCTTTATACTTTAGCCTTCTAGACTTACAGTTGATCGAGTTTGGTCTTGAGCGCTTCCAGTTCATCATCGACGGCAGGATCAGTGGCCGCTGTTGATGGAGCCTTGGCAGGTGCACCTTCTGTCGCTGTACCAGGAAGCTGAGCCTGATTTTGAGGCGTTGCTGAACCTAGAAGCTGAGCTTTCATCGCTGCCAGTTCATCATCTACACCGCTACCCGATTCCAGTAACGCAAACTGACTTTCCAGATCAGCTCCTGCCAATTCTGCGGCAGCCTGCGATCGTGCTTCCATTTGCAGCACTTTGTCTTCCATACGCTCAAACGCGCCCATGGCGCTGCCAGTGCCTAACCGGCCAACTGTGCTTTGCAGTTGCTCATTGGCTTTGGCGGCACTTGCCCGTGCCTTAAGCATGTCCTTCTTGGTCTTGGCTTCCGAAATTTTGCCTTCCAGAGCAATCAGATTGCGCTTCAACGTGTCAACCATCGTGACTTGCTGATCAAGCTGGGTTTTGAGTGAAGCCGCTGTTTCCGCATTGGTTTTCTTGCGCACCAAGGCCTCGCGCGCTAAGTTCTCGTCCCCTTTTTGGAGCGCCAGCTGTGCTCGTTGCTGCCAGTTGTTTGCCTCGGTTTGAGCCTGATTATGTTGCTGCTGAGAACGCTTCTGGCTGGCGATCGCGCTGGCAACAGCCTGACGCAACTGCACCAGGTCTTCCTGCATGTCAATCACGGTTTGCTCAAGAATTTTTTCGGGGTCTTCTGCCTTGCTGACAACATCGTTCAGATTGGCTCTCACTACCCGGCTAACACGGTCAAATAATCCCATAACGTTCTTTCCTTTCAGCGGTGTACGAGGTTAGCAGTGCAGGTCGAGACGTTTACCTGCCGATCGCTCAGTCGAATATGACTATTTTAGGCAATGACAACTCCGATCGCGTCGGCGGTCAGGCACTCCAATACGAACTATCAATAGCCTCGCTTCCAGTGTAGAAACTCTCAGCCCCGATCGCATCGATCTCCAACGGATTATTTAACAGATGCGATCGTCATTGAGCCTGGAAGACTAGCATAGCAGTGAAGCACTCCGAGCCATTAGAGCCACCCCTTGGAGCCACCACGATGGTACAAACACCCGCAAAGTCCCTGACGCTAGAGACTTTTCTGCAGCTGCCAGAAACCAATCCAGCCAGTGAATATGTCAATGGTCAAATTATTCAAAAGCCCATGCCACAAGGTAAATATAGCGGCATTCAAGGTGAATCAGTGAATGCGATCAATGCTGTAGTCAGACCCCAAAAAGTGGCGCGTGCGTTCCCAGAACTGCGCTGTACGTTTGGCGGGCGATCGACTGTACCCGATGTGACCGTCTTCGTTTGGCAACGCATTCCGCGTGATGCCGATGGCACAGTGGCTAATGTTTTCGAGCTTGCTCCCGATTGGACGATTTTCTTTCAGAAACGCTACGCGAACGAAATTCTCTCCCCTGAGCAAAGCCAAACCAAAATTACGCGCAACATTCTGCACTGCCTGAAGCACGGCACTCAGCTAGGCTGGCTTATTGACCCCCAGGAACAATTCATCCTGGTCTATACACCACCGAATCAAGTCGCTTTGTTCGACGAACCAGACGACATTTTACCCATTCCAGCTTTTGCAGTCGGATTGCAATTAACCGTCGGCACTCTGTTTGGCTGGCTACTAGAGTAAGCGATCGACGATCGTCTTACACTACCCATGTGTGAAGACGTCTAAAAATGATTCCAGATCGCTGCTAAACGTGTGAGTCCAGGCACCAGCGCTCATTTCCTGCTGTTGTGCCCATGCTGCTTCTAAAGCAAGTTGATCGTTCGCATGCATCGACTGAAAAGACAGGAACTTGCCCAACGTTGCAGCCCGCTGCATCCCGACAACGAGAGCCGCAATACCGTAGTCGTCAGTCGAGTCAACCCAGAGTAAATCAACAATGACACCCTCAAGCGCTTGTTCCAAAGCGGTTTCTAGCGCTAGCTGAAATTCCAGACTATTGGTTTGGTTGAGTGATTCGCTCGGTTGGAGGACAATAATAGAAGATCTTACCGCCGGTGCCAGTTGAAGCTTGGCGTGAGGCTGTTTTGGAGCGTCAGCATAAGCAAGTGTCATAGAAGGTACCATCCTATCGATCGTGGTCTTCATAGCCTTTCCAAACCGCCAAGTGTGGCAACGCAGGTGTCTGTACAAGCAGCAAAGAAAGATACCTACCCACTAGCTATACAATGACCGAACCCTTTGCTTCAAAGGCTGCGGCTGGTCACCGATTGCCTGTGTCTCTCATCAGTCAAACCGCTGTCAAACGTCACCTTGATTCAGTGTTTGTCGTCGCCTGTGAAAGTGATTTCTGTCACCAGGCTGAGCGCAAAGCCGAAAGTCACAAGCAAAAAAAGTAAAGCTCACCGCCGCTAACTAACTACTGATTACCTAGCAATGATTCCCGATGCCACCAGGCTTTTCTCTTTTATTAGTGTTCCCAAAGGGCAAGTTGACAGCGCCTTAAGGGTTGAAAGGCTAAAGAATTCAAAACTCAAAACTTAAAACTCTCCTTGCCCCCTGCTCCCTCCCCTCATGCCCCCTCCTCCCCCTCGTGCTGGTTACACACTACCTGTTTTCGCCTGTGCCGCCGCGATCGCTGCCCTACGCTGGTTACGACAACCGCAAGTGATCGCAACCGTTGAGGTGGACTTGCTTGAACCAGCAGAAACAGTGGCTATTCCGATCGAGCAAGTTGCGGGATTAAAACCGGGTGCGGCTTTGGCAATGACCCGCAGTGATCCGGGCGACAACCTTGATTTGACTCGCCACACGCCGCTTTGGGCAATGGTTGAGTGGGGCGATGCAAGCCAAACAGAGGCGATCGTGCTGCATGGGGGCGAAGGGCTGGGACGACAGGCAGATGGGCAAGCGGCGATTTATGCCTATGCGAAGCGCTTACTGAACGAGAACCTGAAACGGTTGTTGGAGCCAGATGAGACGATTCAGGTGACGCTGATTTTGCCCGAGGGACGGGCTCTTGCTAAACGCACGTCTAACGAAGCGTTTGGGGTGGTTGAAGGACTGTCACTGCTAGGCACCACAGGCATTTCACAACCATTGAGCGCGCCGGGGCAACTCGAAGCATTCCGTGAGGCTTTGAGGCAAAAGACATCCTGTTTTGACTGCCTGGTGTTTTGCATCGGCGAGAATGGGCTGGATCTGGTGCGGCAGTTGGGTGTGCAGCCATCTCGGTTGGTCAAAACAGCAAACTGGTTGGGTCCCATGCTGGTAGAAGCCGGACTGCAAGGGGTAAAGTCGGTGCTACTGTTTGGCTATCACGGCAAGCTCATAAAACTGGCAAGCGGTATTTTTCACACGCATCATCATGTGGCGGATGGCCGCCTAGAGACGCTTACAGCTCATTGCGCGATCGCAGGCTTACCAACCAGGGATTTGCAAGCCGTCTTTAGCTCTGCTACAGCAGAAGATGGTCTAAAGTACTTGAAACAGTTAGACGTCACGACAGGACAACATTGGATAGAGCAAGTGTATGGTGAGATCGCGCAAGCAATTGACGAGCGATCGCAGGCTTACATCCAAACGCATAGCGATCGAACCGTGCAAGTGGGCACTATTTTGTTCGATCGCGAGCGACAAATTTTGACGAAGAGTCAAACGGGTATCGTTTTACTGGAGCAAGTTTTGTTAATCTAGTTACAATACGCAAATTTACGCATCGCTGTTTGAGATTTACGCTTTGAAACTTACGCTTTGAAACTTACGCTTTGAAACTTACTGTCAGAGCAAACATTACAGCTACCCATATCCACCCTAGTAGCAACGCTTAGGATACCTCGGTGACTCTACAGACAGAACAACAGCTTCAGGTCGAATCCATCGATCAAAATCGACTTAACCGTCAGATGATCGTCATTCTAGATTTTGGCTCTCAGTACTCTGAGCTTATCGCCCGGCGGATTCGGGAGACGCAGGTTTACTCTGAAGTGCTTTCGTATCGAACCACCGTAGAGCAGCTGCGGCAGCTTAATCCGAAGGGCATCATTCTTTCAGGGGGACCCAGTTCGGTGTATGACACCGGAGCGCCTCATTGCGATCAAGCAATCTGGAACTTAGGTGTGCCGATTCTAGGTGTGTGCTACGGTATGCAGCTGATGGTGCAGCAACTAGGTGGCGGCGTAGAGCGTTCTGACCTGGCAGAGTATGGCAAAGCGTCTCTGCTGATCGATGATCCCACCGATTTGCTGACGAACGTAGAAGACGGCACCACCATGTGGATGAGTCACGGCGACTCAGTGACACACTTTCCAGATGGGTTTGAGCTACTGGCACATACGGCAAATACTCCCTGTGCCGCGATCGCGAACCACGATAGCAAGCTCTATGGGGTGCAGTTTCACCCAGAGGTGGTGCATTCCATCGGTGGATTGGCGCTCATTCGCAACTTTGTTTATCACATTTGCCACTGTGAGCCAACGTGGACGACCGATGCGTTTGTCGAAGAAGCCATTCGCGAAATTCGCGCCAGGGTAGGCGATAAGCGGGTGCTTTTAGCGCTCTCTGGCGGGGTCGATTCGTCCACACTGGCGTTTTTGCTGTATCGGGCGATCGGGGATCAGCTCACCTGCATGTTTATCGATCAGGGCTTTATGCGTAAGCTAGAGCCAGAGCGCCTAGTCAAATTATTTAGCGAGCAGTTTCATATTCCAGTTGCGTACGTTAATGCGCGTGAGCGATTTCTGGCACAGATTCAGGGCGTTACCGATCCTGAAGTAAAGCGGAAGCGTATTGGGCACGAATTCATTCGAGTGTTCGAGGAGGAGTCACGGCGACTAGGACCATTCGACTATCTCGCTCAGGGCACCCTTTATCCCGATGTAATCGAATCAGCTGACACCAACGTTGATCCCCAAACGGGTGAACGGGTTGCCGTCAAGATCAAAAGTCATCACAACGTCGGTGGTTTGCCGAAAGATCTACAGTTCAAACTCATTGAGCCATTGCGAAAGCTATTTAAGGATGAAGTTCGCAAAGTGGGTCGCTCGATCGGTCTGCCTGAAGAAATCGTGCTACGACAGCCGTTTCCAGGACCGGGGCTAGCCATCCGTATTTTGGGCGAAGTCACTGACGACCGCTTGGACATTTTGCGCGATGCCGACTTAATCGTTCGTCAAGAAATTAATCGAGCTGGGCTTTACAACGAACTTTGGCAAGCGTTTGCAGTCCTACTGCCGATCCGTAGTGTCGGTGTCATGGGCGACCAACGCACCTATGCTTACCCGATTGTGCTCCGCTTTGTTTCCAGCGAAGATGGCATGACCGCAGATTGGTCTCGCGTTTCGTACGATTTACTGGAAACAATTTCCAATCGAATCGTGAACGAAGTGCGGGGGATCAATCGCGTTGTTTACGATATTACTTCTAAGCCCCCTGGGACGATCGAGTGGGAATAGCGATCGCGTATAGGAACGTTCGCAAAGCGACGTCCTGTGGAAAACTAGCGAAAGTCTGTGGAAAACCCATGCAAAAGCAGCAATTTCTGTGGAAAACCTTGCGTTTTCAGAAATCTCATGCTCTTGCCAAAACGTACCAGAAGTAGGGAAATGAAAGGATGAGCGTGTGGGTCAAGAAAAAGCTCACACGCCGTTTTTTAGTCGGCTGCTGCCATTAACAGTCACAACAGCCAGCTTAATAGGCTTCACTCTCTGTACCCTTCATTTTCGCCTTTGCTTTCGCGGCACTTTTCTTTAGCGCATCCAGTCGAGCTTCATACTTTGACCGCAATCGCTTCTTCGGAGATTGTTCAATCAGCACCTTTAAAGCACTACCGAGACTTTTGTAAGCATTGGGAAGTGTATAACCAAAGCGAGCCGCGAGGGCGATCGCCTTGTCGTCTGCATCGATCACCTCTTGCAGCGTTTTCTCAGCGTTATTCTTCTGCCACAAGCGCCAGCCTGATACCCCGCATAGCCCTAGCGCCAGCAGCAGCAGTAGACCATCTTGCACCCAAAGTTCACCGACTGCCCCACCTAAGCCGATCGCCAATGCCGCCATTTCCCAGCCATCTTTGGGAATCGTATCGTTCTGGATACGGGCAACTTCGTGCCAGAAGAGGAGATTGCGCTGATCGGTCGCCAGTTGCTCCCACTTCACCATATCAATTTGAATCTCGACCTCATCTTTGCCAATTTCTTCGCAGGTGACCAGTGGTGGGTTTACTGCTGTTGTGCCCTCAACCGATACCCAGCTCTGAAGTTCCGGCGGCAGCAGGGTTCTCAGCCGCCGCAATTCACTCATTTCAGCTTTAGCAGAGGTGGTTGCGAATGATGTCATGGTTCCGCCCAGAAAATCCCAAATGGTAAAAACGCTTTACTCAGATCATAGCGATCTCAGGACGCCTTTGCAGTCCATCTATTCTCCAAGATCTTGCGTCATTCACGCAAGTGCAATCGCAAAAAGATTACTCATTGTCTCTCTTGTAGAGATTGACACACGACTAAAAGCATCGCCACAGAGAGCTTAGACAGCAAGCAGCAGCGTCAGCGTCGGCCTTAACAACTGCTTCATCAAGGCAGACTATGGTTAGTAGAAGGCAAAGGAGCCGAGCCGCTTGAATAGTGAGCAATCACGACTAACGGCGCAATAAGGGTCAGTATGGCGATGACGATGCCTACAAAGTCTGCTGTCCAATTGGACGATCGCTCAGACGGATTGGCAGACGGACTACCTGGTTCCATAAAAATTTCTACGCACCAAATTTGATTGCAGTGAAGCCAAACGACGCTCGTCTGGACAGTCACTCTACAGATCATCTTAGCGAGTCCATCTTGAGCCGCCAGTTCTAGTAAAGAAACGCAATGTTTACGATCGGAGATTATTCAAGGTGCAGTTTTTGGGGTGTTTAATTCACGAGCCTTAGCTTACGACTGCTCTTTTAGGAGTGCATGAATACTCTGTAGTTCTGCCAAAATCGCCTGTAAAAGCTCCTGTGTTGGCGTTGGTGGAGCCTCGCGAACTTCAATAGTGACGTGCTTAATCTTCAACACATCTTTAGCAAAGCGGGCCACCTCATTGGGATGGAAAAGCAACACATCATCTTTGTGCAGGCGCAATTCAGGATTCAAGAGTGATGGATTATAAGGCGGATTTAAGGCCGTTGCATCGGTATTGGCGTAACGATAGATTGAAGCTCTGGAACGGTTCAGCGTTTTTTGCACCGCTTCAATGTCCATCAAACCATTCCACTCAACGTCAGCTTCAGTATCCATAGCCATTCCCAGAGTTGTCGCTTTAGACTCCGTGAATCTTATCATGAGATTCAAGCATTGCTCAGGTTGCATCACAGCTTTTCTCTATCGTTGGTGCTTCCCGCTAAAGGGCATCGACGGTTAAAAGAATGGCCATCATACTTGCACAGAAGAAACCGATGCCACAGAGCGGGCTTGCCTGTAGAAAGTTGACTAAGACCCAACAGGTAAGAGCCGTCAGTACAAACAGCATTCCCAGTTGAAAGAGCGGCTTGAAAAACGCCATCGCCAATGCTCCTATCGCGATCCGGAGTCAGACTATGCTACGACGTTTCGTTACAACAGTCTTTGGGCACATGCATGGAGGACAACCGACAATATGCAACGCCAGCACTAGGAGCGGCTTTAGCTGAAGGATGCGAGTGGATCGAGCCACCGCAAGATGGCACGTTCTAGCTGATGAAGTTCTCGGTACACTTCTTGGCGCACCCATTGTCCGATCGCGTCCAGCGGTGTAAATAGTTCTCCTGCTTGCCACTTGACATCGGGGCCGAGAGGCGTAAGGTGGTTTCCGGGCAGCGTCTGAGCAACTACCATGCCTGGAAAGCGGGTTTGCAGGACATCAGTAAGCACCGTCGTTTGATCGATCGTGTCATTTGTAAACTTCACCAGCAAATTTCGGCGCACCTGATAGTTTTGGGAGACAAGCTGATTTGTTTCCAGTGGGGACGGGGTAAACTCTACTGCGAAAACAGGTGAAAATTGCTCCACCAACGGTACGGCATTACGCGCCGAAAAGTTATTGAACGCAATCAGAACATTGCCTGCTCGTTCGACAGGAAACAGGCTACCAATCAGCAAATGTAGCTTGCAGCCCATGCTGTGACCAACACCATAGATTGGCAGGTAACGCTTGCGGAGCACAGTAGTATGTAGAGTCTCCAGGGTGCGCTCGAATGAGCGAAGGACAGTGTTTGCGATCGCGGTATGGTCAAACGTATTCACAAACGGTGTGGCAACAATCACGTACCCTTGTGCTGCTAACTGCTCTAAGAACCTGCGATAGGTCACGTGCGGTGCGGTCGCAACAAAGGCACCACCGAGAAAATGTATGATCGCAGTGGGTCGCGGTGGTACTAAGACCCAGTTGCCAGAAATTTCCTGCCAGTCCATGCGTTAGAAAATGAAGGAATGAGCAGTAGAACACACTGCATAGTCTCATTCTGCCGCACGAATCCCACTTCCCGCTTGAGAAGCAAGCTTGGCGCGATCGCGATTAAGGCTGATTTCCAAATTTACTTGCATTTAGCTACAGACGTTTGCTAAGTTGATTAAGCGCTAAATCTGCGCCGGGATAGCTCAGTTGGTAGAGCAGAGGACTGAAAATCCTCGTGTCCGGGGTTCAAGTCCCCGTCCTGGCATTCACTTTTAACCGTCTTAAAGCTGTTCTGGGGTACATCCTGGTTATGTCAGCTTGTGTCTAGTTAGGTCAATTTATGCCAGAATCAGCCATGTAAAACGATGACAGATCTGGTTACAGTGCCTCAGAACGGTCTTGATATTGATGGTCGGATCGCTCAATCAAACGGGCGCTTGAAGGCTTCTAAGCTACCTGTGAGTATTGAACGGCGCGGTGGTACGTTGTGGCTGCGTGGCACATTCCCGCCCAAGCCGGGGGCGGCACGAACGCAACCCTATCGACAGAAGCTAGCGCTGGGCGTGAAGGCTAACCCTGCCGGGGTGCAGCACGCGGAGAAGCAGGCGCGGTTAATGGGCGCACAGCTCAATTTGCAACAGTTTGTATGGGCTGATTGGATCGAGTGCGATCGCTCGTCAGTGGCAACGGTCGCCGCCTGGGTGCAACGGTTTAGCAGAGAGTATCAGGGCACCGTTGAGCCGATCACCTGGCAGAAGGACTATTGCAATGCGTTCTTGAAGCTGCCACAGGACGCACCGTTAACCGTCGAGCTGCTCAAGGATGTGCTTCTCAAGGTCAAGCCCAACTCACGGACACAGCGGCGCTGCGCGTTGGCTTTTGGTCGGTTAGCGGTGTTTGCAGGTCTGAACGCTGATTTTAAGCATCTGCGCGGCGGTTACAGTTCTGATAAGTCACCCGATCCGCGCAACATTCCCAGTGATGCGCTGATTGCTCAGTGCTGGCAGCAGATTGCCGATCCGGGCTGGCGTTGGGCGTTTGGCATGATGGCGACGTTTGGGCTGCGATCGCATGAAGTGTTTTACCTGGACACAGAAGAGTTACAGGCTGGCGGCTGGATGATTGCGGTGAAGGAAGGTAAGACTGGGCGGCGCATGGTCTGGTCGTGTTACCCCGAATGGGTCGAAGCGTTCGGGTTGCGATCGCCCGTGCTGCCAGCGGTAACAGGGACTGAACACGCTGACTATACCCAACGTGCCTCGCAATGGTTTGGACGGGCTGACTATATCCCGTTTACCGCGCTGGATCTGCGCCATGCCTGGGCGATTCGGACGTTAGCCTGCGGACTGCCCTACTCTGAAGCTGCCGCTCAGATGGGGCATAGCGTGACGGTGCATGAGAAAACGTACCATCGTTGGATTACGAAGGAGACTCGTCAGAAGTTGTTTGATGCGGTGATGTGGCGAAGCGATCGACCGCTGCCGCCTACCTCTTAGCCGCTGGTTTCACGCGCCACTCGTTGACGGCGGTGAGGTTGATTTTAATCTGTCGGTTGGCAGCTCCAGCGCGGCGATCGTCAATCCATTCAAAACCCTCGCGCCATTCGCCGCTATCGACGCGTCGTAGGATGCTGCGACGGCTGTAACCGCTGCCTAAGAGCCGTGATGCTTCGCTGATGGTGACAAGTTGGGGGCTGGTTTTCATGGTTTTCGTTTGGATCGCTGGTTCAAAAACTGAATAATTTCCGCACTGGGGCGGCGCTGGTCAATCATCTGGCTAACCTCGCTCATGAGTGCGGTTTGGACATACCGCTGCTGCTTGCGTCCGTCGTCATACCATTCGTAGAAATAGCTAGTACTGGGACGTTTGCGCTTTTTGTTGCCGATCCGTTCTTTGATGGAACCGCTGGCTTCGCCCTTCTTGGAGTAACGGCGCTTAGGTGGTGGTTGTTCTGGAGTGTAGTGGAGCGGGTTAAGGTGCTGTCCGTCTGTCGTTGTTATCCATCCTGACGGTGCTATACGGGCGATTTGATTCAGGGGTACAGGGTTTTCGATCCAATAGGCTTCGACTGCTGGGACAAATGACTGCTGCCAACCTGCAAGGACTGTGCTGATTGAGTTCATGGCAACCCCTCGATCTGCTGTTGCCCGTGCCGTTCGCGCTCGATGTGCTGTTTGCGTCGTTGGGCAGTGATGCTGATATCGTTTCGAGCATGGCAACTGATACACCAGGCTTTTAGCTCTGCGGCGGGGTTTTCGGGGTCGTGGCGAGGATGAGCCGCTGTGAGGATATAGCGCCGGGGGTGTTCGGCGGCTGCGATGGCTTCGCCTACTGTCCAGCCGTTACGGAGGATGAACGTTAGCCAGTCCTCGCCTGGTTTGAGGCAGATACGCGAGCAGGCTTCGCAGATCCATGCGGCGCGGTCTTTGATGTTGAAGGCAATGGCTTCCCAGTTGGCGGGGTAGCGCTCACGTTTCATAGGCATCACAGATTCCCTCATTGGTGAGGCTGAAGCCCCATTCACGCTTGAACAGGTGCAACATTTCTTCGATCAGGTCTTGATAGCCGTCATCCCAGAGTTGCTGTAACCGCCCCAGTGCCCAGGCGCGATCATGCCGTTCCAGGGCTTTGCTGATGCTTAGAGCCGTTTTGTTAAGGCTGGGTTCTTCTGTCCGTCCCTTTGTGTTTCGCTTCGCCTCGTTTGCGGTGAAGCCTTGCCCGTTTAATTCTCGTTGCAGGCTGGCGTTGAACATGGCGCTGGGATTGTTGCATTTACCCCGCTTAATCTGCTCTGCGACGGCGCTTACAGACTTTTCCACAGCCAGCCGCGTTTCGGCGGCAGATCGCTGTAACCGCAGCGCTGCAATTGTTCTGGAGTGAGTGCCGTTTGTTTTGATGCCTGCTTGCGTAGCAAGCATTAAAAGCGCTTTAACCTCTGTCTCATAAGGGTTTGAGAGGTCTAATTTTGTACCAAGCCCATCACTGTTAAGCGACGAAGGAGCAACCGTACTTGTACCAATTGTTCTTTTAAATTCTTTATTAGATCTATTGGTACATTCGGGGTCTTTGAAACTGGCTTCTGGAGCGGGTTCTGAAAATGATGTGTTGTCTACAGATCCATTTGGTTGTCTCACGATCATCGAAGTTGTCTCACGATCATCCACGTTGTCTGTAGACAACACGTTGTCTACAGACAACTCTTGTGAGAGAGAAATCAATCTTACCCGCGCCGTTTTAATTTCAAGGTCAATTTCTTTTGTTTCTGCAAGCCGTCTTAATGCCCGTGAGACAGTGCCTTTGTCAAGCTTCAAGGCTTTGCCAATATCGGTTACAACAACGTCAAGCCACCCGTTTCCAAAGGGATCGAGTGTTCGGAGGTAGTAGAGCACTTTGATTTCTGCGGGTCTGAAACGGTCATTGTTGGTGATCCACTCTTCAGCGGTGAGGCGGTAGTGACGTGTCATTCCGCCACCTCGCCTGACGTGGGTGGTTGTAACAGCGCCTGGTAGTGACGTAGACCGCGACGGGTGATCAATCCGTCTTTATAGTCTTGAAGGGCTTGCTCCCACGTCAGCTCATAGCCTGTATTGGTATGACCGGCTTGAGTTGAGCCAAGCGGTGCTTGTTCGCCCGGAGACAGCGGATCACATGATGTATTCGTCATGATGCAGATAGATATTCTGACTAGCGCCCCTCTTCGGTTTGCTGACCTTGGAGGGGCTTTTGTATGGCAGGGTCTAAGAAACTTTGGTTTTGACGTTAGCGAGATAGGCAACCAGGGCATCTTCAATGAGGTCAGCCATCACGCGACGTTCTCGAATTGCCTGAATTTGCGCTTTTTCCTTCAGCTCTGGATGAATGCGCGTCGTTAAGTTTTCGCGCTCTGATTTATCCATCGTTCTCCGTGATTGATTGATTGATCACTACATTACACTTAATCAATCGATTAAACAATCAAATTTTTGTGTGAATCTTTGAAACCATCGCCATAAGCTGCGTTAATTGATTGATCAGTCGGTCAGCTTGGATGGGTTTGCTTTGGATGAGGGAGTTTTGCAGCGTCTTGCTACGGCTGTTTATGCCGCGCGTGGTGGTCGCTCACAGCGCGTCTTTGCGAAGGTGGTTGGTGTTTCGCAATCGACCGTACAGGCTTGGGAAAACGGCAAGAACATTCCCAATCTGGAGAATTTAGAAAAGCTGGCAGAGATTAGAGGCGAACTACCGGAAGAGTTTGTAGCGTATCTCTATGGGCGTGTGCTGACGGAATCGCCGTTAGAGCAACGTGTGAAGGGTATGGCGCGGCGGGAAATTGCCCGTCTAACACGCGCGATTGCTACGTGGATTGACCCTGACCACTAAGTTTTTTTAGAGGCAACTCTGGGCATTAGTAAGCCATTAAACGAGCGGATCGCCCCCCACGCCACCGTAAATCGCCGCGAAAACAATGCGCCGCGTTTCGTCGTTCGCGTCTGCGGGGTTGACGATCGCTTTCCCGGATCGGCACACAAAAAACACCCCTACCAGGCGGCGGGGTGCTGCGACAACGTGGGTGCGCGGTGGTCAGTCTAGGGCTGGCTGAGTCCTTCCAATCGTTCCAGAATGCGGCGGTTCTCGGTCTGTAAGCCTCTAATCTCAGACTGCATTGCGTCCATACGAGCGATAAATTCACGGCGATCGAGCCGCTGTTCTTCGATCGCATTCCTTAATTCATGTCGATCAAGCCGTTGTTCTTCAACGAGCATGAGAATGGTCGCGGTATTGTTGTCTGAGATGCCTTTGAGGGTGGTAATTTCGCCTGCTTGTACGCTCACTACGCCTGCTAGCGTGTCGAGCATTGCCTGTGTCCATTCAGCCATTGCTTAACCTTGGTTGGGTGTTCTGGGGTGGGGCGCAACTCCCACGTAAGCGCATTGTAAGCCTACTTCCCGCGCTGGATAAAGACAGAGCAGGCTAACGACGCGATCGCCTGCTCCGTCCAGTTGGGCAAGATTGCCGCTAACTTCTGCGCGATCGTGCCCATTTCGATGATGTCGTTATCGTTGCTGCGTGCTGGCTGCTGCGTCGTCAGTGCGTCGGTGGGAGCTGTCGGGGTGCTGGTGGCTTTGCGTTGCTGCAAGATGGCGAGCAGTTCGGGGGTTTGGGTTTTCCCTAGCTTCCACTTGCCTTTGATCAGCTCCACCATGACGGTATCGCCGCGCTTGAGGTAATCGCAGAGTCCGCCGATCTTGTAGTAGAGACGGTGTTTATCGCCGCTGACATCAACCTGCGTGGTATATTCGACGCCGTTGACGGTGCTGGGTGCTTCTTTGGGGTCGTAGTCGAGCTTGGCCCAATTAGTGGTGATAGTGGCGGTCATGTGGGTGTTCCTGGGGTGAAAGTGGCGTGTAGTATGGGGTTAATGCCCCGGTTCTTCAAATGTGTTGGGGCAGTGAAACCGCGTTCATTCTTGGTTGGGTGGCGCGGTTTTCGTTTGGGTTGGCGTGTGCTGATGGCGTTGTTACACGGTGGGGAAGGGGAAGACTAGGGGGGTTGTTAGCGGTAGTGCGGGATGAAGTTTAAGGGGCTGTTGGTGACGGTGGCGATCGGGTTGGGGGTGCTGTTGCCAGGGGTGGCGAGGGCGGTGCAGTGGGAAGAAGTGGCGATCGGACGAGTTTCGCGGATTTATCTTGATATCCACTCCGTTCAAAAGCGTGGAAAGACTGTGCGGTACTGGGATCAGGTGGTGTTTAATGTTGCTCAACCGGATGGCGTGAGAAGCTACAAGTCTCTCAATACGGCTGATTGCACCACTAGAACTTGGCGAGTATCCAGAGAGGTTAATTACAACGATTCTGGCCAGGTAATGAGTGATGGAGCACTGAAGACGAAAGCTGCGTTTACGGCGATTCCAGGCACGATTCAAGGGACGATGATTGAGCGAGTCTGTCGGCGCTAGGGAGGGGGCAACTCCCTAGCTTTGTGTGCCCTAGAACCGGGCGGCGCGACCAGCGGCGCGACCGAACCAGTAGGCTTCGTAACCGCTGAGGCTACCGCGTGCGCCCTGGTTGTTGAAGGCGTGATCGAAGCCGGCTTGATAGCGTTGGTCGTCGGTCATGGCCTGGGCGCGGAGGGTGGCCAGGTTGAGGGCGGGATCGGCGGAGGCGTGGAGGATGTTGCAGCGCCCGGTGCCGCGATGGTCGGGAGCGGTTTGAGCGAAGTTGATTTGGGTTGCTAACATGATGAAATCCTTGTAATGAGGGTTGCTTGGAGAGGGAGCGGGGCTTGATTGGAGTCGTGAACCGCTCTCTTTCCATATCTCTATATTAGCGCTTCCGCTATCAATCGTCAACACTTCCGCTATCATTTGTTAGTGTTTCCGCTATGTAAAGCCTCGCTTATAGGAATTAAATATTTACTTCCGCTTGAGATTGTGTAAGGATGATAGCGGAAGTACTATTAGGAGATGCGGAAAATGATATGCAGACTCCCATCGTTAATCGACGAGCGAAACCTTAAGCTGTCTGAGGCAGGAAAGCCTGATAAGCGCCTGACTCAGCGCAAGCTTGCGGAAGATATTGACGTTGCTACGACGACGCTAAATCGCCTGTACAACAACGATTTCACTCGCGTTGATGTGAACACGATCGAGCGGCTATGCAACTACTTCGAGTGCGAAGTTGGAGACTTGTTTGTCCTGCGGGAGGTTGAGCCATGACGAGCGCGATCGCCTTATTTGGAGCGTTTGAGCGATACAACGTTCGCTGGAATGGTGATATCGATAACCCCTGGTGGGTTGCGGCGGATGTTTGTAGCGCCTTAGGGTTAACCAATGTTTCGATGGCGGTTAACGGCAACCCCATAACTGGTGACTTAGGGTTAGATGACGACGAAAAAGATAACATCAGGATTCCTGATACCATCGGCAGAAGTCGGAAGACGATCATCGTCAACGAAGCAGGTCTTTACCGTCTCATCTTCAAATCGCGTAAAGCTGAGGCAAAAACGTTTCAGCGTTGGGTGTTCCATGAAGTGCTGCCCTCCATCCGCAAGTACGGCTGTTATCCACCGTGGGCGAATGGTGAGCGGCTGTCGCCGGAGGAGCAAGCGGACTATGAGGCGGCATTGGCGGAGCTGTATGAGCGGCTGACGCTGAAGCTGGGGGAACCGTTTGGTGGTGAACACATTAGCGTTTGGGCTGCCATCCTGCACCGGAAAAGGGAGGGCTGTGAGGAGCCGTTTGATGCGGCGGCGATCGTGGCTTACCTGGCGGAACCGGAGCCGGAGATGGACAACCCAGGGCTGCACATGGAAGTGGCAGCGGTAGCAAGGTGTATTGGGCAGTTGCGGCGTTGGGGCTGGGTGACTGAGGAACGACTGTTGCCTAGAGCATCGCTGCACGTTTTGGAGGGGGGTGCGGATGACTAGCACTGTGCGGACTTTGAGCGCGATCGCGCTACTCTTGAGCCTAACTGCTTGCATCCGTGAGGGTGAGTTTGGTCCGTTGCCTTCTGACCTTGCGCCGTTGTTTGGTCGGGGTGCTGCCCCAGCACGCGCACCAGCGCCGCATGTGCCTGCTACGGGTGCCAGTAAGATGCTGCAAGACGCAGAGAGCCTTGAGGACTGGAGTGATGAGGTAGCGGTGCCCTTCAACCGAGACAGCGCTGTGATGCAGGCAGAAGCGTTAAGGCGGTGCCAGCAATTGTTGGGTGGTGATCCGTTATCGCAAGTGGTAGCAGTGGAGCAACGGACGCGTACCCCGAATCAGTCGGGCAATGTGAAGTGGATTTGCAAATTTAGAACCGAGAAAAGGGAGGTGCCTGGTGCATACGACAATCAGAACTAACGTTCGGCAGCTTGCTTGGAGGCCATCACCAGGCGAGCATTACCTTTCGGTAAATGTGGCGCTGGTGCCAGACTTAATCAAGCTCTGGGAGTTTGGGCACTCTTTGGGGTTGCAGCCGGAACTGACCGTGATTCAATACCACGATCGGGTAGAGGTGCATTTGCTGTTGCTGCATGAGCAATTGGAGCCGGGGACAGTTTTAGGCTTTGAGTGGAATGCGCTCATCGAGCGGCTGCTTGAAGTGGATGTACCTGATGAAGCTATCCGCCATACCTATGGTGGGCAAATGGCGCGTGAGGCCGCTTAAAGCCATGCACTTTAACCCGTTACAAGGCAAGCCTGGAGAATTTCGCGTGGCGCTTAACCTGTCTGAACTGGAGGAACGAGCCTGGTCACTCTTGGAGCGATCGCAGGCGTTGGGCTTTAAGTCACCTCGGTTTGAGACTTACACGCGGCGTTCTGGGGTAGTGGAAATCTGGGCAGTGCTGCTGCAAGAGTTTCACGACTACTACGCCGCTACAAACCCAGTCGTAGACCAGTGGGACGACGCTCTAGCTGAGTTGCGGCAAGCGATCGGAGCGGGGCATGAGTTCAATCTCATTGTGCTCTGCAACTTTGCTGAGTATCTAGAGCCGCAGCCTCTAGCCGTTTAATTTGTGAGCGATCGCGCCGCTGCAAACGACGCGATCGCCTTGACTGCGCTACTCATTCATCACGAGGCATAGCACATGCTTAATGTATCAGCCGTGGAAGCACGGCGCGCGATCGCGCTGCCTGCAAAGATTCCAGCACCGAAGTTTGGGTTCTTTGAGCGGGTGCGTTTTGAGGATCAGGTGCTCACGATTACGGGGTTGGAATACCTGGACGCGGCAACGGCGCAGCGGCGCAACCTGGAGTATGGTTACTACGGTGAAGAGCCAGAGTGGACACCGGGATGGGAGTACACGATGAGCCTGGCGCATGGCGCGCCGCTCGAAGCCGTTGAGGGGATGATGCTGGAGCCGTTGCAGCTGGTAGCCACGGAAGATGAGCTAGAGCCCTTAGAAGGGTAAACTACGGTTGTTACACGGTGGGGCATGATGAAAGATCAACCGCGTTTGAGTCAGGGCACCTTTGCGAGCCAATATAAAGAACGTCGGGGGGCGGCGGCGATCGCGTTACGGTTGCCTGTGTCTCTGGACGCCCAGGTGCGAGCGGCGGCGGGGTGGCAGAGTAAAGAGGATAACGAGGCGCTACGGGTTTGGGTAGAGCAGGCGTGTCGATCAGCGGTCAGCGGTCAGCGGTCAGCGGTCAGCCAGGCCGCGATACGAGCAAGCTCAGGCAAAGCCAACGATGTGGCCACCGTCCGCGCCGCTGCTAACCGTGTGGCGATGACCATCCAGCCGCGTAACCGGGCGCTGGTGATGAGGGCGTTTGACGCGTTGCTGGGGGAGTTGGTAGCCGGGGAGGATGGTTAGTAGTGGGTGGTCAGCGGTCAGCAGCCGGTGTGACCAGTTGCAATTTGGCGATCGCCGTCTGGGTTTTCTTCCAGGCTCGCCAGCCAGGTATGTTGTGCTGTTTGCCTAACGCCTTCAGCTCCTGAAGACTCAATGTTTTGAGGTCTAAGAGTGGGCTGCTAGCGGGTGCGCTACCGGGCGCGACAACGGCGAGCACGGCGATGACGACGACGACGTAGACGAAAAGTTCAAACATGATGACACGCTCTCAGTAGTGGTGGTTTTAGTGTGGACAGACTGGAACGGGAGTGCTCAATGTCGTCTCATGCGCGTCAGAGAAGGGCACCCTAGACAAGACAGCCAACGGCTCTTGATGATGATTCGCAAACTCTCACCTTTTCTTAAAACGGCTTGGCTCATTCGCTACGTAGCGATCGCGCTCATCATTACGGGCTATCTGGACAAGCAAGAAAACCGCTTAACGCTCGGCGTCGGGCTGTTACTTCCAACCAAGCTTGAAAAAGTCGATCAGGGTCTGGAAAAAGCAAACTCGAAAACGTAATGCTCCTCGACTGGCTGAGTGATTTTGTGCATTGGCTCCGTGCTGCTGTGGGGGCTGACACTGAGCCGATCGCCCTCGAAACGCATCTATCTAATGATGGTCAATGCTTGCTTTACCTGCTTGCTGATGGCCAATCAGAAACGTTTCCCGGCCTGGTGCAACTGTGGCTAGTGAGTCATGAAACGGCTCACTTCGACCTTTTGATCATTCTGGTCAATCTGGCTCAAGCCAAAGAGCTACGGCGTACAACCGCAGTCGCTACCCTGCCGAAAGACTGGCATCGAGCCTTTGAGGTGAAGGCTCGTTTAGCCATGCAGCAGCAGAGAGGCATAGCGGCGTCTCACTTGTTCCTCACGGGCTGGGTGAGCAAACAACCGATATCGGCTCGGTTCGTTCACTCTAGGCTGGAATACTTTCGCCGCGTCGAATGCAGCGTTGTCCTGGCCTTAGACCTACAGGGGAATACGTTTGCTTGGGCGGGAAGGAATGATTACGCTGCCAAAATCGTCCGCACGATCGCCAAGCGAGTGCTTCAAACACCTCCTGGTCAAGTGCTCACCTGGGAGGAGTTAATTCGCTCCCTTGATGCTGATGGTCTGGATGGCAAAGTTACCTGGATTACCTGGCTTCATCACTATGCGACTAAGCCCAAGAGCACGCGCATCGCCGAGAAACATATCTTGCAACCGCCGATCGTGCGTTCCAGCTTCCGCACACCTTCCGATGAGTCCTAAAAAAGAGACGACGTAGGATGTACGTCGTCTAAGTCAAGATTCTGCTCCTATCATGCCTTGCTCCGCTCGTCCTGTAGTTTGTTAAACGCAAGTCTTAGCCTTGTCTTTGCAATCGCGCGATCGGCTTCTGGAAACTCTCTGACTGCTCGTTCCATGTGCGCGAGTCCGGTTGGTGTTTCCTGTACAATTTCCTTCAACGCCTTGGCGGCATCGCCTTTGGGATCGACCGCTTTGAGATAGCGCTTCGCACAAGTGCCCCAATTGCCCTTAATCGGTATGTAGAGTCCTTGCAGCCTCACTTTTGGTAGCTTAGTGGGCGCATCAGAGACGAGCTCTGGAGCTGCCGTCTGTTCTGGGGCATGAGCGATCTGATCTTGAGCTATTAACCCATTCACAAGAGACGGTGAACGAGCCTCAACCTTAGCGATCGCCAGTGCCGCGATCATGTCGGTTAACTCTTGCACCACATCATTGATCGTTCGCGTTGGCGCTGCTTCGACGACTGCCGCCGCTGCCTTCTCCATCCGCTTTACTGCGGTTGTTTGCCTGGGTGTTGCCTTTGTCTGCTGCCGTTCTGCTACTGCCATAAGACCAACCTCTGCTGCTGTTTGTTGCCATTGTAAGACGGCTACATGGCTGAAGACCTCACGACCGTGCAAGTACACCGCGATCGACTGGCAACCAGTGGCGATGTACGTCAGCTCGATCAACTCACCCCAATGTCTGCCAAGCGCGTCAATCGCAGCGTGATTATCAGTGCGAATCAACAGTTGTTCTTCCAACGTCGTCGTCATGATCGCCGTGCTGAGTGCGTCGGGGAAGCGCGATCGTAAGCGTTCGTGCTGGTAGGGGTGGAGGGCAGCGTAATCGTCTTCAGTGAGTTCACAAGACAGCATGGGAGGGCAGGAGAGAGACAGTACACCTAGACTGCCCAAACCTTTTTTTGGGGTGACTCAGGGGGAATACGGGAAAGCTATCGAGACGTGGCTGAAATTTGTGGAGGTGAATCGGGGCTGAAAAGAGGGCGATCGGGCGGGTGCGGCTGGGGACGATTAGGCGCAATGACCGTGTTACAACGGCAAAAAAAACCTCACTACCAGGAGCAGGTAATGAGGGCAAGAGGGTTAACGACGCGCTTTACTTTGGTTGCTCACGGCTTTGAATGTAGTCAGCAACCATCACTCTCAGGTCTACAAGCCCGGCTGTGAGTTCGTTGATCGCTTGTCTGCTGAGCTGCCCCTCGGCTGTAAGTTTATCGATCTGCTTTTGATTGAGTTGTTGTAGCGCGGCAGTTGTGGCTAGGGTTTGATTGATTTCAGCGATCTGAGTATCGTGCTGCGCTATAGCCTGCTGATGTTCAGCAAACCATTGATCGTGCCGTGCGATCGCGCTTTGATGCGCGGTGACGATTTGAGTCAGTTCTTCGGTGTTCATGGTTGGGTGTTTCTTACGTGGTGAAAGTGTAGCAAATCCGGGGCGCGACTCCCGGCAAAGCGCGTGTTAACGGTTGAGGTAAGCGGCTAGGGTCTCATGCCCTAAGTGCTGCAAGGTGGCGTAACCATGCTTGCAGACGGCTTTACCGAAGCGATCGATCTGGTTGGCCCAGTCTTCACAGGTGCAGGCGATGTGGGTGCCTGCAACTTCGACTTGATAGGCTGGCTGCGCTGGCTGGCTGCTGGTGACGGTGTAGACGATGCCGAAGTAGCCGTGATGCTGGCTGATGACCTGGAGCGCACGGGCGGCGCGTTGGCGGCTGGCAACGAACTCAGTTTTGTAGCGACGCTTAGAGATGAAGGTGGGGCGCTGGCCCTTCACCCAGACCCACACGACGTAGAAGAACTCACGGATCTGGATGGTGCGGGTGGCGTTGGCTAACAGACGACGGGTAGCAGCAGCGGAATAGAGGAAGGTGTTTGAGGTTTGCATGTTCTTGGTTGGGTGGTTGTGTTCTGGGGTAGAGGGGAGTGGTTAGCTCCCCGGTGGGTCTAGAGGGCGCGGCGGTAAGCGCTCATGTAGAAAACGCGGTGGCTTTGGGGGATGCCTTTGAGGTTGGGCTTTTGTCCGGCCTGGGCGGCGGCGGTGCCTGCGGCGTAGGCGTTGTCTGAGGCGGTTTCGTAGGTGGTGTTAGCGGGGGCGGCCCAGTAAGCGGTGGATTTCGTCATGTCGGTTAACCTTGGTTGGGTGTCTATATATCTAAGATAACAGCGCGTATACGCATAACCCTCAGCAAATCTACTGAACTTTTTAGCGAGTATACGCGCTATGCTAAAGAGACTGATTGAGGCGCTTTTGATGGGCAAACGCAAACAGAACTCTGACGCAGCGATCGCGGCTCAGAACTGGGATCGGGGGTTGGGGACGTCGCACGATTTCAAGCCAATCTGCGTCAAATTTCCACCGCTGATTGATGCGCTGCTAAGAGCGATGGAGTCGCGATCGGACTACATCCGGGCAGCAGTAGAGCGGCAGCTTAAAGACGATGGGCTGCTAACGAGCGACCAACCAACCGAAGAGGGGAAAAATGCATAGTTTTTGGCAGAGTTTGAGCGCCGCGATCGTGGTGTGTTTGTGTTTTGCTTTTCCACCGTTGCTGCTGCTGGTCATCCCGGCGTGGCTGTGGTGGTATCGGGAGGATCAGAGGCAGCGGGAAGTTGAAAAGTGACGACGGGTCGCAAAGGGGGCATTGTAGGGAGAGTCTTTCGGAACTTAACTGATGAGCAATCCACCCACCTGGGGCGAACTCGGATCACGGGCACTGCGGGTTGCCAAAGTGAAGGCGAGGGGTATCGGCACAGCGGCTACAAGTGCGCGTAACACGGTGCAATCTAGCCCTCAACTGGCGACAGTGGCTAAGACGGCTGGCACGGTAGGCAAGGTCTCTAAATTTGGGTTGCCTGTCGTGGGTGGCCTCATTGATGCTGGGATCGGACTGGCAGAAGGAGAAGACCCGACCCGCGCGGTAGCGGGGGCAGTAGGCTCGACTGGTGGCGGTGCGGCGGGTGCCTGGGCTGGTGCGGCGGCTGGTGCGGCGATCGGCGCGCCGTTGGCTCCGTTTACCTTTGGACTTTCGAGCGCGGCGGGTGGTGTCATTGGTGGTGTCGCGGGTGCGATTGGGGGCAGTATGGTGGGTGGCTGGGCTGCTGATCGCGTGGATCAGGCGGTGCGTGGTCAGCAGCCGATCGATAGCAAGCGCCAGCAGCCGCAGCCAAACCAAGGATCAGGGCAACCGGGGCAAACGCGATCGAGCGCGAATAGCTCTAACTGGAATCAAATGGGAGATGCTACCTATAACCAGGCAGCTCCCAACTATCCCGATATCAAAGGGCAATTTAAGCCCAACCCCAACGCGACTTACAGCTATCGTCCGATGCAGCGAGATGGTAGCGGTGGTTTTGTGACGCAGGGCGGCGCGATGCCTGCACCCATGCAGACGGCACAGCAGCAACGGGGACAGTTGCAGCCTGCAAGCTTTAACCAGTCGGGGCAAAGCAGCGAAGGCTGGCAGACACTACCAGGGTTTGAGAAGGGTGGGAAACGTGACGCCTTCACTGAGTCGGCAGCGTCGAGCGCTCAACAGACTCCTTCACCTGGTAACAACGGTCAACTGACGCAGGTCATGTTTAACCCTGCCAGTTTGGGCAAGGTTGCAGCAGCGGCAGCGCCGGCAGCAGCGGCAGCGCCGGCAGCGGGTGCTGTCGGCGGCATTGCCGGGAAGGTAGCGGGTGGTGTAGGGAAAGCGATCGGCCCCCAAACCTGGTTAGGAGAGGCGGCAAAATACGCGCTTATCCTGCCTGTTTTAAAGGCCACAGGGATTATTGCAGGGGCACCCCCACCACCGGCTGCAGCGCCTGCAAACGCCGCCGCGTTGAAGTATGCCAACCCGCAGCCAGCCTGGTGGGATCAGCTCCTCTTTGGCGGTGCGGTGAACCGGACGTTTGGCAATCCGCAGGGCTTTGAGTATCAGAAGCTGGATGTGGAATCAACCACAAAGCAGCGCGGTCAGGACATGACGCAAAACACTGCGATGCGTGGACAGGATGTGCAGACATACCGTACCGATGTGGGTGCGGAGACGCAGCGGCGGGGGCAGGATCTGAATTTGGTAGGTAAGGATCTGACCAGTGGCAGGCAGTTAGAGGGCACTAAATACCGCTCTGACCGCTTTTTTCAGGGGCGTGAGTTACGCGATGGGCAGGGGGGCAGCGCCGATCGCACGAACGCTAGTCGGGAACGTCAGGTCACGCAGACCAACCAGACCCGCTACGGCATTGCTGATATGCAGTATGGGAAGGGTGGCTCGAAAGACCGCACGAATGCCAGCAATGAAAAGCGCGAAACCATCAAGGGGACATTCGGCAACCAGCGCGAAACCATCAAGGGGACGTTTGGCAACCAGCGCGAAACCATCAAGGGTGAGTACAAAATTGCCGATACCCAGGAAGGCAATAAAGGTAAACTCGCTGTGGCTCAAGTCGGCTATGCCGGAAAGGTAGATTCCGCCACAATCAACGCCGCTGGCAAGGTAAAAACTGCCGCCGTTGCGGGTGGCTACAAAGTGCAGCAAGAGGGCGTGAAGCAGTTGGGCGCTGCCAATACTGCCAGCATCAAAGCCGATGGCACGGTTAAGGTTGCTGGCGTCAACCTACTGGGCACTCAATCTAAGGCTGACGCAACCGTTAAAGTGGCTGGCCTTAAAGCTGATAGCGTCATGCAGGCAGCTCAGACGAAAGCTGAGGGGGAAGGCTCTAAGGCCGCTGGTGTGTTGGTTGCCAACCTCAGCAAAGACACTGCCAACAGTATGGCAGCTGAGGATAAAGCCCGGATTGCTCGTTACCGTTCACTAGGAGTTTATTAACATGGTCAGCTTTGCCAGTCCTGGCCTCATCGGTGGCCCTCGTACAACAACCGTTTCTCAGATCGGTGGCCTTACGGCTGCTGGCCAGGAAAGCAACGCCTTAGAGGGTCAGTTGCAAATTCTCAAGCTGAAGCAAGCGCTTGCAGCCGCTCAATCTGGGCAGAGTGCCGATAATTCACCAGCGGGATTGCAGGCGGCTCGATTGAAGGCTGCGTTAGATCAGCAGCAAGTCGCGGCAACAGCCGCATCGGGCCGTTTGAATGATACGAATGTGGCTCAACGCGATTTGCAGAATACGCGCTTAGCGGTGCAGCGTGACAACCTGGGAATGCAGCTAGCTTCTCAACGGGCCAGTCAGGGCGATCGCATCCAATCGACTGAGAAGGTTAATACTCAGAACCTGGCCGCTCAACTGCAACGTCAGCAGGTCGGCATTCAGGGTCAGAAGGACGTACAGACCAATGCGTCTGGTCTGGAGGAACAACGACGCAAAGACGCCGCTGTTCGTGCGCTGGCGTTGTTTAATGGCACTCCTGGCGGGGCTAATTTGAATATGGCGGCGGCCAGGGCGCAATTGGGATAGAGAGTAGGGAGTTATGGCACAGAAAAGCCCACAGTTTGATGTTGATAAGGCCCGGTCGCAGATGAGGGCTGAAGATTTGGCAGGGTTTGACCACTTCTGCCGCTTCAGTCCGACCTATGGGGATATCCAACGACGGTTGCAGGAGCTGGGCTTTCAGGTCAGCGGTTCTGCGGTACAAGCCTGGTTTACAGCGACTCATCCGGTCGGCCATGAGGCGAAGGTGATCAATGCGCTGACGCTGAATTATGCGGGTGTGGAACCGTTCACAGCCTTACAGATGAGCATGGCGATCGCAGTCAACCTGACAGATGCCTTGATGAAGCATTGCACCCCAGAACGGCTTGCCTCTGCTAGCGCTGGCGATCTGATGATGACGATTGGCAACCTGCTGAAGGAGATGAGAACCTGCGCCAGAGTGCTGCAAGACGTTAAGGTGACGCGAGACAGGAAGGCTTTAGAGCTGTCTGGGGGCTATCGTGTTGTCGAGATCCTGCGGCATCTTTCTGAGGACAGTTCGCAGGCTGAAAGCATTACAGACTTTTGTGATGCGGCGTTGTTGCAGTTGGAGCAAGAGGTGAACGGTTAAATTCCAGTGTCTTAACGGTTCTCTAAAGGCACTCTGAGCAGTCAGCCTAGAGCGATCACCCAGTTCTGCTTATGCCTGTCCGTCTGCACTCTCGCGCTAAGTATCGCGCTAAAAACCGTAAGGCTCAACCCGCTCCATCCTCTCCGGCGGCTCTCCTGGCGCGTCAAGATTTAGGCGCGTTTGGTGCCTATGTGGTTGATAAAAAGCCAGCCGCGCACCATTCAAGCTGGTTTCCCTACCTCGTTACTGGTGAAGATTCCACCGAGTTACACGGCATTTCAGGTGGCTATCTGTCGATTCTGGCTCCGCGTGGTTCGGCTAAAAGCACATGGCTGGCGTTGTATGCTGCCTTCGCGATCGGGCTGAATCCCCACATTCAAATCATCTACGTCGGCTATTCGGAATCGGTGGCGTTGAAGCAATCCCGCATGGTGAAGCGGATTGTAGCAAGTAAGGCTTATCGGCAGGTGTTCCCGCATATTCGACCGGGGAAGCGCTGGTCCGATCGAGACTGGGAGATTGATAAAGAATACGCCGGAGTGACGGCACTGGACTCTGACTATACGTTCTACGCGGTCGGCGTCTGCGGCGCGATTACGTCGCGTCGGGCCAGTTTGATTATCTGTGATGACTTGATCAAGTCCAGTGCTGCCATTGCTAACCCTGACGTACGCGAAAAGATGATCTGCAACTGGGGTGAGGTGCTGGAACCGACGCTTATCCCTGGGGGTCGGGTCGTTTCAATTGGCACCAGGTTCCGTCGTGACGACATTCACGCCACTGAGTTTACAGCCGAGAACGATTGGGAGGTCATCCAGCAGGGTGCGATCGAGTACGACAAGCGGGGTCATGAGGTTTCTTACTGGCCTGCTCGGTTTGCCTTGTCAAAGCTTCAAAAGATTCGGGATAAGAAACCGCTCATCTTTTGCTATCAGTACCAGAACCGTCTGCCAGAGAATGAGGATGAAGCCAGCATTAAGCCCGGTTGGATTAAGTATGAGTCTTTACCCTCTAGCTTTGATGAACTGGTCTTAGGCATCGATTTAGCGGCGTCTGAGAAGCAACGCAGTGACTATACTGCGATGGTGCTGGTTGGTCGCAAGGCAGAGATGTTCTACGTCGTTGAGGCGCTAGAGTTTCGCATGGTGGGGAACCTCCAGAAAATCAAGCAGATTTGCGAGCTGCGGAAAACCTACGGCAATTTCCGCGTGATTGTGGAGAAGGTTGCTTATCAAGCCTCGTTTGAGGGCGATTGGAAAGTGGAGATGAAGCGCCGTCGCCTCTCCAACTTTGTTTGTGAGATGGTGACGCCGAAAGGGGATAAGGATAGTAGGCTGGAAGGCATCAGCGGCGTGTTTGAAAATGACATTGTTCGATTCAATCGCGCTAAACCGTGTGGTCGCCTGGTCTCTCAGCTCTTACGCCTGGATATTGAACACGATGATTTAGCGGATGGGTGCGAGATGGCAATCAGCAGACTGCAACGTCGATCGCGTCGTCCTCTATCCTTTGCGTAGCATGATGCATTCCCTGGCTTTGCAATGGTTAGCGTTTGAAGCTTCGGCCCTCGCTGAGTGTTCAGTGTTGGAACGAGCGCTGTATAAACGAGCGTTCTATGCGGGTGCGCTGGGGATGCTGGCAGAGCTGCAAGCGGATTCAGAGGCTCGACGGTGTGAGAGTTTAGGGCAGGATGGGGGAGACGAGTGCAAAGAAATGATGTGCGATCGTGAGGTAATCGAATGATGGTGGCAGCTATTGGTAGAACGATTCGGACGCCTGAAAACCTATGTCCTCACTGTGGTTATAAGCTTGATGCTTGCTCGGTGCCGTTTAGCCTTGACTCTCCCAGCGTTGGTGATCTTTCGGTTTGTATTGACTGCGCTGGGTTGTTGCAGTTTGGTAAAGGTTTAGTTGTGCAAGCATTAGCTCAGGATGTGATCTTGGATCTCATGCTTACCGATCCATCGACTTATGCTCAATTGATGCAATTTCAGGCGGCTGCTTTGGCTGCGAAGGAGGGCGATCGCTAATGGAAAGTCTTGCGCGTGTTTGGGCGCGGTATGAGCAAGGGTTAGCGTCAGCGGGTGCGACGTTAGCTCAAAGACAAGAGATGCAGAAAGCCTTCTATAACGGTGCTTCTACGTTGCTGGCCATTCTTAAAACTATCCCTGACGATTGGGATGGAGAGAGGGGCGCTGCCGTGCTTGAGGGGCTAGAGCAGGAGTGTGTAGATTATGCAAAATTAGCGATAGCAAAGTATGAGGGGCAGAGGGGCAAGGGCTTTGGACAGAGCTAGACTACAAACCTTTTTTTAGGGTAAGTAGACAGAGGTAAGGGAATCATATCGAGAGGGCGCACAAATTTCGCCGCCCAAAACGCCGCCCAAACACTGCGCCATGAAACGCCTACAATTTCGCATCCTCGACCATCAAACGCCTGTGGGCTGCTACCGTTTTGAAGTGCAGAAGCGATCGCCGTTCCTCTGGATCTTTCCGGGCTGGTGGCGGTTTGTTAACTCGTTCCACACTCAGGATCAAGCGATTGAAACGGTGCAGAAGGCAGAAGATGAATTTAACCGTAGCCAGGGCTTACCGATTGAGATTTATCGTATTTGCCTTAAATGAATTTACTTGTCTTCCACTATTACCGTGATGGCTCTGTTGTCTCCATACCTGTGCCAGTTCAGCTTGTTTATGCTGACTTTAGAACGTCTCGGCGCACGGTGAAGTTAGCTGACGGTTCGGTTATGGTAGTTCATGCTTCCGACCTACTAACCGTGTAACGCGATGAAATTTACTGAAGCTCCTGCTAATGATCATTATGTGGTGCGCTACCTTTCTGATACTGGTGTGTGGGAGTGTGGTATCGTCCCGGTGATCTTTGGTTTCCGCATTTGTGCGAACGCTGTCAGAGACGACGGTTACAGCCTGGTCTATTGCTGCGGGTCCGATCGGGGAATGTTGCTGGCAGTCCTGGCGCTGGTCATGGCTGGGCTAGAGCAGTTTGATGAACAGGTTGCACCCTGGCAAGTTGAAAGCGCTTTCCCGGTGCAGACGATCAAACCGATGATTAAAGACGTGGCCTGCTGGGAAGCGTTAGGCGCGCTGGCAAACTGGGATCGGGTGCCTGTTTAAGGAGAGCAATATGATGAACAACGAGCAACGGTTAGCACTGGCAAGCCAACGACGGGCGGCGCTGTCCGTCGCGGGATGTTCTACTTATGTTCTGGGGTCTTACCCGCATGAGCCAGCGATTATCTGTCTCTGCTGCGGTCGGGGTTCGTTTAATCTGACTGATGCCAAGCGGCTGTATTGCGCGTTCTGCGATGCATGGCATACTGCAACCGTTCAGGTTGACGCCATCTCTAGTCACTCCAACTTATAGGCGTGTCTGCGGTCCGATCGTATGACGCGGTAAATGACGCCGCTGTTCAAGTATTCGACATACTCAACACACCAATTTTTCAGCAGCATCATCCCGTAATACTCATCATGTGGCTCTTGCCAGTGTGCGTTTGATACGCTCTGCCACACCCTTGACCCAACCACTTTGGCGAGTAGGGTAAATTCGCCTGTGTTCTGGGGTGCGATTGGTTGATGTGGTCTGGGCATTCTGGGGCTATGGCAACACTCCCAGAGATTTTAGCGGGTAACGGGGAAAGTCTCGTTATTCATAACCATTTGCAGCAGATGATCACCTTCGCCCGTGCTGGGGGGGTGGAATTTGTGGCGCAAACCGACAGTGAGGGCCTGCGAAAAACCTTTATTGATCGGCTGGTGCGGAAAAATCGGCTCAAGACGCGTCTCAAAAGTATGCTGGTTCGCATGATCAAGGGGGGCAGACTGCTGCTTTACCTGCGTCCGGTGGCGGACGGCTATCGCATTCAGGATTACCCTGCGGATCAATACCGTGCGGATTACGATGCGAACGGCGATCTAGAAGCCGTGGTTATCATCTACAGCTATAAAGCGCGTCAGACATCCGGACAGACAAAGGAACGCTGGGTGAGGCTGCGGCTCACGGCTGATGTGATCGAGAAGCAGGAAGGGGACGCCAAACCAGACCTTGAAAATGATCAGTATCAGACGCCTGTAACCACTGCGCCGATCGCGAATAGCCTGGGCTTCATTCCTTGCATTGAAGTATTGAACCCAGTGCCCGCCAGTGAGAAAGAAGGGGTGAGCGATTTTGAGGAGATGGGTTCCCGGATCGAAGCTCACGACACGATGATCGAAGCGATTATCGAGAACCTGGATTTTTTCTGTCGTTCGCCACTGCTAACCAACCGCGAAGCCTCTGAAGTGACTGAGGCAATGGGTGAGGATTTGTATTCTGGTGGGGTCGCTCATGCCTCCGGCTATCGTCCTGCGGGCGCGTCTTCGCCACGTCGCCAACGGAGCCAACGCAAAATCAAGCGCGTGATCGGGGGTATTGACGAAGGCGAAATGTTTCAACAGCTAGTGATCAATCCCGTGCCTGGTGATCTACTGGCCTTTGCGAGCCGCTATGAGCAACAGCTCAGAGAAGCGATGGGTGGCGTGTATGAAGGTGGGATCGAGACTGCCGCCGAAACCAGCATCGTTTACGGCAAAGTGCAGTCCACAGCCGCAGAGAAGCAAGAGGCACTCTACACGCTGGGACTGTGCGAAATCCTGGAGATGGCGATTTATGCGGAGGAGATGTTAAACCTGGCCTCTGGTGGCGCGATGGGTCTGCCTGAGATGGGCGATCGGACGGTGAACTGGCGTGCTGCTCCCGTGTTTGTGGAGTCCACGAACGAGATCAACCTCCGCACGATCAGCGCTCGTAACCTGATGAAATTTGTCGGCGTTAGCGCCAAGGAGGCTTTGAAATACGTCTTTCCTGGGAAATCTGACAGTGAACTGGATGGCATGGTTAGCGATGGCGGTTTTCCCAGTGACTACCTTTCTACTGCCATTGGGATGCTGCAACAGCTTAACCAGGCGATTGATCCATTAACGGGCGTTCCGCAAGTTGATCCGGCTACAGGTCAACCGTTGAGCGCTTATCTACTGCCCTTTATCATCAACAATCTGAACTATGGACAGCAATTTTCAACCGTCCCCAACAACGACAGCCCCAGCAACGTCGATCCCAACCGCGCCATCAGCGCCGCCCTCGGCACCGTCGCCAGAATCCAGCAACAGTCAGGGCGGGGGCAACAGTTGGACGGCATGGAGCCAGCAAATGTTAGGGAACCTCTTCAACTCCCAACCCCCGGCTCAACCGTTAGCGAGTCCGCCTCCAGCGGCGGCGGCTTCCTCGACTTCAACCGCTCCCCCGTCCTCAACGCCATCCGGTCAATCTTCTAGCGGCCAACCTGCGGTTGATGAGCATGGCTTTCCGACCGATGAATCTTATTTGCGCGAGCAGGGTCTAAGCCTGGTCGATTTAAACCGTGAGTACGTAACGATGCAAGAACAACAGCAGCAGCTTTTAGCCGTCTTAAGTGATCCACAGCAACGCGAGCAGTTTTTAGCGGCGTTTGACTCAAATGGGAACCCTACAACTAACAACGCTCCGGCTGACGCTTCTCAAGCCCCTGCTGGTCGCCAAACGTTTCCCGGTGGTGCACCTGGCCAGCAGCAGCAGCCAACGACTTTAGAGGGCTACTACAACCAGATTAAACAGGCTACAGCAATGGGCTATCCCGTCGATAACCTGTCTGCGGCTTACCAGCTCTGGGACTCTGTACCCGATGAGGCTTGGAGAGGACTAGCGGGAACGCTCATCCAGGGGGATTTCTAAGCCCGTTTTGACCGTGTAACAAGCCACCCAACCAAGGAAATACACTGTCCTCTATACTCTCTAACTCATGGCTATTTTTTTGGACGATGCGGTTCCCGGCGTTTTAGGCCGTAACCTGATGCGGTTCGCTCCCGCGTATCCCGCGCTCAAAGTGTTTCAACCGCCCACAGTCCACGACTATGCAGCGGTGCGAACCAAGTCAGTGCAACTGGATCGCTTTAAACCCTGGGGTGAGAAAGGTCTGACTAAAACGTCTCGCCGTCGTGACAAAACGCAGATTATTGGCACGGCTAACGCAGAAGCGCTTTCGAAGTCTACAAAGAGCATTTCGATTTACGAGCATTCCGGCCCTTCGGATATCAATGGCAACGCTTCAACGCTGCACCTGACGAAAGAGGATATGCTCTACGCCCGCCAGATGCTGTGGCAGTTTGGTATTCAGAAATTTCACGAAAGCGTGGGATCGGCTAACCTGGCGGATGACTTCCAGCGCTGGTTTGACCGCATCCATTACCTGGAGGCGATGAACACGACCGTCAAGCGCAACCCAGCAGGCAAGACGGACGCTAACACGCTGGTTACAGACAAGTTTACGTCTAACGATTTGATGTCGATTAAGTTTCAACTCGCCAAAAAGAACACCCCGCGCTTCCAGGACGGCACCTATCACGGCGCTATTTCAGAAGAGATGCTCGCGCATTTGCTGACTGATGCCGACTTCAAAAACTTTGCTATCGCCACGATTCAAGGTGGTCAGGTGCCTGCGGCTCAGAGTTATCAAGGCTTTGGCCCTCAGTCGATTGGTACGGCTATCAGTGGGATGCCAATGCCTGCCGGGGGTCAAGAATTGCCTCCCATTGTTTATCAGGGTTTTACGCTCTATCCCACCAATAACCTGCCCACACGCACCGTTAACTCTCTCACCGCTTATCTGGGCATCTTCACAGGGCCAGCGGCGATCGGCATCGGTTCCGGTGGTCGTGGCCCGATTGTTGAGGTGGACAGTCAGACAGACTTTAACCGTCATTTCCACTTCATCTGGTCGTGGTGGGGCGATGTGGTTTACCTCCTTGATGACGATGATTCCAGCGGCTGCTGTGTTGAAGCGCGTACATTTGCCGCTGTAACCTGATGCTTTCTGGCTGTCAAACCTGGACAGACGCTTTTCTCTTACACCTTCACCCCTCACTCTACTTTTATGCCTCTTGCTGGTAATTACATCTCAAACCGCGCCGCTCTGCGAAGCGGTATCGATAACCTCTTTCCTGGCTTTAGCGCCTTCGGTTTCTTTGGCGTGGCGGCTGTCAATACAACCGCTGCGGCTTCGTTTGCGATCACTGACGCTGACGGCAACCCCGCTACTCTGACAGGGACAGCGACTGACCCGATCTACTATGCTTCCTGCTCCTTTAACCTGCCTGCGGGCCTGGTCGCTGACGCGGCTAACCGTGTGCTGAAACTGGCTCCACTCGCGACGACGGCGGCGGGGGCTACGTCTGCGTCGAGTGCGGTATCGGCTGCAACTCCTTTCGCCTATACGGCTGAGTCTGTCCGTTCTGCCTCGGTGCCTGGTACCTGGGTCGCTTCGACGGCGGCGGCTACCTGGCAGCTTTTCAGTACGGATGGTTCTAACGCGGCGGCGGGTACGCTGGCGGCGGCGGCTGGCCTGGTCTACGTCGATATTGAGATTATCTACCTCAAGCGCAAACCTGCCATTAAGGCGTTTGATGCGTTGCGCTCGAAGTCTCAAGCGTATATTGCGGCTGGCGTTGCGGCGGGTTCTCTCTAGAGGTCAATGATGCAAGTAACGTATAAAGGGCAAATGGTAGAGGCTTCTGAACTCAAAACCCCTGATGGTAGCGTTGTGCTTGGCTACCAGATCGGTAATGAAATTGTGATGCCTCAAATGGTGCAGCTCCCTGGTGGGGAACCTGCCTCTGTCGAGCTGCCTGCGACTCATCTCAAGGCCAAACGTGGCAAAGACACTACCATTAACCCCTAATGTCCTCTCTGAGCGATTTAGACAAGTCTCGCGCTCGTTGGCATCTCGGCTATAACGAGTCGGTACCCACGGGCGATCGGACGTTAATGGAAATCCGCATGACCAAAATTGCGGACAGCTTCACGGTGGGAAAAATCCGCGATCGGCTCGACCGCTGCGATCGGACAGAGGTAGAGACTGAAACGGATGCTCAAGGGTCGGGCATTGTGACCAAGCGGTTCCTTCTGGGCGATGTGAACCGCACGGATGTTAACTATCAGGCTGAATCACTCCAAAAGCGCGAACGAGCCTACATGAAGGAACTCAACGCGTTAGCCACGTCGCTGGGGGTGCGGAACTGGCGCGATCCTGAGCTGCAAGACTCCCGGCGCTTGTCTGAGACTGTTACCGATCCGGTGATTCCGGCTCCCGTAGAAATCACTTATAACCTGACTTACGGCACAGACTTGTATCTGTATTTTGCGTAATGGCGATTAATAAGGCTGCAATCTTTGTCGAAAAACCTCAGCTCTGGACAGCCTCACTCACCAGTCAGGCGCTAACGCGAGATGGGGTTACAGGTTCTGGGGTACTCCTGGGTACGGCATCAGAGTCCGGCTTCCTGGTCTATAGCGTGTGGGCGATTCCGGCAGGGGACTTTACCGCGAACGTGTTGCGCCTGTTTCGCATTGTGGCAGGTGGCACGGCGAAAGATTTACTGTTAGAAACCTCTATTGCGGCGGCGGCTAGCACCAACAACACTACAGCGATCGCACGGACAGCCATGCAGCTCCCTGACGTGCTGACGCCTACGGGTAGTTTTGGACTCCTGCTCAGTCCAGGTGATCAGTTGTATGTTGCCCTCGGTACAGCCTCCGGTGTCGCCTTGCGCGTCGTGTTACACGGTGGACAATATCAATTCAGCTAATGGCTGGGTGTCTTTGCGTTCAGGTCTGGGATCAGAGATGAAGCCAACCAAGTCAAACAAAGCAACTAAACCCAAAGGCTATGGGGGCGCGGCGTCGGCGCGGCGGGGTCGTCTGCCTGGGTATGCTCCTGCTTATACTCCAGAACAAACAGCGCGTTATAAGTCGCAAGCTCTCCGCTATAGCAAAGCTGTGGAGCTGTCGGCTGCGGGGCCGGATCATGTGGTCTGGAATGGGCAGATTTTGACCGGGGATGATGCCGCTAACCTGCGGGATGCTGGCGGACGTGCGTTCAAACCGAGCGATCGGGTACAGTTTTTCTACGAATCGGGCCGTTCCAAGCTTGATCACTGGGCTGTTACTGCGGGGGGTGGTGGCCTGGAGGACGTTGAAGCGTTTGCCGATGAGATTACCAAGACAGGACAACCGCCAACCTGTCCAGAGCCTACGGTTGTGTGGAGCTGGGATAATCCGGCGTTTGACTGGTCAGCAGAGGGGATTCATGCTTGTATTCCTGCACCGCCAGCGGATGGGGCTTTGACCTATACTCTTCCTCCTGGCTTTGCTGGCAACTATAATCCCGTGCCTTCTGGTCAAACGAGAGTGTTGACGATTACGGGTACTCAAGTTACTACCACTGATGTGTTTGTGCCTCCTCCGGGTGGCAGTGGCATACCCGGTCATTTCGTTGGTAGTCCTTACGTGGTGAGTTTTACCCGTTCGTTTACTGCTGCGGATACCCTCACGACTCCTTATACACCTGGCAGTGGTAGTACTGGGTCTACAGTTTCAACCAGCGGCATAGTGACGCTGTTTTTGAATGGTTCTGTGGTGAGTGGTTTTCCGGCCAATGGCTTTTTCACTGTCCGGGGTCTGTACGACTCATCCTATTTTGATGAGTCGTACGTCTGGAATGTCGTGATTACTGGTGATGGGCCTCTGCTTGCGCCGCCGCCTTACACGCCGCCGCCGCCGCCACTGCCAACTTTTCAACCTGGCACTGATCCACCGTTTCCGCCTGGTGCTGCTACTGCCGGGGGCGTGTTCACGTCTAACACGTTCGCCGCTGCCGCTGCCCTCGATGTGAAAGTGACGCTCGACTATACGACGGTGCCCGATGTTGGAGCCATTACGGGCGCGATCGCCGTGGAGCTGTGGAGTGATGCCGGGGTGTTGCTGGATGCACTGGCAGAAACGCCAACGAATGGGGGGAAGGGGTCGCTAGAGGCGTCCTTTAGCCTGGAAGCGGGGCAAGACTACTACTTCAAGGTTGTGATTCCAGAGACGGTCTACTGCGATGTTGCCAAGGTGGCGATCGGCGGCAGTGGCTTTAAGTGCGATTGTCCAGACTACACGAAGACTCAAAAGCAATTGCTCAATTCCCGGTACAACTCAGAACAGGTAGAGCGTGATTGGACGAGTAGTACTGCGGGCTGTGACGTAGAGCAGGGGTGCAAGCATGTGATGGGTACAAAACTATTCTTAGGGGTGGCAGTGGACGTACCCACAGACATACCACTGTAGAAAGGTTTTTTTAGGGTAAGTAGAGAGACAGTAGGGAATGCTATCGACAGGTCGCTAATTTTTCTCAACCTGAAATGCCTCTCAAATGGTCGCAAACTTTAACCCAAGCTGGGGTAGAATCGTCGCCGCGTTACGGGTCGCTGTCGTCGCTGCCGGGGGGACTCCTACCGTGACTGCTTACCAAGCTAATTGGGGCGGCTGCATCAAAGCGATTGATGAACTACGGGCTGCTATTGTTGCGGCGGGTAATGCTACTGCCGTGATGACGGCTCACACTGCCGCTGCCGATCCTCACGCCCAATATGCCCTAGACACCGATCTAGCTGTGTATGCGTCTCATGTAGCAAACACGTCTAACCCGCACAGTACTACAGCGGCTCAAGTGGGAGCCATTGCGACGACAGCGGCGGGGGCTGCATCGGGTGTGGCTACTCTGGACGGCTCGAGCAAACTTACGTCTTCACAGTTGCCGCTGGGCAGCTCTGCGGCTACGGCTTGTGCTGGGAATGATGCGCGGTTGACTGACGCGAGAACGCCAACGGCTCACAATCAAACTGCCAGCACGATCACGGACTTTACTACGGCGGCTCAGTTAGTGCCTGACGGCATTCTTTCTCAGGGGCGGTTGACGTTCACCAGTGGCAACGGGCTGACCACTGCGGACGTGACAGCGGCAACGACGGTTTACTATACACCCTATGTGGGCAACGGCATTCATCTCTGGAATGGTTCAGCGTGGCAGTTTTACGCGTTTACCGAGCTATCCCTATCGCTGTCTGGGCTGACTGCAAACACGAACTATGATGTTTTCTTGCATGACAGTGCTGGCCTGACGTTGACGGCTGTGGCCTGGACGAACAGCACGACTCGCGCTAGTGCTGTGAGCTTGCGTAATGGGACATGGGTCAAAACTGCCGACGATCGGCGGCTGCTGGGCACCTTCCGTACAACAAGCGTCACGGGGCAGTCTGAGGATTCGGCGTTGAAGCGGTTTCTCAGTAACGTCTATAACCTTCAGATGAGGGCGTTAAGCCAAACTGACACCACCGCTTCTTGGACGTATACGACTGCGGCATGGCGGCAAACCAGGGCTACAGCAACGAATCAGGTTGAGGTTTTATTAGCCTTGGATGCGCGACAGGTTTCTGTGGTTTTCCAGCAACGGATCACCATGATTGGATATTGTGGGCTCGGTGTGGACAGTACAACAACTCCTTACACGGCATCGCTGTATGGCGGTTTTTCTGCCGTGTCTGGTCACGATAATGCGTCTTATGCCTTCTTAAATACGAATTTGATTGGACTCGGCTATCACGCGATCGCCATGATTGAATTTGGTGGGACGACTTCGACCTTTGTTGGTGCTGGCAGTCCGGCTCAATGCAACCTTAAAGGCTTTGTGATTGGATGAATACTACTGCTTTGCATCGTGCCATTGTTGCGGCTGGCCTGCCGCTTGTTAGCGTTGAATCACCTGATGGTGTGGCGATTGTGCTGCGGGTTTGCGTTTCAGCTCTAAAAAAAGCGACCGCACAGGAGCTATGCGATCGCCGGAGCATTGGTGCATCTCGCTCTACGCTACAGCCATCTCAGGCAATGCAACGGGTAAGCAGTGGCAGAGATGAATAGTGGTGTAGCTTGCTTCCCCTACGGGCTTGTAGGTGTCGATCAGGTCAACGACCCAGGGCAGGTAGACATTCTCAAACTTGATGCCGTCTTCGGTCTCAACTCCTGAGCCTCCATGTGTGAGCAACTGACCGATCGGCGCGTCTCCGTTCATTCTCCAACCGTGCCCCAAAAAGCTATCGTCTGGGGCGACATGAATGTAGAACGACAGGTAGGGCGAGAACTGCCGTAACGCCTGTATGGTGCCCACAGTTGGTACTGGCAGCGGTTCACCTTCTGGATGGATATGAGCCAGATAGACCGAACAGTTTTCGCTTTTGTACTCCTCAACCGCGAACACTTGCCACCGTCGATCGCCCCCAGTGGTGATGAGGCTACCAACTTCAGGCGGCGCAAGATCCCACTGGATATTTTGCTGCTCTTGCTGGTGGCGCTGCTCGTTAATAAGTGGCTGAAAGATCGTTAAGTTCATTGTTTTAGCCTCAATACTGTGGAGCATAAATCCTGCCATCGCCGGGATCTGCACTGTCTGATTCAAACACGCAGATCACGTCTAACACACCCCCTGTCCCAAGATTGTTAGGAACGACTTCGACAAGCCGAAAGCCTCGCTTCGCCATGCGTCGCGCTATAGCATCGCAGCCTGCCGCGTTAACCGCTCCATACTGTTCTCGCTGGATTGCCATCACTCCTGCTGTTCCCGGTACGTTTGGAGCCTGGGCAGGTGCCTGGGCAGGTGCAGCCGGTGCAGATCCACCACCACCACCAAAAAACGGCGCGATGTCTGATGGTAGTGGACCAAACTTTTCGCCATCTGAGCCACAGCCAGCTAGAGGCAGCAGCAGCAGTAGTAGGGCTAAGAGTTGTTTAACGTGTTTTTTTGACATTAGTTTGAGCCCCACTCGTCGTATCTGGTAGGCAGACGGACAGTGGCACGAGGGGTAAGATAGGCGCGTCTAAACCGTTCTCCTGTCCTCGCTGCCCATTGATTGAGGTCCCCTGGTCGGTAGCGCCGCCAGCGGTTTCCTGAACGCTCTGCCCATTGGTTGAGGCTACCTGGTCGGTAGGCTTGAGCATCCGTCTGTACAGTGATGAATGCTGTTAGTTGTGCCGCACTGAAGGCGGCGATCGAAAGCAGTAGCAGCCGTTTGTTTTTCATGGCTTAATTGAGTTGCCTCTGTTCTGGGGTACTCCGGGGGCTGGCGTGGAAACTTCGCCCCTGGTTTTACAAGTTTTGGAAGTGTTGGAAGTTTAGGCGGCTTGCGGTTCTGATACCTCCTCGAAAACGACTTCGATTTGAAAGGCACTGCTTACAAGGCGTTCAAACTTTTGTCTATAGGCTTCGGCTTCGCCGCGTTGCTCGAACCGATCGAGCGTTTTACGGACACCGCCAGGGGCATAGAACATGACTGACCACATAGAAAGGCTCCTTGATGAGATGGTTTTTACGATGCAAGCCGATTGGACGGCAAGGTGAGGACAGCGCTGGCGTCGTTTTGAACGAGTGCGAGGCGCGTTGCGTCTTCGAGTAGCTTGACGATTTGATCACCGTTGGCGTAGTCGCTGGCGTGGATGAGATCGGTCATGCGGTCTAGCACTTCGGCTAAGCCGTGGCGCTCGATTGCGGTGCAGAGTTGTTCTTTGAGGGTTAGGGCATGAAGCATTGGCCTCCTGTGGAAGTTCTGTAAGTGTTGGAACTTCTACAGGTCTATCACTAATTCATCGCTATTGCAATGCAATTGTGAATCAACTTGCTTAAGATGTGATGTAATTGCGATGGAATCAACGGAGAATGAGCATGGTTAATGCGGCAGAGTCAATGGCTCAAGAACGAAATCAGGTTACGGTGACACTTTCCGAGAAAGCGATGGAGGAATACCGCCTCGTCGCGCAATGGCTCAATATGCCAGTGGCTACTCTTATGCGTCAGGCGTTAGAAGAGCATCATCAATCGCCTAGCTTTGGTGCCTTGGTGCGTCGTGCTAGAGAAGGGGGTGAGCAGTCATGAAGAACACAAAAGACTTAGCTCAGGAGATGTGCATTACCGAAAGGCACGTTAGCAACCTTCGCGCTCGTGCTGAAAAAGCTCTTGGTAGAAAGCTAGGAGTAAAACGCAGCAAGCAAACCTTTTTCTCTGAGGAAGAGGTTCAGTTGATGTGGGATATCAGAGAAGGGATAGCGCCCATTCCACTGGCTGACGGCGAGAACTCAGAGCAAGTGTTCTCGATTGAGCTTGCGGCTTCACTGTTGGATGCTACCGAACCTTTTCCGGTTGACTTTGACGATGCTTGGCACTGGCTGGGTTACTCCACAAAACAGATGGCTCAGAAGAAGCTGCTGAACAACTTTGAATCTGGAAATGACTTTTTAATCGAACGATTTCCAGAACCTCAGGTTACTGGTCGTCCTCTTGAAAAGCTTTACCTGACGATCGACTGTTTTAAGTCACTGGGCATGATGGCTGGCACCGAACGAGGTAAGCAGGTGCGTCGTTACTTTCTTGACTGCGAACGTGTTGCAAAGGTTTTAACGGGTAAACTCGCGGCTGATATCGCTGAAATGAGGGCTGATCAGGCTGAAATCAAGCAAGCGCTACAACAACTCGCGGCGGCTCAGGCAGTGCTACCCGGTGGTCAACTTGTTCCCCCTGAATCGTTTGTGACCGAAGCCGATATCAGGCGGCAGAACTGGCGTGAGATTGAAGCGTTGAAGAAACCCGGCACTTACACCAACATCAACATTGGTGTCACTAAGAATTTGCTGCACTGGGATGAACGGCTGGCAGCGCGGCGAAAGTATAAAAACTCTGAGCATATTCAGCAGCGGTGCAGCGAACTCAAACAGCGGCCACGCACCCCATTGGATGACCTGCTAGAACGTAAACATAAAAACCGTGAGCAACTTTGGGGCGATGAGGACTAACGACCCCCACGCGCATAATTAAGGCAGTAGACTAAAACACCCAACCAAGCAAGACGATGACGAATACGCCAGACGAAAGCAGCTTTGAAAGCCAGGTGCTAGAGCGCTTAACGGCTCTGCAACGCAGCGACGAGGAACTACAGCAAGAGGTCGAACGGTTTAACGATCGCTTTACCAACTACCAGCAAGCAACGCAGTGGGTGGTGCAGTTAGCCTTTACGCTGATTGCCTCGGCAACGCTGACGGTGATTATTACAGCCATTTTGAAACGCTAAACTAAAACACCCAACCAAGCACAGAAAATTATGCTGACTCACTACATCCAGGCAGCGCTACGACAAGCCACTTACGAAATTCTGGACGACGGCACCTACTACGGTGAAATTCCGGCGTTACAGGGCGTGTATGCCAATGCTGAAACCTTAGAAGCCTGCCGCGAACTGCTGCAAGAAGTGCTAGAAGGTTGGCTTTTACTGGGTTTCCAGTTGCAACATGCCGTGCCTATCCTTGACGGGATTGATCTCAATCCGCCGTCGCAGTTAGAGGTTGCCTGATGCCAACCCTGGGGCCGATCAAACGGGTAGACCTGCTTCGCTACTTGAAGCAACTCGGCTTTACGGGGCCCTACCCTGGTGGCAACCATCAGTTTATGCAGCAAGGGTCGCTGAAAGTGTGGCTACCAAACCCACACCAGGGCGATATCAGCAAAGCTTTTTTGAGCAAAATTCTACGTCAGGCTGGCATTAGCCGCGAGCAGTGGGAAAACCTGTAAACTCAAAGCCCAACCAAGCACAGCTATGACTGACCACAACGGCGACACCGACAAGCTCGACATCCTGACTGAACAGATTGGGCATCTCACCGAGGCAGTGACACAGCTTTCAATCACCGTGAACACAGGTTTTACAGAGCTGAAAGTACTGGTACAGAAGCAATCAGAAACAGCCGATAAGCAGGCTGACACGATCAAGTCGCTGGCTGATAGCGTGGCGGCGCTGGTCGCTAAACTCACGCCTTAGCTCCGACGCTGTGGCAAATCGGGGCTAATTCGCGCCATAGCCGCCGCCAGAGTCGCCAATTGTTGTTTTACCTCCGATAGTTCGTCTGCTGGGTCGGGCGGCTTCAGGAGGTTTTTTAGTGCCATTAATGCCACTTGCGATTTACTGATTTGCAATTCTGCCGCTTTTTGCTCTAGCAGGTCTGCGATTTCATCTGGCATCCGGACGCTAAGAAGTGATCTACCGTGTCCTGGCATATGTCACCAAAATGTATGACAAACCCATTTTAAGGGCGATGACAATTTTGGTTAGGGCGATGACAAAGGGCGATGACAGATTTGTATGACAAGGCGATGACAAATCAGGGGTGAGGTGATGACAGAAGGGGCAAGGTTTTCGCGTGGGTTGCTGACCATCCTCGTGTGATCAGCCTGGTATCTCTGCCCTCTTTTGGTCACAGAAACGGTTACAGTTGCTTAGATGCGTCGTAGGATGCATTCATACCAGGCATTACAGAAACGGATTAAAGGACTGAAAATCCTCGTGTCCGGGGTTCAAGTCCCCGTCCTGGCATTCACCTTGACTAAAAACCATTCAAACCCCTTATCCTACAAGATTTACAAAATTCCTAGTGCTTCTTGGCAGTGGGCTTATAGGATGCTGGCAACCTACGGACTGAGAAACCATAAACTCTTCTAGCTGGATTTCTCTAAGATGCCTGTGTTGCTTGTGCTGGATGGAGCGAAGACGGTATCGCATCGCGTCTACTCTCTCGATCCTAAATGGGTGGATGAGTTTGAACGCCTAAGATTCCTCCCTGTAAAGGTAAAAATAACTCTGCGTTAGGTAATCGGGTGACGGTTGTGTTTAACCGTTACGAAGTTCCTCACAATCCCTATGACTTAAGGCACGCCTGGGCGGTTCGCTCCATTGGGTTCATCCCGATTGAGCTGGCAGCCCAGCAGATGGGGCGTTCCATAGCTGTCCAGATGCGGACTTATCACAAGTGGATTATAGAAGAGGTGCATGAGCGCCACTTCCGTCTTCGGATGGAACGGAGCGATCCACGCACCGCCTCTGGGAACTCCAGCACATCTAGGTTTTCGGTTCGGTTATCCCATAAGCGTTGAAAATTCTCAACCTTTCGTAAGGCTCTTTCGCGAAGGGCAGCGTCCCATGACCAATACACATCAATACACTCAAAATTTTCAATTAAGGCACTGTAGCTTTCATTTGCTGAACCCATAAACGTGACGAAATCACCCTCGCGGTCAGCAAAAATCCCCACCTTCTCATGGTAAATGCCTCGATCGCTCCTCCTTTTAGGAAGAGGCAACGTCAACGAGCTTTATAGAGTGCTGGAACTTGCGATCGTGGACTGATATTAACTGCCAATTAATAACCATTCTCCAGGAGTGTTGTTTTCAAAGCACCCAATAAAATAGTGCGTTTGATTTGCAGTGATGCGCTCCACACACAATATCGGCGAACGGAATTAAGCGTTCAAATTTGACCCAGGAAAATCAAGAAAAGCCTTGTCGAAATACTTAGCTAATTGAATATCCCTATCAGAAATTTGATGATTAACATCCCACGTACTCAAGTAAACCCTAACCGACTTCCAAACATTTTCCCAACGAGGGTGGTGCATGGCAATATCGCATCCAAGAGCAACTTGGTTCATAAAACTAATTGCATCTAGAAATGTTTTAAATTGATATTGTCGATATAACTCAATACGCACTTTGGTAGAATCTTCAGGCAATGGACTAACTATCTTCTTCCATTTTGATAAGCTTCCATCTAAAGCAATTTGAAGCCTTTCATCACTTATTGGATCAGGTATTTCTGGTGGAGGAGTTGGGTATATGCCCGAAGAACCTTTCCCTAAAGATCCATTATTTTTTGAAGAGTTTCCATTAACTACCTTTAGTTGCTCTAGAACAAGTTTTACATCGTGATCCCAGTAGGTATCTCTAATTTCTATAGCCTGCCTTTCAGTTAAGGCGCTGATTGAAGGAGGCAAAACGTTAGCTGGAAGAGGTTTTGCACCTTTAACTAATAAAGGCAATACCTTCTTGTTGTTTTCAAGTGAAAATTCAATTTCCTGGCGCACCCAATCATCTTCCTTGTCTATTCTACGGAATCCAAACTCATCACTAATCCGAAGCCATTCTAATCCCATAATTAATATGACAATTTGAGCGGCATTCAAAGCTTCTTTTAGCTCCTTTGACCAAGGTGCTCCAGGTTTAATCGAAGAGGTATCCATAAATACAGAATCCTCGCCAAAATCTTTAAGGATCGTGCTGTACAGACGACCAGCTTCAGCAGCAGCATCGGCTCTTCGGTAACTAATGAAAATAGGTGCATTCATTCGCAAAACTTACACTTGGAATTTCAGCTCGTACTTTAAGTAAAGTCTAAATTATCTGTAAGGGCAACATGGATTGTCCCAGCAATAAATAGAGATGCCAACTGCTATTAGATAGAAACTTTCTGTCAAATACTCCAAGTTGGAAAGCCAGACAGAAAGTTTCCATATCATCCATATCAATCGCTCGCGCTATACGTACAAAGGCGTCCGGCTAACGGTTGCTAGCGCTTCGACCAAACTACGCACAGCGGCAATCATGGCGACTTCGCTGTTGAGTTGGTTGATGGCAGAGCCAACACCAATACCTGATGCACCGTTGGCGATCGCCAACGGTGCCGTCACATTCGACAGACCCGACGCGCACAACACAGGCACCTTAACTGCACGGGAGATTTCATAAGCGGCTGCCAGGGTGGGAGCCGCTTTTTCGATGAGTCCCAGCGTACCAGCGTGGGTTGGTTGGCTGCTGGTGCCGCCTTCGGTTTGAATGATATCGGCTCCAGCTTGTACCAAGGCTTCTGCCAGTTGTACCTGTTTGTCGAGCGTCAGGATGTGAGGTACTGTCACCGAGAGGGTGATGGTGGGCAATAGTTCACGCGTTTCGCGGGTCAGCGCCAACACTTCATCGGCTTCAAAGCGACGACCTTGGGCGTAAAAGCTGTCGAAGTTGCCGATTTCAATCAGGTCAGCTCCGGCATCGACGGCGATGACAAACTTCTCTGGTTCTACAGCCGAGACGCAAACGGGCAGATGGGTCAGTTTTTTTGCCAACCGCACTAGGGCTGGATCGGCAGCGATGTCTACAAAGGTGGCACCACCCCGATCGGCAGCGTTCACTGTAGCCGCCACACGATCGGCATCGCAATTATGCAGACCGCTAATAATCTTGAGGGCGCGTCCGTTATCCAGAGCATTCTGTAGCGTGGGAAGGATCGTCATGGTATCTCTACTCAAATTCGTACCGTCCATTCTGCCACCCAATGCCCGGAGATTCCAGCGTTTGGCGGAGGAGGGTATGGGGTGTAGGGTATGGGGTGTAGCGTGTCAAACGTATGTAAGTGTTAGCTAGTGCGAATCCTGGCGGATACACTGCTCGATTTTTACCCCACGACTCTGCATGGTTTGCTCAAATAAAGTGGTGGGCAATGCCTCTTCGATCGCCCAGACGCCCGGTTTGTTGAGTTCACCGGATAGCAACAGTTGTACAACGCTGCCTGTACCGTAGCCAGCCGCGATCGCGGTATTTTCGTGTACCAGCGTGACGTAGCTCTTGGCAGGTTTGCCGTCCTTCTGACCCGTTACTTCCACCCGAATGGCAACCCCAATGCCGCTAAAGCGATCGGTCACGTCCGTCATGAAGTGGCTGACGTAGGACAGAAACTCAATGACAGCGCGAGTTCGCAGCAGTCGCGGATGCCACCAACGAGCGACGCTCCAGGTGAGAAAGTTGTAGAAGTCAGGAACGGTGCCGAATTTGGTGATGACCGTTTTGACGGGAAACGCGCTGGGAATCGTAAACGCTTCGGGCACATCAAACCAGTACACGCCAACACGCCCATAGGGATTGGGAAACTCAATCACTTCGCGATCGCTATACGGCTTCACCATCTGCCACTGTCCCTTCAACCATGCTTGAAACGGGCGCTGCAAGCCCAAAAACGTCGTTCGCATCACGGTCACGCCTGCACCACCAGAGCCAGCCACTACATAGCTGAGATGCACCGTGTCAGCCGAGTCGAGTTGCTCAATGCTCTGCCGCACCATGCTATTTGAGATGCCGGGAAAAATGCCCGTGTTGACGATCGCCGTGATACCCGTCGCTTCTGCCGCCGCACGATACGCGATCGCGGTGCGTGTGTAGGACGGATGATCGCTCACATCCACATAGTTCACACCAGCGGCGATGCAGGCTTCCAGCACTCTGCCATCGCGGTGATGAAAGGGACCCGCACAATGCACGACGACGTGGCGCTGCTGGCGATCGTCCGTCTGCAAGGCATGAATAGCAGCGGTCAATTTGTCTCGATCGTCTAGATCCAGTTCTAGAAATTGGACGTGCGAACCTGAAGCAGGGATCTGTTTGACCTGTTGGCTGCGTCCCGTAATGGTTATTTCGGCGTTGGTATGGGTCGCGAGATCAGCAGCAACCTGGCGGCCGATACGCCCTTTTCCACCTAAGATCAAAACTCGCTGGGTCATCATTACTTTGAATAAATTTTGTCTACCGTCTCACAAAACCTGTCGCTCTTTGAAAAAAGGCTTGTAAATGGCGTCTGATGGATGAATTTCTTCTGGTTAGCGCTGCTGCTTTGCTCACCGACGATCGCAAGCATATCTAGATTGTGGAGATTTGCAAAGTGGCTCCAGAGGGAGATGAACATCGCTTTCATGCCTTAGCCTGTGAGCAGTGTGTTGGGATTGCTCGTGCTTGGAGTGAAACCGACTGTGTGACGGATGTTAGCAGTGATGACAACGCTACGCTCTCACAATTGCTCCCTTGTTGCATGATCTCGTCAATGCTTCCAAGCTGACCACCCAGACCAACCTGCTCTACCGCGATTGCCTGTTGATAGCACTCTCTCTTTAACGGGATGAAGAGGGCTATCCCTTTAAATTGTCAATTCTAAAAAACTTACTTCAGGTTATCTAAGAGAGGCTTGCAGTCATGTCAATGGCAGGAATTATCAACGGACTTAATGAGTTCCAGAATACCTATTTCAGTACCCATCAGGAACTTTTTGAGCAACTGTCTCATGGGCAAACACCAGAAGTTCTCTTTATCACCTGTTCTGATTCACGCATTGATCCCTTTCTAATCACGCAAGCGCAGCCCGGAGACCTCTTTATTATCCGCAATGTCGGCAATGTCATTCCAACCTATGGGGCAACGAGTTATGCGGAGGGAGCCGCGATCGAATATGCCGTTCACGCCCTTGGCATCAAAGACGTTATTATTTGTGGCCATTCGCACTGCGGTGCGATGAAAGGGTTGCTGCAAGTTGGCAGCCTTGCCAAAGACATGCCTCTGGTCTACGACTGGCTCAAGCATCACGCCGAAGCGACCCGGCGCTTAGTGGTTGATCACTATACAGATAAGGGCTATAGCCTAGAAGAACTGCTGAAAATTGCCATTAAGCAAAATGTGCTGACTCAGATTGAAAATCTCAAGACGTACCCCATCATCCGCTCAAAAATGCATGAGGGCACAATCAATCTGCACGCCTGGATCTACTCCATCGAGTTGGGTACAATTTTTGCTTATCGTTCTGGAGCAGGGCTCTTTGTGCCACTGGAGCAGCGATCGTTTCCGGTGCCCGATCCTCTACTTGAAAAGGATAGTCGTGGGCGCTGGCTATGGCTTCAGGCAATCATGGGAGAAATGAGCAATGAATCCTCAGTGGTTAAAGAACGGCAAACCCTCTAAGGGGCAAGAATTTAATAACGTCCATATTTCCCCCTGTAGGGGCGCAGGCCGTGCGCCCATACCAACAAACTCAAGACAGATGGAAAACAGACTGGACGGTTGCTTTAAACGACTCTTTAGCATCGCGTAGGGTTTGCGCGATCGGCTGCTGGGTATGCAAGAACACCCGTGCGCAATTGCGTCCCGGCATCCCTGAAATTGAGCCACCGGGATGAGTTCCAGCTCCGGTGAGAAAGAGCCCGTCGATCGGCGTTTTGTAGTTTGCCAGTTCGGGGAGCGGTCGTAAAAAGACCATCTGCTCCAACGTCATGTCGATGTGGTAGTAGTTGCCTTTCAGCGCACCCAGCCGATCGCCCAGCTCAGCCGGACTTTCCACCCGGCGCCCGATCGTGGCGGTTTTGACATTGGGCGCATATTCTGCCAGCTTGTCGATCACGCGATCGGCCACCTTGTTTTTCAGGTCATCCGTCCAGCCCGTGCCGTTCTGTCCCGTGCCTTCTAAGCCAGCAATATTGTAGGGCGCAAAGAACTCAATCCAAACGGTGTGTTTACCAGCAGGAGCCATCGTTGGATCGAGCATCGTGGGTTGCACCACATACATGGATGGATCGGCGTCGGGAATCTTGCCGATCGCCGGATCGGTGTGGGCGATCTCCACATGGCGCACCGAATCCGCAATCAGCACTGACCCGATCAGATACTCATCCCGGTGGTTGTGATGCTCAAACCGCAGCGGTTCATCCATCGCTAAATCAATTTTGAGAATCGTCTCATTGTTGTTCACAATCCGGCGCTCCAGGCGCTCCCAGAGATTGGGATCTGCCGCATCCACATCGCTTCTGTCCATGCAGTGGATGAACAAGCGCTGCGCATCAATGTTCGAAATCACGCCCTTCGTCGCACGGTATTCAGTCCCATTACCGACCCGCACTCCCACAGCACGACCGTCATCGACCAACACTTGCTTCACCCGCTGCTCGGTCAAAATCTCACCACCGAGGGCTTTGACCAGCTTAACTAACGCCTGCACGAGCGCTCCAGTGCCACCTTTGGGACGTGCCATGCCGGGATGGTGCCGCATCGACATCATCATCGCGCCGATCGCCAGATTTTTCTGGGACGGTGGCACACCCAATTCCGCCGCTAGTCTTGCCAATGGCGCTTTAACAAACTCCGAATCAAACCATTCGTTGAGCAAATCTTCCGCGCTAGTCAGCATGGTGCGCACAAAGTCGAGTGCCTTCGTCGTAGAACCCGCAACAGCCAGCAGATCTTTCAATTTCGCCACATCATAATTGCCTGCAATGTCAATCACCGACTTCGGTGGTGCGTTAAACATCGGCCCTAAAGCACTCACAATGCGTGACCAGTACGCCGTAAATTCTGCATATTTTTGCGCATCCCGATCGCTATAGCGGGCAATGTTAGCGCAGGTTTTTTCAACGGATTGATGAGCCAGAAAGTACTTGCCATCAGGATGTGGACAAAACACTACCGGATCGCAAAAGAGGTATTCTAAGCCGTACTTCGTGAGTTCCAACTCTTCCACAACAGGGCCGAGGTGGATGAATTCATGGTCGATCGCGCACAGGTTGAAGGTAAAGTCAGGCAGCTCTGGAATGACGGCCTCAGTGGTTGCAGCTCCACCCGGCACCGATCGTTGTTCCAGCAGCAACACGCTATAGCCCGCTTTCAGCAGATACGCGGCGCACACCAGCCCGTTGTGCCCTGCACCAATCATCACCACATCGTATTCCTGCATCCGCACGACTCCAGAGGCCTACATCTTTAGCTTAGGGTAATAGGGTAAAGGGCATTGCTCAACGAGTCATCAGTCCAATTGACGATTTTTAGAAATGAGAAATAAATCCACGATCCCTAGAGGCTCTTTGAGACTTTGAAGTGGTTTGTTCCGTTTTTTGGTAGTCGGGGAATTCTGCGTTAAAGGTCATTTACCGAGAGGACTCTATGTCGAGTGTGGGTTTAAACAAGTGGATTGTCAGTGGCAATCTGGCAGCAGATGCAGAGATCAAGACCGTTGATCTCCGCAGTGGCGAGAAGGCAAAGGTCGCCAAAGCAACGTTATATGTCCGCGGAGTACGGAATCGTGACGAATCGTTCACTGTATCGTTAAGCATTTGGGAAAAATCGGCTGCATGGCGAACACTCCCGTTTCTTAAAAAAGGATCGCTCATTATCTGCACTGGCAAAGTTGAACCGAATCCATACATTTCCAGCAACGGCAACACGCCACGCGCCGGACTGTCGATGACGGTACTGGATATCGATCTCGATAATGTAAAGAGTGTTGAAGACGAAGACGTTCAGACAGACGACGCTCAGACTGATGCTCCAGCGCCTGAAACGACGGCACCAGAAACAGACGCACAGAAAAAGAAAGGCAAAAGCCCTGTTACCGCTTAGAGTAACCACAAACTGTAGGGACGTTATATGTAACGTTCCTACGACCCCGCAATTGACTAAAATGAATACAGTTGCGTTTGGCGAGTTGCCTCTATCGAAACAGTTTACGGAAATCTCCAGGGCTTAAAAACCAGTCAGGTCAAGCAGTTGCAGCGCTTGTATCATCAGCGGCTACCGGGCGATCGACTGACGACACCTGAGTTTGCTCAGCGGCTAGCGGCGGTCAGCACTGAGTTGAACCAGCCTGTGTGCGCCTATGTGAATCGACGTGGCCAAGTGATGCGCATTGGGGTGGGCACGCCTCGTCAAACCCAAATTCCCCCGTTAGAGTTGCCCCGCTATGGTGCAGAGCGGCTCTGTGGCATTCGTTGCCTTTCGACCCAGCTAAAGTTTGAACCGCCCAGTGACTCATCCCTGACGGCGATGGCGATGCAACGGTTGGATGCACTGGTGACGCTGACACTCACAGGTGGTGGTTTTGAGCGTCGGGGGGGGGGTGCAACGGGCTACGTCAAGGAAACCTACCTGGCTCATTTGGTGCCGCACCCTGAAACTGCGTGGACGGTTTCGCCACCGTTGAGCCTGGATGTACTAACCAATCAAGACTTTCTCAATCTCGTTGAAGGACTGGAAGAAGAGTTTCGGCGAGACTATACCGCCCGTCAGGTCGATCGCGATCACGATCAGGTGCTGCTAGTCGGGCTGATGACCGATAACAGAGCAACAAAGCGCTTTCAGGATGGGCTGACGGAGCTAGAGCGGTTGGTTGAAACAGCGGGTGGCACCGTGCTGCAAACGCTCCAGCAGAAGCGACCCCATCCTCACCATCAAACGGTGGTCGGTGAAGGGAAGGTGCAGGAAATTGCGCTGGCGGCACAGTCAGTTGGCGCTAACCTGGTGGTGTTCGATCGCGATCTGTCCCCAGCGCAAGTGCGGAATCTGGAAACACAGATTGGCATCCGAGTCGTCGATCGCACCGAAGTGATTCTGGATATCTTTGCCCAACGAGCGCGATCGGGTGCCGGGAAACTTCAGGTCGAGCTGGCGCAGTTGGAATATATGCTGCCTCGTTTGGCTGGACGTGGACAGGCAATGTCCCGTTTGGGTGGCGGTATTGGGACGCGAGGACCTGGGGAAACCAAGCTAGAAACCGAGCGACGAGCGATTCAACGGCGGATCACACGCTTACAGCAAGAGGTGGATCAGCTACAGGCACACCGAGCACGGATGCGGCAGCGACGACAGCACGAGGAAGTGCCGTCAGTAGCAGTGGTGGGCTATACCAACGCGGGTAAATCAACCTTGCTGAATGTGCTGACAAATGCCGAGGTGTATACCGCAGACCAATTATTCGCAACACTCGACCCAACAACGCGGCGACTGGTGGTGCCCGATGCCGTCACAGAAGAGCCACTTGCACTCCTTCTCACCGACACCGTGGGCTTCATCCACGAACTGCCTCCATCGTTGATGGACGCCTTCCGCGCCACGCTCGAGGAAGTGACGGAAGCAGACGCGCTGTTGCATGTGGTCGATCTGTCTCATCCTGCATGGCAAAGTCAGATTCGCGCGGTCATGAAGATCCTTTCGGAAATGCCGATTTCGCCCGGTCCGGCGCTAGTAGCGTTTAACAAGATCGATCAGGTGGATGGCGATACGCTGGAATTAGCACGAGAAGAATATCCGCAGGCGATCTTTATTTCAGCCAGCGATCGTCTCGGTCTAGAAACCCTGCGCCGCAAACTGGCTCAACTGGTGCATTACGCGGCTTCTTCATAGCGACCTCGATCGTGAGGCATCCCGTTTCTTCAAGAGGCTCCGCTACTCCCGGTAAAGTCCTGATCAACAGCGTGAGGATAAAACGGCATGCCTCGATCGACTCAATGCAGTCAATAGGAATCCAAACTGCAGCAACGGTCATCTAATTGGCTTCTTCTAGCTTGATACGAGGGTCAATGGCTTTGAGCAGTAGATCGGCTAGAAGGTTACCAACAATAAGCATAACGGCACCCATCATCAAGCTTGCCATCACAAGGTAGAGATCCTGCGCCTGTACCGCTTGAAGGATGAGACGACCTAAACCAGGCCAGTTGAAGAAAAATTCGGCAATGAAGGCACCGCTGAGCAAGCTGGCAAATTCAAAACCCAGCAGTGTAATCAACGGGTTGATCGCATTACGCAGAGCGTGAACGTAGATCACTTTGTTTTCTGGTAACCCTTTGGCGCGAGCAGTTTGAATATAGTCCTGCCGCAAGACATCGAGCAGTTCGCCACGGGTGATGCGCTGAAGACCCGCAAAACTGGTGATGCTTAGCGCGATCGTCGGCAAGATCATATGCCAAGCAACGTCAATGATCTTACCGAGCGGCGTTAACTCATCGTGATCGATGCTGGTCATATCGCCCACCGGAAAAATCGGCGACACATTCTGCGCCAAAATCAGCAGCAACAGCGCGGTAATAAAGCTGGGAAAACCCTGTCCAGCGTAGCTAATGACTTGCAGGAGCCGATCGCTCCAACGATTCTGGTTCACCGCGCCGACAATGCCTAACGGAATGGCGATCGACCACGTGAGCACTAGAGAGGAGATAGCTAGTAGAAGCGTCGCTGGTACCCGCTCCCACAGTAGTGAGGCCACCGATCGCTGATAAACGAAGCTAGTGCCAAAATTGCCCCGCGTGACAATTTGCCAGAGCCACAGAAAGTACTGCTCAAACCAGGACTTATCCAGCCCAAACTGTCGCCGCAGTTGCTCGATCCGTTCAGGCGAAATTTTGGGATTCTCTTTCAACGTGTCGAGATAGTCACCAGGCGCAAGCTGGATGATAATAAAGCTCAAGGCAGACGCAAGGAGCAGGGTCAACAGCGCTTGTAGCAAACGCTTAACGATGTAGACAAAGGTCTCGCTGGTAAAAAAGTTTGCCAGCCCGTCAATGCTTGACGCTAGCCTGCTCCGATCGGATGTAGTCATGTTCTTAGCTGATAGCTGATATAGCAATCCTAATTTGATTTGCCAAAAGTGCTTTGTTAGCTTTCAGCGGTCAGCAGTCAGCGGTCAGCTAAGCCTCTGCGAAATGAGCGACCACTCTAAATCCCAGTCTGACTGCTGAAAGCTGACTGCAAATTTCTCTAAGCCAGCAGATCAGAGCGAGCTTAATACTGAACGAGCGTGACGATCGGCGCTTCCGGTAACCGCTTGCGTCCATTCAGATCTTTCAGCTCAATGACAAACGCATAGCCCACCAACTGGCAGCCCGATTTCTGCACTAGTTTGGCAGTTGCTTCAGCCGTGCCACCCGTCGCAATCAAATCATCCACAATCAAGATGCGGCAATCGGGCGGATGCAGTGCATCTTGATGTACTTCCAGACAATCCATGCCGTACTCCAGTTCGTATTGAATGGAGTGGACAGCAGCGGGTAGCTTGCCCGGTTTGCGAACAGGAATGAAGCCTGCTCCTAATTTGTACGCCAGCGGTGCACCAAAGATGAAGCCGCGCGACTCCATGCCAATGATGAAATCAGGTGCAAAGTGTTCGCATTTTTCCGCCAGAGCATCGATCGTATAACGCAAACCGCCAGCATCGCGCAAAAGCGTGGTGATGTCTTTGAAGAGAATACCTGGCTTAGGGAAGTCTGGAATTTCGCGAATAAGAGCCTGAATGTCCATGAATTTGCTACCAGAACGTTGATGTTTGGATGGATACAAAACTGTCACAGCTTATCAGGCATTGTACCGAGATACGTACGAAAGTTTATCATATGATTGCTGAAGCCATGCCTATAAAGGCTTTCAGCGTTCAGCCCCAAAATGGGGCTAAATTTTTTGACTAGTTGCGCGACAGAAAAGCGACTAACCTTATTACTGTTACTTTTCTACCGTCTACGAATCAGCCCTGCCCTTTTGAAGCTGCGGTGTACACACAAGTCGAGGCTGACTTCGTTTGGGTCCTTTTCGCCCCCTTTTCTTGTATGCTCAAAGGGCTTTAAGCCCCCAATTCTGGGGGACTTTGAACGGTTCGGTTCCCCCAGAATTGGGGGCTAGGGGGCAATTTGGCTAGATTCGATCACTTGTGTGGACACGGTAGCCCTTTTGAAGGGGGTTGGGGTTCTCTTCTGCGTAAGTCCTAACATGATGAGGCTTATCTTTAGTAACATCCATTCAGTACCATCACCGGGAAGGAGGCGTGTAGCGTTTAACTGGTATACCATCCAATCAGGTTCTGTTTGCTAATCACTGAGGCTCTCACAGCAACTTCATATTTGTTGCTGATTTTTTTGCCGTGGCAGAGCATAGATCTCAGGGATACGACTTAGGAACCGTCACTTTATGCCTTCGAACAATATCAGTCTTAACTTACAACAAGACTTAGTTTTCCGGAATCCACTGACCGGACAGAATGCCATCTGGCTGATGCATGACACCACTCTAGACGTGGGGCGATACACAACAGCCGTACCTGATGCCAATTGGTCACTGGTTGGAGTTGGTGATTTCAACGGCGACTTCAACTCTGACCTGGTGTGGCGTAATAAGGCAACAGGGCAAAATGCGATCTGGCTGATGCATGACACCACTCTATCCACTGGTGTGTATACGACCCCCGTTGCGGATCTGAACTGGCAGATCGTGGGTACAGGCGACTTCAATGACGATGGCAATTCTGATCTGGTGTGGCGTAACAAGGCAACGGGTCAGAATGGCATCTGGCTGATGAACGGCACCACTCTATCCACTGGTGTGTATACGACCCCAGTTGCGGATTTGAACTGGCAGCTTGTGAGTACGGGTGACTTCAATAGTGACAGAAGCTCTGATCTGGTGTGGCGGAACCAAGCCACGGGGCAAAATGCGATCTGGCTGATGAACGGCACGACTCTATCCACTGGTGTGTATACGACCCCCGTTGCGGATCAAAACTGGCAGATTGTGGGTACAGGTAACTTTAATGACGATGTCAGCTCTGACCTGGTGTGGCGAAACAAGGCAACAGGTCAGAATGGCATCTGGCTGATGAATGGTACGTCCCTGTCCAGCAGTCTGTACATTAACTCAGTCGTAGATCCAAACTGGCAGATTGTGGGCACAGGGCGTTTTTCCCTCTTTGCGCCACCGCGCTATTCCAGGGTGGTGGGAAACGGTTCAAATGATATCACCGCAGGCGATTTCAATGGCGATGCTAAGACAGACTTAGTGATAACAAATTTGGGCGGAGGTACGGTGACAGTGTTACTGGGGACGGGCACTGGCACCTTCCCAACAGCAGTGGATTATTTTGCGGGAAACAATGCCAACGGTGTCATTACCGGTGATTTCAATGGCGATGCTAAAGCAGATTTAGCCGTAACAAATGGTGGCGGTCAGGTTGCAGTGTTGCTGGGCACTGGTACAGGCACCTTCTCAGCAGCAGTAAACTATCCAGCGGGAAGTACTCCCGATTCTTTGTTTGTGGGCGATCTCACTGCGGGCGATTTCAATAGCGATGGTAAGACAGACTTAGTCGTGACGAATTGGCGCTCCAATTCGGTATCGGTGCTGCTGGGGACTGGCACTGGTGCCTTCCAACCAGCGGTGAGCTACGCGGCAGGACGTGATCCTTCGGGTATCGTCGTCGGCGATTTTAATGTTGATGGCAAGACAGACTTAGCCGTGACAAATTTCGGCTCCAATACGGTCTCAGTGCTGCTGGGCACTGGCACTGGCACCTTCCAACCAGCGGTCAACTACGCGGCGGGAAATGGTCCCTTGGGCATCGTCGCTGGAGATTTCAATATTGATGGCAAAACAGATTTAGTTGTCACGAATTTGAACTCCAACACGGTCTCAGTGCTGCTGGGGACTGGCACTGGCACCTTCCAAACAGCGGTGAGCTACGCGGTGGGAAGCCGTCCACGCAGTGTTGTTGCTGGTGATTTCGATCGCGATGGCAAGACAGATTTAGCGGTAGCGAATGAGGGCTACCCCGTTTTATCGTTGCTGCTGGGCAATGGCAATGGCACCTTTCAAGCGGCGGTCAACGAGGTCGTGGGAATCAGTTTCTTGGGTATCGTCGCAGGTGACTTCAATCGTGATGGCAAGACAGACTTAGCCATGACAGAAACGGGTTTAACCCGTAGGGAGATAGTGGTGTTGTTGAACCAGTCGTAGCGCAATAAGTGTGGAACGATTGTGCCATCCGACTCGCAGTACTGTAATTTATGGCTGTTGCATGAATTGTGATGTGTGTTACGTCTCGCAGCGGCTAAGATTAGCTAGCTTGTTCGTAGCCTGGTGTTCATAGCCTGGTCAGTAAGATGTTGCAGCAATTCTGGATACCGTTGTGAAGTACTTTTTTCTGTCGGATGGCTGGACGATTGGCAGAGTCTGGGAACTGGGAGGACTATGGAACGAAAGCGCCTGGAGACGCAAGCCAGAGATCAGTCAGATCAATCTCTGCGTTTGGGAGCAGGATGAAAAGCTATGGCTGTACCGCGTTGAAGATGCCGTTTTAATGGTTGAGGTGAAGCCAACGGATCAGGCTCAGGTGGAGGCGGCCCCACAGGCGATCGGTCAAGTAATTTTAAAGCGCTTGATCACGGCCGATCAAGCGATCGAACGAATCTGCGCATCAGAGATCTCTGCACCTGAACCACGCGTGATCAGTTGAGAACTCAGCTTCTATACCAGAGTTTACTTCTTCACTGTTGGTTGGGATGTGGCGATCGCCTGACCCAACAGAGTCACCCGACGACTATCAACGACCATTGCCCAAAAACCACGATCGGTCAATGCCTGTAGGGTTGCATTAGCAAGACTTTGATCGGTTGTATGGACAGCCAGAAGATAGGGCCGTTGACGGTAGGAAACCAACCCAATCTCTTTGCCAACCAGCTGACGTACCTGCGTTGCCAATTCTGGTCGGCTAAAGTAATCCACCAAAACAGCATAGCCTCCGCCTAAAATCTGGGGATTGTATCCTCGCGCATCCCGTGACGTGGGCGAAGTCTGCGCCAGCGATCGAGGCGTGATCGGGGGGGATGATGGTTTAGGAAAAGGTTGTACGGGCGTTGGAGACGTTTGAGCTGCTACTTCTGAGGGACGAGCGACAAAGGCTGACAGCCCGATCGATTCACGCATATATTTCGCCCAAGCATTCGCTGTGTCAGCAGTCGTAAAACCACCCACTCGTGTGACCACGTCATTAAGGTAATTACAGACCGTCACAGTAGTGTTAGGCGGCACCGTCCGACGCACCTGTTCCTGACTTTCAGACGTTTTACTCATCACAAGCAACAGATACTCGCCTGGACTTGGCGGTTGACAATCAGCATAGTTTGCCTGTGCTGAAGGTGTTTCCAAGAGCGGCGGAGCGGGTGGAATTTGGGCGGTGACGCTTGCTGTAATGGTCAAGCTGACGCCAGCAAGCAATACTGAACCTAACAAACCTGGGAACCGTTGAGCAATGTAAAACATGAACGTTATGAAGAGGGTTTGAACGGGTAATGCCCTCTACCGCTGGCAAGCCAATGTAGCATCCTTCACACCAAACGAAGCTTAAGAAATTGATGCTAACGAGGCTAGAGGCTGTGGAATTGTGTACGAAGGTGCCTGAAACGCACCTGTAATCACAAACTCCAGCCGCAATTTCAACCAGGTAACGAACTGAGGATTGGTTGAAATAATAGCACTCGCAGGCTGAGGACATTGCGCTTTGACGGCTGCAAGTTCAGGCGCTTCCAAAAAGGCAGGTTGATTCACCAGCCAGAAGTCAATCTCTTTTTCTTGTTCGTGGTAATTCCGAGTACGCTCTTGAAGCACTTCGTCGATCGGCTCTTCCTCGGTCAGAAAGCGTTGGCTAGCGAGGACGTAATAGTAAGTTTGCATGGTCATAAGATTAGCTTTGAGTTCTGAGTTTTGAATTGGGAAAGTAGCAGTGAGGGTGAGCAAAGCTAGTGCTTGTGTTGGGCTTTGGAGTTGAGTCAAGGCAGAGAACTGTAAATCGATTGAATTGTGAGCTTAAATGTCTTAACTCAAAATTCTTAACTCAAAACTCTTTCTTGTGCCTCATTCTCCTCGAATGGCGTCTTTCATTTCTCGAACAGCCCGTTCTAAGCCGACGAGTATGGCACGGCTGATGATAGTGTGACCGATGTTCAGCTCTTCCATCCCAGGCAGACAGGCGATCGGGTAGACGTTCCAGTACGTGAGGCCATGTCCAGCATTAACACGCAAACCAGCTGCGATCGCTCGTTCGCAACCGGCTTTCAGAATGGTTAGCTCCTTGGCTCGGCTAGCTTCTGCTTTGGCTTCGGCATACTGCCCTGTATGCAGTTCAATAAACTGAGCCTGCATTGCTGCCGCAGCCTCAATCTGCTTGGGATCAGCATCAATAAAGAGACTCACCGGAATGCCAGCGTCTTGCAGCGTCGTGACAATTTGCGCCATACGGTCTGCCTGACCTGCTACATCTAACCCGCCTTCAGTGGTGACTTCTTCGCGCTTTTCGGGTACGAGAGTCACATAATCGGGTTTGATGGCGAGGGCGATCGCCACCATCTCATCAGTCGCTGCCATCTCCAGGTTCAAGTGCGTGCGCACGGTTTCCCGCAGCAAGCGTACATCTCGATCCTGAATATGTCGCCGATCTTCGCGCAAGTGGACGGTAATGCCATCGGCACCCGCCAGTTCTGCTAAAACAGCCGCTGCTACCGGATCAGGTTCTACCGTGCGCCGTGCTTGTCGTACCGTTGCAGTGTGATCAATGTTGACGCCCAGTGTTGGCAAGCGCGTTGCTCCCATGCTTTGAATGCACAACCTCTTGAATGCACAGCCTCATTTTACCGTCAGGACTGGCTCATTGGACAATGAGCAGAGGGCAAGGCGTAAAGAAAGCGGCGCGATCGAACCGATATCACCAACCCATCGCATCCATGCTCATTATCCTTAACCAAGCGTAACAATTAAGCTAAGGAATGAGAATTTTAGGACTTACGCATTGACAAAAGTAGCAATATCTGGGGTCAGGTAGCAATCGGTTTGGAGAGGTGTTCCAAAATGA
>NZ_PVWK01000056.1 GCF_003003795.1 Stenomitos frigidus ULC18 | reverse complement strand
ATCGGCTTCTTCCACCTTAAACACCGATCCAAGGATTCCGGGTTACTGATTCCCGTACAACAACGCTAAACACATGCGCGTGGGATGCTTTCCCCAGCGGAGTTTATTCCCGTAGCGGAAGAAACTGGGCTGATTATGCCACTGGGTGGGTGGGTGCTACGGGAAGCCTGCCGACAGATGCAAGCATGGCAAGTGGAATTTCCAACCCATCCACCGCTTACGATTAGCGTCAATATTTCCGGCAAACAATTTGCTCAACCCAATCTAGTCGCTGAAATTCAGCAGATTTTGCAAGAGACTGGCTTGAGTGCTCAAAGTTTGAAGCTAGAGATTACAGAAAGCACGGTAATGGAAAATGCTGAAGCGGCAACAATCATGCTACAAAAGCTTCAAGCCTTGGGCATTCATCTGTCGATCGATGATTTCGGCACCGGTTACTCATCCTTAGGCTACTTGCACCGCTTTCCCGTGGATACGCTCAAAATCGATCGATCGTTTGTGAACAATATCGAGAATGATCTTGAGAAAATGGAAATCATTCGTACTGTTGTGAAGTTGGCGTGGAACCTGGGGTTGGACATTGTAGCTGAGGGCGTCGAAACGGAGAAGCAACTAGCCCACTTAAAGGCATTGCAATGTGAAAATGGGCAAGGTTACCTTTTCTCAAAGCCATTGGATAGCATCGCGATCGAAGGTCTTCTTCAAGCAGAAAGAACGTCGCATTAGAAATAACTGGGCTCAGTGCCCGTTGAATAGCTAGCAGCATCTCATCCCGTCACGACCCTCTACTCTGCCTTCTTGCCCTCTCAGCGAATCTCCAAGACTTCGGAGGTTTTCAAAACCTCCGAAGTCTGAATGCCATAGACTGTCATTCGTCCAGCGAGAACAGTCATCCATAACAAGATTGAGAGTGGTCGCCTCCAGGCTGGGGTTAAGGAACAACAGCTTTTGCTCGAAGTATGGCAGGTACTTTGATACTTAATGATCGCTAAACCCCTAGCGAATCGGTTGATTGTTGGGGGACACACCTGCTGGAAAGGACTGGTTTTGTTGCGGCAGCCGTATTTGAGTTTGCGGAACAGTCGGTGTCAAGCGGTTGGGAGGGGTCTGCATAGAAGGCGTTTGTGCGGGTGGAAGAGACGGCTCAGGCTGTGGCGGCTGTGGCTGTGTTGGTGCAGCTTGACGCTGGGGCTTGATGGTAATGAACACCGTATTACGCTGGGTATCCACACAACCAATCAGGTCAGGGTTGCGGACACCAGCCGGTAATTGAAAATAGGTGGTTGCGCCTCCTACAGACCCTGTGAGGCTTCGAACAGGGTGTGGAAAGCCAATCGACTGTCTACCCGCATGAGAAAAGTCGAACCCATCGCTAAGGCTACCAGGACGAGCAAACGAGAAGCTCACGCTACTGCCACAAAAATCATCGGTTGGGCTGAAGTCCCGTACCGAGATCACAATGTTGGCTTGAGCGTTGCGTGGTTGCGTGGCGGTAAACGGTGCATTGAAACCACCCGTTACAAGCTGAGACAAATTGACTTGTGCCTGAGCAGGCTTTGATTCAGCGATCGCCGGCACGAGAGCCACGGCTAGAAGAAAAAATATAAATGTGTTAGGTTTCATGGGGCGTAATGCATGGGTGTATGGTCTGTGTGTCAGCATCGTTAGAGTTCATCCAGCGATCGCTCTACATCTCTGTAGCGTTGCGATCGTCACTTTATGCAGTGCAGTCCGGACGATCGCCTATGTGAAGCCTCTGGCGTTTCATCGTTGGGCCATACCATTGCGGCCATGCAAATAAAAACTACTGACGTGATCCCAACCCTCGGTGTTTGATCAGGCTTCAGTCGGTAGATGTAATCAGTGCGCGTAAGAAATCTTTGTGCAAGGCGTCGGTGAAAAATCAGGATTTTTGCGTCCGCTAGTGAATTCTTTTGATGTACTCGCTCAGGGGGTGGACGGTTAAACGATGCGCGCTCGCCAAGACATTCTGGAAATCTTTGCCACCTTTCTGCAATTTGACGCCGATCGTCCGCACCATTGGGCAACCGATGCCAGACTCCGACGCAGCATGCAGCAGAGCCTTGAGCAATCATCCAAGCAAGACGCTGCTAACTTTTGGGCACTCTACTGGCACAAACGCTGGCACCAGGAATCGGCCCGTTTACCCGAAGCTCATCTCTCCGCTTATTTACAGGAACCTTGCTACTGGGCAGCGCAAAAAACGATCCTTAGCTTTGCCACAAAGCAGTACATGCTGTCCGATTGCTTTCAAGTCGCGATCGCTCAGGTCAATAAAGTCCTCAAAGGCTTTAAGCCACAGCAGGGCTTTAGCCTTCAAAACTACGCCAGCGCGATTTTCACCAGCACGATTCGCGATACCCTGCGTCAACGGCAGGAAGTAGACATTTGCAGCCACTGGGGACTGTTGCGCAAAGTCAGCCAAAAACGCCTCCTTGAGGCACTGCACCATGCGGGTTGGGGTGAGGCCACGATCGCGCAATACCTGCTTGCCTGGACGTGTTTTAAAACGCATTATGTACCGACTCAAGCAACGGCCAACCGCACATTGCCCAAACCAGACGCTGATACCTGGGAAGCGATCGTTAATCAGTACAACCAAGAACGACCGACAGCCACACCGCCAGTGACAGCCGAAACGCTCGAAAAGTGGCTCACGACTAGCGCCAGAGCGGCTCGTTCCTACTTGAACCCAGCAATGGTGTCCATCAATACGCCGAAGCTGGGGCAGGACAGCGGCGAACTGTTGGATGATGTGCCCGAAAGCCAAAGCGAATCGCTGCTGGCCGATCTGATGGCGGTGGAAGCAGAGCAGGAACGTCAGGTGCAACAACGACAATTGAATGCGGTGCTAGAAAGCGCGATCGCGGACTTTGATCAGCCCACGCGATCGCTGCTCCAAATGTATTACGGTCAGGCCTTTACGCAGCAGCAGATGGCAGCAGCGTTAGCGATCCAGCAGTACACCGTCTCGCGTCGTTTGAGCCGAGCACGGGAAGCGTTGCTCATGGTATTGGCACAGTGGAGTCAGGATAGCCTGCATATTCCGCTCTCGTCAGACGTATTGTCCTATACCAGCACCGTGCTGGAAGAATGGCTCATGCGTCACTATAGCCAACCCCATGACGCTGCGACGATGGAGTAACCCGTTATGACCGCTGATTTGACTCTCTCAAACCCCACTCAACTCCGGCTTGAGTTTTCTGCCGCAGACCGTGAGCAGGCATGGCAACAAAGTCAGTCCTTTGCTAGGGCTGGCGATCGCTGGGATGCTTACCTCAACCGACTGTGCCTAAACACAGTGCTTCCCTGGTTACGGGAAGACCGTCAGCTTCAGGCAACAGTTTGGACCAATACCAATGCTCTGCCTGGTTTTTGGGGGCTGGTCAATGGCACCGCACTCACACTTAATACAACCGAACGACTCGTGCTACTACCGACCGAAACGATCGATCGCGACGAGTGGCGCATCCCGCAAGAATGGGTAGATATCCCGCCCTGGAGCGCCGACTATTACCTGGCGATTCAGGTCGAACCAGAGGATGGTTGGCTTCAGATGTGGGGCTACACAACCCACCGTAAACTTAAAGCGCAGGGTCACTACGATGCAGGCGATCGCACCTATTGCCTCACAGAGCCCGCGATCATGCCAGATTTGAGCGTCCTCTGGGTAGCACGTCAGTTGGGTGCCGAACCCACCCGCGCGGCGATCTTACCCTTACCAGCCATCAATTTGGCACAGGCAGAAAACCTGTTGACACGTTTAGGGAATCCATCGGTCATCACGCCGCGTCTGGAGGTGCCCTTTCCACTCTGGGGTGCCCTGGTGGCACATGATGGCTGGCGACAACGCCTCTATGAACGGCGACAGGGACTGCCTGAGTCGCGATCAGTGCGGCAATGGCTGGGGTCGAGCCTTTCTACGCTGGCGCAGCAGGTTGGCTGGGAGCGGCTTGAACAACAGCCTGATCTGGTCGGTGCACGAGGCGGTGAGAACACCACTTCTACAGTGCTACTGTCTCGTACGTTGGTGATCGCCGGTCAAACCTATGAGCTCCAAATTAGCTCTCAAGGCACTCCAGACGAATGCACCTGGCGCTTTACACTTCGCAATACAGCTCCCGGTGGGGTTATTCCCAGCGGCTTTAAGCTACGGCTATCAACAGAAGATTTGCAGCCCTTTGAGCAGAATGAGGATACGGCTACAACGGCGATCGAGCAGTTGTTCGTCGAAGTTGCCCTCGCCCCTGGAGAAGGCATCGTCTGGGAAGTTGAACCCATTCCAGAGGGGTACGATCGGGAAATTCTCCGATTCTAAGCTCCGTTAGAGACGCCACTTAATTCTTCATAGAAAAATAGCAGCAATACTTTACTGAACATGGTTACAACGAGTGAATTGGATAATACCGTTTTCGAATGTATGTGTCCTTGTCAGTCGTGTGTAGCGCTGAAATTTCGTCTGTAGGAACGTTACATGTAACGTTCCTACAGACGAAATCCCCTTTTATTAAGATCCGTTCAGCCTCTGGAGCCGTCAACCTATGGCACAGCTAAAATTCTTTCGTTGGAGCTTGATGGCAAGCAGTCTTTTCGGGATGGCCTGGGCAACGCCACTGCTAGCCCAACCAGATCTGCTCACCCGTGCTGAAGTGTATAAGCTCGTCAACATAGTACAGCTACTGCCGAATAATCAATCGCCGCGACCGGCGAAACTGTCCGACACGTTAGCGCCACTGGATGCCATCAAAACAGCGACCCGATCGCGCGCCGAGCTGTTGTTTAACGAAGGGTCACTGGCGCGAGTCGGAGCCAACGCGATCTTTCGCTTTATTCCAGGCACCCGTAGCTTTCAGCTCCGCAATGGCACCGCACTGATTTTAAGCCTTCCAGGTAAGGTCGGCACTCGCGTTGAAACACCCGGAGGGCAGGTATTGGCACAGGCGTTGCCGCCATCGCCTTCTCCATCACCTCCATCACCGACCCTGCCAGCGACTCCTCCCATACAACCGCTGAGTCTCGCGATGATTGTGCGGTTTGATGCGGCGTCTAACACGACCAATGTGTTTGCGCTCACCAACGGCAGCATTACCGTTTTTGACCTTAAAGGGGGGCAGGTGGTTTTGAACGGTGGGCAAACGGTGTCGATCGTCAATGGCGTGCTTGGGCCTGTTCAAACGTTTGACCTGAAGACGTTTTATCAAACGAGCAATCTGGCGATCGGGCTGGGGCCGGGGCAGGAAGCAACGGTTTTGCAGGAAAGTCCCCCCGTCCAACAAACCTTGAAGACCATTCGTATGGACACTCTGGCAGCCTTAGACGCACAGAGTCGTTGGCTAGAAGGGCTTTGTACGCTGAATGGGCGTGGTAGCGGGAGTACGTTAGCAGCAAATTGCATCACCACCGATGCCGATGATCCACTACGCGACTTTCAAAATCGGCGTGAGGTAACAACCCCGCCACGGCAGTTGCCCACACCACCACCAACGCAGCCTCCCATCAATACTCAGCCCACCGTACCTGTCGTCACCACTCCACCCAACGCTGGTAACAATCCTGCTACAGGTACGCCTGCTACAGGCGGTAACCAACCCACAGGCACGGTTATTTTGATCCAAGGCGGAAACCAGGGAAAACCTTGACGGGAGTTGTTAGTTGTTGAGCCCTTCAGGCATACCAGAAAGGTTGTTGCTTTTTAGAACAGAAATCAGGGAAAGTCTGGACTCTGTTCGTTTACCTCTTCGCCCCTTGAGGCCGCTATGCGTGTTTCCCTGCTTGTCCTTTGTCCCCTCACAGCCCTGGCACCCTGGCAGACGGCCCATGCGGCCATTGCCAACTCTACAGTAGACACCGCTACGGATGCTGTCCCCGTTGATGTTGCGCCCAGCGCGGCGAGTCGTGAGATCGTCACCGCTATCGCAACGGCACCACAGTTGAGGGCGATCGCGGCACCAGAAACCATTCCACCGCAGGCCGGAAACACTGCAGAACAACACTCTGCATCGATCGCAGAATCGGTTGCTCTGGTACCAACGCAACTAGCGACAGAAACCGATCCGCCACGGAACCCGGTTTCTCAGCCTTCAGTTTCTCAGTCTGCGATCGACCTCTTACCACCGGAGCAGCGGTTGGCACAACTGTCCCCTATCGATGGTTTGACGGAGCCTGGTACTAATCCCATTGATGAGAAGGCAGATGAGAAGCCAGAGCCATTAAATCCTGAAGATACTCAGGCTGAACTGGGCGAAGTGCGTATCCTGCAACGTCCATCTCAGCAACCGACGTCTCGCCCTCAGCCGGATGTGCAGCTCTTGCTGCGATCGGGCATCTTCTCCAGTTCCAACATCTCTGCCTTAGAAACCTTCCAACCAAGTGATGTTGTGTTTTCCAACACTGGGCTCCTACTGGCAACACCCAAATTAGGGCCTACTACTCGTTTAGTCGCGTCAGCAGGGGGTGGAACCATTCGCTTTGCCACCGAAGGAGATTTTAATTACAACGTCCTCAATTTCAACGTCGGCATCCAGCAGCGCTTAACGTCCCAAATGTATGCCCAGTTGGGTTGGGTGAACGAACAGCTTTTCCGAGATGGTAGCGGTCAGCGTCTGCTGTTGGACAATGCCGTTGCTTTCACGGTGGGACGGCAAGATCAACTAGGCAAACAATTGCGGTTGGATTCGTTTTACAACCTGCGTGCCAGTTTCACGAATCCAACGGATCAGAGTCGCGTTGCCAATACGTTGGGCGCGCGCTTGCGATACGACTTTACGCCAAGTTTCCAAGGTGCATTGGATTACCGTCTGACGTTCAAAAACTTTACGGATGCCGATCGCTTCGATACAGAGCACCAGATCAGCGCGACTGCAACGTACAGCATTAATCCCAATCTCTTCATTGCGGGTTCAGTCTCTTATCTCTTTGGCAATTCGTCTAATAGCGCGATAGAGGTCAATAATGTATCGATCGGAGTCGTCATCGGTATGAATATACCGTTCGGTCGTTGAGGTTGTGTCATCTGTCTTTCGAGATGTTCCATCGAACATCCCGAAAGGATAAACTGATGAGTTAGCATTGCTTGCGGATGTTGGCAATGGAAGGCTGGGTTTGAAGATAATCATGCAGTTGGCTGCATCCTTGCTTCAACAGTGTATCTAGATCAAGTTCCCACACGATCGCGCCTGATGTTTCGCTGGTGCTAATGAGTGTCTGACCAGTGGGGCTGAAGTGAACGCTGCGCAGGCTATCCACATGTCTCGTCAAAGTTTTAAGTGGCGTTTCATGCTGGATATCCCACAGCTTAAGCGTCGCATCGGTGCCACCGACCGCCAACAAATCACGATCGGGGCTGAAATCCAGACTGGTCACACCATCACTATGGTTCAGCAGTGTTTTTAATAAAGTTCCATTGCTAACATCCCACAGTTTGATGGTATCGTCCCAACTACCAGAGGCAAGGATTTTGCCATCGTGATTAAAGCTGAGCGCCGAGATCGCTAAGCCATGCTGCCCGAAAACGTTTGAGTCGGTTCCAGCAAGGCTCCACAACCGGACGGTGTTGTCATTACTGCCAGAAGCAAGCCTTTGACCATCAGGACTAAACCGAACAGCGGTGATGCCATCGGTGTGCCCACTCAGCGATCGCACCAGTAATCCATCTGGCACGTTCCATAGGCGAATGGTTTTATCAGCACTGCCGGTTGCCAGAGTTTTACTGTCGGGGCTGAAGCTGAGGGTTGTAATGCTATCGGTATGTCCAGTGAGCGATCGGGCGAGGATGCCATCAGGCAGTTTCCATAGCTTCACCATCTTATCTGCACTCCCAGAAGCCAACCATTGACCATCGGGACTGAAACTCACGGCGGCGATCGGCGCTTGATGTCCTTTCAGCGTCATCACGAGTTTGGTTGTCATGCCGTCTCGCTGCCAGATTTGAATAGTTTTACCCCATCCTGCCGTTGCAAAGCGAGTGCCATCAGGGCTGAAACTGGCGCTGTACGGCCCACTGCCATAGGTTTGCAGTGGGCTGACATGCCATAGTCTCACGGTTTTGTCCACGCTGGCAGACGCTAACGTCGTGCCATCAGGACTGAATGCCACACTATTCACCTCTGCGCGATGCCCTTGAAAGGTTTGCAGCAAGGTTCCATCAAGGCTCCAGAGTTTGATGGTGCGATCGCTCACCGTTGCTAACTGTCTTCCATCAGGACTGAACCGTACGCTATTGACCTGATCACTATTAGCCGGATCACTCTGTCCATCAAAGGTTTGTAGCAGTCTGCCAGTGAGACTCCAGAGTTTCACCGTTTTGCCAGCACTGACGAGGGACGCGCCATTGGGACTGAAGGCTATCGCGGTGATACGATCGCCGCCACCCAAAAACACACTCACTGGTGGGCGGTTGGATGCAACAGTGCGCCAGATTCTGATCAAGCCATCCTCTCCCGCAGCCGCCAGCCATTGCCCATTGGGACTGAACTGCACACTGTTGACCCAGCCTTTTGCTCCTGTGATGGTAAGCAGGAGAGAGGCCTGATTGCCCGTAATGCGCCAGAGTTTGACGGTGCGATCGCGGCTGGCGGTTGCTAGAAGTCCGTTGGGACTGAAGCTCACGCTCGTAACCCAATCCTTGTGTCCTGTTAGAGTGGCAATCAAGTTTCCATCACTGTCCCAGAGCTTGATGGTTTTGTCGGCACTCGTGGTCGCCAGTTTGCCATCGGGACTAAACGCAAGCGCCGTCACGCGGTCAGAATGTCCTGTCAGCTCCTTGATCAAAGTGCCATCGCGTCGCCAGAGTTTGATGGTTTTGTCATCACCTGCGGTTGCTAAACGCTGTTCATCCGGACTGAAGCTGACGGCGTTGACTTTATTCGTATGACCCTCAAGGCGATTCACTTCCTGCGTGTGCGCGATCGCCTGTTGGAGTGCGCCAGTCGTTCTCGTTTCGGTGGCGATCGGCAACCCCAATGGAATGCCCCAGAGCGATCGCAACTGACGCAACTGTGATCCTGCCTGAACGCTGGCGGTCAGACTTTCTAACTGCTGATTGGAGGCTAAAAGGGCTTCTGAGGAAGCGGCTAAGGCATCGACTTCTCGCAGTTGGGCGTTGCGCTGCTGCCAGTAAGCCACGCCTGCCAACCCACAGGCCATCACACCCAATGTCCCAATTACAGTTGCTGTCATCTGAGCGCGGCGCAGACGACGTTTTGCCTGTCGTTGCTGCTGCTGCCGTGCCTCAAAACAGGCTTCGATGAACTGCTGCACGGCTTGAGGTAGTTCGTCCGTGTACTGGATGTAGAGTTCTTCCGCTTCTGCCAGTCGAATACCTTGTAACAGAAAATCGGGTTGGCGATCGTGCTGCTGCCAGAGGGCTGCGGCTTCAGCAATGTGGCGCTGGGCACGGAGGCGCGATCGGTTTTCGTCTAGCCACCAGCGCAGGGTAGACCAGTGGCGAATGAGGATTTCGTGGGCGACTTCGATGGTGGGTGAAGGGTGTGGGGTGTGGGGTGTGGGGTGCGAGGTGGATGAGTGATCGGTTGTGTCGCCTCGGCTTTGTGCGGTAGGTTGGGGGGCGTGGAGGCTGATGACGATGAGTTTTGCGGTGGTGAGGGCGTGGAGGGTGCGATCGACGAGTGGTTCGGGGTACTTGGGGACGATGAGATCAGTTTTGGGAATGCGACGGCGGGTGTCTTCGGTGTTCTCGCCGAGTTGGGTGAGTGCGAGAAAGATCCATTGGGCACAGGCTTGGGCGTCGGCATCCAAACTGTCATAGACGGCCTGGGCGTTGCGTTCGAGTGCGACTTTAAGTCCGCCGAGTTGCTGGTAGGTTTGTAGAGTCAGGACTCCAGCCTGCCGTCGTGACCACAGTTGCTCCAGCACAAATTCCAACAGTGGCAAAGCGCCTGCTGAATGGCTGAGTTCTGCCAGCAGGACTTCGACTAGCTCTGGTTCAACCTGTAAGCCGACTTGTGCAGCAGGTTGAATGATGACCTGACGATAATCGTCATCGGTGAGAGTTGGTGGGACGAGAACACTCGATCGCTGGAGGATGGTCGCCAGTTCGGGCACCTCCAGACAGGCTGCAATGAAGTCTGCTCGGAGCGTGAACACCAGCTTGAAGCGATCGCTGGCATACTCCATTGCGCCGAACAGCAATGCCAAAAATTGCTGACGTTCGGAGGCAGCAGCAAGGGTGAATAGCTCTTCAAATTGGTCTACCACCAGCACCACCATTGGCTCCGATCGCTGCCGGAGCCAATGCACAAAGCCTTCTGCGCCCTGGTGGAGCAACCCTTCAAGCTGCTGTTGCTGGTATGCCTTCTCTTTTTCGCTCCCAGTTTCGACAAGACGATGCGCCAGGGCTTTGAGCGGATACGCTCCTGGACGCAGACTGCCCAGCCACCAGCGATCGCTACCCGGTAGCTGTTTGCCCTGTTGCAGTTGCGCGAGTAAACCCGCCTGCACCACAGAGGATTTGCCACTGCCAGACGCGCCCACGACGGCCAAGCACGATCGCTGGTTGAGCTGTTGGATCAACGTCTGGGTGAGCGTTTCGCGCCCATAGAAGTACTGAACATCGGCTTCGGAGAACGATCGCAAGCCCATATAGGGACAGACCCCGACGTCAAACCCTTCGGTCGTATCCGTACCGCGTGAGCCAACACACCCCGGCAGCACCTCAATGACACCACGCGCACCCGATAGCCAAACGTGGAGCGGCATCCCGCTACCTGCCAGCGCGACTTGTAAGCGGGTGATCCAGCCTGCAATGGGTAATCCCGCTTGAGCATCGGTGTCCGTCAAGGTTTGCAACAGTATTTGCAGAAAGCGGTCTGGTTGCGAAAGGGATGACGCCGCCGCAAGCAAACACTGCCCGCGATCGTGCCCCGTCCCTGTGGGAGTCTCGGCATTAAGTTGTAAATCGTCCACCCAGCTAGACAGCGAGACGGCACCCGGACAATCCAGCACGACCACCTGCTGCGCGACACCCGCTTGACGCAAGGCTTGTCGTAGCCAGGAACGACTGAGCCGCACATCATCGCCCAGTAGCAGCCAGGACTCCCCTTCGGCAGTTTCTTCGATGCGTCCACGGAGGTAGAGGAAGGCGGTGGTTTCAGCCAGTGGGGTGTGGGGTGTGGGGTGTGGGGTGTCGGCGTTGAGCCGAGCAGAGATAGGAGAAGAGCGAAGGCAGGTTTGGATGGTGGTGCGGAGGTCTGACCAATCGTTGCCGGGTTGGGGTCGAAAGGTGAGATCGAAGCCTCCAGCGCTGCGGAGAAGCCGACTGAAGCCGATCGCGTTGGGGTGACTGACCAGACCATTGACGACTAAAGCTGTACGCGGATGAGGGGCGATGGGCGATCGTGCCTGTAGTCCCAGCACCAGTTCACCGATGCCTTCCACAATCCGTTTGGGGGTTTGTAAGGGATATTCTGAATGCAGCTGGGTATCGCCGCGTCCTCGCTTTTGCTGGTTGATCAGGCGTAGCTGCTGGTTGGTTTTGTCAATATATTGCAGGGTCTGGTGGTAGACATATTTGTACAACCCATCGGCTTCAATCACTCCCTGGGCATCGGCAGCTTCACCGCGTAACCCACGCATCAAGTAGTAGCTAAACACTCCATGTCCCAGTTCGGGAAACTCCCAGGACTGCTGAGCCCGATCGCACGACAACAGCGCATAAAACCCCTGGCTCTGAGAGGCTCGCTGTCGCAACACGTCCACCAGTTGCGGTGTGGGATTCGCGAGTGGTTCCACATCCTTCGCGGCTCTGGCTCCCGTTCCCATCAACGTCATCCCACCGCTATGACAGGCATCCAACCAGATGAGTTGTTGCCGCGCCGCACAGTTTCCCAACAGGTGCAGCAGTTCCACCACGCTTAGACCCGTATCGATGAGCGTCCCTTTCTGGGTGTCTGCAAAGCACAGAAAGGCCTGCTCCTTGCGGGGTTCCAGCATTCCATGTCCCGAAAAGTAGAAGAGAACAGTGTCCTGGGGCTCAGCCTTAGCAACAATCTGCTTAAGGCTGGCACGAACCGCGTCTAAGTGCGGCAGTGTGGCGGCATCATGATAAATCTGGATGTCCTTCTGCGGAAACGCGTGGGTTGCCTCTACCAATGCCTCACCCACACCCTGACAGTCGATCGCCGAATACTGCAAGGACGGTAGCTGTGGATCGTGGTAGTGATTCACGCCAACCAACAACATCCACAGCTTGGCGTTTCCTGTTTCCAGGTCGTGAGTCGATCGGCTAGTGCGGACGCTGAGGGGGGACATGGGAAAGGGGGGTGGGGGGATGAGGGAGGCAGAAAGCTAAAGGAGTTGTTGGTTGTTGGTTGTTAGAAGAGGGCTGAAGCAGGGAAAGTAGAGGAGGCTCTCTTTTCTACACCCTACACCCCACACCCAATACCCCATCACCGATCGATCCCATACGTGAACTCGAACAACTGGGCAATCCGCTGACGCTGACCTGCAGGTGGGTACAGCTTAGGCGACAAAGCGGTGGTTGCGTACTGGTCTGCATCCACAATGGCACGACGGGCATCGGCTTTGGAGACTTGCCCTTGCTGATAGGCGGCAAGCACGCGTTCTAGTCCCTGGCTGTATTCGGCAACAGATTTGAAGTCGAATTGGGCTTGGTTAGCGCTTGCCTGTTGGGTGGGTGCTGGTGTGGATGCGGGTTGAACGGCAAGGTTGGCAGGCAGGGCGATCGGCGCTTGTAGCGACAGCACATATACACTTCCCTGGGGTAGCTGCACCACCCGGAGACTCTTAGGCGAATTCATGCCTGTGAGGATGCCGAGTGCGCCACCGATCATTCCGCCCTGGTCGAAGGCATCGGCTTTACGGGCTTGAGGGGCGATCGCACCCATCGCGGCACCGAATAGATTGCCGTAGACAGCGCTGTTTTGCCGTGCGGTTTCGGCACCTTCTTGTTGCGTAATGGTATTACCCGGAATGACGGCACTGGAGGCTTGAATGGAGACGATCTGACCACCGACGACGATCGACTCTGCCACAATGCGGGCACCGCCATTTTCTGGTTTGAGCTTGATGGTGACAGGCGAGTTAGCAGGTATAACCGTATTTCCTTGCGAATCCATCAAGGGTTGGGATAGGGGCACGGTGAGCGGATAATCTTGATGCTGTCCCACATCCACGGTGATGGGCATGGGCAGGCTAATCACGACACCCGCTGTCTGTGGAATGACTGTCTGTGGCATGGGGGTGCTACGGCTGCTGGTTTGGGTATTCACCACGACGACTTGATCTGCCAGGGCGGGGAGGGAACCGGAACCGACGATCGAAAGCGCGAGTGCTAAATTGACCAGAGTGCGGGATTTCATGACGGTCTCTCCATGAGTTGAGTGTGATGTGAGTGGGTTTGTCACCCGTTACTCATGGATAGGGAGCGATCGTGACGTTTATGCAGTCCTGTTGGGAAATTTCAGTTTGGCACTCGGACGATCGCATTTCAAACCGCAACGATCGCCCTTTGAACTCGAAACGCCAAGCTTTTTACTCAAACGATCGCACTTTGAACTCGAAACTTGCACCTCAGGACTCAAAACGCCGAGCTTTTTACTCAAACGATCGCACTTTGAACTCGAAACTTGCAGTTTGGAACTCGAACGATCGCACTTCAACCCAGAATGATGCAGTCTAAAACTGAAACGATCGCGCTTCAAGCTGGAACGATCGTGCTCTGAACTCGGACGATCGCCCTTTGCACTCGAAAGGTGTAGCATAAGGTGCCAAGAAACCGGGTTTCTGGCGATCGTGTTGAGCCTGAGGCAACAGCCTTTAGCTAAGAAACCCGGTTTCTGAGGTTTTTGAAGACTGATTTTCGGGCGATTTTCGGTTATTCTGACTGTAAAGAAGCCTCTTACATCCCATAATCCTACGCCCCACACCCTATCCCCCATGAAGCCAAAGAGAAGGCAGGTTAGGATGTGAGTGAGAGTGCTGTATGCCTAAGCAACGTGTTGAGCTGACTAATGCAAACTGTTACCGACATTGGTACATTGATTGTCCGAACGCCCGAGACGCTTGGCGGTCGTCCACGCCTTGCTGAAACCAGAGTCTCCGTGCAGCGAGTTGCAGCCTGGTACAAGCTAGGGCTAAACGCGGAAGACATTGTTGACCGCATGGGGAATCTGACATTGGCACAGGTGTATGCCGCGTTGACCTATTACCATGCCAATCGAGCAGAGATTGAGTCTTATTTGGCTACTGAGAAGGCAGATTACGAACGCCTTTCGGCAGCAATGGAACCGTCTGCATGAGCCACATCAGACTGTTTATTGACGAAGATTCGATGGATCATCGAGTCGTCAATGCCTTGAGGTCGCGGGGAGTAGATGTGACAACAGTTGGAGAAGTCCGCACTACGGGCTTTAGCGATGCAGAACAGTTAGAGCTAGCAACTGAGCAACAGCGAGTTTTATACACGTTCAACGTGGGTGACTTTTGCCAATTGCACAACATTTACATGGCTGAAGGAAGAACACACACCGGGATCATGATCTCTTCCCAGGACTACGCGATCGGAGAACAGATGCGTCGAGTCCTAAAGCTGATGGCAACCGAATCAGCCGAAAGCATGATCAACCAACTGGTGTTTCTCAGCGCCTATATTGGAGAATCATAGAGAATAATCCCTAATCCTTACTCCCCACTCCCCATCCTGATGAAAGCCACCGAAGTCCTCAACCGCTACGCCAATGGAGAACGAGACTTCCGCCACGCTAACATCCGAGGGCAATCCTTCAAAGGGCAGGATCTGTCTGGGGCAGACTTCACGGAAGCGGACATTCGTGGAACAAACTTCACCAACGCCATCTTGAAAGAAGTAAATTTTGGCGGAGCAAAAGCAGGTTTGGAAAAGCGATGGCTTCTTGTTCAGTTGTTCATTGCACTACTTTTGTCCCTATTATTAGGAGGTCTAGCAGGCTTTCCAGGGGCTTTAATAGCAATTTTTTTTCATCCTGATAGCGTTCAGAAATACACTATTGCTCCTGGCATTACAATGCTTTCACTGATAGTAGTTTGCTTCGTTACTATCATTTATCGAGGGCTTACCTTTCAGACTTTAAGTACGATCGCTGCTGCTGTAGTTATTGCTTTCGCTTTTATTGGCGCTTGTGCTGTTTCTGTTTCTGGCAGCGGTGTCTTTGCTTACGTTGGTGCTGCTGCTGGTGTTAGTGCTGTAGTAGTTATCCTCGCTAGTGCCAGTGCTGCAGTAGTTGCTCTCACTGGTGCTAGCGCCGTGGTAAGTGCTCTCACTGGTGCTAGCGCTGTAGTAGTTATTTTTGCTTACGCTAAGATTGGTCTCTCTATTTTTGGTAGTGCCTTTGCTAGTGCTCTTGCTCTTGTTGGTGCTAGTGCTTTTGCTGGTACTGGTACTCTATTCAGTCTCTACGTCAACTGGCAGGCTTTCAAGGGGAATGAAAAATTTGCCTCAATTTACACGTTTGGCGTTGCCTTTAGTGCCATTGGCGGCACTTCCTTCTGTGGTGCTGATCTCACCAAAGCTAATTTCACTAAAGCAATTCTAAAAAGCACCAACTTTACAAAGACTTGGAAGAAAGACGCTCAAGGAAAACGCCAAGCAAGTGAAACCATTTTGGAGTGGGTTTGTTGGCATGATGCCAAACGTTTAGACCGCACCAGAATTGGCACTTCCATCCTGGCAAACCCTGCTGTGCGGGAGTTGCTTGTCACCCGCGATGGCTACAAGAAGTCTTACGTCGATGCAAAGCTCCGCAACACTAACCTGAATGGGGCCAACCTGGAGCAGGCAGACCTAACCTGGGCAGACTTGACCTGTGCTCACATGCGGCAGGCAAATCTGAAAGATGCCAAGCTGATCGAAGCGCTGGCACTGGGTACTGACTTTACCGGAGCTACTTTCACCGGAGCCTGCCTGGAAGCCTGGAACATTGACAGCCACACCATTCTGGAAGGCGTGCATTGTCAGTACGTCTATCTCCTCCGCAACCAGCAAGAGCGTCGTCCTAGCAGCGGTGACTTTGCCCCTGGTGAATTCACCAAACTGTTTCAGGAAGCGCTCAACACCGTTGACCTCATCTTCCGCAATGGCGTGGACTGGAAAGCGTTCGTTGCAGCCTTCCAAACGGTGCAGGTAGACAATGATGGCACCGAACTGACCATTCAAAGCATTGAAAATAAAGGCGATGGTGTGGTGGTCGTCAGAGTCAGCGTCCCAGAAGGCGCAGATAAGGCGAAGCTGCACAGCGAGTTCAATCTAAACTACGACCTTGCAGTCAAAGCCCTGGAAGCGAAATATTACGCTGAACTGAAAGCCAAAGACGAGCAGATCACGATCTACCGTGAAAAAAGCGCCGATATGACGGAGATTCTGCGCCTACTTGCCAATCGCCCCGTTACCGTTGAAGTAAACGCTAGCGCCGAGAGTAAAGCTATGAACGACAGTACAGATAAAAGCCAGAGTGTAAATATAGGCGGCAACGTCACCGGATCGACGCTTAATCTCGGTGCCATCAGCGGCAGTGTTTCCAACGTCGTCAACCAGTTGCCCAGTGCCCCTGACCCTGCCCAACCCGGCATCAAAGAACTCCTGATCGAACTGCAAGCCGCCATTGAAAGCGATGCTGACCTGCCCGAAAAAGGCAAAGCCTCCGCGCTAGAACACGTCAAAGTGCTGGCAGAAGTGGCTCAAGATCCTGAACAACCCGAAAAGAAAGGCTTAGGGAGCCAAGCCATTACCTTTCTCAAAGGTGCCGCGTCCTCTTTGCCCGACACTGCCAAACTTGCCGAAGCCTGCACCAAACTGCTGCCATTGATTACCAAAGCATTGGGACTGCCGTTTTAGTAGGACTGACGCATTTGCCCCCGACCCCCCTTTCTTGAATGCCCGCGGAATTGCTCAGCTTATGGTGTCAGTCATAAAAATTTGGTAGACAGGTTGCTTTAATGGGGATATGCTTTTAGGCTTATTCATCCTGATCAGCTAATCGTCTCGCACCGGATTATCGTCCATGACTAGCGTTTTTGCCACTACGACGGCTGCTCCCCTTACTGAAATCGCTCAGCACGTGCGTCATAGTGCTCGTTACCTGGCAACCCTATCCACTGAAACAAGAAACCAGGCGCTAGAAGCGATCGCTCAGGCTCTGGAGGCCGCTAGTGTAGAAATTTTGGCCGCCAACCAGGCAGACTGTCAGGCCGCCATAGCCGCACAGCTTCCGGCCGCGCTGATGGCCCGCTTGAAGCTAGATGAGACGAAGCTGCAAGCGGCGATCGCAGGGATTCGTGATGTCGCCAGGCTACCCGATCCGGTGGGCGCTGTGCAGATCCACCGCGAGCTTGATCAGGGGCTGGTGCTGACACGCCTCACCTGTCCACTAGGCGTGCTGGGCGTGATTTTTGAAGCCCGTCCTGATGCTGTGATGCAGATTTCTAGCCTGGCAATCAAGTCGGGCAATGGTCTCATTCTTAAAGGTGGGCAGGAAGCGGTGCGATCGTGCGAAGCGCTAGTCAACGCCATCCGCCAGGGTTTAGCCCAAACCAATATTGATCCTGCCGTCGTGCAACTCTTGACCACGAGAGAGGAAACGCTAGCACTGCTGCAGCTCGATCAATATGTGGATCTCATTATTCCCAGAGGTTCCAACTCGTTTGTGCGCTTTGTGCAGGACAACACGCGCATTCCGGTATTGGGTCATGCCGATGGCATCTGCCACCTTTATGTCGATGAAGCGGCTGATGTGCAGAAAGCAGTAGCGATCGCCGTTGACTCCAAAACCCAATATCCTGCCGCTTGTAACGCGATCGAAACCCTGCTGGTGCATCAAGCGATCGCGTCCGAATTCTTGCTCGAAGCGGTGGTTGCCCTCCAGCTCCGTAATGTCGAACTACGTGGCGACGATCGCACACGCGAAATTCTCAATATCGCTGCGGCCACTGAAGCCGATTGGTCTACCGAATACACAGACCTGATCCTGGCGATTAAAATTGTGGATCATCTAGACGAAGCGATCGAGCATATCAATACTTATGGTTCTCGACATACGGAGGCGATCGCCACCGAAAATACTCAAACAGCAGCAACATTTATGGCACAGGTTGATGCAGCGGGGGTTTTCCACAACTGCTCAACTCGCTTCGCCGATGGTTTCCGCTACGGCTTCGGTGCCGAAGTGGGCATCAGTACCCAAAAAATGCCGCCGCGTGGGCCTGTTGGGTTAGAAGGCTTAATCACTTACAAGTATCAGTTGGTCGGTAAGGGGCAGATTGTCGCGACCTACTCTGGTGCAAAAGCCAAACCCTTTACGCATCAGGACTTGTAAGACAACTTGCGATCGTGCAACCTAGAAAGACTAGGCGCTGCCGCTACTCGATGACGTTCACAGCAAAATTCTGCCGCCAGTGCTAGCGCTGCCATTATGCTTGTTGCGTCCGCCTGCCCTCGTCCGGCAATATCAAAGGCGGTACCGTGGTCAGGTGACGTGCGCACGAATGGCAGGCCGATCGAAGTATTGACCGCCCGATCGAAAGCCATCAGTTTCACTGGAATCAGCCCCTGATCGTGATAAAGCGCCAGATAGGCATCGGCAGGATTAAAGCCTGGAGTATGCGTCGTACCAAACCATGCCTGTCCCGGTTTCACCCACAGCGTATCGGGTGGAATCGGGCCCTCAAGCTGTAACTGGGGCAAGCGCAAGCGAGTAGCTTGTAGCCAGGGGATGAGCCAGTCTTGTTCTTCGTGCCCCAGCTTGCCCTGTTCGCCACTGTGCGGGTTGAGTCCGGCGATCGCAATCCGGGGTGTTGCCAGGCCAAAATCTTGCCACAGGCATTCAATTAATAGATCAAGTTTGCGGGTAAGAAGTGCTGGGGTAAGGGCATCAGCAACGTCGCGTAAGGGAATATGGGTCGTCGCCAGTAAAGTCCGCAAGCACCAGCCAGTATGGGGCGATCGCGCGACAAACAGCATGCCGAAACGGTCAACGCCTGCCCGTTCTGCCAACAGTTCAGTTTGTCCGGGATAGGCGTGCCCGGCTGCACTCCAGGCCGCTTTGGAAATGGGGCCAGTAACAATGCCATCAAAGGCTCCCGTCAGCGCCTGGTCGATCGCGGTTTCAAGAGAGCGAAAACTTGCGGCTCCACTGGCAACGCTTTCCTGCCCCACAACAATTTGCTGTTCGAGCGACGGCGCCAGCGGCACATCCAGCATCTGCAACTGCTCTGGGTTCGCAAGGGGCAAGGCAGCCTTGAGCGATCGCAGCTGTTGGTAAGTGGCAATCAGGCGCGATCGACTACCGACCACGGTGATATCACAGTCCACAGGGGGAACTGCCAGTGCCTTCAGCACCACTTCCGGGCCAATACCCGCTGGATCACCCAGCGTCATCGCTAGTCGAGGACGATAAGATTTTGTGTCAGACATCACCAAGCAATCCGTTCTTACTGCACCTTAGGAACACGAATTTAATAAATCCGGCCTTTCCCGTAGGGGCGCACGGCCGTGCGCCCCTGCAGAAGCTGTCGAAGTTTGCCCCCCAGCCCCCAAGATTGGGGGAACTGAGCTGATTAAAGCAGCCCTATCGGGCATTCAAGAAAAGGGGTTTGGGGGCAAATGCGTAACTCAAGAATGTGTCGACTTTATTTAATCCATGATCCTTAGACTACTGTAGCGAGATCCAGCATGGTATTGTGCGGCGGCGGCGCTGTCGTAAAACAACGCTTTTTGAAGAAAGGTGGCTTTGGTCGGCCTTCTCGTGGGGTGTGGCAGTGCCATTCCCGACCCAGGGCTTGCATTCCTGAGATGATTTAAGGCAGAATCCTAAGCTTTAGCCATGACGTCATCTAATTCAGCATAGTCGGGTAGCGTGGTGTCGATCGCAGTCCCAGACCGCAGCACAATGCGATCGTGCTGCGGCCGAGACAATAGCTCACTGTAGCGACGGGCCTTAAACAAAACGAGATCAGCAGGCAGTCCAATGCCAAAGCGTCCTACTCTAGGCAAGCCCATCAGGTCAGCTGGAGTGGACGTAATCGCACGGCACCAGTTGCCATAGGGTTGATCCAGGTGAGCAATTTTGACTGAGAGGCTAAAGACCTCCAAACCATCATGATCACCGAAACCATGAAAGGGATCGCGGCAGTTATCGCTAGCGATCGCAACCGGCACTCCTGCTTGTGCTAACTCGTGCAGTAACGTCACACCACGCCAACGCGGTGTGCGTCCTGTCTGCCGATCTTGCAAGTAAAGGTTACACATCGGCAAGCTGACAATACCAATGCCTGCTTGCTTAACGAGCGCGATCGTGGTTTGAGCGGCTTCGGGTTCCTGCACCGCCAGGCTACAGCAGTGCCCACAGACAACCTGCCCCTGAAATTGGTGCCGCATCGCCGTCTCAGCAATGATTCGTAGCGTTGTTGAATTGGGATCGTCGGTTTCGTCAGCGTGAAAGTCCAGGTTGAGGTGGCGGGCTTTTGCCAGAGTAAACGCACGATCGATTTGGGCTTCGATCGCCGGATTCATATAAGCAACACCACCGAGGATGCCGCCTAATTCAGCCATTTGATCGGCAAGCTGTTCACCCGCTGGCGTGAGGTAATAGTCCAGCGAAACAAGAGAAGCTGCCTGCAGCATCAATCGTCCGGCCCATTCTGCCTGCAGTGCTTTAAAGACACTTAGACTAATGGCTGCTTGTGCGCCTGAAGCATCGATATGTGTGCGAAGCGCTTTAGTGCCGTGGGCATAGCTGCACTTCAGCCCAAACGCCATACGACGATAGACATCTTCAGCATCCCAATGAGTTTGAGCATCAGTTTGAATGGTGTCGATCGCACCATTGAAAGTGCAATCAGGACTGGGCGATCGATCCCAGATGTGCCCTTTGTCCAGGTGTGTATGCAGATCGACAAAGCAGGGAAAAACAATGCCGCCAAGCAAATCAGCCGCAGGGTCGTTGTTAGGGGAGGTTCCAGCAGGGATCAGTTGGGCGATCGTACCATGAGCAATTTCGATATCGACGAGCTGAAAGTCAGTGTTCGTTTGGTCTTGAGCGTCAGCAGGTAGACCGAACTGCGCTCTGTCTTGCTTCAATAGGGGCAATGGGACATTGGCGTTTTTCAGCCAATAGCGATCGGAAACCGGAATCATGAAGCTCGTCTCAATCAATGACCAATCAGACCTTAACGCAGTAGCGCCACCAGTAGGCTAATCAGTACCAGCCCCAGGAGTGCAAGTAGGCCAGCGTTACGCTTCACCCAGCTTTGAAGCTGAAAGCCGCTTTTATAACCCGCTTGCACAGTGGCTGCTGGTTTTGTTATGTCGTTATACAGCGTGCAATCCATTGCCAGAGGCCGTTTGGGAAACGTGCAGGTATCGTCTGCGTGATAGGTGCAGGTCATACACAGTGGCGCCTCTCCTGTGGCCTGGTAGAGCGGTATGCCTGGATGACCATGCGCCTTGAGCGGTGTACGGCAATGGGGGCAGGCGATCGCCTGTGGCTCAACGGGTTGGTGACAACGTGGACAGTCTGGCATTGGTAACGGCATGTGACGGTCTCTTCACCATTACAACACCTCCGAGCCGTTACTGTCTTATGCCATCTATCAGCTTCTCCTACCCTCTGCCTCCGCCTCCTTAACCCTATGGATGAAACGGCAGATTGCGGCGCACGGTCTCAATCTGGTCTGGTGTCAACACATCAGTGGCCTGTTGCTGCGTTGACATCAAGATTTGCATGAGTTCTACTTGCTGCGCTGGCGAAAGGTTAAGCGCAACGATCTCGGCTCTACTGATACCATCGGCACTCTTTAGAGCACATTCGAGTTGCGTCAGTTGGGTTGGCGTGAGCATACCTTGCAGGTGCGATCGCGTTTGTGCATCCAGTTGCTTGAGCTGTTCTGCTTGCTCTGGAGTCAGCATCACACCCGGTAGGCCAGAAAAGTTAGACATCGCTGGCTGAGCAAGAGACAAAATGGGGGCGATGGCCAAAGACATTGCCCCCGAAACCATTAGCACACCGATCGCGTGAACGATCAGTTTCATTTGAGCACCTCTTACGGCTTTCAAGTGGGATGTTTGAATGCCGTGGGTTCATCCTAGAGCGGTGCGATCGTTTCTACATGAAACAGAGCTGAAAGTACGGTCAAAAACTATGTCACCAATATCTTGAGTCGCCTGCATCTGCGCGATCGGACTCAGGCAGCACTGTTTGCCAATTCTTTTTTGCCACTTCTGGAGAATTTGGGGTGAGGGGAGTTTTGAATTTTGAATTTTGAATTTTAGCCTTTAGCCTTTAGCCTCCTGCCTTCTTAATCCCTACTTCCTTCAGACTCCAAACCAGATCACCTCGTAGGCATTTGACCGTTTCTTGGGCATAGTAGTGGTGAAAACTGACTGCTCTTCACTAAACGCCCGTTATGCTGCCAGATGAACCAGAGTCTCAACTGAGTGTGGATTCTCAACTGAGTGTGGATATGGATATGGTTGGCGATCGTCGATCAGAAAAAGATCATCCATCTGAACGATCGCGCTTTCTGGTTTGCGGGCTCGGCAGTTTAGGGCAGTATTGTGCCATGGTGCTCAACGAGTTTGGGGTGCCGGTGAGTGCAATGACAACCCCGCTGCCAACAAGCTGGGAAAGTCCGCTGCTACCGGCATTGCTAGATGATCTGGTCATTGGTGATTGTCGCCAACCAGAGGCGTTAGAGAACGTCATACACGACTGTCGTGCGGTCTTGCTGGTTACCAGTGACGAGAGGGTCAATGTTGAAGCAGCGTTTGCCATTCGGTTACTGAACCCAACCGTGCGGCTTGTCGTGCGATCGGCCAAGCAAAATTTGAATGCATTGCTGAGCCAGAGTCTAGGTAATTTTGTGGCGTTTGAAGCCACCCAATTGCCTGCACCTGCCTTTGCGATCGCGGCTCTGGCAAGTGAAGTGCGAGGGTTTATTAATTTAGGTGAGCACCTGCTGCGTGTGGTTAAGGTGCCAATTGGCGCTGACCATCGCTGGCGTGATGTACGGTTGCTGCATGAGCTCAACACCTCAACACGACGACTGCTCAGCCACATCCCAAAGAGCCAATCGCTACCAACAGAATTCCATCAATGGGAAGCGGATGCCAGAGTGCAAACGGGTGATTTGATTGCCTACATCGAAGTCACTGGATTAGCCGACCTTGCCGCTACGGTTACTCCAACCCCTCGTCCGGACAGTCGCGTCAAGCATCTTTGGCGGAAAAGGCGACAGCTTTTGTCCAATGGCTACTTACGCCAGACGCTACTGGCATTCTGGCATGCCACAGCACAGCAGCAAACCAAACGAGTGGCGATCGTGGTAGGCAGTACCATGCTCTCGCTGTTGGTCTGCGGCACCGTGATTTTCAAGCTGACGCAACCCGGCCTTGGTTGGCTGAAAGCGTTCTATACCGCAGGCGTCATGCTACTCGGTTCGTATGATACGGTCTTTGGCATTCTCAACCCGCAGGACTCGATTCCTCTCTGGATGCGGCTCATGAACCTGAGTTACATGATGGCAGGCACAGCATCCATTGCAGTACTCTATGCGCTGTTGACCGAAACGCTCCTGGCTGCGAAGTTTCAGTTGCCAAAGAAGCGTCCACCCATTCCTCAGCAAGACCATGTGGTGCTTATTGGTTTGGGTCGTGTAGGACGACGAGTTGCCACGTTTCTACAGCAGATCAAGCAACCGCTGGTTGGTGTGAGCAACCAAGCGGTAGACCCTACCCTCTTGCCCCAAATGCCGTTGGTTGTAAACGAACTCACCAGCACACTCTCGAAGGTGAATTTAGCGACAGCAAAGAGCGTGGTAATTGCGACAGATGACGAGATGACAAATCTGGAACTGGGTTTGATGGTGCATGCTGCCAATCCCCACTGCGCGCTGGTGATTCGCACATTTGATACGCGGTTTAGCGCCAGCATCGATCGTCTGTTGCCTTACGCCAAAGTGCTGTGTGCCTATGATCTGGCAGCAGAAGCCTTTGTCGCGGCAGCTTTTGGTGAAAACGTGCTCAACCTGATGCGCCTGAACGAGCAAACGGTTTTGGTGACTGAATACACCATTGCGCCAGACGACCATCTGCAAGGTCAGCTATTGGCTGAAGTTGCCTATGGCTACGGGGCTGTACCCATTTTGCATCAGCGATCGACGCAAGCCTCTGGGCGCTTAATGCCATCAGACGACACGCGTCTAGAAGCGGGCGATCGCCTGGTTATTCTGGCAACCAGCAACAGCTTGCAGCAGATTGAACGTGGCGAACGGCTTCCCCGCCAATGGCAGGTGTGCATTGACAAAGCCCTTTCTAAAGATGCGCTCTTTGATGGCGCGACGACGATCGCTCGGATCTCTGGCTGCAGCATCAATACGGCACGCGATTGGATGCAGCAACTCCCCTGCCTGATGCCGTTTCCACTCTACAAACAGCAAGCACAGCGTCTGGTTCGCGAACTGAGTAAAGCGCAGGTGCTGGCGCATTTGGTACCAAAGTAGAGAAAGGCGCATCGGACTCATCCTGGCCAGCGCAAAACGACGACTTCTTCTCGCATTTGTTCATTAGTGGCAGTTGCAATCCGCGTTCGAAACAAGTCGATCGCAACAACTTCGTAACCGAGCGATCGGGCAATATCAGCCAGAATTTGCCCGGTGCGAATCATAACCCGCAAGTAAGACGCTTGATCGCCAACCACATAAGCAAGCTGGGCACCGGGGCGCAAAATTTGGCGGAGTTCCGCGAGGTGTCGTGCCATGCCACCAAAATAGAGTTTGGTGGCTCGCGCATACAGTCGCTCGAAACCGCTCGTTTTGCCCAAGCTAATCCGCCGGGCTTCAATTTCGTTGGCGATCCGTTGCACTTCGGGCTGGTCAACGACCCAGCGATCGTCATCATCAACGGTATAAACATTTCGGGTATTAGACCGCACCAGCCCTTGCTTAAGGGAACGGAGATCAGCTTTATCCTTAATGAAGCCCAGCAGCACAGACTCTAGGCGAGTGGTGCGCGTATAGTCCTTTTCGTTGGGATAGGGTGGTGACGTAATAACAGCATCGATCGACTGGGGGTCTAGTACACTTAGCAACTGGCGTGAATCGGCGTAATGCACCATTGCCTCTACGGGTGGAGACTGTCCCAACGCATGCAGATCGTTCGCGATGGCGGCGATCGCGTTCAGCCAAAGGTCAACAACCGGTGCATCTGGCTTCGCACGTCCGACACAGACCTCTGGCCCAAAGTTTAGATTACTGATGGCACTCACCACCGACTTGGCTAAGGCGAGACGCTCATGGTCATAGAATGAGGCATCCGCTTGCTGCTGCAGATGTTCGAGCAGTACCAGAGTCTTATGCAGCGGTAGAGGGCTAATCGAGTTCTTAAGAATCAGCTTTTCCTGATCACCGTTCAACGATCGCAGGTATACAGGTGCAGTCGTTTGCTCTAGCTCAGCGATCGTCGCGTTAGCGACTTGAGTGGCGTGCTCAAGCAGTCGATCGGGATTGGGGTGCCAATCGACTTTAACTCGACCGGCAAAGTGTGCCATTGGGTTAGCCTCAACCCCCACGCTTGGTATGCCCAGCTTTTTACACTCCACAACCGTGGTTCCCGTCCCGCAAAAGGGGTCTAACACCCGATGTTCTGACGTAATGCCAAACCGTTGCAGGTAGTCACGCACCAGATGGGGAGGATAGGACAACACAAACCGGTACCAGTTGTGTGCCGCGTGGTCAGCAGCAAATAGCTGATTAATCTCGCTGCGGTAGCGAACTTGCTTGGCGGCAGCAGAAGTATCAAGAGGCGTCACAGGCGGTTTCGAGCCTTCAGTCATGAACTAAAAGGACAGTTTAACCGACATTCACCGCTTGTTCTTACGGTGCTCAGGTTTACTTCGTGGACGCTTGAGTCGGCGCAGTGGCTCTGCTGGCTGCATCGCGAATCTGTGGTGCTTCTGCAAGCATGACGATCATGCCAGTGCGCGCGGTTTTAAGCGTGGAGTCGCTCAATAAATCGATCACGGGAACGCCAACAACTGCCTCGATAAGCTCCTTGAGCTGCGGTCGAATGGCCGCATCCAGTTCAGTGTGAAGTTCGTTGACCAACTCATCTTTACCCTGCTCAGCTAAAAGCTGTTCTGGTTGGGTGAGGGATTGCTCCAAGACGATCGCAATCTTGGTTTCTAAAAGTGCGCAATCAACTTCGCTCACGCGATGGCCAAGCTGGCTACGATAAAGCGCCTGAATCTGTTGGGAAAGCGATCGTTCAAGCTGACCGCGTGTGGGAAGCGTAGTGGTCATAGATAGCAGCTAACAAAAGAAATAAGCCTCATATGATAAATAAGCGAATTTAGATTGCTCAAGCTATCCACCGCAGGATTGATCTTAGGAATGAGAATTTAATCAAACCGATAATTTTGTAGGGGCTTAGCATGCGGGTAAAAGCGCTTACCGTAGCCAAAGGCAACCCTGCCGCATGCTAAGCCCTTACCGTGAGGATGACCGATGTTATTGAATCCACGCTCCTAGGGATCGTAGTCTGTCGCCCTAAGGTAGAAAATACCGCTTTGCCGCGTGGGTGCCTGTATTTTAGAAAAGAGCATGGTCATCCAGTTTTCCCCTGGTGCTTAACACGGTATGGTAGCACTTGGAACCACGCTGTTTGCCCGATGATGGAAGCTCGAACAGTCGCTACTTAAACGTTGTCTTCTGTGAGGTCATGAACAATGGCACCGAAAATGTCATCGATCGCGTGTTTGGCGACATGAAACTTGGGTATGTCCCATGTTGGCGGCTGCGATCGTTCTAGTTCAGCAGCATTAAGATACACATGATAGCGAACTTCAATCTGGAGTGCTTCGACACCTGCCATTTGACCATAATGACCCGTAATGTAGCCACCATTAAAGACTTTGTTTCTCACCACTTGATAATTTTTACGGCGGAAATGCGTTTCTACAGAGGCCATTAAGTGTTCTGAGCAGGTCTTGCCGTTACGGTTGCCCAAACAAACAGCTTCAGTGATGGGGCCAAAGAAACTATGTAAGTCCAAAAGATAAACCTTACCGAAGTCAACAATGGTTTTTTGGAGGAGTTGGGTTAGTTTTCGATGGTATGGAACGTAGAACTTTTCAACACGTTCTTGCAACTGTTCTAAGCTGGGAGTCGCGACATAAATCGGTTTTCCAAAAGCCGTTTGCTCTGGAATAACCGATGACCAAAAGCTGCCAAAAATCGGTTCCTGCAGTTGACGATTCAGATCAACCACATAGCGACTATGGGTCGCCTGCAAGACTGTCATTCCTAACATGGGCAATGATCGATAGAGCTGATCAAGATGCCAATCGGTGTTAGGCAATGACTTTAACTGTGTTGGTGCAAACTGTGCCGCGATCGCCTCAGGAACCATCATACCGCTGTGGGGAAGATTAGCGATGATTGGCACTGCCTGTCCTTGCGGTGCATGTAAAATAAATGGTTCCATGGGTTCTGTCATGTCTCTTAGTGCCAGCGTAACGCACTATGTGCCCATATTTTTAGGATGAGTAACGCGACTGAAAGAGACTTGAAGGAGCACTTATAGATAAAAGACTCAATAGAAGACTAAAATTTCAATCCGTCTTGCATCCTCCCGAAGAGGGATTTTTCGGAGTTAGTTTGATGATTGTTGTCGCAGCTATTCTTTCAACGTTATTGCTTTCATCAAAGTGCTCCTTTCCGTTAAGAAAATTAACCATTTTGACTGAATTTCAAGGTCAGATTGAAATAACTTAAGCGCTGCTAAGTGGACGGTTAGTCTATGCTTTAAATAGCAATTAATGAAGCATGCCATTGAGGGAAGATCGCAGGTTGAACGATCACAAAGCCGCCACTGTAGGCTTAATTTCAAGTGAAAATTTTTAATTGCAGCGATCGCTTTCGATGCGCACAACAGTGTTTAAAACGCCATTTAAATTGTCAATACCATTATGCATACTGCTACAGCCTCCGCTCCGCCTCAGACAAGCGTTTCTTTACTGGCACCGCTCTCTGGTTCTCTCTTCGCGATCGAGCACGTTCCAGATCCCGTCTTTGCCCAAAAAATGGTTGGCGATGGCATTGCCATTGACCCCACCAGTCAGAGTCTGCTGGCACCCTGTGACGGGGAAATTATTCAGCTCCATCCCTCACACCATGCCGTGACGTTGCGCACTCTGCAAGGGTTGGAAGTTTTAATGCACATCGGGTTGGATACCGTTGCGCTAAGGGGAAAGGGCTTTACACCACATGTCAAAGTCGGCGATCGGGTGAAAACGGGCGAGGCTCTAATTGATTTTGATGCCGACTATATTGCCCTGCACGCCAAAAGTCTGCTGACGGAGATGGTGATCACAAACGGCGATCGAGTGCAGACTCTGATCGGTCGTTCTGGATCGGTCACGGTGGGAGAAGATATCATCCTGGAGGTCACTCTCGCTGGAGCAGTGGATGCGGAGACGGCAACTCCAGTCGGTGAACAAACCACCTCTGCGCCGATCGTCATTCCCAATCCGATAGGGCTGCACGCTCGACCAGCGGCGGTTCTGGCAAATTTAGCCAAGCACTATCAAGCCAAAATCCAATTGCATCGCGGCAACGACAGTGCCAATGTGCGCAGCGTTATTGCACTCATGAATCTGCAGGTGGTACAGAAGGAGACGGTAACGCTGACGGCAATAGGCGCTGATGCCAAAGCGGCGGTTTTGGCCTTAACGGACGCGATCGCGCGTGGGTTAGGAGAAGACGTTTCTGTTCCCGCCGTTGCACCGCTTAAACCCGCTCAATCCCAGCAGAGTCAGCCGCTTCGTCCTCGCTCTACCGATGCAAACCTGCTGTTGGGCGTCTCGGCGTCGCCCGGTCTTGCCGTCGGACAGACCTATCGAGTGCGCGAAGACGTGCTGTCGATCGTGGAGACCGCTCAAAATCCAGTAGCCGAGAAGCAACAGCTTGACGCTGCGATCGCCCAGGCCATGCTGGAGGTGGAAGCCGTACGAGCCAAGGTCGAGGAGCAGGGCAAGCCAGATAAAGCCGCGATCTTTGCGGCGCATCGTGAATTATTGGCAGACCCAGAATTGCTTGATGTCGCCCACAGCTACCTTGATCAGGGCAAGAGCGCTGCCTTCGCCTGGAAGCAAGCGTTTACTGCCCAAGCCGAACAGTTGGCTCGGTTGCCGAATGCATTGTTCGCTCAACGTGCCAATGACTTGCGCGACGTTGGGCAGCGTGTACTGCGTTTGCTTGTAGGAGCCACCGCCACCGCCGCCAGCTATCCACCCAACACCATTCTGTTAGCAGAAGACCTCACGCCCTCAGACATGGCGACGCTCGATCGCGAGGTGGTTAAAGGCTTCTGTACGCTGGCAGGAGGCGCAACGTCTCATGTCGCAATTCTGGCTCGCTCGATGGGAGTACCCGCGATCGTCGGCGCAGAACCCCGACTGTTAGAGTTACCAGATGGGTCATCGGTCATCCTTGATGGAAGCCAGGGCACCCTCCGCCTCCATGCCACACCCGACGAACTGGAGCGGGTGCAGCAACGTATCGCACAACAACAGGCAAGGCAAACGACCGATCGCCAGTACGCCACCTACCCGGCGGTGACGATCGATGGCTACCGTGTTGAAGTCGTTGCCAATATTGGTAGCCTGAACGACGCTAAAGAGTCCGTGGCTCTGGGTGGTGAAGGCGTCGGGCTGCTGCGGACTGAAGTGATGTTTATGGCACGAGCTTTGGCACCGAGTGAAGAGGAGCAGACAACCCTGTATCGCAGTATTCTGCAAGTCTTGGGACGCGATCGATCGCTGATTGTACGCACCTTAGATGTCGGTGGCGATAAACCGCTCTCTTATTTACCGATGCCCCATGAGGAAAACCCCTTCCTGGGTGAACGCGGCATTCGCATGGCATTCGATCAGCCCGACATGCTTCGCACCCAACTCCGTGCCCTTTTACGAGCTTCTGGTGCGGGTACCTTACGGGTCATGTTTCCCATGATCGGTCGTCTCGAAGAAATCCAAATGGCGAAAGCGATACTGGAAGAAGAGCGGCAACGGCTTGGCATTGCGCCCATTGCAGTCGGCATCATGATCGAAGTGCCGTCAGCCGCCGTGATGGCAGAGCAATTTGCCAAAGAGGTCGATTTCTTCTCCATTGGCACTAATGACCTCACCCAATACACCCTGGCGATGGATCGCGGTCATCCAAAACTGGCTCCCTATGTCGATAGCCTGCACCCGGCCGTACTCCAACTGATTGCCCAGACGGTCAAAGGAGCCAGCCAACACGGTAAATGGGTGGGTGTATGTGGTGGTAGCGCCAGCGACCCGCAAGCAGTGCCACTTTTACTGGGCTTAGGGGTGAAAGAACTGAGCGTTAGTATCGCCACCATTCCCAGCATCAAAGCTCAAATCCGCACCTTAAACTTCGCTCACTGCCAAACGTTGGCAAAACAAGCCTTAACCCTATCCACAGCCGCCGCAGTCAGAGCGCTATGCCCGTTAGTCGATGAGTAGCCTAGCAGCTAGGAGGCAGAGGAGGCAGTCCTCAGCCACCAAAAGCCAATAGAGTCACTCACTGACCACTGTTTGCTGACCACTGACCACTGACTCAAAACTCAAAACTCTCTAGCGTAGCGGCGCACTTACGAAGTAGCTCTCAAAGAGCTAGTGCTACTCAAAACTTTCACCCCACACCCCACACCCCACACCCCACACCCCACACCCCCTTAAACCCAATGTGGAAAAAAGCCTTTGCCCTACTGCAACAGATGGGGAAGTCCTTAATGCTTCCTGTCTCGGTGCTGCCGATCGCCGGGTTACTACTCGGACTGGGTAGCGCCCGCTCGATTGAACTCGAAAACCTGAAAACAGGGGTGATTACCAGTCCCGCTTTTTGGTGGCTGCCCGAATGGTTGGCAACCATCATGAAGCTGTCCGGTGATGCGATCTTTGCGAATTTGCCCTTGATCTTTGCCGTCTCAGTGGCGATCGGGTACACCGGTAATGATGGTGTGTCAGCACTGGCAGCGACCGTTGGTTTCGCGGTCTTCATCGCGGCTTTAGGAGCGGCCTCAACCTCTCTGTGGGGCGTTGATCCTGCCACGCTCAAGCCCGTCATGGGCATCCCCACGCTGGATACAGGCGTCTTTGGTGGCTTGATTATGGGCTGCATTGCGGCCTACCTGTTCAACCGTTTCTTTCGGATTAAGTTGCCGCCGTATCTGGGCTTCTTTGCTGGTAAGCGCTTTGTACCCATCATTACGGGCTTATCGGCGATCGTCATGGGCATTCTCATGAGCGTCATTTGGCCCCCGATCGGCCATGCCATCAGCACCGCCGCCAATGCCGCCGCCTCTGGTAGTAACGTCGCCCTTACAGCCGCGACCTACGGCATTGTGGAACGCGCGCTGCTGCCCTTTGGGTTGCACCATATCTGGAACGTGCCCTTCTTTTTTCAAATTGGCTCGTTCACCGATGCAGCGGGCAAGGTGGTGCATGGTGACATTACTCGCTTTTTTGCAGGCGATAAAACCGCTGGTATTCTCGGTGGTGCCTATTGGTTCAAAATGTTTGGTCTGCCTGCCGCCGCGATCGCCATCTGGCATTCGGCAAAACCCAAAAACCGTAAGGTCACAGGTGGCATCATGCTTTCGGCGGCCTTCACCTCATTTCTCACGGGCATTACGGAGCCGATCGAATTTTCCTTTTTGTTTGTGTCGCCGCCGCTGTATGCCATACATGCTGTGATTGCAGGTTTTGCCGATTGGCTCTTTGTCACGCTGGGCGGCAGGATGGGCTTCACCTTCTCCCAGGGCTTTATCGACTTCTTTTTGTTCAATCGTCTGGGCACTAAGACCTGGCTGATTCTCGCCTTTGGCCCGTTTTTTGCTTTGCTTTACTACTTTGCCTTTCGTTTTGCGATCAAGTCATTCAACTTTATGACTCCCGGCCGCGAGGATGAAACGGTCACGCCTGAAACCGGAGAAGCCACGCTTTCTGGAGGGTCAGCAGGAATGGCAAGAGCGTTGGTGCTGGCCTTTGGTGGGCGTAGCAATATTGCTGGACTGGATGCCTGCATTACGCGTCTGCGCATGACGGTGAACGATATGACGAAGGTGGATAAAGCAAAACTCAAAGCCCTTGGCGCTTCGGGTGTGCTGGAAATGGGCAACAGCGCTCAGGCCATCTTTGGGACGCGATCGGAGAACCTGAAAACCGATATGGTGGAATACCTGAAGACCGCTGGTGCAGACGCTGAGCCAGCGGAGGCTCCGACCGTTGACCCGTTGGCTGCAACCGTCTTGACAGAGACGAAACCACCAGAAGAGCCGCCTGCAACGCTACCTGATTCAAAGGCGACCCAGACAGCACAGGCGATCGTGAACGCGTTGGGTGGCAAAACCAACCTTCGTGAGGTCACGTCGGTTGCCCTGACGCGACTCCGTATCGATGTGGTCGATCGGGCTGCTGTGAACGAATCGGCATTACAAGCGGCTGGTGTCGAAGGCATTTTGCGCTTACCAGAGGGTAGGATGCACCTACTCGTTGGGTTGCATGCTGATCAGTATGCTGCGGCCATGTGCGCTCCAGAAATCTGTCCCTAGTCAGACCTCAAAGAAGCACCGTAGACGCTAGAACGAGTGTAGTAAATAAGAACTCTTTAGGGGTTTGGGATTTTTGCTGCTATGTCAAATCAGGTTTATCAGCTGCTTGCTGTCGATGATATCCCAGACAACTTGTTTCTGCTTCAAACGATTCTAGAAGCCGAAGGGTTTGTCGTCGATGTTGCAACCAATGGCACCACTGCCTTAAACAAAATCAAAGCGTCGCCGCCTGACCTGGTTTTGTTAGATGTCATGATGCCAGGTATGACAGGTTACGAAGTGACCCAACGCATCCGGCAGGATCGGAGTTTGCCGCCGATGCCGATTTTGCTGATCACGGCTCAGGACGAGGCAAACAGCATGCGGGGATTGGCACTAGGGGCAAATGATTTCATTAGCAAGCCGATCGACGTAAATGAACTGTTGTCTAGAATCCGAGCCCACTTGCAGCCAAAGCGCACTGAAGAGAGCGATCGGGTGCAGTCTGCTGTCTTTTCATAAACAACAGGTGAAAACGAGGAGTCAGGATTCCAGCTAAAATAAGGAATCAAGCGTCATAATTGATTTATCCTACCTTCTAACTCCTTAGACCTCACCCCTAACAACGATCGGAGCACCACAATGGCACAACGACTCAAGCGATGGGAGTCTCCCCGTCGCGAAGGACGAAACGACAAGGGTAAAGGCGGTTCTGCCCGTCAACGACAGCGCCGCAAGCAGTTTCAAGCACTGCGACAAAAGCTGAAAGAACAATCCGACAATCAAAACCAGAAACGGGGAAGCATCGTTGCCTCCCCGCTTTTTTTGGCAAGCTAACGGCTCAAATCAGCGGCGGCAGATAACCTCGAACTCAGCACCAGCGACTTTCGAGTGTCCGCCTGCATTTGAATTGTTATGCATCTTCATCGCTGACCGCAACAGCAATATCGAAATGAAGCACATCCTCGCGTACCCCAAGCTTCGTGTAAAGTGCAATCGCAGGTTCATCTCCGATGTCTGCCTGTACAAAAATAACATAGGCTGCTCGTACTACAGCGATCTTCTTTAATTCCTGGATTAATGCGGTGGCAATACCTTCATGTCGATGCGCTGCTGCAACAGCCAGATCGTAAATATAAATTTCACTTCGCTCTTGCTCAAACTTCTGGAGTTCGTAAGCGGCGATACCTCCGACTACTGATCCATTTTTTAGCGCTGCAAGCGCGATGAAATAATCACTGCTTAGCAACCGCTTGAGATAGGTATCGCTTGGGCGAGACGATCTATAAGTATCAACTTCGTCGAAAGCCTCACCGAACGTAGCCAATAAGCCCTCCATAAGTGCCAAGTCATTAGCAGAAAGCTGACGAATGCTAATTGGCTCGAAAGATGACATACTCTACCTACTAATTGGAGCGACGCAGAAAGGTGCTGGGTAAGATGCATAACGGGTCTGTTGAGCGGCTGTAGATAACTTTTGCAACAACACCGAGCTACTCTATCAGTCCGCTGCACCAGAATTGTTCTACGGCGATCGCTACTCAAGTTGGTTGAACTCTGACCGATATTTTACCATTCCAACACTTCCCTCTAATGCACCACTTTCCAACTCCAGCACCATAAATGCCTCATCTGGTACTGGATACTCACAGCCTAATCCCTTCTTCTTGGCTGGAATAAACCCGAATCGTGGATAGTATGCTGGAGAACCCAGGACGACAACAGCCTTAAAACCTAACCGAGCGCACTCTTCTAAACCATGCTGAATCAGCAATGACCCAATGCCTTGTCGCTGATAGTCGGGTAGCACTGCTACTGGCGCTAATCCAAGAACGAGTAAATCCTCAGCATATTCCCCTGTGTTCGCGGAGCGTCCGCTTGGCGGAATCGCAACTGGACTAGAGAAAATGTGTCCAACAATTTGCTCGACTTCAACCGCAACGAAGGAAAATGTAGACGCAACGCCTCGTAACTGATCAACTAAATCAGCCTCACTCTCTCGCCCAAATGCCGCAACATTGACCCTGCGAATCACTTCTATATCTTCTGGTTTCTCGGCTCTAACTTCCATAACTCAGGACTACTGATTGCGGCAGATTACAGATATTTTCAATCAAGATAACTTAGCCTCGAACACCCACTGAGGCTTTTCAAAGGACTGTCACAAACTGTAATCAAAGCGGTAGAACGGCTGAATTGAGCGGCGGCAAGCAATCTTGAACTCAGCACCAGCGGTTTTCAACCGTCCGTCTGTATTTGAATTGTTGGGCGGATCGCTACCCACCTACCATTTCTAGATCACAATTCACGTCGCATCACAAGTTCGCCGTTCTCTTCTTTTCCGGTGTAAACAAAACCCATCTTCTCGTAGAACGGACCGGGACCACCTTTGGTTGGCACACAACTTGTTTCGACTGCATCCGCTCCAGGGCGCGTCTTGACGTGTGCGAAGAACAACTCCAGCGCCTTTCGCCCGTACCCACGCCCCTGGTATTGCTCACCTATCATAAAGCGCCACAGAAAGTACTCTTGCTGAGCTACGTCGTCTTCCAACATCAAAAACCCGACTGGCACATCACCAGCGTAGATCGCGCGGAACCAAGCAACCTCTGGGTTAAAGTGCGCTTCTGCGATAGATGCGGCGTTGGATGCCACGAACTGCTCTTGGTGGGGGGCTACTTTTAAGCGGAGGATATCACGCCAGTTTTCCTTAGTAATCTCGCGCAGCGTTACTTCGAGGTCGAACTTGGACATATAGAGTGTTCTCCCTGAACAATGCTTTTAAGAATAGTTTCTCACTCAGTAATACAAGCGATACCACAACTGCCGCCCAACGGCTAAGTTGAGCCGCTGCCAGCAACCTTTGCACAGCACCGACCAACTGTGTCAGTCCGCTCCAAGCGAATTGTTATGCCGCCTTATACAGCGACCTCTCCATTACGTAATTGATGAATATTTTGCCCCGACAAGTTACCTTCTGCTCTTTAACGATTGAAAACCCCATACGTTGAAAAAATGGTTTTGCCGTGATGCTAGCTTCAGTGATTAGATGGCTCACCCCCAAGCCTAACGCCTTTGCTTCAATCGCTTGATAAATTTGACTACCCACTCCACAACGTTGATAGTTTTTGTGGCAGTAAAAGCAGTCGATATGACCATTAGACTCTAGCTCTCCGAATCCAGCAATCACACCTTCATCGTCAGCAACATAGGTGAATCGATTTGAGCAGATCTTTTCCCAATCTCTGAAGTAAATATTGTTAGGTGCCCATGCCTCAACTTGATTACTTGAGTAATCGCGGATGTTTATTTCGCGTACTGTTTCATGAAACAACCGTGCTACTTTTTCTGCGTCTTGTTTTTCAAACAACCTTATTTTCATAGGATCGCCTCATCGACAATCTAAAAACTGCCTCTTTTCCAGTAACCTCGCGCTAGTTCAACTCTAAACACTGACAGATAACTTCTAACTACTTCCACCACCGAGAACTTGCGGCATAACGGGTCTGTTGAGCGGCGATAAGCAACACCTACACGAAGCGCAAAGACTTTGTTCGCCGCTCCAACAGATTTGTTCTACTGCGCTGCTACTCAGAGCTTCTCAGAGCGTCGATATCTGCCGCTACAATCTTATCCAGATTTCGCGTAATTTTCTCAATGTTCCAATTCCACCAAGCAACTTCAAGCAAGGATTGGATCGCATCATCTTCAAAACGCTGTCGGATACGCTTAGCTGGATTGCCGCCAACAATTGTATAAGGTGAAACATCGCCTACAACAACTGACTTTGCTGCAATGATGGCTCCGTCTCCCACTTGCACCCCCGGCATCATGACCGCTTCATAGCCAATCCACACATCATTGCCGATCACCGTATCGCCTTTGTAGGGCAGTTCTTCAGATTGAGGAGTTACTTTCTCCCAACCGTTGCCGAAAATTTGAAACGGATAAGTCGAAAACCCGTCCAACTTGTGATTAGCACCATTCATGATGAACTTGATGTCTCTTGCCAAAGCGCAAAACTTTCCGATGATTAAGCGATCGCCGATGAACGGGAAATGATACAAAACGTTTCGCTCAAAATCTTCTGAATCTTCTGGGTCATCGTAATACGTGTAATCTCCAATGATGATATTAGGATTCGACACCGTGTTTTGAATGAAGCAGATTTGCGGAAACCCCTTCATTGGATGCTTATCTTTCGGATCTGCTCCGTACAATATCAACAGCCTCCTACTTTCAAAAGTGCATTATCTCTGCATATTATCTGCAAACTCAAAACCGCTGTCTCAACCTTTAACCGAAGCAGTAGAACGTTCCTAGTCAGCGGTTGCCAGAGACTTTGCAGCAACACCAGGCGGTTTTGGTCAATCCGCTGCACTAGGTTTGTTATGCGGCGATCGCTAGCGTAGTAAACATACAACTCCTCATGGTATTGAGACCTAATGCAAACCTTCAGCTTGTAGCCAATTCAAAGTTGTGTCTGCTGCAAGCTTCCAATTTTCCCCCAACATTAAATCATGAGGAAGTTGGTCTAGAAAGACAGGTCGAACTTGATGAATATCAGCAAGCATATTACATTCTCTATCTTGAATTAATGCATCTTTTTTTCCTTTGAGCACCAATATACGCTGAGGTTTTATCGGACGGTTAAACTTCAGAGATGGTAGCTCCTTTAACATCAAATGTCCCGGTTCAGATTGACTTACAATCCGTTTTGTATAGTGATTTTTCTTGTCCTCAGTTATTTCAGGGGATAGAAACATATTTTGGATGACTTGGGAAGAATGCCAGAAGGTATTAGGATTGCCTGTCAAAAGCATTTGCATAGTTTTGATTGGATAAAGACTTAGAAGACGTTTCCCTACAGCATTCAGCCCCTGTGGCGTAGTTGCGGACATAATCACTGCGGCAGGTACAGCATTTGTCTCGATATATTTCTGAACCAACATTCCACCAAGCGAGTGTCCTACCAATATGGTCTGTTGACCAAGTTTTTGTATGGTTTGCTTGATATCTTCCAAATATTCGTTGAAACCCACTTTCTGAAGTGCAAAGCTCTCGCTGTTTCCATGCCCCCGTAAACTGAGAGCATAGGCAAAATATCCAGAATTAGAAAAATAATCTAGAAAGTGCTCTTCCCAACACCATGCAGCATGATACGCACCGTGAACGAATAAGATGCTATTGCCATTTTCGTGATTTGTAGGCGATCTCGAAATTAATTCAAGCTGCATCGTAAGACCCAGAAGGACTAAAAGTGTTTATGCTGTCTCGAATAACTGATTCCAATATCCGTAGCTATCAAACTAACATTAATCTTAAGGCTTGAAGCCGCATAACGTTCGCGCTCACCGGGCGCAGATAATCTTTGCCATTCAACAACCAAATCGAGGCGTTCCGGTGCAGCGCGCTTGTTAGACAGAGGTATCCTCTCTTAACTTAAGTCTATCTGTTAAGTGCAGGCGATCTCCGTCTCAACCTAAAAATCTACTCTTGAAGTTTCTGTCCTTGGTAGACCGTTGGAATCGCCATCATCATCAACATCGCCAAGTTTGCAGCCCAGAACAGTACAACACCAACAAAACCCACCAATGCCAAACGGGACAATGGTAGGTGTGTGAATCCATCCAGTAATTGCCACAACCGAAAAACAGTGTAGAAAAAGCCAATGGGTACAACGATACTGGGTACTAACCACCGACTAAACACACGCTCCGAAATTAATTGCACAGCTACTACCAGCAGGTAACTCCCCCAGAATATCAATAAGGAAGGTTGTCCCCAAGCCTGAATAAACAAGAAAATCGGTAACAAAACCCCAGTAATTAAGGCTAACTTGACCCACCACCGCAAGAATTGCCATTGTTGCTCACTAAATCCAATTTCTGCGGTAAAGGGAAAATGTTGAGCTTTAACGCCAAAACCATAGCCAACGGCTAGGCTTGTTGCAACTAGAATAAAGAGCGTAATAATGAGTCCGTTATTAACTGCCACAACTCCTTCTCCACCAACTCATAGCGTACTTCTTCACATGCCTAACCGCGCTTCTAACTTTCCTATCACTAAAACGAAGGTAGTTATAGGGAATTCATATATTCGGTCAGCGCAAGGGAGATGTCTAACTATTAATAGACTGAAGTTTTCCGCCTAAGATCCCAATTGGGGTAGATAGGTAGAATGATTCGGCATAACACCCGAAATTTACCACTTATGCAGATTGTTTCTGCATAATACGCCGCTTAAGCTAAATAGCGAGAAACTTTCCGCATATTTTCAGATTCCTTACGGAGGTGAGCAAATGTACTATTAGACACGCAGTACATCTACTTATCTCTATGCAGCCACCTCCTAAGAAATTATTAGATCAGGTGCGGGATGCTATTCGCCTTAAGCACTATGCCTACCGCACCGAAGAAACCTACGTGCAGTGGATTCGCCGCTATATCCTGTTTCACAATAAGCGCCACCCCAAAGAGATGGGCAAAGCTGAAATCGAAGCGTTTCTGACTCATCTAGCCGTAGAAGGACAGGTAGCCGCTTCGACACAAAATCAAGCCCTCAGCGCCTTGTTGTTTCTCTATCGGGAGGTGCTCAATCTGGACATGATGGGTATCGATGCGGTTCGCGCCAAGCGACCGCAGTATGTGCCGACGGTGATGACCAAGCAGGAGGCATTAGCAGTAATCCACCTGTGTGATGGCGTGTATCAACTGATCGTGAAGCTGCTTTACGGTAGTGGTCTCCGCTTGATCGAAGGGCTGCGCTTGCGCGTCAAGGATGTTGACTTTGCTCAACAGCAAATCCTGGTCAGGGACGGCAAAGGTAGCAAGAGCCGTGTGACGATGCTGCCATCGAGCGTAGCAGTGGAATTGCGAGATCATCTCGTGGGTGTACAGCGGCAGCACCAACGGGACTTGAGTCGAGGGTTTGGAGCCGTGCCTCTGCCTTTTGCACTAGAGCGTAAGTATCCCAATGCCGACCGCGAATGGCTTTGGCAGTATGTGTTTCCGGCTAGTCAGGTTGCCAAAGATCCACGCAACGGGTTGATGTGTCGGCATCACCTGCATGAGAGTGGCGTGCAAAAAGCGGTCAAACAGGCGGCGAGGGGTGCAAAGCTCACTAAGCGCATTGGCTGTCACACGTTTCGACATAGCTTTGCGACTCATCTGTTAGAGAGCGGGTATGACATCCGCACGATTCAGGAGTTGTTGGGACATAGGGATGTCAAGACAACGATGATCTACACGCACGTTTTAAACCGAGGTGGAAAAGGCGTGAGAAGCCCATTGGACGACTAAGAGCGTCGCTTGCTTTTTACGACTGATTCAATGGGCAAAATGGCTATTTGCTTTCTCATTTTGCTTGTTTGCTTTCTCAAACTGCGATTTGCTTTCTCGTTTCAGTAGTTTCCGTAAGCAAAAAGGTCATATGCTTACTTGTTTTAAGCATTTGCTTACTCATTTCAGTCGATCGCGTACTCATTTTGGTGTTTCCCCCAAACAAAAGGGGAGTTTGCTTTCTCATTCCAGCCGATCGTGCATTCACAATCACCATCACTGTGTAGCAATCATCCTAACTAGACTTAGCGGCAATACTGCTCCACACAGCGGACAAAGATTTCAACACCCATGCCCAAAGCCGTTTCATCAAAGTTAAACCGAGGATGATGGTGGGGATACGCCAGATCCTTGTCAGCGTTCGCGGAACCGAGGAAGAAATAGCAGCCAGGAATTTCCTGAAGGAAAAAGGACATATCTTCGCCGCCCATTGTTTGGCATTGCGGGACAACGCCAAGCGGAGATTCGATAACCGTTTCAGCCACCGATCGCACCAAACCTGCAATGCGCTCATCATTAATCACAGGTGGATACAGACTGTAGTATTCCAGCGTGTAATCCGCACCGTGACTTTGGCAGATCCCTCTCACAATTTGCTCAAGGCGTTGCTTGAAAAACCCATCAAATTGAGGGTTGAAATAGCGTACAGTGCCACTCATTTTGGCTGTGGCAGCAATGACGTTATGCGCCGTACCCGCATGTAACTTGCCCACCGTCACCACCGCTGATTGGATCGGGTCTACATTGCGCGACACGATCGTTTGCAGCGCCGTCACTACTTGCGAGGCAACCACAATGGAATCGATCGTCTGGTGCGGCATCGCGCCGTGCCCACCTTTACCCAGAATCGTGCAGTTAAACAGTTCGACTGCCGCCATCAGCGCGCCACTACGAACGCCGATCGTTCCCAACGGCAAGTTATTCCATAAATGCAAACCAATCATGGCATCCACATCAGGATTTTTGAGCACGCCTGCCTCAATCATGGGCTTCGCTCCACCTGGCCCTTCTTCAGCGGGTTGGAAGATGATTTTGACCGTGCCAGCGAAAGCGTCTCGGTGTTGCGCTAGATAACGCGCGGTGCCGAGGGCGATCGTGACATGCCCATCATGACCACAGGCGTGCATCACGCCATCGTGTTGCGATTTGTAAGCAACCGTATTTTCTTCTTGAATGGGCAGTGCATCCATATCGGCGCGAATCCCCAGCACGCGACCAGGACGGGTGCCCCGAATAATTGCAGCAATCCCCGTTTGAGCAATCCCTGTCTCATGCTCAATGCCCCATGCTTCTAGTTTTTGAGCAATAAACGCTGCCGTTAACTGCTCCCGAAAACCCAATTCTGGTTTTTGGTGTAGCTGCCTACGCCACTCGACTAGCTCAGGCTGCAAGGACTGAATCGTGGCGCGAATGCGCGACGTATCAATCGGGTGTGGGGATAGGGAAGTCGAAACCATAGCGTGTGCCTCTCAAAGAAACCCTGGGCATCCTGAAAGGATTACCGATCGCAATAGATCTACTTTAGCGACTTTAGGCGAGGGCTTTAACTGGCAACCTCTATTTTTCTATGGTGCAGCATGTTCCCCGATCGCCCCAATGTCTGATTCGTCCTGCTACAAGGGGCGATCGCAGAGCCGTTAATCGACTCATTGACCAATTTTATCGATCGCTTCAGCCTCATAAACCCTGGTGGACGCGTCCACTTCCTAATCAAGGGGTGGGAGCGATCGCGGTTGCTATGGGCCTTTTGCTAGTGCTGATCCTATATGGGTTCTACTCACATGCCGTGGCTCTGGGACTAATTTTCGCCCTGGCACTGCGAGCAAATCAGTGGATTGACCGATCGCTCTCAAACGTCTGGGTGGTTGAATGGCGTGGCAACGTGATTGGATGCGCCAAACTCTTTTGCTACGAAACCCATTCCGAGGCGTATCTCGTGTACATTGATGCTCAATGGCGCGGTCAGGGACACGGATCGTGCCTGGTGCAACGGCTTACTCAAGAAGCGATACTGCCACTCTATTTAGCCAGTCAACCCCATCGAGTGCCGTTCTACACACGCCTGAGGTTTGTGCCAGTGCCTACCAAGGCTGTGCCGGACAGCATCAGGGTGAACCTTGGGCTCGATCGCTACCCGTCTTACAACATTCAAGCATTGGTTTTCAAAGCAGTTTAACGGTCAGACAGAGTGATAAAGTGTCCTCACTGCAGAGCCTCTGCAGTTGCTTTTGTGCCGAAAAGTGAACGCTACATGTGTTTCCCTGCTGCTTTAAGGAGTCTCATGCCATGACGATCGGATCTTCTTCACTCAAACGTCGCACCGTCATACGGGGTCTGCTCGCTGCAGGGGCGTTTGGAGCCACCTCGCGTTTCTGGACAGGCTGTACGCCAGCGCCGCCGCAAACCCAGACCGCCCCCAGCGCAACGGCAGTCAAAACGTTGACGATCGGCTACATCTACGTTGGCCCTAAAGATGATTATGGCTACAACCAATCCCATGCAGAAGGCGAGGCTGCTGTTGCCAAAGTCAGTGGGGTCAAAACGGTGGATCAGGCGAGCGTGCCCGAAACCGTCGAAGTGCAGGAAGTCATGCGGAACATGATCAAGGAAAACGGGGTGCAAGTCCTGTTTCCAGCCTCCTATGGCTATTACGATCCACATATTTTAAAGATGGCGGTAGAGTTCCCCGAAGTGCAGTTTTTCCATCCCGGTGCGCTCTATAAAGAAGGCGTTCACCCTAAGAATGTGGGTTCGTATCTGGGCTATTTGTTAGAGCCTGCCTACATTGCCGGGATTGTGGCAGCCTACACCTCAAAAACAGGCAAGTTGGGCTATGTCGTACCCAAACCAATTCCGATCGTGATCCGAGAAGTCAACGCCTTCGCTCTTGGCGCTCGCAGCGTCAAGCCAGATCTAAAAGTACAGGCGATTTTCACAGGCGATTGGTCGCTGCCGGTCAAGGAAGCCGAAGCCACCAACAGCCTGATTGATCAAGGAGCCGATGTGATTATCAGCCGAGTCGATAATTTGAAAGTCGTCATCACCACAGCTGAAAAACGGGGTGTGTTTTCCTGCGGCTACCATATTGACCAGTCCAGTCTGGCTCCTAAAGGCTACCTGACAGGCGTGGAATGGAACTGGGCCAAAATCTATACTAACTACGCAGAGCTGATCAGTGCCGGTAAGACGTTGATGAATGGCGGCATTCCACACGTCATTCGCGGTGGGCTGAAGGAAGAGTACTGCAAGAATTCACCCTATGGCCCCGCTGTGAGTGAAACGGCTAAAAAAGCGGCAGATGAGGCAAAAGCAAAATTCCTCGGCGGTAGTTTAGTAATCTTTAAGGGCGAACTCAAGGACAACAAAGGCAAAGTCGTCATTCCAGCCGGAAAGCAGTACACGCTGCAAGATCCGCAGCTGGAAACGATCGACTGGCTCGTCGAAGGCGTCCTTGGCGATCCCAAGAACACTTAGGTTTCTAACCAGCACAACGCCTGTAAGGGCAGGTTTAGGCGCAATTGCACGGTTGTAGCAAGAGAATTTGTGCGAAACCTGCCCCTAGCAGGGGATAGCAATGATTTCGTCGATGGAGCTGATGCAGAATGTATGTAAAGAAGATTTTGGATTTATCGATCGCAGGTGCACGCGTTGTACTAAGAGCCGCGATCGCCCACGCTGAGACAATGGGTGTGCCGCAGTGTGTCGCTATTGTCGATCGGGGGGGTAACTTGCTGGCCTTTGAGCGCATGGAAGGAGCCAAGCTGCTCAGCCAGCATTCCGCCATGCAAAAAGCAATCACTGCCGCCTCTCATCGCACGCAAACTGGGACACTCCCGGCCGAACTCGGTGTTGGCATTGCTCTAGCCACTGGCCTGCGCTATGCACCCATTGCCGGTGGACTCCCAATCACCATTGATGGTGAAGTCGTTGGCGCGATCGGTGTCGGCTCTGGTAGCGATGAAGAAGATATCGAAGTGGCTCAGGTCGGCATTGAGGCGCTGAAAGCGGTGTTGGCAGAGGCTGAATAGAAGGCAGGGGAGTGGGAATTCAAAATGCAAAACTCAAAACTCTCTAGCGTAGCGGCCCAAAGCGCTACTCAAAAATCCCTTCGCTCCCCTCACACCTCACTCTGCCGCATCGGAATCTCAATCCTAAACTCACTGCCCTGTCCCAATTCTGAGAAGCATTGAAGCGTTCCTTTATGCTTTTCGGTCACAATCTGGTAGCTAATGGAAAGGCCGAGCCCGGTGCCATGACCAACGGGTTTAGTGGTAAAAAAGGGGTCAAACAGTCGCGTTCTCACGGCTTCTGGCATGCCTGGTCCATTATCACGAATCCGAATGGCAATCCGATCGTCGTGCAATTGTTCGGTCTGAATGGTGATTGTGGGGCGTGCGTTGTCCGTTTTCTCGTTCCCACTGTCTGGCTTCATGCCATCGACCATTGGCCACCGACCACTGACTACCGCCTCATCCAGCGCATCGATCGCATTTGCCAGCACATTCATCAGCACTTGATTGAGCGGCCCGGCATAGCATTCGATATGGGGTAGCTCGCCATAGTCCTTAACGATTTGAATGTCGGGGTGATCGTGGCTGTCTTTCAGGCGGCTGTGGAGAATTAGCAGCGTGCTCTCAATGCCTTCATGAATATTGACCGCTTTCATTGCGGCCTCATCCGTCCGTGAGAAGTTGCGAAGCGAGCGCACAATTTGCTGAATCCGCTCTGCTCCCACTTTCATCGATGCCATGAGCTTGGGTAGATCCTCCATTAGAAAGTCCAGGTCGATCGCCTCTGCTTCTGCCTGCACTTCGGGAGCCGGATTGGGGTGATGTTGCTGGTAAAGCTGCACGAGCTTCCGCAAATCCTTCGTGTAGGTATTGGCGTGGGTCAAATTACCATAAATAAAATTCACCGGATTGTTAATCTCATGCGCCACACCAGCGACCAGTTGCCCCAGACTCGACATTTTTTCAGTCTGTACTAGCTGTGCCTGGGTTTGCTGCAGGTCATGCAGCGTTTGTTCCAACTGCTGTGTTCGCTGGCGCAACTGCTGCTCAGAAGCCAAGAGCGACACCTCTGCCTGCTTGCGATCGGTAATATCTTCGATCGTGCCTAAAATGCCGATGACGTTTCCCTCAACATCACGAATGGGAATTTTGTTGACATCAATCCAAGCCTGCTTTTCATCTGCCTGTAGCCGATGTTCAATGAGGTGGAGCACGGGTGTATCCGTTTCCATCACCTGACGATCTTGCTCGCAGTACAATGCGGCTTCTTCTCGCGTCCAGAATAACTCAAAGTCGGTTTTGCCAACGACGTCTTGAAAATGGTTGATTCCGGCTGCCTGTGCCCAGTTCTTGTTGCAACCCATGTAGACTGAGTTGCGATCCTTCCAGAAAATTGCTTGAGGAATGTTGTCCAGTACCAGTTGTAAAAGTTCGGCACTGGTGTTCAGCTTTTCTGCTGCTTGCTGACGTTCGGTGATGTTTTCAAAGGTACAGAGAATGCCAAGCACTTGACCATTGGTATCCAAAAGCGGCACTCTGCTGGCATCGAACCAAAGTTGTTCGCCATTGGCTTTCAGACGGCTCGTCAGGCTGTGAAGGTCAGGCTCACCCGCTAGCATAAGCTGGCGATCACGCGCACCGTAGGAATCCGCTTCTCCCTCTGCCCAGGGTAGATCGTGATCGGTTTTGCCGACGATCGTCGCAGGGTCTGCAATGCCGACTAGCTCTGCCCAAGGCCGATTACAGCCTAAATACACTGAATTCACATCTTTCCAGAAGACACAATGAGGCATGTGATCTAAAACCAGTTCCAGCAATGCTTCCCGCTTCTGGGGCACAGCCGTTACTCGTGTAGATTGGTCGGCTGCAGCAATCTGGATCGATGACAGTGAAGCGGCTGGGCTGGGGCTCATACAGATAGCCTGGGGACAACAGCACGATCATGGCTACCCCCAACCCTATCTGCACATCGTACAAACCACAGAGTTTGTGGCACGACTCGCTACAGTAATGGTCAGAATTACGCGGTTGACTACTGATGCCGCTAGCACAACCCTTACGCAGCATAGGATTTCTGGCTTGACAGTTGTTTATACCCTCATCGCTCCCAGTGGAACGGGTATCAGGCGCTCTAACGCCAGGTTTGAGGCAACTTGAGCTAATTGAGCCAGATCCGTTGGATCAGTCAAATGGGGCATGACTCCTAGAACAGGGGTTCGGGTCAAAGACTGGATCAGGTCAGCTGAGGCCCAGTTCTCAATATCTTCCTCTGTGCAAGGCTGCACACAGTTAAGCACAATGCCTTTGAGGTGAACGCGAGTTTGACGAGCCAGCGCGACATTGGCAACAGCTTGCCCGATCGCGCCCAGCTTGACAGGCACCACCAAGACGGTCGGCAGACGCCAGTCCCAGGCTAAGTCTGCCACAGTAGTTTCGTGCGTGATGGGAGAACCCAGCCCGCCTAACGCTTCTACCAGCAGCCCATCATATTGCTGACGCATGGTTTCAAAGGCTTGCCAGACTGGTTCCATATCAACGCGCCGTCCTTCTTTCGCGGCTGCTAGCGGTGGCGCAAGAGGGGCGTCAAAGCGCAACGGGGTGACTGCATCCGGAGCAAGCGCAAACAGCTGGCTGTAGAGTTCGCAGTCGCCCTTGCCTGTTTGAATGGGCTTCAGAATGCCCCAGGTTTGGTGAGCACAATAGGTGCGTAAGTAAGCTGCCAGTGCCGTTGTGAGAACGGTCTTCCCAGCTTCGGTATCGGTTGCAGTGATCAGTAAAGCGTTCAAAAGAGACAAGGCGTATTTGTTAGTTTTTGGTTGTTAGCGGTTGGGGAGGACGTGACAAGCCTGAGACAGGCTAGCTGAATTGGGCTGAATGAATGAAATGAGTGAGTCAGTGATTGGTTATAGCGATCGTTTTGCCTTAAAAGGCACTGTCTTTAACAGCCAATCACTAAAAGCCAACTTCTATCTTAGTTCCGAATACTTATATCCAGACTGAAGTTTGTGTCCTGAGCCGCAATGACATCAATCTGGTACGTGCCGCTCATGGGCAACTGATCTTCCCATGACAAGACGTTGGAGGCTGCCTGGATCGCTTGACCATCGGGGGTGGTGATGTTGAGCGTCACGGAACCATCCCGTACCACTGCTTTGAAGATCTGCCCTTCCGTGGCTCTGACTAAATAGCGGTGGATGACTTGGGGATTTGCCCGATCGCTAACAGTAGTTGCCGTTTGCCCCGCTTCAAACCGCACGCGATGAGTTTGAATGCTGGGTGCCGAGGGTGATGGGCTCGGTGATGGCGTGGCTTGGGTTGGCGTCGGGCTGGGCGTAGCGGCACTTCTAAGCACGACATCAAGCCGATAATCACTCTTAGCCAAGCCTTTAACGGGGCTGAGTTGGATGTAGTAGTTACCAGTATACGGCAGCGTTCCTTGCCAGAGCGACACCCGGTTGGACTGACCGCTAAGAGGCTGTCGATCGGGGCCTAGCATGGTCATCAACACCCCTTCGCCTGAAATGACAGCGTTCAACTGCTGCCCCTGCTCTCCGGCAAGAATATAAGTGACGGTTTCGTTCGATCGCAGCGTGCCTGTTTTCGTCGCCTTTGTATCAGGGTTGATATCAAGATTTTGGCTGTAGGCGATCGGCTCATTGGTGGGTTTTGGCGTCGGCGTGAACGAGAACGTGGGCGATGGGCTAACCGATGCCGTGAGCGATGGTGTTGGTGATGGCGTCGGCTGGTTGTTGAGCACTGCCCGAACAACGGCCCAGGTGCCCACGCCTGTTAATACCACCAGGCCTAGTCCGATCGCAACCACCGCCAACGGATCATCCCAAACGGAGCTGCGGGGTGGCGGCACGATCGGCACGTCTCGATTGGGGCTCGCCGCCGCTGGTAAGGGATCAGGGCGTCGTCCTACCGCCATCGTTGCCATGTGAGAGACATCTGGATTAGGCGGCGCGGCGGTCTGAGCCGGTGGTTGATAAGGAGGAGGCGTATAGGCTGTGGGCGATTGCAGCGCCTGTACCACTTCGGCAACCGACTGAAAGCGATCGTCTGGACGGTAGCTCAGCATTTTATTTAAGACCTGAGTAAAGCCTGGGCTGACAGTCACCCACCGCTGCCAGTACCAGGTCAGCGTCGTATCATCCAGCAACGTCTGGGGCTCACGTCCGGTCAAGAGTACCACTGCCGTCACGGCCAGCGAGTACAAGTCGCTGCTAGGGTAGGCTCGCCCCGACTGCATCTGTTCGCTGGGCGCAAACCCCGGCTTACCAACGGTTGTATTCTGCACAGTCAGCGTTGGCGATTGGAAGCGCGTTGCCAATTCTTTCACCACGCCAAAATCAATCAAGACGGGTTTCCCATCTTGTTGCCGCAGCATGATGTTATCTGGGGCAATGTCTCGGTGGATGATACCTTTGCTGTGAATATGAGCCAGCACGGGCAAAAGCTGCCGCATGAGTTGCAGTACCTCCGCCTCCGAAAAGGCGATTCCCTGTACCTGGCGTTGCTCTAACAACGTCCGATAGGTTTGTCCCTCAACGTAGTCCTGCACTAAAAACAGGCGCTGGTCTTCCTCAAAAGTGGCCCGAAATTGAGGGATCTGGGGATGCTGAATTTGGTAGAGAATTTGCGCCTCCCGCTGGAACAGCTCTTTAGACTTGTCCAACGCATAGGCATTTCCCTGTGCCGGAATCAGTTCTTTAAGCGCGCAGAGTTCGTTAAACCGCCCCTGGTCTTCTGATAGATAGGTACGACCAAACCCCCCCTGACCCAAAACGCTGAGGATGCGGTAACGGTTCTGCAAAGTAGTGCCAATGGGAATGGGTGGTCGCATAGCGGAATACTTCTAGCGTCTAGCTCTCCTATTCTGGCAGACAAGGTGTTGCGATCGACGATCAGTGTCAACCACCCAACTTTGCTTTCACCAGGTCTTGTACTTTTTTACCATCTGCTTTACCTTTCAGCTGTTGCATAGCGGGCCCCATGACCTTACCCATATCTTTGGCAGCGGTCGCACCCACTTGAGCAATGATTTGGTCAATAGCAGCAGCGATCTCATCGTCCGAGAGTTGCTTGGGTAAGTACTCTTCCAAAATCACCAATTCCTGAGCTTCTAGATCGGCTAAGTCAGGACGGTTTGCTTGCTGATATTGGGCGATCGAGTCCCGTCGCTGCTTCGCCAACTGCACCAGCAATTCGATTTCCTGGGCTTCCGTCAAGCCTTCCTGGCCCGATGGGCGGACGCTGGATTCCTTTTCCAGGATCATTTTTTTGATGCTCCGAACCGTTTCTAGCCGAACTTTGTCCTTTGCTTTCATAGCGGTTTTAATCTCTTCGCTAATGCGATCTTTCAAACTCATGTCTTGCTCCTTGACTTAATTAAGGCGGCTTGTAAAACGATCGGTTCGACCATATGGACACACCAGTTGGGTGAAGTCAAGCGATTTTTGCAAAGGCTACGCTCAGATTGCCTAAAATTGTAGTGGTGGTTTCTGTAAATTCACTGATTTGTTTTTTTAAGATCAAGGGAAAATGGGGAGCGAAGGGCACCGTACCAACAGCGCTTTCTTGACTACTAGCAACTTTATGAGACTAGATGTTTTTAGGCCTGGTGGACTCTTTGGGCTGTGATCGAGTAAATTCTTGCAATCCCTTCTCCCTACTGTTAACTTTTGAATTTCTTTCGTTTTTCATGGCTGTGCGCCGCTTTTCCACGGGTATATTCCGAGGGCTGTTTTCAAATCTGAATGGTAATATTGCGATGACTACGTTCGAGGGTACGCCGTGATCCGCTCTGCAACTCTTACGCCTCAAGCTACGCTGCCGTCTCTGAATGACCAAAATCGGTTGCGGCTGCTCTCTGGTTCAGCAAACATGCCACTCTCTCACGAGGTTGCACGCTACCTGGGCATGGATCTTAGCCCAATGGTGCGGAAGCGGTTTGCTGATGGCGAACTCTACATCCAAATTCAGGAGTCGATCCGGGGTTGTGATGTCTATTTGCTCCAACCCACGTGCCGCCCGGTGAATGACAATATCATGGAACTGCTGATCATGATCGATGCCTGTCGGCGCGCCTCGGCACGGCAGATTACTGCCGTGATGCCGTACTACGGCTACGCCAGGGCAGACCGTAAAACAGCAGGACGAGAGTCGATCAGCGCTAAGCTGGTGGCAAACCTGATCACGCAGGCAGGTGCAAGTCGGGTGCTGGCAATGGATTTACACTCGTCACAAATCCAGGGCTATTTTGATATTCCGCTCGATCATGTCTACGGTTCGCCGACGTTGATCGATTATCTTTCGAGCAAGCAATTATCTGATCTGGTTGTGGTTTCACCTGATGTCGGTGGCGTAGCACGAGCACGAGCCTTTGCTAAAAAGCTGCACGATGCGCCACTGGCTATTATCGATAAACGGCGACAGGCTCACAATGTAGCAGAAGTCATGAACCTGATCGGCGATGTGTCGGGTAAAACGGCCGTTTTGGTTGATGACATGATCGATACAGCTGGCACCATTATTGAGGGTGCGCGGCTATTGAAGCAGGAAGGCGCACGGCAGGTCTACGCCTGTGCGACCCATGCGGTCTTTTCGCCGCCTGCGATCGAACGGCTCTCTAGTGGCCTCTTTGAAGAGGTGATTGTGACTAATACCATCCCCATTCCAGAGGGCGATCGCTTCCCACAGCTTACGGTGCTTTCAGTCGCCAATTTGCTGGGCGAAACGATCTGGCGCATCCACGAAGATAGCTCTGTGAGCAGCATGTTTCGTTAGGCGATCGCGCCAGTAGGGGAGCCTGCTAAACGCGCTTAAGGCTGCATCTTCCATCTTGTAGCAGGTATTGTTGCCAGTGTGCTTGTCGGGTAACGATAGCAGCACGTGGCGAAAAGAACCCATGATTGTGTCAAAGCATGCCCGCGCTCTCAACGGTTTTAGCTCTCTTGCCTCATGCCGAGGTCCTGACAATACAGACACGTTGGGAGCTTGAACAGCTATTTCCTCAAATGAGAATTGCTGGCGCTTCGCATCCCAACGTGACAGAGACAATCCAGTCAAGCTGTTTTGTGTGGTCAGCCATTGGCTGTCCATCGCTGTCAGGATAGACTACATCCTTCAGAGCCTGCGATCGCGTCATCGTTTCTGACCCTAATGTTGACCTGTAGCCAACTGCAGCACCTGATTGAGCTTACCACTCCGAAAACCTTCCAGGTCAAGGGTGACGTAGAGAAAGCCGAAGGACTGGAATTTCTCAACCAGTGTGGGCAAATCGGTCGTCAGCACAAATTCCTTAAGCTGATCGGCAGGCAGTTCGATGCGTGCGGTATCACCGTCCGATCGCACTCGAAACGTTCTTAACCCCATGCGGCGCAGGGACGCTTCGGCTCTACCGACGCGCTGTAGTTTGACGATCGTAATCTCCTCTCCATAGGGAAAGCGAGAACTGAGGCAGGGTTGCGCGGGTTTGTCCCAACAGGACAGCCCTAAATGCTTTGCAATTTCGCGTACTTCAGCCTTGGTAATACCCACTTCTGCAAGCGGCGATCGGGCACCCCGTTCTTTGGCTGCTTGAATGCCGGGTCGATAGTCGGACAGATCATCTGCATTCACGCCATCTACCACGTAGGGATAGCCTCGCTCTAACGCCAGGAGTTTCAACGTGTCGTGCAGTTCGCTTTTGCAAAAATAGCAGCGGTTGATTGGGTTCGCCGTGTAGTTGGGATTGTCCATTTCGTGGGTTCGCACCAACTCATGGGCAATACCAATGTCTACCGCTTGAATGCCCGCTTCTTCCAGATCTTCTGGCAAAAGGGATGGCGAAACAGCCGTAACGGCAAGGGCACGATCGCCCAACACATCGTACGCAACCTTAGCCACCAATGTGCTATCGATCCCGCCCGAATAGGCAATCAATGCCCGTTGCATTTCACCAAAAACAGCGGTCAGTTTCTCAAGTTTAGCCAGCACCGTATTATCCAGCATCATTTCATTCAGCACCATAATTCCGTTCGTTCAGTCTGATGCGTTGCGTGAGGCGATGAGTCATGATGGCATGCGATCGCATCAAGCCTTCACCAACCCGGAGTCGATAGTGTCCGAGGGGTTTAACCGACTGTCTGTAGGGACGTTACATGTAACGTCCCTACAGACGAAAGCAACTTTTTGGAAATACCACCCACTCAAAGCCGCCTATCAGACTGCAAAACCGTCGATCGGTTCCATTGATTTAGCGTAACGTGACGAAACCTGTTTTGGGGTGCGCCTGATTGCAGCAGAAGGATGAGGGATGAAAGTTTTGAGTTTTGAGTTTTGAGTTAGTGGCTGAAAGCTGACGGCTGATGGCTGATCGCTAAAGGATGAGAAATGAGGGATGAGGGATGAAAGGCTAAAGGCTAAAACTCAAAACTTTCTTCACACCTCTCCCCTCTCCTCTCTCCCCTCTCTTCCAACTCAAAACTACTCCCCCCTCCCCTTCTACCCCAAATACTGCGGTTTCTTCGCCGTACTATCAAATTGGCTGCTGGTCTTAAATTTCTCGTACTCTCCCTTTGCCGCCGCTTGAGCGGTGCGGTGCAGCAGCGCAGAGACTTGATCCTGCCCCATTGGTTGAAAGGTACGAACGGCTTCAAATGCCTGCTCAAGCATAGGAATGCTCTCGATGCCCGTGATCACGGTGGAAATGGGTAGATTCATCGAATAGTGGAGACACTCGATCGGTTTCACTGTGTTGCTCTTGAGAATGCTCTGATCGCCCATCGACTTCATCCCCAATACGCCAATGCCGTCTTTCAAAAGCACCGGCAACACTTGCTTCTCGAAGCGGCGGAAGTGGTCATCCATCACGTTGAGCGGCATCTGCACCGTATCGAAGCGGACGTTGTGTTGAGCGGCCATTTCCAACATGTGGAGATGCACCATCGGATCGTTGTGTCCGGTAAAGCCGATGTAGCGAATTTTCCCAGCCTGACGCGCTTCTAAAAACGCTTCTTGCGCACCATCTGATGCAAAAATGCGATCGGGGTCTTCCAGGCGAATCACTTCATGGTGTTGCAACAGATCAATGCGATCGGTTTTTAAGCGCATGAGCGATTGATCAATCTGCCTCACGGCTTCTTTTTTGGTACGCCCATCAATCTTGGTCATCAGAAAGACCTTGTCGCGGTAGCCGTTTTGCAGCGCTTTACCCATCCGAATCTCTCTGCCACCATCGTGATAGTCCCAACTGTTGTCCATGAAGGTGATGCCGCGATCGATGGCTGCATGGATGAGTCTGATCCCGTCTTGCTCACTGGGCGGCCTGCCGATATGATGCCCACCCAAACCAATGAGGGACACTTTTTCGTTTGTCCGCCCTAGTGTGCGGTAGAGCATTTCACCACGTTTGGTTGCAGCGGCTGAGGTCTCTCAACAGCAACACTTTTGAGCGCACTTAGATAATCTTGCGTAGTCGTCACCCAACCAAAGAATTTTTCAACATTGAAGAGGGTCGCTTCCTGGATGGACGGGGAACCAATATGCAGGGTGGCATCGGCAAGCATGAGTGCGAAGTATTCCAAAAAGAAGGCATCTCGCAGAGTCGATTCGACGCAGACGTTGGTTGCGACCCCTGCGAAAACCAGATTGCGAATACCATTGCCACGCAAAAACATATCTAGATTGGTGCCAAAAAAGCCGCTGTAACGGGGCTTTTGCACAACATAGTCCTGTGGCTGGGGCCGAATCGCGTCAATAAAGTCGTAATCCCAGGTGCCTTTGATGGTGAGTTTGCCTTCCAGGTCGGCATGTTCACGCATTAGCCGCATCGCGTTGGACTTGTGCCAGTGCGGTGAGGCAGGGGAACCGGCTTCGTGTAGGCTAGCGCTCCACCCGTTTTGCAGAAACACAAGCTGCATTCCTGCCTGACGAGACGTGGCAATAACGGTTTGGATTGACTCCACCACCGCTGGAATACCGGACAGATCAACGCCCAAAATGTCCAGATACCCGCCTTTCGAGGCATAAGCATTTTGCATATCAACCACGATCACCGCCGTTTCACGAGGGTTGATAGCGATCGCCTCTGGTTTTGCGGGAACGGTGAGTAGAGGAGCCATGATGGTGCAGATTAATGGCAGATTAACGACTGATATGAGCGATCGACGCAATTTCGACGAGAAATTCTGGCTTCACCAGATCAGCGCGAATGCAATAGCGGGCAGGGCATGGGCTAGGAAAATACTCAGCATAGACCGCATTCATCTTGGGATAGTCGGCAAAATCCTTCAGAAAAATCATATTGAAGGTGACATCGGCCATCGTGCCACCAGCAGCAGCAATCACGCTCTTGATGGCTTCTAAAACCTGACGAGTCTGTGCGGTTGCATCGCCTTCGCCAACGAGCTTGCCATCGGTATCAAGTGCTAGCGTGCCAGAGATATAGAGTGCCTCGCCTGCTGCCAGCATTCCGGGCGAGTAGGGGGCAAGTGGTGGCGGTGAGCCGTCGGGGATGATGGGTGTTCCGGGCATTGGGGAGGGGAGTGAGGAGTGAGGGGTGAGGAGTGAAGAGTTTTGAGTTTACTGAGCCTTTAGCCTTTAGCCTTCTGACAACTTTTTGCTCAAGCAGCGATCGCCCGTTTTGTCTGCTGTCGGCATTGCAGCAAAGGTATGACGGCTTCACCAAAGTTGGTAATATCGTCTACGAAGTTGGGAAAGGTGAACAGTACGCCATCGATCGTGGTTTTGGTTGCGAGTTGGTCGAGTTTGGCAGCAACAGTGGCATAGGAACCAACGATCGTGGGAATGCCCATGAACATTTCTGCCTGCATGGCTGTGGACATACCGCCCCCTTTGTCTGTTGCTAAGGCACCCCCCCAGGCTTGGATGGCAGTCATGTCGGCATTCTCAGCCAGTGCCTGCACTCTTGCTTGTGCAGCGGCATCGGTGGGCGCGGCAACGACAGTAAAGAGAGCGTAGGTGCCAACTTGACGCTTACAGTCACTGGCTTTCTGTTTGAGGCGAAGATTGATATCGCTTACAGTTTCAAGTTCGCCCAACACAAAGTTGTAATGGCCCAATTCAGCGGTGAATTGAATGCCACGATCGGACTGCCCCGCACACACGATCGGAATGTCTCGTGACGGTTTTGGTTGACAGAGACAATCCGTTAGCTCAAAGAATTTACCTTTATAGGTGACTCGACCCTCTGCCCACAGTCTTTTGAGGATTTCAACATATTCAGTCGCGTATTCATAGCGGTAAGACAAATAGGAATCATCCGCTAAAATGCCCATCTGAGAATATTCGAGTTTGTTCCAGCCGGAAACAATATTGATGCCAAATCTGCCGTTGCTGATGTCATCGATCGTGACTGCCATCCGCGCCACCACCGCAGGATGAACGGTAGGAATGGCAATAGAGGCGTAGAGGTCGATCGTGCTAGTCACCGCCGCCAGCCCCGCCATTAAATTAAACGATTCGAGAGCATAGTCCCAATGCTCAATTTCACCACCATAGCCACGCCATTTCACCATTGAAAAAGCAAAGTCAAAGCCATATTGTTCAGCCTTCAAAGTGATCTCTTTATTGAGATCAAAGGTCGGCATATATTGCGACGCTTTAGACATAATCCAACCATTGTTGGCGATCGGAATAAAAATGCCAAAATCTAGATAATTCATGGCAACCTGTTCGCGTTCATGCTGACTTTTTGATTTTTGGATTTTCGAGCATTGGCATGGTTATTTGGTGCCATTGTAGGGATATCAGCCGCTTTGGAAATGAAGCAGAGGCTACAAAAGCTCTGCCTGAATTCTGTTGGTATGCTGTCACATCAAACGATTTGATAGACAAAGCGGAGACTTGCCCAGGCGTTCATATCCAAGACAAAACTATCGGCAAGATTGCCAGGAGACTGAGCTACGCGAGCGCTGGCCTGGTGCAAATCTTGCAAGATTGCCTGAGCGACTTCGAGCGGCTTGGAGAGGGTCTGGAGCGATGGCGCATCGGACGATCGCGCACCCAGGAGCGTCATCGTTTGGGTGAAGGGCGCACGGCTACACAGCAGATAGGTGGTTGCCAGTCCGGTTGCACCTGTGACCAGCCATTGAAAGGAGGCGGATACCTGGGGCAGCGTGAGGGTTTCGCGAGGTTCGATGGTATTCCGGGTGCGATCGCTAGCACTTGGACTGTCAGGAAGCAATGGTGCTGACGCTGAAGACGTGGGGCGCAACAGTGGTGAGCGAAGTGCGATCAGATCACCGTTACTGTCCAAATGCAACACCAAGAAGTAGAGTGCGACATCGCTCTGGTTGTCTAGCTGATACTGAATGTGACTGCCAATGGGAAGGCTTATCAATGCAGCCGTTTCTGGTGACAGCAGTAATGGCAGCGTTTTGGGAATCGGCACACGTTTTGCGATCGCGGGCGTTTCACGGAGCAGCAAACTGCGCTCTTGGGGAGACAGCACGATCAGCGTTGCCCGTACTGCCAGTTGAGAGGAGCCATCATTGACAGTCAGGTTCAGCAGCTTCGTTGCCAGTAGTGCTTGCAGCTTGGGCACCAATCGTTTGACCGCCACTTTGACAGCTTCACCGCCTTCGCCTGCCGTGTGTGGAATGGTGCTACGACCTGGAGAAAAAAGCGCATAGCTGCCTTGCGAAGTCGCCTTGTTGGTGAGTATGTCCGGCAATGACGTTGTCGGTAGCGCTGCAATCTGCGTGGGCTGCACGTCCTGCGTTTTGCTAAACAGGTAGTCGGCGGCGTGTTTGCCTGCGATCGCGGCTGATACGCGTGGCACTGCCGAAATGGCGCTGATCGCATCGACTCGTTCAATGCGGGCCAGACTGCTATCGAGGGCGATCGTCAGCCCAACATTGCGAGGCAGCACGCGCACCTGTTCGCGGACAAATTGCCCCACCTGGAGCGCCGGGACAGCCCCTGTTGCTGAATACAGCTTGGCTTTTGCCATCAACCCATCGCGGGACAGGATTTGTAGTTGGATTGGGAGAGTGGATGGGCGATCGGGAGTCGCAGGATCATCCACCAGCCGCAGCACTGAATTTGCCTCATACTGCTCCAGCACCGCCGCCGCTAGTCCACCTAACCAAACCTGCGCTGCGCCCCCGTCTTCCAGTCCGACAACGACACCATCCGCGCCCCACAGAGGAACTGGCGTCACGTGATACGGTGTCAGCGGACGCTCCTGGCTTTTTTGACCACTAAGCTGCGGTTGTTGAACTTGATTTGCTAGCTGTTCTACCTGTTCAGTTGCTCGTCGCAGACTGATCCGCAAAGCCGTTGCTGGGGTTGCTTGCCAAAGCTGTTGCGTAAGTGCGTAGGTAAAGAGTCCGGCGCTAAAGCCACTCCATTTTGCTTCGGTTGCCAGTTGATCAATGCCAACGGCAGACAGCACCACTCCTGGCATTTGTCCAGATCGTCTCTGAGCTGCCAGTCGCGCTCGATCGAAGTTGGTTTGGCTCAACAGTGACTCTTGCAAGACAAGCTCAGCCTCACTCGGTCGAACACTGGAGAAACCGGGACGGCTGCGAAGACGGAGATTGCCTTGAAGCGGCTGTTCCGAAGGGGTATAGCTGGCATCGAGAATGGTGGTGACGCGATCGGTGGGCAGCGATCGCAGTAGCAGCAACAGCGTATCTGCCAGCAGATCCTGCACGATGGGAACCTCGCCCTGCATGACTGGATCATCAACGGCCACCAGACTATTTTGCACCGTCTCTGGCGTAGCACCGAGTGCGACTCTGCCACCATAGCCACTGAAGTGAAAGACGACGACATCACCCGATCGCGCTTGCTCAATAAGATGCTCGACAAAGGCAGTCACGATCGCCTCCCGTGTTGCCTGTTGATCTGTGAGCGTGAGAATATCACTGGCTTGAAACCCAAACCGATGGATGAGCAGTTCTCGCTGCAAGGCCACATCGGTCACACAGCCGCTCAATGGGGCTTGATGGTACTGATTAATGCCAATTAGCAACGCCAGCCTGCGTTGTGTCGGTGCTGCTAACACCTGCTGATACTGCTGGGCACTCGGCGACAGCAGCAAATCGTCCGCGCCCCACAGCGCCAGTGTCAAACCCGATCGTTGTAGAAAATCCCGCCGCTTCATGTTAGCTGCCAGCCATGAGCCGTCAGCTACTAGGGTATCAGGTGATGCCGAATGGGCAATGCTTGCACCGCTGTTGCCTCAGATCTTGCCGCAGAAAAAACGCACCCGACCTTGTGCTTGGACAAAGCGGGCGAGCATCGATGGCATTCTCTATCAACTGAAGAATGGCTGTAATTGGGAAGACTTACCCAAAGACTTTCCTCGTTACTCGACGGTCTATTGGCACTACAAGCAGTGGCGGGCGGCAGGCGTGATCGAGGCACTGATGCTGACCTTGCATGAAAAAGTGCGGGAACAGGTCAAAAAAAAGCCCAAGTGGACGACGTTAATCATCATTGACTCCCAAGCGGTGAAGCACACTTGCAATGCGAGTGTCGCTTCAAAGGGGTTCTGTTTTTACAAAGCCACGAATGGGATTAAACGGCATTTAGCCGTGGATACGCTGGGGTTTCCCTGCTTCACTCACTGCACCAAAGCCAGTCTCTCAGATGATGCCGGCTTGATTGAGATGCTGACGCTTAACATCGATTATTTTAAGTTGAAACCCGTTAATCTTCCCAAGACGACGATCCTGCTAGACCACGGCTATCACATTGACTATTTGATTGAAGCGTTGGAGCAGGTTTATCCCCAGATCATGACGAAAATTAGGTTTGAGCTTGCGACCAAGCCCTCGAAGCAGGAGAAGGCAGCACAAGGCAAAGCTGGCTTTGTGCCAGCGGTCGCGCGCTGGGTGATCGAACGTTCCAATGCTTGGATGGAGCGCTGTAAAAGTCTCGTGAAGAACTTTGAGCGCACCCTCGCTCATGCCACAACCAAGATTAATCTCTGTTTTGTCAGGCTCATGCTGAAGCGGCTTGCTGCCCCTTCCTGAGATCTCAAATGGGTTCTATAAGGGTTTCAGAGAAATTTTTGAAATTGGCTAAAACTGCGGTATGGCAGCCTTTTTGCTCCGTTTCAGCGGCTGCAACCCCGATGCTCTCGTGGGTCTTCTGCGCTGGGCTGCAAGAAACCAAGCGTTGGTAATCGCCTCATTCAACTTTGAATCCAGTGTGGGATTGTGCTTCTTGAATGTGGGTACAATCGACGCTTGTTAAGGTCGTTTCAAACCTTGTCAGCTAGTGATTCCTTCCAATGGTCAGCAACGCTTAAAGGTCAAAAGTTTGGCTTTTACAATGTTTTGACTGCATGGCAAGCAGTCCGATCGCGACGACCCAACCCACTGTTAAGCCTTGTAAGAAGCCGACTGTGCCACTGATGATCCAGATCAGTTGCACAATGAAGTAGTCCCAGCGGGAAAGCTTGCACCAGGCAGCATAGACCCATTCCAACAGCAGCGACAAGCCCAAAAATAACAGCAAGCCACTCAGTACAGGCTTCGGAAAGTATGCCAGGAGCGAAGAACCCAGCAGCGGCACCAGAATGAACACAGCACTATCAATCAGGGTTATGAGTCGTCCGCGACTGCCCAGCTTGTGTGCCAGCACTGATTTGCTCAACGAGTGGTAGCTGAGAATGCCGCCCCACAGACTGATCGCTAGATTTGCGAGACCTGCTACTTTCAATTCCTGGTTAGGATTAATGGCTTTGTTGCTCATCAACTCCATGCTGCTGACGTTCATCAAGAGCGAGATCGCCGTGGTGACGGTCACCGTTGCCAAACACAGCCATTGTGTTGCGATCGCGTCCCAGTGAATGTGCCAAAAATCTGACCAGTGGAGCGACCGCCAGATGCCTACAAAACCAGCTTGAGTAGGAATGGCTAAGGTCCAGCCGTGCTGGCTTGCGGCGGCGGCAGGGGTACCCGTCAGCGGCAGCAACAAGTAGAACAGCCCGATCGCACCCAACAAGCTGGTAATCATCACCAGGGGATGTGTGCGACGTTTCGTGATGACAAGCAAGTAGAGGGCGAAGAAGAGTCCAGGCAGCCAGTGCATCAGACGCTCAGGCTGCATCAGCGCGGGCAGTTGGGCAAGTTCCAAAGGTTTATCGGTCATGATTTTACAGGCTCCTTTCACCAATAGCCAGCCGGTGCTAGCGATAAAGCCGCCCAGAACGGGCGTGGGGAGCGATCGCACCCAGCCACCTAACCGCAGCACTCCCAGCAGCAGCAGCACAGTACCCGTGAGCAGGGACGTGAGGGCGATCGTCGCCAGCGCCGTCACCAAAATTTCGGCTGAGGAGGCCGTTGTAGGCATTTGTTTCACCACCATGCCCACACTCCAGGCAAGAATTGCTGTGGGAACGGTGCCTAAGTCTGCGACCATGCCAGGAAACGAACTGGTCAGGACGATCGCAATGCGCGTGGTGGCGGCACTAAACAGCACTAAGCTAATGCCAGCGGCAAGGTGACTGGCAAGGCTGCCAGAGAAGATCAGCGCAGCGTAGGATAAGTCAAAGATGACCCCGATCGCGCCTGTGGTTAAACCCGTGCTGAGACTGGGCAAGAGGCGCATGAGTGGCTGCGGCGGCAGGAAGCGTGCGCGTATCGATTGAGGGTTGGTCAGCGGTAGAATGTGGCTTTTCATGATGAGGGAGGGGGCTAAGGATGACCGCGAAAAAGGGATAGGGCTTAAGTTGAGCCTCGTGACTACAGTGATGTGAGCTCTAAAGCTGTAGTAATCTGGTTGGCTAGTTTCAGAGGGTTAAAAGGCTTTGCAAAGATGGCTACAACGTCCAATCGAGCCAAGCTCTCCTGCTCAGATGGCTTCACCGTAGCGGTCACAAAGATGACCGGAATCTGTCGAGTCGCAGGGTTTACCTTCAGGTGTTGCAGCGTGGTTCGACCATCCATATCAGGCATCATCAGATCGAGCAAGATGACATCGGGTTGAGTGGTGGCCGCGATCGCCAACGCTTCTGCACCAGAACTTGCCGTGAGTACGTGCCAATCGGCTGCCATTTCCAGTCCCATTTGGGCGATCGCCCGCACATCTGCCTCATCGTCAACAATTAAGACACACATGTGCACTGAAAGGACTCCGTTGTAGTGTTTCGCGGCGGCGGGGCAAAGTTGGGGGGCTTCTCTATAAAGGTAGAGACCAATCGAGAAGAACTAGGGAAGATTACTTGTGGTTTTATGCCACCACACCTTTCTTAGTAAGGGCAAAGATCTGTCCCTATTAAGGCACCAAGGGCAACGTCATGAAAAAGGTACTGCCCTGACCGAAAACGCTCTCAACCCAAATTTTGCCGCCGTGCTGCTCTGTAATATTGCGGCAAATGGCAAGCCCCAAACCCGTGCCTCCTTTCTGGCGAGCATCCGACTGATCGACCTGCTGAAAGCGATCGAACACGAGCTGCAATTTATCAGGTGGAATCCCGCGTCCCTGGTCTTGCACTTGGATCTGAATGTGATCGGCGTGCAACTGGGCACTAAGCCAGACGGTGCTGCCACCGGGCGAGAACTTGATGGCATTGCTGAGGAGATTGGTCAGGGTTTGCAAGATGCGATCCGGGTCAACAAAGAGGGTCGCAGTGAGCGGTGCGGTGACCAGCGTAATCTGTGCCTGTTCTGCCATCGCTTGCATGGCATCTGCTGCCTGGAGCAGCAGATCCGCAGCATTGCACGCTACAGGCTGCACACTCATCTTGCCCGCTTTCATGCGTTCCAAATCAAGAATGTCGTTGACCAGACGCGTTAAGCGTTCGGTGTTGGTGGTGGCAATGTTGAGGACGTTTTGACCCTTGGGCGTGAGCGTGCCTAGCTGCCCTGACCCTAAAAGATAGAGTCCACCCATCAAAGAGGTGAGTGGAGTCCGCAGTTCGTGGCTCACCAGGGAGATGAATTCGTTTTCAAGCTGCTTACGCTCGGTAATATCGTTGATGATATTTAAGACGCACTGAGTACCAGAGAGGTCAATCAGCTCAATGGAAAGCAGCACGATCCTGGCTTCACCGGACTTGGTGCGAAACTCAACTTCCTGGTTGTAAAGCGATCCCGTTTCCAGCAATTGTTGAATCGCGGTGCTGTAGGTTTCCTGGGGCACTCCGAGGTCGAGTTCTGGAGCCGTGTAACCGATGATTTCCTCTAAGGAGCAGCCACTCATTTTAAGAAAGCTCGTATTCACATCAAGGAACCGTCTTTCTGGCAAAGTGGTGAGCGCGATCGGGCTGGGGCTGGCACGAAAGGCTTTGGTGAACTTTTCTTCTGCCTGGTGGCGAGCGCGCCCAATGGCGATCAGTTCGCTCACCAGTTGCAAGAAATTAATTTCTTCCTGGCTCCATGTTTTAGAGCAAGATACGACATCCACCCCTAAAACGCCGACCACCTTATCGGCGTAAACCAGCGGTACATCGAGCACAGATTGAATGTGCTGACTCTGAAACATCGCTTGCTCGGCTGTCGCTTCTGGTGGCAAGGCTGCAACCTGGGCAATTTGCACAAGCTTGCCATTTAAGATGTGAGCGTGATACCAGGGAAACTGTTCAAGCGCTAGGCTGCGGGCACTGTCGGTTAATGGTTGCATGTCAGCATGGCACCACTCATAAAGCGTGTGTAACCGTCTTTGTGGCTCAGAGTATTCAAACAGGCAGCACCGTTCAACCCCAATGAATTGAGCGATCGCTTGCAGCGTAAAGTGAATGGCGGTGTCTGCCTCCTGATCCACAAACTGACGCGAAATACTGCTGAATAGGCTGTCCATGCGCGCACGTCGTGCGATCGCGGCTTCAGCCTGTTTGCGATCGGTAATGTCTTCACTCAGGCACAGCAGATGTGTGGCGTTGCCTTGTGGGTCAAAGAGGGGCAGTTTCCAATAGCGGATGGCAATGGTTTCGTCTGAGTCTGCCTGCACCTGTTTCCACTGTTCACCACACTCCAGCAGGGTTCCTTGCGCTAACGTCGCCAGGTCTTCAGCTCGATAAAAGTCTGCTTGCGCTTGCGGCGTTAGCTCATAGTCATTGAGTCCTAGTGCGACCTCTTTGGTGAAGCCTAAAATGCCTGCTGAACCTTTGTTGATGAGAACATAGCGAAAGTCATCATTGACATCTTTGGCAAAAACAGCCAGTGGAATATTGTCGATAATGTTGTCCAGAAATTGCTGCGATTGCCGCAATTCTTCTTCAAGCCGTTTGCGATCGCTAATGTCTACCAGCACAAAGTCAAGACAGTCTTCGTCAGCGTTTAACCGGAGCGACAATAAACCCCAGGCGGTTGATCCGTCAGGACAGCGCAGTTCCTCTTCAAAGTTGCGCACCTCCCCATGCTGTTCTAGCTCTGCCAGAATTTTCTGTTGATCGTGAGGATTCGCATAGAATTCGGTGGTGAATCGCTTGCCAATGAGGTCAGCGGTGGAGTCGAAGCCCATAATATCGGCATAACGCTGATTCACATCCAGGAACAGCCCATCCTGCAAGCGTGTGCGACCAATCCCCACTTGAGAGTTTTCAAAAATATTGCGGTATTTTAGCTCACTGCGGCGCAGGGCTTCCTCGGCTTGCTTGCGATCAGTGACATCACGCGCAACGCTAAGCACCAGCAAGTTTCCCCTAACATCTTCTAGGGTCGATAAGCTCGTACTCTGCCACTGCCAGCGACCATCCTTGATTTTCGCTCGGTACTCAACTTCACACTGCCTCTGATCCGTTGTCAAAATGCTTTGGAAGGCATTCAAACAGGCTGCTTGATCATCAGGATGGATGAAAGGCATAAACAGTGCGCCCTCCAATTCGATAGTGGCATAGCCTGTGAGATTGGTGAGATTAGGAGAAATGTAGACAATTTGCCCTTCCAGATCAATCAGGGAAATGATGTCATTGGTGTTTTCAACAATGCGCCGAAACTTTGTTTCGCTCTCACTTAAAGCGGCTTCGGCTCGCTGACGATCGCGTTCAGCCTGCTTCCGTTCGTTAATATCTTCCATCAACGCCAGCGTAAATTGAACGGTACCTTCGGCATTACGAATGGGAGAAACGGTTAAACGACCCCAAAAGAGGCTGGCATCTTTGCGGATATAGCGTTTTTCTAATTGAAAGGAGTCCCGCGCGCCAGCAAAGACGGCTTGAGTCAGCACCACATCTGCCGCCACATCATCGGGATGCGTATAGTCAGCAAATTTCATTTGTCGAAACTCTGCTTCGCTATAGCCCAGCGCTTGTAACCAGGCTGGATTCACTTGTAGAACGGTGCCGTCTTGCGCTGCTAAAGTCGTGCCAACAGCGGCATTCTCAAAAATGGCTTGAAAGCGCAATTCGCTTTGCCGTAACGCGGCTTCGGTCTGTTGGCGAATGATCTCGTCACGCTTTGCTTTCGTGATGTCTCGTGCAATTCCCACAATTAAATGCTGGTCACTCACCGCTTGAGGCGCAGCCAAACTAGCAATGTACCAGTGCCAACTTCCATCCTGGTGTCTCGCACGATATTCAAGATTGGAAAGCCCCTGACCACTAACAGTGACATGCTGGAGGGCATCCAAACAGCGTTGTAGGTCGTCGGGATGAATGAAAGGCATGAAGGAGTCACCTTCCATCGCCATTGCGGTAAAACCCATCATGGTTTCAACATTGGGGGAAATGTAAGAAATGACTCCAGTGGCATCGATCGCAAAAATGAGGTCGTTCGCATTTTCGACCAGACTGCGAAATTTAGCCTCTCGCTCTCTGAGGGCTTGTTCGGTTTGCACGCTCTGAGTCACATCCCGATACGTCCAGACGCGACCGAGAATCTGGTCGTTGTGCCAGAGGGGCTGAGCCAGACGCTCGATCATGCGCCCATCTTTCATCTCGATCAACTCCAGTGCCGTTTCGGCTGGGCGATCGCGAAACAGTTCCCAAATTCTCGCCAGAAAGGCTTTTGGGTCTTTGGTTTGCTCAAGTAACCATTGAATGCGCTCATCTTCTCGACCGGGCTGCATCAGGGCTTCCGGCATTGACCACATTGCCAGAAACTTCTGGTTGTAGATGGGAGACTGACGATCGGTCGTCAGCACTAAAACGGCATCATCCATCGACTCTAGCGTTGCCCGCATCAGCGCGAAAAACTGCTGCCGTTGCTGCTCTGCTTGCTGGCAATCTGCTTGTGCTTGCTTTGCCTGGGTGACATCACGGATGACCAGTACCGCAGAGTTTGACGGTAGCCCCTGCTCGGAATCGCCCTCCGATCGCTCCAGGCAATTCCCTGCGATTTCTAGCACGAGGGGACGATCGCCCTGCTGAAACTCATATTCTGTGATGGGATATTCGCCACCTAACACTCTTGCGTCTGGGTAATGTGTCAGCGGCACGGCTTGACCTGCCTGACTCAGCGGTAATAAGTCACTAAACGTCTTCCCCAACACCAAAATGTGGGGTTGCTTCACCAACTGATCGAAAGCCGCGTTGCACCACTGAATCTTGCCATCTTGACCAATCCACACGATGGCATCGGCAATCGCCCCCAGTGCCATTTCCATTCGTCCCAACGTCGATCGGAGTTGGTTAACTAAACTCTCTAAATGAGTGCTCATGGATCGTCTCCTTAAAGCGGACGCAGAGTGGCGGCAAAAAACCACTGTCCCTGCTCTTGCTCTGCCATCAGTAAATGCTCAGAGGCAATTTCTCTGCCGTCTTTGGTGATCGCTTTTAACTGTAAGGGATGGTTCAGAATCGTCGATTTGTGAGTTGAGAGAAAGCGGGAAAAACCAAGATGGTGTGGGTCATGAAACCCCATTGGGATGATGATCGTGATCATTTGTCCGGTGATTTCAGCTTCACTCCAGCCAAAGATCGACGTAAAGCAATCATTGATATAGGTGATAAAGCCCTGTTGATCGGTGATCACCACAGGCACATCGGTTTCTAGTTTCAGTTCACCGATCGTTTTCATAGCGCTTTTAGTGGGTAGGAAGGACAGACTACATCTGGCTTGAGAACTGACTGCAACGTGAATATCACGATTGTAAAGTCAATTCGCCCATAGGATAGGCAGCGATTCCAAAACCAAGGATCGGATTGGCAGCGATCGCTCCAAAATTTTCTTCCACCAAACAGCCAGCTTCCCTACTTCTTCCCGATCGCTTCCTATTGTTAAACCTAAGCAACACCGCTCGGTCAACCCGTTTCTTAAGGGGAACCTTCCATGAACACAAAGATTTTTGCTGCCGTTATTGTCGCCGCTTTGGGTTTATACCAAAGCCCAAAATAGGCGCTACAGATCAATCAAGCCGCCCTCACCCTCAATCCCTCTCCCTTTCTTGAATGCCCATCGGGCTATAGGGGCGAGGGACATTGCCTTTAGCTCCCTTCTCCTGCGGGAGAAGGGCTGGGGATGAGGGAAAGATTTGTAGTCTTTGCAATTCGATTTGGTATTAGCAGGCTTTTCGTCTGTTGCTCACGCTGGTGTCATTGTCCGCGACTAACCCAATTAAAACATCAACAATCCCTTCTTTAATGGAGACTCACCATGAAAATGCAATCAAAAACGCAGTGGACGCTTTTAGGTCTGTGGCTACGGAAAATGTGGCAGGGTCTACTGGATGGAGTTGCGCGTCAGTCTGAACCGAAAGTCTGGCAAAGTGTCGATCGCTCCGGCAATCTCCGGTGGAATGTCTATCATCCTGGTACGCGCGAATCTGCTGTTTTAGACTCTGAGCAGGAAGTGCGGATCTGGCTGGAGCAGTCTTTCTATCGCTAAACTTCGCTTTGCTCATATCGAATCATTCATCAGGCAGGATAGCCAAATCGCTGTGCTAGAAGTAAGCGCTTCATCCTGCCATTAACTTGAATCAAGTTTAGATCTGAAAGGGGGGGTTTCAGATATAGCTGGATGCGTTGGGATTTTCCTGACGCACTTTTTCTTGGCGATCGCCCTTCATCACGGTTCTACTTTTTGGCGCTTCCGATTAGCCTTCCCTAGTTCTTCTCAATCGCTCCCTATTGTTAAAGTCATCGAGTTAAGGAAAAATTTTATGGTTGTTGCAGTTGACTACAGAAATGCGTTGCTAGACGAATATCACATCAAGTTTTGCCAGTTGATTGAACGCAACACCTCTCCCCAAACTCACTCTGCACAAGCCGAGTTGCGTGGAATGCTAAAGTCACTTACTAAGCGATTGACACATCAAGTAGAAGACATCAATCCAGAGCAAGCCCCTCGTAAGATGCTTCGGTTTTGTGATCAGTATGAGTTATTTCTGCTTGATCGTGAGCCGTACGATCATTCGCTACTGCCTCATGATCATGGTCGGGCTTGGGGAATGGCATGTGTAATATCGGGAGCTTTAAAGGAGACTACTTATCAGCAGGTTGACTCAACGCTTGTTCCCGACAGCCAATGTGTTTACACCCCTGGAGATGTGGTTTTATTACATGAGGGGTTGATTCACGTCGATTCCAACCCCACTCCCCAGCGCTCTGTTTCTTTAAATCTATTCGTCCCTTGCATTGTGGGTATGAAGGTTTACGTCCAACAAGAGAAACGAGTCTATGTAGTCAAACCGGGTAGTCGCCCTCTCTCTCCTCAGATCGAAGATGTTGTTGAGTGGCAGGGGCTTTAACAGATGAGCTTTTTTAACAAATCCGTGTTTAGAAACCCTTGAGAGCCTTTCTCCTGAGATTGATCCTTCAACGCTGGACAAATCTGGGCTACAGCTAGGATAAGTGCTGGCTGGCAGCTTGATACAGAGATTGTAATGTCACTCCGTCAGTTGGATACGCTGCCAGCCCAACGTGAACGATCGCTTGAAATTGTCTGCCATCTGAATCGGTAAATTGTTGCTGTTGCAGTGCAGTTTGCAGTTCAGAGAGTTGCCGCATCGCTTCTAGTTTGGTCACTCCTGGTAAACCGATGACAAACTCACCATTGCCCCAGTAGCTCACAATTTCTGCTCTTCGCAAACTCATTTGCAGCCTGCGCCCCCAAGCTTGCAACACTTGATGACCTGTTGCATGACCATACTGGAGATTGAGTTGAGCCAGCTCAACGACCACAAAAACGGCTAAACAAAAAGGCTGTGATTCTGTCAAAGACTGTTCTAACTCACGACTGGATTGGGATTGATTGGTTAAGCCTGTGAGGGGATCGCGACTGGAAAGGGTTTGTAGCAGATGGGCGCGATCGAGTCGATTGGTGATGCGAGTAATGAGTTCTGCGCCGACCACAGGTTTCGTCACATAATCATCTGCTCCAGCCGCGAACCCCTGTTGAATCGTGTCGCGATCGCTGTGTGCCGTGAGAAACAAAATCGGTAATCCTTGCCAGGTTGGATCAGTGCGAACTGCCTGACAGAGCTCAATGCCGCTGACTTGGGGCATATCGACATCCAAAATTAACAGGTCTGGATCTGTTGAGCGCAAGACATCCCAAAACTGCAACGGCTGATCGAGTCCGGTGAAACGCATTCCCCACGGTTCCAGCATCGATCGGAGCACCGTCAAAAAAATCGGGTCATCATCCACCACCAGCACTCTCACCAAGCGCGATTGAGCTTGCTGCAATAATTGCGTTGCTGATGCCCACACTTGGGCGGCAGTCATAGGCTGCACCAAAAACGCTTGTCCACCCGATCGAGCAACCGTGACTCGATCCAAGAGTCCATCGGCGGAAGCAATGACTAGCACAGGAATGGCAGGCGTGCGGGCAGCCAGTTCTGCCAACAGTACCAAACTGAGTTCTCGTTGCCCCAAACCATCAATGCTCAACACCACCAAGTCTGGCGTATGACTCTGGAGCCAAAGTTTCGCAGCCTCCAGGGTATCAACCTGTTGCCAATGCAGCGACGCGGCTTGTCCTAACTGCTGTAAGGCTTGCCCCAATGCAGGATCAGGATCGATTAACAGCAGGCGATCTGACGTTGAAGCGGCGACTGGCTCAACGTTCTGCAAATCTAGTAAGCGATCGAGTTGTTGTACTAATCCGCCTAGATCGTCTTCCTGACGGCAATCTCCCTGCCCTAATAAAATCTCCTCAATCTGACGAGCGAGTACGGTGCCCTCTGGGCGATCGAACATCCCCAGCACCCCCGCCAACTTATGCGCGGCTTGTCTTGCGGCTTGGCGCAATTCAATCGCTAAGGTGTTTTGCTCAACAGCAGCGACGGCTTGTTGCAGCACAGCCAGCCGTTCTGTCATCAATTCACGGCTTTGTTTCCACAAGTGATCGAGTCCCTGATGAAACTGCATCTCAACCACCGGAGCAGGCGAGAGTGGCAGTGTCTCTTTATCTGAACTTTTGGGGTTTACAGGAGACTCGGTTGGGCGATCGTTAGTTTCCTGCCGCAAACGATAGCCTAATCCATAGACATTCTCGATCCAATCTGCGGCTCCAGCAGCTTTTAGTTTTTGCCGGAGTCCCTTGATGTGGGCTTTGACACTGTCTTCTTGCGGCGGGTCGTCAAACGTCCACAGATGTTCGACCAATTGTCCGCGACTAAAGACACGGGCAGGATTTCGCAGAAACACCTCCAGCAAACTATATTCTTTGGGCGTTAACCCCAACACCTTCTCGCCATACTGCACCTGACAACTGCGCGGGTCGAGGCGCAACTGCCCCCATTGCAACACTGTCGTGGGAGCCACTTCACCGCGCCGCAACAGTGCCCGAATCCGTGCCTGAAGTTCTGCCAAATCCAGCGGTTTAATTAAATAATCATCGGCACCAGAATCGAGTCCACGCACGCGATCGCCATTCGCCTCGCGCGCGGTCATCAGCAGAATCGGGCTGGTGCATTTTTCCGTTCGCAACCGTTGACATAACGCGATGCCATCAAGTTCAGGCAGTCCCACATCTAACAAAATCAGATCATAGCTGGTGCTTTGGGCATAGTCCCAGCCAGTTTGACCATCTTCTGCAACATCCACAACATAGTGTTGCCTGGTCAAGGTTTCCAGCAGCACATTCAGTAAAACCTTGTCATCCTCGACGAGCAAAATTCGCATGGTCAGCGTCCGACTAAAGGAGTGGATGAACCAGATCGCACAATAGTTTTCTCAACAATTCACTCTTCTCTAGTTCTTCTCGATCGCTCTCTACTATCAAAAGTGTCGAGACAGAGAGCAACCATTCCAGGAGACAACAGCAGTTTGCCTTGATGCCAGTGCTGCTTCCATTTTATTCCAACCGATGTTCAACTCTGCCATCGATTATTCAGCCCCTACTTTATGGAGTAACATCATGACCGCTTTAACCCTTCAAGTTCAATCTGAAACGACCGCGCTGCCCCTGATGGCGGCACCCACTGCAACCAAGCGTGGTTTAACTGCATCCTGGTTCAAAGCTGATGGCAAGTTAGTTTGCAAATGGTTTCCCGTTAAAGGCTAAGCAGTTGAATGGAGCGATCGCGCTGCTCGACTTCTTCTCGTTCGCGTAGCGTCTCTTCTGAGAATCGCTCCTCTAAGTTAAATCATCGATCCAGGCAACCGCAGCAAGTTGAGCAGGCTTTGAACCTGAGTTCACAACCGCTGGAGCACAGTTCAATCCAACGTAGGGAGAAACAAATGGACATCATTAGCAATGATATTAACCGTAACAAAGACAACGAGCCTGAATCACAGAAGCATTCTGAAACAGTCATGAGGACAGGCATCATTGTTAATGACATTAAACCCGATGAAAGCAACTGCTTTGAAGTTGATGCGGAAGCCGAAACCCTCATCATAACGGGCATTATTGTCAACCAGGCCGATCGCCAAGAAGACAAGTGTGCTGAATCTAAAACCTCGGCTGCTGAGATAGCCGAAGTAGTAATTGAGACCAGCGTGATGATCCGCGAGGTCAAGCGCACTGGAGTTATTGTCCACGACTAATTGACTCTGTTCTGAATCTATTGAGTGCTTTCATTTTTTAGGTTGTTGGCGATCGCCACCTTCGCTCATTTCACCATTTACCGCTCATCCATTTCATCAAGAAACGCTATGAATACCGCACTCGCATTCAATACTGCAACCTCCGCTCAACCTGCAATTCTCCAGTTGGCTCAACACGCCTTTGCCTCGCACCAAAAGGGCATTGCCACCGGAGATTGGACTGATCTCCTCGCTCTCATGAGCGAGGAAGTTGAGTTTCAAGCCCCTTCCCCCTACATTCCATCAGGCGTGGTTTACGGCAAACAGAAGATTACTGCCATTCTGCAAAAAGTCTCCGAAGACCTTAACGTTAGAGCCGCACTGACGCTGCTGTATCCCATCGTAGTCAGCGAAACCACTGTTGGCTTTGAGTTTTTCGCCAATGGTCAAGCAGCCAACAAACCTTTCTCTAGTCGGCTCGTGGTGTTCTACGAAATCGAGCAGGGCAAAATCAAGTGCTTGCGCGAGTACACTGGGCAACGGCATCAGAACGTGCAAGCCATTCTGCAAGCCATGCAAACAGCGGGTTGAGCTAAACACTTATTTTGCTCCTTTCTATGCGATCGCCTCTCTAGTCAACACGCGATCGCCGCAATTACGAACCCTTTCTAGACCTCATTCCAACCCATCTATTGGAGAAATTATGCGATCGACATCATCACAGCTCGCAACCATTTTCAAACCCGATGAGGGTCAAACGCTGAAGTTTTTGGGCAACATCATCACCTACAAATTTGATCCCAACGATCGCGGTTGGCGATTCTTTGAATTCTTAATGACTGGAGACAGCCCCGTGCCGCTGCATCGTCATCCCTGGGATGAAGTATCTTACCTGTTGGAGGGAGAAGTCGAGCTTCAGATTGAGGATCAGCTTGTGCAGGCAACTCCTGGTTATTTCATCAACTTGCCTGCGGGTGCTGCCCACGCCTTTACTTTGCGATCGTCCCAAGCGAAATTTTTGGTCGGCGTTTCTAACGCGATCGCCGCCCAGTTTATGCAGGAGTTAGCTCAAGCCGAGCAAGAACTGCGACTCACCCCAGAAACCACGATCGCGATCGCCCACAAGCATCAGGTCTGTGTCGTGGGTGCAAATTTTCAATAACTTATGCTGCTTGAGTGCTGTGCGATCGTCCTGTTGTTGAGGACGATCGCTTTTTTATCTCTGTTTAGCGTTAGAGATCCCAAAAAAAGTGCTGCTTGCAGCATTGAGAGGAGATGAAAGCAGTAAGTATAGAACTCATTAATCTTCCCGACTTTTTCTCGATCGCTCTCTATTCTAAAAATTATCAACCATCAATCACTGGTTAGATAAGTTGATGGACTGCCTGCATAAGCAAGACAGTTTTAATGCCCAAAATGGGGCTTAATCCTCCCTATTTTACCTACGGATAATCGCCCAATTAACCTCAACCTAAATTCAGGAGAAGAAAATGTCTACTTACGATGTTGGTACGCTTAATGCAAATCCTAGCCACTACCAGAGCGGCAATAACGGACAGTTCGTAGATGTCTTTAAGGTCAAGATCGATGCTGGTGACAACTCATCAAACCTTAACATAGCAATTCATAGTCTCAATGGCAGTTCTAACAATACTCCTGAGGCGAAAATCTATCGAGATGATAACCATAACGGCACATTCGATCAGAATGATAGTCTGTATGACCCCAGGGCTTGCAAAACGAGTTTGTCAACATCCACTTGCCCCCTAAAAAGCCCAGAGGCAAAGCACTCACTGAACAGCAAAAGCAGCAGAACAAAGCCTTCAGTGCTCAGCGGGTGGCCTGCGAACAGCCCATGCTGGGATGAAGCGTGATGGTGCAGTATCGGCAATTTATCGGCATCGTGTGCCTGATTTTGATGATCATCTCATGCTGACCGCCGCAGGGTTATGGAACTTCTATTTGGAAGCTGCTTAACGGCAGAGGGAAGGGAAAGACAGTCTGTGCACCACTTCTACGACCTTTTATTAAGCAACAAGTCTATTAATTAATCCACGATCCTTAAGGCTTGAGATGCGGGAGTCGCCATCGCAGCCATTGAATCAACCGTTGCTCCTTGAAATTAAGCCGCAAACATTAGAGAGTAATCATCATTGCTGATTTAACCCGCTCTTTGGTTACCGCCTGTGTGGTTTTACATCGTCAAACGATTGCTCAGTCTCTTGCCTGTTTTGCTGGGTATCACCCTACTGGTCTTTAGCTTTTTGCACTTTATCCCTGGTGACCCTGCCGTGACGCTGTTAGGAGAACGGGGAACGCCTGAACAAATTGCCGCTTTGAGAGAGCAACTGGGGTTAAACCGACCGCTGGTGACGCAATACCTCATCTTTCTCAATAACCTCATTCACTTCAAGCTAGGGATTAGCATCATCAGCGGTATTCCCGTGGCGGACGAAATTCGGACTCGCTTTCCTGCCACCTTAGAGCTATCGATCGCTGCCATGTTCATCGCCCTGCTGCTGGGAGTGCCTGCCGGGATTCTTGCTGCTGTCCGTAAAAATCGGTGGTTAGACAATCTGACCATGATAGGTTCTTTGATCGGTGTTTCGCTGCCTGTGTATTGGCTGGGCTTGCTGTTGATTTATCTGTTTGCGATCAATCTGCACTGGCTACCACCGGGCGGACGGATTAGTGTTGACCTCGGGTTTAACTTCAAACCCATTACAGGCTTCTATGTGCTGGATGCCGGACTCAAACTCGATGGCGCGGCTCTCAAAGACGTGTTGGCTCATCTGCTTCTACCCGCGATCGCGCTCGGCACCATTCCGCTGGCAATTCTGGCTCGCATTACTCGCAGCGCCATGCTAGAAACCCTCTCGCAAGACTATATTCGCACTGCCCGCGCCAAAGGGTTACCGGAACGTTGGGTGATTTTGCGGCACGCATTGAAGAATGCCCTCTTACCGATGACGACGATCGCTGGCCTACAGTTCGGCACGCTGTTGGGTGGGGCCATTCTTACCGAGACGATTTTCTCCTGGTCGGGGATTGGCTCCTGGATTTATGACGGCATTCTGGCACGAGACTACCCTGTAGTGCAGGGAGGAGTCATCATTGTCGCGATCGCCTTTGTCCTCATCAACTTACTGGTGGATCTGTCCTACGCCTTTTTTGATCCCAGAATTCGTTTTAAGTAAGGGGAATGTGACTGTCATCAGCCGAACAAGCGAGCTACGCCGCTACTCAACAAAGAGAAGATTCCCACGACAACCATTTGCATCAAATAGGTGATTAGCAGAGACGGGTACAGTTTGCGACTCTGCTGCCGAAACAGGTCGCTCCACAAAGACCACTTGCCCTGAATATAGGCGGCAGTGAAGAGTAAGGCTAAGAGTGGCACGCTCCCTAAGTGGCTGTAAAGAAATAACGTCATGGACTGTAGCGTTCAGCCGTCAGCGGTCAGCTATTGAAGAAAAGCTGACCGCTGACGGCTGAACGCTGATCGCTAATCCAAAAGTATGCAGTTATTTTTTAACAAGCCCTAAGGAAAACTTGGCAGAGCCTGTGTAGAGGTCGATCGCTAGCAGCCCGGTGCCCAAAAAACCTTTGACCACATTCATTTGTGCTCTCTCCTCAACGCTCAACGTCTGCTGACGACAACGGTGGTATCCCTACCAGGGATTGCCAATGATGGTAAACGAAGCCCAATAGTAGGGATGGGATAAATCTGCATTCGCGGCGGCAAGCAGCTCTGAGGCTACAGCGCGTTGAGCGATCCCTCCCTTGGCAGCACTCTTTTGCAGACGAGTTTGCCCGCGCAGCATAGCCAATTGAGTCTGCCGCAGTGCTTCTGCTTTGATGGGTGCCGCTTTTAAGCGTTGATAAAAGTTGACCATCAGCACAAGCGTCCCGGCATCACTGACAGACCATAAACTGGCTAGTGCAGCCTTTGCACCCGATTGCACGGCTAAGCCTGCAAAACCCAGTTCGGCATTTGGATCACCCAGGGCGGTTTGACAGGCACTTAAGACTAGCAGTTGCACCACTGGAAAATTTAAACCCAGGTCGCGTAAACGGTTCAACCGTATTGGTTGATCCCAAAACTGAATATAGGAGGCTTCGGCAGTTCCAGGCGCAAGGATGGCGTGGGTGGCCAGGTGGATCAGGCCGAACGAAGAGGCCGATCGCCGATCCTTCAGCTTTGCCAGTGTAAAGTCTTGATTCAGCCAGGACTCTCCCTGCCAGAGCTGACTAATTGTCGTTAGCTCAACTGGGACGGCTGGCAGAGGCGATTCGTTTTGAAATTGGGACGCGCCCATCGCCAGTACTTTCGTGCCAGCGAGACGAGAAGGGTGCTGATCGAGCAGACTAAAGGCAGGAATCGTGGCGAAGCTGTATCGCTCAATTAGAAAGTGCTGCCCATCGTGAAAAGCGGCGATCGGTACACCGCGTAGCCCACCGCCCAAACAGAAGATTAAGGTGTCAATCTGCTGTGCTTTCAGTGTGGCTTCCAGAGGGGAAATGATCCACTGATAAAGCTGTTGTGCCGCTGGTAAATAGTCTGATGGTTGAGAGCCAGCGTTCACTACGCCTGAGCGGAAGGCTTTCACTGTTTCAGTGAGACGCGTGCGCGTTGCGGCTGTAACGCGTCGATGGCTAAGCTGGCCGTCCGGGGGCACTAGCAAGAGTTCCAGATGCTCAGGGGTAGGAATGACATAGATCAAAGCGGCCTTTTTACCCGTTAACTGAGCCACCCGGTTTAAGCTGTAGCCAATTTGATCGGCACTGAGTAAGCGAGTGGTGAACTTGCCCTGGTAGTAGTTCTCATACTGCTGCTTCCAACTCACTTCCACATCCTGAATCGCGCCTGCAATATCGTTGCGATCGAGCGTCTCCTGGAGCTTCTTTAGATCAAGCTTCAGGACAGATAGTGGTTTTGCAACGGGAACCTCCGGGGTTGGCCGATCGGGGCTTACTTGCAGGGGCGTTCCTTGCGCAATGGTTGTTCCTTGCACAACGGTCATTTCTTGCACAAGGGTCGTTAGGGCTGAGGCGGCCATTGTGCAGCCCAAGACTAGGACAAAGAGGAGAAGCCAGCGAATCAGTTTCATAGCAGCGCTACGCGATAGTTCTAGGGGACGTCAGCAACGACACTTTTAATCATGCAGGCTCGATACACTAGCCAAAGAATACCAAAAACAAATCGTTCAGTAAGGCATGACGGCATTGCCTTTAGCGACGCCATGCCTCATGCTTTACACACCTTCGTACCCCACGCACTGCCCACTCTGCCATCTCATCTCCCGTTTATGAATCCTTTAGCGCCGCGATCGTTTCAGCGTTTTTGGCAATCGACTGCTGGCAGAATCGGACTGATCTTGACGATCACCCTCATTGTCTTAGCGCTGTTAGCGCCAGTGCTGCATCCGTACAATGCAACCACCGATCGCGATTATCTGGCACGGCTTTTGCCACCGACGGGCAAGCATTGGTTCGGCACCGATTCATTAGGGCGCGATGTGCTGACGCTAGTTTGGTATGGCATTCGAACCTCATTGCTGATTAGCGTGATCTCAGTGGCGCTGGGACTGACAATCGGTCTAGTACTGGGGTTACTGTCTGGATATTTTCGCGGCTGGCTTGAAGTCATTATCGGCTGGCTGACCGACATTTTGTTGTCATTCCCGTCGATTTTGCTGGCGATCGCGATCGTCACGGTGGCTCGTCCCAACTTGCAAAGCGTCATGGTAGCCGTTGGAGTGGTGCAAATTCCGATCTTCACCCGGTTGACACGTGCCATAGTGCTTTCGTTACGAGAGCAAGAATTTGTGCAAGCGGCACAAGCGCTAGGAGCAACGTCCAGCCGCATCATTCGGGATCATATTCTGCCAGCCAGTTTGGCTCAAATCGTCGTACAGGCAACACTTTCGATCGGCACTGCAACACTAGAAGCGGCAGGACTTGGCTTTCTCGGTCTGGGTGCACAACCACCCAGACCCGAACTGGGTGCAATGCTGGCTGATGCCTTCAAAGGTGGCTATGCACTTTCGTCGCCCTGGACAACGCTCTTTCCTGGCTTGTTGATCACGCTGATGGTGCTAGCCTTTAACCTTTTAGGCGACGGGTTGCGCGATGGTCTTGATCCGCGATCGGAGCGAACGTAACTAAAGGAGCGTGCAGAATGTCGGGTCTAGCGTTTAGGGTAGAAAAAGCAACGATAATCATCAAACACACTTCCTTAAAACTGACGCCTGAGAGATCCCCTCACCCCCCTAAAAAGGGACTTGAAAAGTTTCCTCTTTTTAAGGGAGCCGAGGGGATTAAGCTTCCAGGGTCAAGTGCGTAAGTTCTAGCCCTCACTCCTCTCCCCTCACTTCTCTCCCCTCCTATGCCTGCACTGCCTGATACCTGGAATCGATGGCTCAAGAATCGGTTGGCTCTGCCGCTACTGGTTCTCAATGGCTGGGTTTTACTTCAACTCGTGGAGTACTTCGAGCCGCTCTTTACGGTCTTTGTGCTCTCTGCGGTCTTAGCTTATGTGCTTAACTACCCGGTGCAGTTTTTGTATCAGAGTGGCATCAAACGTAACTATGCCGTCTTGATTGTGCTGGTGATCAGCTTGATTGTGCTGGTGACGTTAGGGGTAACGCTATTTCCAACAGTGGTGACGCAGTTGACCGAGATTGTCACGCTGCTGCCCGATTGGGTCAATACAGTGAGCCAAAAGCTTGAGTTGCTACAAGAGTGGGCGTTGAGTCGTCGGCTACCAATTAACTTGAGCCGCTTGATCAGGCAACTGTCCGATCGCCTCCCGGGTGAAGTGCAGGCGCTTGCCGACCAAACGCTAACGCTAACGCTAGACGCGATCGGAAGCCTTTCAGAAGGAGTGCTGGTGATCGTGCTAACCCTCTACTTGCTGTTGGATGGCAGGCGCGTGTGGGATGGCGTGTTTCAGTGGGTGCCGGTCAACTATCGCGATCGCGTAGGTCAACAGCTTGAAGGCAACTTCAATCGCTATTTCATCGGCCAAGCGACAATGGGGCTGATTATGGGTAGTACTCTGACGCTAGCGTTCTTTTTACTCAAGGTGCCCTACAGCTTACTCCTTGGTCTTCTTGTCGGGGTCATGACTTTAATTCCGTTCGGCGATATCCTTAGTTTTGGGCTGATTAGCCTACTGGTGGCTGCCCAAGATCTGGGGTTGGGGGTCAAAACGCTAGTGGTTGCCGCTGTGATTGATCAGCTGATCGATCAAGGGGTTGCCCCTCGCGTCTTAGGCAGCTTCACTGGACTCAGACCCATTTGGGTCATTATTTCTCTCTTAATCGGCACCAAAATTGCTGGCTTACCGGGACTGCTCACCGCCGTGCCCATTGCAGGGTTTATTCAGGATCTCATCGAAGACCTCAACCGTCCTGCTGATGAACCTGCGATCGACGAAGACTCTGCTGCATCCCATGCGATCGACAGCCCACAGCTTCAGCAGCCCATCCCAGAAACCGCCTCTAGCCTCCCTTCCTGATTGCTCGCTGAAGAAAACCACAATTAGCGATGAGTCCATCGCTGCTCACTGACGACTGAGCGCCACCTAAAGCGACCTTTGCTGAATGTTATCGATGGCACTCATAGATCTACACCTTTGAAGCCCAGCGATTAAATTCGGCACTTTAGAAAAAATCGTCTTTCCCAGTTAAGTGGTCACAGATTGTGGTAGAACTACAGTAAGTCAATCAAAAAGCCGTGTTTTTGGCTAGATTCATCCCGTAGCAACTAGGAGTTTCACACTGTGGGGATCACCGTTGACAACGTATCAAAACAGTTCGGCAGCTTTAAGGCGGTTGAACACGTTAGCGTTGAAATCAAATCAGGCTCGTTAGTTGCCCTATTGGGGCCGTCTGGTTCCGGAAAATCTACGTTGCTACGGTTGATTGCTGGCTTAGAAAAGCCTGACAGCGGCAGAATTTTGCTGACGGGCAAAGATGCCACTAATGCCAGCGTGCAAGATCGCCAGGTCGGTTTCGTCTTTCAGCATTATGCCCTGTTTAAGCACTTGACGATTCGCCAAAATATTGGGTTTGGCCTGGAAATTGCCAAATGGAAGAAACCCCGCATTTCTGATCGCGTCAACGAACTGATCGACTTAGTGCAGCTACAGGGAATGGGCGATCGCTACCCCTCTCAGCTTTCGGGTGGGCAACGCCAGCGTGTGGCGCTTGCCAGAGCGTTGGCGATCGAACCTGGTGTCTTACTGCTCGATGAACCCTTCGGTGCCTTGGATGCCAAAGTTCGCAAAGATTTACGCAGTTGGTTGCGCCATCTACACGACAAAGTAAACGTCACGACGGTCTTTGTTACTCACGACCAAGAAGAAGCGATGGAAGTGTCTGATGAGCTAGTGGTGATGAACCACGGCAAGGTAGAACAGATTGGTAGTCCAGCTGAAATCTACGATCATCCTGCGACTCCTTTTGTCATGAGCTTTATTGGTCCCGTTAACGTATTACCCAGCCATTCCCAAATTTTTCAACGCAATGGGTTTGATCCAACTCATGCAGAAGCCTTTTTGCGCCCCCACGATATCATCATCGAAACATCGCCTGATGCTGCCAGTGCACCTGCCACACTCGATCGGTTAGTCCATCTGGGTTGGGAAATCCAGGCAGAATTAACGCTTGAAGATGGACAAACAGTGAGTGTCTTTCTCACACGCGAGCAATTTGATCAGCTACAACTGCAGCCCAGTCAACAAGTTTACTTGAAGCCAAAGAAAGCAAAATCGTTTGCTCTGCAAGATGCTTAGGATCGCCGCTGCAATAACCTGAAGAAGTGCTCCAAGAAAGGCATTGGCGGCAGGGCTTGGCGCGATCGTGGCCCACGAAATAAGTGGCATCACGGTACCAAGTGTCTTGGCACAGAGGCTGTAATTAGCTGTTTTCTCATGTCGGCGGTTGCAAAACGATTGTTGCTGCGTGAATGGGTCTAACCAGAGGCTTGAAGCGTCTTGGGCGCAGGCTTGCCAGTACGACTGCTAAAGCAGGGATTTAACAACGCCGTTATAAGTCTAGTGAAGGCATTGCATTCCTCAAGAACAAGAATTTAATTACTGCCGCATTCCCCATAGGGGCGAATGGCTGCGCGCCTAACCCGCAGACAATTTGTCGATTTTATTTAATCCCCGCTCCCAAGTGAGACTGGATTAATACTAATTCCTCAAGGTTAGCTCAGATCTTGCACCAGTTTCAGTAAGGGGTTGCCAAGAGAACGAAAATCTGAAAGAAAGGGCGTAGAAATGATTTAAGTTGACGGTTATGGAAACCATCGTTCAGCACGCCCAAGGGCTAGTGTATAGCCTGCTTTGTCTGATGCCTAGTGTGTACCAAAAAGCCAGCCTCAATGCCCTATTCGGGCTGTTCCTTGAAGCTCAAGGTCATCCTTTACCTCAACACACCCAAGTAATACCAATTCCTCAAGATTAAGCTACAGATGATATAAAGTAGCTATTGGGTTCAATCAATAGACATGGCAGGCGTTTACAAGCTCGATATCACCGAAACCGAAGCCGATCTGAAGCAACGACTCAGACACGCAAAGACTGCTTCTGACAAAGAACGGCTCCAATTGCTTTATCTACTCAAAAGTGGGCAAGCCAAAACGGTGCAGGCTGCAGCCACGCTCCTCGCTCGCCATCGCATC
>NZ_PVWK01000139.1 GCF_003003795.1 Stenomitos frigidus ULC18 | reverse complement strand
AGAACGACAGAAGGCTGTAGGTGCTTGACGCATAAACAGTGTCTGTCGTTCTGGGCATCTTTTTTTCATCAAAATCCCTATTAATACAAAGGACTCCAGACATGACAAGTTCTACCGCTGCAAGACAGTTAGGATTTGAGCCATTTGCAGTCACGTCGCCAGTGGAACTGCGGGCAAATTGGTCAGAGGGGGATGTGCAAGCGGCGATTGCAACGGCATACCGACAGGTGTTTGGTAATGATCATTTGATGCAAGCAGAACGGTTAACGAGTGCTGAATCACTGCTGCGTCGGGGTGACATTACGGTGCGAGAATTTATCAGGACGTTGGCGCAGTCGGAACTCTATCGGCAAAAGTTTTTTTACTCGACGCCTCAGGTGCGCTTTATTGAATTGAACTATAAGCACCTGCTGGGACGTGCACCCTATGACGAGGCAGAGATTACCGAGCACGTTAATCTCTATGTTGAAAAAGGGTATGAGGCAGAGATCAACTCTTATCTAAACTCGCAGGAATACCAGGAAAGTTTTGGCGAGGCGGTCGTACCCTTTTATCGGGGGTTTGAGACGCAACGCCAACAAAAAACAGTGGGCTTTACCCGCATGTTTCAGCTTTATCAAGGGTACGCCAACAGCGATCGTGCGCAAGGTAAAAACAAATCGGCTTGGCTGACCAACGATTTGGCGCGCAATACGGCTAGCCCAGTGCGGACGCCTCACTTTGGGCAAGGTCTATCTGGTACAACCGGTGGCGATCGAGGTCAGCTGTATCGGGTACGCGTTACCCAAGCCGCTAGTGCTCAGACGACCCAAATTCGCCGCAGCGTAGGAGAATATTTGGTGGGCTATGACCAACTTTCCTCTACCCTTCAGCGGCTCAATCAACGCGGAAGCCGAGTGGTCAGCATTTCCCCTGCTTGATTCAACTTATCTTTGAACCATCAACTCTTATCAGGAGACTCCTCTGTGGCGATTACAACTGCAGCTTCACGACTTGGAACGAGTGCGTTTAGTGAAGCACAACCGCTTGAACTGCGCTCTAACTGGACACCCGAAGAGGGCAAAATTGTCATTCAGGCGATTTACCGCCAAGTCTTGGGGAACGATTATTTGATGGCAGCAGAGCGGCAGATTGGTCTGGAATCTCTGCTAACCAACGGGCAAATGACGGTGCGCGAGTTCGTCCGTGCCCTTGCAAAATCAGAGCTGTACAAAACCAAGTTTCTTTATCCGCATTTTCAAACCAGGGTGATTGAATTAAACTTCAAGCATTTGTTGGGACGTGCGCCCTACGATGAATCGGAAGTGATTGAGCATCTGGATCGTTATCAAAATGAGGGCTTTGAGGCAGATATTGATTCCTACATCGATTCTGCTGAGTATGATTCCAATTTTGGCGATGCCATTGTGCCTTACTACCGTGGTTTTTCGACGCAAACGGGTCAGAAGACTGCTGGATTTCCCCGGATGTTTCAACTGTATCGGGGGTATGCCACTAGCGATCGCTCCCAAATTGCTGGTTCCACCTCTCGCTTGGCGGCTGAGCTAGGCAAAAATAGCGTTTCTGCAGTAATCGGACCTTCAGGCGTGAATGAAGGGTGGGCTTACCGCCCTTCGAAACAGGGGACAATGCCGAGTCGGGTCTTTGGTCGCTCTTCGATCGATTCGTCTGATCGGCTGTACCGCATTGAAGTGTCTGCGGTAAGCCTACCCCGCTACCCACGAGTGCGTCGCAGTAACCAGGAGTTCGTCGTACCCTACGAGCAGCTATCCAGCACGCTCCAACAAATCAACAAAATGGGCGGTAAAGTAGCGAGTATCAATATCGCGCAATAGTGTCCATTTCACCACCGATCAACCAGAGCGATCGCGGCGATCGTTTGAAGCCCGATCAATTTTAGGGAAGGCTCCGCGATCGCTCTCGCTCAACCCTAACTTGTAAACCTCTTTAGGCGAGAACACAACAATGCCGGCACAACTATCATTGACCAGAGCCTCCAGCGCCGCATCCGATAGCCGCGTCTTTATTTATGAAGTCGAAGGATTGCGCCAAAACGAGCAAACTGATAACAATCGTTATCCGCTGCGTAACAGCAGCAATACCTTGGTGCAAGTACCCTATAGTCGCATGAATGAAGAAATGCGTCGTATCACGCGCTTGGGTGGCAGAATCGTCAACATTTATCCTCTCTCTGCACAGTCAGGGGAGTCTTCAAAAGGGAGTGGGAAAGGTTAAACCATCATTCTTTTGTGAAGGAACGTCTACAACATTGCTTTTTTATTCGGTGAGATTCTCATAGACTGACAAAACAAGGGGCTTAAGCCCCTTGTTTTGTCTTAAGCCCCAAGTAGTATCAAACGATGCCCGCAGGAGGCGTACTCTAGTGAGGTGGGTTAGTCTCTTGAGCAATTGCCACTGCCATTGCTTGATAAGAGCGTGGATCACCTTCAGACAGCATCAGCCGTTCTTGCCCCTTGCGACGGTATAGACTCTCTAAAATCATTTGCCAGTCGACGGCTGATAGTGGTGATGCCTGCTCCTCAGGCGGTTGCAGGAGCAGGTAGGATGTCTTTGCCTGGATCTGCTGCTGTGCCATTAAGATACGAGCACGCACTGCCCAACTTTCATCGTCGATCGCCATTTTTTCAAACTGAGCTTGAATTTGCGATCGCCCATCGGGGTCTGTTGCCGTCAGTGTTGCAGCAAGCGCTTGTAGCCCTACAACGGCCGCATATCGAACGACCCACTCTTCATCCTGTTGTGCAACAAACAGCAGTGCTTCCAGAGCCTCTGCTTGAGCAATTTCCAGGAGGTCATCCGGAAACCATTGCCACTTCATGACACCTAAGCCACGAGCGGCAGCACGACGGACGCTGGGCGAAAAATCGGCGGTTGCCCCTCCCAACAAGGTCACCAAACCTCTAGGATCGCCAATTCCAGCCAACGCCCGAATCGTCCATGAGCGAGCAGTGTAATTGTGCTGATCGAGTTGCTCTAGCAGCGCCGGTACGGCAGCTTGCCCGATCGTAACCAAGCCATCCACAGCAGCCACAGCAGCTCCGGGATTGTTATAACTCAAAGCAGCGATCAAGGTAGGCACAGCGGCTTCGAGACCGACTGCTGCCAGATTTTGCACTGCCCTCGTGAGTAGACTGGCAGAGTCTGCCTCTTCTACAGCACGGATGAGAATGGAGAGGTCAGCCATAGACGAAAGAGAATGGGATGGATCGTCAGATGAGACGCATTTCAGCTTCCTTACATTCTCACCCGACACGTTGCATCACTCCGGTTTATGAGGCGATCGTTCTAAAACTTAACATTCACACGACAGTAGGCAGATTTGAACTGATGCTGTCTTTTGAGCTACAGCAGTGCGTCCACGAGCGTTATCACAGTTGACAGCGCCGTTTGATAAAGCAGGGAAGTGTGGATTGTCAACCCGAAAACGCCCTAACCACCAGGCTGCGTAAAGTCGAAAAAATCTTCCCCGTGGAGATTGGCGATCGCCTGCTCACTGTTAATGGTTCACCGTTCTGGATATCTGATTCGTACCCACGGTAAATTAAAGAAGCCAATCTAAAGGGCAATTTGAATAAAAGGTAAGCAAATAATATAGCTCGGAAAAATATAATCTCAAAAAACTTGTCAAAACAATGCCCGGAGGCATAAACAACACCCAACATCAGTCAGGCATCGCTTATCCCTCC
>NZ_PVWK01000081.1 GCF_003003795.1 Stenomitos frigidus ULC18 | reverse complement strand
GGCGTTGGCGCCACGTCTGGACGCCTTGAAGCCGCAGATGCAAGCCCTCGCTCACCAGCAAGCGGATTGGCAGCGCCAAGACCAGCTTCTGCCATCGGGACAGTGGTCAGCACAAGGGCAAGCGCCTGCTTTCGGGCGGGCGCACGCGCGGGCGGTGTGGCTTGTCTATGGCAACCCGCGTGGCGACGCCCCACAACCCCGTGAGGCGCGACTTGGAGCAACCCTTGCTGGCAAAGCGGCAAGCGCAACCCAGTGGCTCTGGTTGCCTGTAGGCGCCAACGCCTGGTCAGGCTCAATGCCATACCCGCGCTCACACGCCCTGGCCAACGCCCGCTGCGGCCAGCCGCCGCACAAGACACGGTCCGACTCAACCGCTCCCCCACCGGTGTCACTGGGTCACGCGTGTTGAGCGCTCAACCGATTTTTCCATTCCCCTTGACTCCCAAGACAATCGCTACAAAAGGGGAGTGGTTCAGATTAATTAAAATCGAAAAATTGTTTGCAGGTATGGGCGGCCGTGTGACCCGACGGGAAATGCCGGGGTGATTAAATTCGTGTTCCTTAGTCCAATCCGTTTAACCGAGCCAGCTCTTTAACCGTTCGGCAATTTGAGGACGACGCAGCTTTCGCATGGCTTTACTTTGAATCTGCCGTACCCGTTCGCGGGAAAGGTTAAACAGACCACCCACTTCTTCCAGCGTGCAGGGTTTACTCGAGGTCAAACCATAGCGCAGAGAGATGATATCTTTCTCGCGCTGCGTCAACACATCACCCAGGACGTCCCAGATTTCCTGGCGCAGCATGGTTTCGCTCATCTGGGCTTCAGGCGATTGGGTATCGCCATCTTCTAATAAATCCATCAGTTCCGTATCTTCGCCCTTACCCACACGGTGATTTAACGAGAGCGATTTACGACGTACCTGCTGTAGATGTTGCAACTGTTCGGGTGTAACCTCTAAAGCGGCGGCTAGCTCAGCTTCAGTGGGGTTGCGGTGTAGCTCTTTACGCAAATCCCGATGGGCTTTCTTCAGCTTGTTCAGCTTTTCAACGATATGAATCGGTAGCCGAATTGTGCGGGCGTCGTTCGCGATCGTCCGCGTGATTCCCTGCCGAATCCACCAGTACGCGTATGTAGAGAACTTATAGCCTTTATCGGGATCAAATTTTTCGGTTGCACGGTTCAAACCAAGCGCACCTTCTTGAATAAGATCCAGGAACGGCACGCCCCGATTTAAGTAACGTTTTGCGATCGAAACAACTAGCCGTAAGTTCGATCGAATCATCTTACGCTTAGCAACACGGCTGCGATACAAACGATGTTCCAACTGTCGTTCAGTCAGCCCTACAGCCGCTGCCAATTCTTCTCGACTAGGCAACTGTCCAAGCTCTTCAATGAGGCGCGTTTGGACAGCATCAATATCAACCAAATAACGAATCCGCCGTGCCAATTCAACTTCTTCGTTTGGCTTGAGCAATGGATAGCGTGCCATCTCCTTAAAAAAGGCACCCACCGCATCATCAGTGCTGGTTTTGCTGTAGCCGGAAGGGCGAGCACTGGCGATCTGATCCACGTCCTCATCGGCGCTGGTAGCATCCTCATCGGCATCCATAACATCACCAACATTCATCACGTCATCAACCGCATTCTCACCTTGATAAAATTCGGCTTCAACGGCATTAATGTCCGATAGATCAGGCTCTCCTAGATCTTCGGCAATCAACCCAGCTGGCATATCGCCATCTGCTACCAATTGCAACGAGTCGAGCGAGTCAAGCTTGTTAGAAGGCTCAGGTTGGTAAGTTGTAGTGGGTTGGGGCGGTGTCAGCTTCTGGTACATATGAATAATTGATGTGTAAGGGGCTAACGATTCAAAAGGGATGTACGTATACAGTGGTCTAAAAACAGTGCTGTTCCGGTAGAGGCAACGTCGTTTGAGTAAATTCTGTTCGTCTTAAGTCATCTTTGGTTTGCTGATCTTAACGGTTGCATTCCAGAATTGGGGAAGGGGCTTGACCGCTTAGAAGCAATAACCGATGAACGTTACCGCACAGTAAGCTGATCGCATTCTGTTAAGCTACTTGAAGCAAAATTTTAGTTTGTTCGCTCAACTACAAAAATCAATTTGAAAACCATGTCACAAGAACTTAGTGAACGGCTGAGAGTGACCAGCTGAGAAGGCGGATAGTGAGGGAAATGAGCCAAGTTGCAACAATGAAACGATTCTAAACAAAATATGAAAAGGCTGATGATCAAGAGCCGATCGCTACTATTGCCAAACGTCATTACCTCGCCATCAAACAACTAGGCTAGAGAGTCATCGCAATCAGTCCATTGCGACATCAGAAACGACTAGCCGCAATCTCGGTAAGCGTTCAGAAGATATGCTTTTCCGATACTGCCAAGACCCGCACTGAAAACAATCCAGTCATTGCGTTGTTATAAAAGGCTCCCACACAGTTAATCGTTCTCCCCTCTATCGGTAGGGTGAAAACCGCCTGCCACAAGCTAGAGTGTGAAGAACAAGCTTAGAGCCGTCCTCTGAGTGTTTTCCCCCGCATGTCTGTTTTGGCTGAGCCTGGAACCAATGATCAAGCAAACGTGCCAATGACCACCTGGGTTGAGGTGCTAGTGGATTGCCCAGGTGCACAGGGGATTTTTACCTATCGGTTGCTGCCACCGTTGATCGTTCAGCCCGGTGATCTTTTGAGCGTGCCGTTTGGGATGCAGCAGGTAGGGGCGATCGCCATTCGCTGCCTGGAGCAACCACCCGCTGATCTAGAAGCAAAGCAAATCCGGGATGTTGACGCCACCTTACAATCGAGATTCTTCTCGGCCACTTACTGGCAGTTGTTAAACCGTGTTGCCGACTACTACTGCACCCCACTCATGCAGGTTGTACGCGTAGCACTGCCGCCAGGGCTGTTGTCGCGATCGCAGCGACGGGTACGGCTGGTAGGCAGAAAAGATCAAGGCGAAAGGATCAAGGATAAAGATGCGACTAGTTTATCCCTCACCTCCTCACCCCCTCATCCCCTCACCCCTGCGGCTCAGCAACTCCTCACACTCCTTCACGCCAGCAAAACGGGGGACTATAGCTGGCAATACTTGCAGCGTCAGTGCCAGGGAGCCTACCGAGGGCTGCAAGAGTTGGTTAAAGATGGTCTGGTGGCAAACTATCTGGAACCACCTACAACCGTTCGCCCCAAGCAGAGATTAGCCGTCACGCTCGTTGCCTCACCGGCCCCATTTGATCTAACCCCTAGACAGCAGGAAATTTTGGCCGTGCTCCGGCGGCAAGGAGGCGAACTTTGGCTGACCGATCTGCTGCAGTTGTGTCAGACCAGTTCCACGACCCTGAAAGGACTGGCGCAGAAGGGGCAGGTGGTCATCCAACCGCGTGAAGTGCTCCGGCGGGAAGGTGGGCCAACCGTCACTGCTGATGTAGCGAAGTCGTTAACGCCAGACCAGGCGGCAGCCTTGGAGCAGCTTCAAGCACTGTCTGGCTTTACTCAGGTTTTGCTGCACGGCGTCACTGGATCGGGCAAAACAGAGGTGTATCTACAGGCGATCGCGCCGCTCTTGCAACAAGGGCAATCAGCCTTGGTACTGGTGCCAGAAATTGGACTCACGCCTCAGTTGACCGATCGCTTTCGTGCCCGCTTTGGCGATCGCGTCTGCGTTTACCACAGTGCCTTGTCTGAGGGCGAACGGTACGACACTTGGCGGCAAATGCTGAACGGTGAAGCTCAGATTGTGATTGGCACTCGGTCTGCCGTCTTCGCACCGCTGCCGCGTTTAGGGCTGATTGTACTCGACGAAGAGCATGATTCCAGCTTCAAGCAAGATCAACCAGCCCCTTGCTACCATGCCCGCACCGTTGCTGAATGGCGAGCTGAACTGGAGCAATGCCCTCTCTTGCTGGGGTCGGCAACGCCTTCGCTGGAGAGTTGGGTAAGGATCAGAGGGCAGGGGGCAGAAGGAAGGAGAGAGGAGAGAGGGGAGAGAGGGGAGAGAGGGGAGAGGGGAGAAGAGCCAGAATCGACTCCACACTTAGAACTCAAAACTCAAAGCTCTCTAGCGAAGCGGCACGTTCACAAAGTGGCTCCTTCGGAGCTTGCGCTACTCAAAACTCTCCCCCCCTCCTTCCCTCGCCTCTTCCTCTCCCTCCCCTCGCGCGTCTACGATCGCCCCCTACCGCCGATCGAGGTGGTCGATATGCGTCAGGAGTTGCATCAAGGGAATCGTTCCGTGTTTAGTCGATCGCTGCGATTGGCACTCATTGCGATGAAAGAACGGCAGCAGCAGGGCATTCTGTTCATTCATCGCCGTGGGCACAGCACCTTTGTTTCCTGCCGAAGCTGCGGCTACGTCGTCACTTGTCCCAACTGCGACGTTTCGATGGCCTATCACCACAGCCATACGGAAGCGACGCCTTTGTTGCGCTGCCACTACTGCAACTACAACCGACTGTTGCCGAACGATTGTCCAAGCTGCCAGTCTACTTATTTCAAGCATTTTGGCAGCGGCACTCAGCAGATTGCGCAAGCGTTGACACAACAATTTCCTGATCTGCGATCGATCCGGTTTGACAGCGATACCACTCGGACAAAAGGTGCGCATCGGGCACTGCTGACTCATTTTGCGGCTGGGGAAGCCGATATTCTAGTCGGCACACAAATGCTGGCAAAAGGGATTGATCTGCCACAGGTGACTCTGGTAGGCATCCTGTCGGCCGATGGCTTGCTGCACATGGCGGATTATCGTGCCAGTGAGCGCGCGTTCCAAACCTTGACACAGGTGGCAGGCCGCTGTGGGCGGGGAGATGATCCGGGTCGGGTCATTCTGCAAACCTATTCACCCGAAGCTGCGGTGATTCAGGCCGTACAGCAGCATGCGTATGAGCGGTTTGTGGATGACGAGTTACAGCATCGATCGCAGCTTCACTACCCGCCCTACAGTCGCTTAGTCTTACTGCGTTTCGCTAGCACCAGCCCAGTTGCAGTACAGCAAGCCGCCGAACGGGTTGCCTTAGCCTTGGCTGACCTGGAAGCACAAGGCGTTGAGCGCCTGGGGCCTGCGCCCGCGACCATTTTGCGCGTTGCCCGTCGCTATCATTGGCAAATTTTGCTCAAACTGCCGCTCGATCAACCAGTGACGCTGCCCGATGCCACTGCACTCCGAGTGCTCTGCGCGAGCAGTGTCAGCTTAACGATCGATATTGATCCACTGCATCTGCTCTGAGTCACGCTTGAAATGGGAACGCTAGAAGCGCCTCGTCGTCAGTTTCGTGTCTGTCTTTGGGTATCCATCTTGGAGCGCTCGATAACCTCCCACCACCAGCCATCAGCCTTTAACGTCTATCCGCCCGAACTCATATGACTATTGCTATCTTGCAGCGCCTGCACATAAGGAGAACCTCTATGTCATTGCAATCTCTTAGACTCACTGCACTGATTGCACTATTGACTAGCATCACCATCCCGACGGTCATAACATCCGCGCAGGCAGCGGGAGTGCGCCAAAGCACCGCTGCCGTTCCAACCACCTTCGTTCTGGCACAAGCGCAGGATCACGACTCACTACTCAAGCAGGGTCGCGCGTTGCTGGACGATGGCAAGCCCGATCAGGCGCTGGCGGTGTTTAACCAGGTGCTAGCAGCCGATGCAAAGAATGTCGAAGCCTGGCTTGGTCAGGGCAATGCTTTCTACTACTTGGAGCAGTATGAGGGCGCGATCGCCGCTTACAAACGCGCTTTAGCATTAGATGCCCAATCGGTGGCTAGCTGGGTTGGCTTGGGCAATGCGCTGGATGATACGAAACAGCCAGAAGCCGCGCTAAAAGCCTACGATCAAGCGCTGAAACTGGATGCAAACGATGCCAATGTTTGGTACAACCGGGGCGTCACACTGGGTCGGTTGCATCGCTATCCAGAGGAGGCCGCTGCGTATGATAAAGCGGTGCGCTTGCAGCCAAACTATGCCAGTGCCTGGTATAACCGGGGCATTGTGCTTGCCAAACTAGGGCGCTACACAGACGCGCTAGCAGCTTGCGACCAAGCTGTGAGGCTAGACCCCAAGCGGGTCGATGCCTGGATTAATCGTGGCAATGTGCAGTTTGATCTCAAACGCTATCAAGAAGCGATTAAGTCCTACGATCGCGCGCTCGCGCTGCAACAAAACAGCGAAGATGCCTGGTTCAATCGCGGTGCGGCATTGATCAATCTCAACCGCTATCAGGAGGCGATCGCATCATTCAACGCGACTCTTAAAATCAACCCCAATAATGCCGAGGCACGTAAAACGCGAGACAACCTGCTGAAGCGGGTCGAACAGTTCAATCCAGAAGTTGTCTAATCGATTGGGGGCTGCACAAGTTGATGTCCTGCCTTTGATAGCGCCTGTACCGCTCTGTCCAGATTTGATTGCTTCACAAGAATGTAGTCGGTTTCATAGGTTGAAATGGCAAAAATGCCAATGCCAGCCTCTGCCAACGGTGCCGCGATCGACAGCAAAATGCCCGTTAGTGCAAAGTCTAACGATCCTTCAACCTTGAAACAGCGCCAATCCCGCTCTAGTCCTATCGCCTGCACGCCCAGTGACATGTTTGCTTGCGAACAGACGATCGACCGTTCATCCTCAGTCCGCGTGATGGAAAAGAAGCCTTGTAGACTCCATGCAGGTATAGGCTCGTTTTGCTTCAACCGACAGACCGCAAACACGTCTGGCAAGACAGAAAGCGTGAGACCTGCTGTAGGCATGAGAGTGTTCTAATCGCTAGCCGCCCGCGATCGCGGGAATAATGCTCACTTCATCGCCATCTTTTAGCGGTGTGTTAGCGCCTTCCAGAAAGCGAATATCTTCGCTATTCACGTAAAAGTTGACGAAACGACGTAGCTCGCCTTTGTCATCACACAGACGTGCCTTGATGCCAGGACAACTGGTTTCAAGCGATTCCAAAAGACTAGCAACCGTATCAGCGGTGCATTCAAGCGTCGCCTGATTGTTGGTGAGCTTTTGTAGCGGGGTTGGAATGAGAACTTTGATGGACATGGTTCGAAAGGATAAAGGATGAATGATAAAGGATAAAAGAGCACAAGGGCGAAGGGATAAATAGCTGCTTCAGTCTTCTTAGCCTTCAGCCCTTAGTTTCGTCCTTAAACTAATGCTTGCTGCCATTCCAGGCGCTCCAGCGTACGAGAGCGTTCCAGCGCCCGTTCGAAGCTGTCCAGCTTGGGCTCGATCGTGAGGGGCTCACCAACGTAACCTTGTACCGCTTCTTGAGTCTTCAGACCGTTGCCCGTGATGTAAACAACTGTGGTTTCGTCAGGGTCAATTTTGCCCGCTTCCACCAGCTTCTGCAAGACAGCAACTGTAGTGCCACCAGCCGTTTCGGTAAAGATGCCTTCGGTCTCTGCCAGGAGCTTAATGCCTGCAATGATTTCAGCATCGTTGACGGATTCAATGTTGCCGTTGGTTTTGCGGGCAATATCGATCGCGTACACACCATCCGCTGGGTTGCCGATCGCCAGCGATTTAGCGATCGTGCTGGGCTTCACAGGCGTCACAAAGTCTCGTCCTTCCCGGTACGCCTGAGCAATAGGAGAGCAGCCTTCCGCTTGTGCACCGCTAAAGCGAACGTGCTTATCAGCGACTAACCCGACATCAACAAACTCTCGGAAGCCCTTATAAATCTTGGTGAAGAGAGAACCGGATGCCAACGGAGCGACAATGTGGTCAGGCAACTGCCAGCCCAATTGCTCTGCCACTTCGTAGCCCAGTGTTTTAGACCCTTCGGAGTAGTAGGGACGCAGATTGATGTTCACAAAGCCCCAACCATGCGTATTCGCCACTTCGGAGCAGAGACGATTTACCTGGTCATAATTGCCCTGTACCGCCATCACTGTGGGGCTGTAGATTAACGTGCCCATTACTTTACCGGCTTCTAGATCGGCGGGGATAAAGACGCAACAGTCTAAACCTGCATGTGCCGCGATCGCTGCCGTTGAGTTTGCCAGATTGCCCGTGCTGGCACATGAGACCGTTGTGAAACCCAGCTCTTTTGCCCGTGTCAATGCGACTGATACCACCCGATCCTTGAAGCTGAGGGTGGGCATGTTGACGGCATCATTCTTGATGTACAGCTTTTTCAAACCAAGTCGACGAGCCAGGCGGTTTGCCTGCACTAATGGTGTTAGCCCCGTACCAACATCGATTGGCTGATTGGTTTCAACCGGTAGAAAGGGACGGTAGCGCCAAATGGAGTGAGGGCCTGCCTGAATGCTTTCACGGGTTACTGCTCTTCGGAGTGCATCGTAGTCATAAGCGACCTCCAATGGACCAAAGCAAAACTCGCAAACGTGCATTGCCTTCAGTTCGTACTCTTCACCGCACTCTTTACATTTGAGAGCACGAAAGGTCGCAGCAGATTTGGTTTGCAGTTGAGTTGCCTGAGTCATGGTCAGAATCTCTTTATTTAAGGCAGAGGACAGTGTGATAAAGCAGAAGACAGTGTGAGGCAGAAGAAATGTGAAACAGAAACAATACGAAGGTATAGAGCCAAGTGTAACTACCAAACTCGAATGATGGTAACACGGGTTACAAAACCAGTCAAACATACCCGACTTTTTTTATCGGGTATTTGGAAAACCTTGCAGAACGTTGGTTTGAAGTCTTTGCCTGTTGTTAGCTCATAAAGTCGTTTTGATTACAGATAATCTTTTCTCGATCAACGAATCTGTTAGCACTGTGGCTCAACGTTGTAAATGCAAGCGACTACGTTGGGCGATCGTCATCCCTCCAAGCCGTTGCAGGTACGTCCTTCTCCAGCCTTGATAGTGGGTCAAGTGACAAAGGTGTACCGCTGATTACCCATTGCTAACGATTAATCGACTAGTAGTGATGACGCAGACACGAGCGCCGATCAATTTATGTCTGGTCTATGCCACAGCTAAGGTACTAGATCCATCTCTACTAAAGGTCTGAGTTTGCTGAAAGCACTTCAACGCTTTTGATAGAGCGGTTGCATCAAAGATTACCCCAAGAGGGGTATGTGCTTTTTGTCAAATAGTTGTTATATTCTGTAATACAAGGCGACAAGAGATTTCTTTTCTTAGGCAACTATAAGAGGAATCTGCGATCGCTCCCTCCCATCCGAGCAATTGGAGAAGGGAAACGTCAGAATACACTCTCTCAATCTGGAGTCGAATATGAACCAACCTGTTGACCTGTCTTTGGAGCAGCAATTCAGTATCCGTTCCTTTGAATCCCAAGTGCAGAACATGAGCCGTGAACAGGCTCAAGATTTCCTCGTCAAGCTGTATGAGCAGATGGTGCTGCGTGAGAATATGTACAAGCACTTTCTGAAGCACCAGTGGGGATTGGAGTCGGGTCCTCAGTTCCAGTAGCTATGTCTGCGCTGTAGACGACCTCTGTCTCTTGCTTTTTTTCAAGCAGAATGAGAGAAAGCTGGGGATGTCGGGGCGTCAAGTGCGGTTCATTTAGTCTTTTGTTCTTGCGGCTGTACGTCGCTGTATTTAAATCTATTAACTAGTCTTTCTTAGCCTTACTCGTAAGTCCTACCGCTGGTTCTTACTCCGTTCACCCTTAAAGGGTACTCTTCGATAACTGTGGTCTGGCTTTGATTGCCTGGTTCACTTCACCTAATGCCATTGCATGCTACCCATAGGCTCCGCTGCTTGAAAGCGCTAATTATTAGAGTTGTTTGAATTATTCGTGCTATTTCCGCACTTTGTAGTACTGCTTTGATTGAGGTCATAGAGCTTCGATCGAGTCGTCGCCCTGCGAAGGCATGCAGCAAAAAGACCAGAAGTTTCGCTACATTTCATGCCCTGGCTTCGGTAGAGCTGCAGAGAGCCATCCAAAAGTCTGCGTACCCTCTGCTAGGGCAAGCTTTTGCTGTCGGGTTAACTGCTTGATGGCGTATTCTACTCGTAACGCCTCTGTTTTCGTTTGCAAAGACCAGGATGCCAAAAGCTTTAGAGGACGATGGGCCCGTGTGTAGCGTCCGCCTTTACCCTTGTTGTGGGTTTTGAGCCGTTGCTCAACGTTTTTGCTGTAGCCTGTGTAAAGCGAGCCGTCAGCACAGAGCGCAATGTACACATGATGCTGTTCGGATGCTGGCTCAGTCATGGGCGCTGCTAATTGGAGGGATGCATTTAGGAGGGACGTTTCGCGTTCCTTGCCTGTCGCAGGCCATAACGTTTCTACAGAAGTAGGCGTTCTCAAACTAACCCCAGGTCTAGCAATGCCCACTCATGATGCCAACCTGATTTGCCGTTGTAGGGTAGCAGCATTGCGACATTAGCTAGATCTGCCTCGTATCGCCCGTACCAGGCGATAGACTCCAGCGTTACCGATGACTTGGTATTGAGTGGGTTGTAGCCCCGATTCCCGTAGCGGTTTCGCTCCAGCAATGATCAGTGCACCAGTGCGATCGGTCGGTTGAGCTTGAAGATAGTTCGCGACTTGAGCAGGCTGAGTCAAGTAGGTCACGTGCTGGCGAGTATAAAACACCAGACTCGGCTTTTTGAACCCAAGCATCAACAGATCTTCGGTTGGCTGTTTCGTCTGCAACGCCACCTGGGCAAGCTGCCGTAGAGGTAACTGTCGCTCAGCATCGGCAATCAGCACAAACGGGTGCGCGACCAAGATTAAAAACGCGAGAAAGCCGAGTAGGTTAGCCAGCCATAGCCAACGACTGCGCCATAGCAGTAGCCCGATCGCGACAATTACCGTCAGGCCCCAAACTACCCCACCCATGACAGGCAGTCCTGCTGCTTGAATGCGTAGCCCGAGGTTGGGCATCCAGGGATCATCGTCTAACCAAGTAGGACAGTAGACGATCGCAGCCATCACTACCAGCAGCAACAGTGTATTTAAGACACCGCTCATACGGAAGCCAGGCTGCTTGCGAAGCTGCGGTCGTGTGATGTAATCCGTCCAGAGCAGCGCTACTAGAATGGCAGCAGCGGGCATCAACGGTAACGTGTAGCTAAAGTACTTGGTCGTGGCGATCGTGAAGAACCCTAAAATCACCACAAACCAGAAAAAGGCAAACAGACCGAGTTGCTGAAGGCGCGGCTGAGCCTGCCAATAGCGGCGTTGTAGTGGCTTAACATGGGCGATCGCGGCTGGCAAAAAGGCTGACCAGGGCAAAAAGCCAACCAGAATGATCAGCAGATGAAAGTACCACGGCCCCGCATGATGATTGACAACCTGCGTGAAGCGCTCAATGTTGTGATAACCAAAAAAGGAATCAATGAAGGCTTCGCCGTTTGCTAGCGTTACCAGCACATACCAGGGCAACGAGATGACTAGCACCACCAGTCCACCCCTCACCAGCCGCACCTCCCTCAACACCTCTCTGCCATTGCCGACATACAGCAAAAAGCAGCCGATGATGAGACCTGGCAATAGAATACCGATCGGCCCCTTAGTAAGCACAGCCAACGCCATCAGCACATAGAAGGCAAAATACCAGCGCTTCTGCTGAATCGGACGATCGGTCTGAGCATAGCCGAGAAAAAACGCTAGCAGCGAACTACCAAGGCACGCCGTGAGCAGCATATCGGAGTAGCCTGTACGTCCCCAAAAAAAGGTATTGGGGTTGAGAAGCAGCATCGTTGCACCAAGCCAGGCGGCAAGGTGTGAGGGTGTGAGGTGGGGAAGAGCGTTTTGAGTCGCGCTTTGCGCCGCTGAGTGAGAGAGTTCTAAGTTTTGAGTTAATTCTGGCTCCTCTCCCCTCTCCCCTCTCCCCTCTCTTTTCCCTCCTACGTCACCGTAACGTTGCAGCGTATAGAAACAGAAGAGGACGATCGCCAAGGCTGAGAGTACAGATGGCAGACGAGCCGCAAACTCATTGATGCCAAAGCCTTGAAAGGCAAAGACCATCAACCAATAAATTAACGGCGGCTTATCAAACCGTGGTTCACCATCAAAAGCGGGTGTAATCCAGTCGCCAGTAAACGCCATTTGTCGTGAGGCTTCGACAAAAAGGGGTTCAGTTTCGTCAATGAGCCCAATGCTGCCAACCTGCCAGAACAGCGTGATACCCGCGATCGCCAGCAGCCAGAGTAGCGGTACTGCCCAGGCAAGCATGGGATACTTCTGCCAATAGTGCTGCATCGGCTGAGTAACGCGAGCAACGTTCAAACTCATGCGCTTTACCTTTCAGTTCCGTATCTCGCTTTAGTTCCGACCTTACTTTAGCGGTAAATTGGTACGAGCGTTTTCGCTCTCTAAGATAGCCGCTTGCCGCGTGAGTAAAACCCAATTTTCGACAGTCCCCAACGGCTTCACAAAGGGCAAAGCCAACTTCGTCAGGGTCGCTTGTTCTACCAGTAGATACGGATGGGGATCGTGTTGCCAGTAGTCCTGGAACGCGGCGGGAAGCTGGTTGCTATTGGCAGCGCTTTGGATCATGCGCCGATCGCTGTAGAAGTTAAGCGAGGGACGGCCATAGGGATAGAGTGTCCAAACCGTCGCATCGGGAGGGGTATTTTGCCGAACAAGCGCTGCAACAGGCTTCACTGGATACGATTCTTCCAGTTCCCACAGCCAGTAGGGCGAGGCTACAAAGAGCAGCAGTGAGACATACATGCCCCAGAACAAGACCAGCATAAACTGCGAATCGCTTCGCCAGAGCAGGACGATCGCGGCAGTCAGCGTCAGTGCAACCGCTCCCAAAATGACGGGTAAGCCCGGTTGAGGCTGGGGACTGAGAATGCTGAAATAGAAACTGCTCACCCAACCCGCGATCGCAAGCAAGCTCAAGATCGCGATCCAGGCGATCGGGTAGCGGCGACGCTTGGGTTGATGGAGCCACAGGACATCGGAAGGTTGCCAAACGTCAGAAAGATAGGCACCGACCGCGATCGCGAAGGCTGGATAAACAGGCAGAACATACCAGGGCAATTTTGTACTCATAAAGGAAATAACCAGAAGATAGCCTGATGCCCACACCAAAATGAGCTTTGCCCAACTCAAATTCCGGTTTTCCCATGCCAGCTTCAAGCCCTGCGGGAAGAACAGTAGCCAGGGTGCGCTATATTTCAAAATTTCGAGTAGATAGTACCAGGGTTCGCCCCGGTTTCCCTCGACGGGAACAACTACCCGATCGAGCGATTGGCTGAATAGGCCGATCGTCAAAAACGGCTGACCGTAGTACAACCACTGCGCCCAGTACCAGGCGACAACAGGGGCACTACCCAACAGCACACCAACCCAAACGTAGCCAGAGGTCAGCAAACGAGGGGTATCCCAAAGGATAAAGGCGATCGCGATCGCGCCCAACAACAGCGCTACGATGCCTTTCGTCAAGCAGAGTAGTCCAAAGGCAATGCCAACGCCCAAGCCCCAGCGCAAATCTCGCCGTGTCCGTAATAAACAGACGATTAACAACAGAAAGAAGTACAGCACAGCTCCATCCAGCATTGCCAAACGACCATGCCTCACGACAGGCAGTAGTGTTAAGTAAACCAGCGCTGTAAAAATCGCAGGCGTTCGCTGGGAGAACAAGTGCCGCCCAATGCCATACAGCAGCGGTACTGAGAGCGCGGTCAGCGTGGCCCCAGGCAACCGCGCCATCCATTCATTCACGCCACCGAACCGAAAGGTCAGCGCCATCAACCAGTGCATCAGGGGTGGTTTATTAAAATACGGCTCACCCGCTAGCGTTGGATGCAACCAGACCAATGAACCGGGTGGCGATCGCCAGATGTCCCGCGCAACCTGTGCCACTGTGCCTTCATCCCAGTCTCGCAGCGGTAAGTTGCCCAAATTTAGGCCAAGCAGAATCCCTGCTGTCACGAATAGCCCCAGCATCCAGAGCCGATCAATCCACAGTGCGACGATCGATGAATGACTTGGGTTATTCCAGGGCAGGGGTTTGCGAAGCATGTAGAGATTTTAGAGGCAGAGGAGGGCCGTTGTTAGTTGCTAATGGTTAGTTGTTAGTCGTTGGGGAAGGAGGCCGTTGAGGGCATCACTTAAAATCATTGGTCCGCTGCCAGCCGAACGCACTCCTTGCTGCTCATACCAAATTAAATTGCGATCGTGGCAGATCTTCGGTAGGGGCGTTTCGCGAAACGCCCCTACGATAGCTAATGGTTCTGAAGCGCGTTTAAATTGATATCAATTTTCCTCATTACGAGTCACAGGTACAAATTTTTCGAGCCACTTTGCACCACTCAACGTGAGCAGTACCAGCAGTGTACCAATCAAGCTAAGTTGCCAGAAACCAACGCTGGCTGACATTCCCAGTGCCGCTGTCGCCCAGATTGCGGCGGCGGACGTTAAGCCTTTCACCGCTGGTTTACCCGGCTTTGCCCGTGATTGATGCACAATCTCGCCAGCGCCTAAAAAACCAACGCCTGTTGCCACACCTTGAACCGCACGGCTAACAGCATCGGGATGAGCCGTGCCGCCGATCGTGGTAATCACGACAAACAGTGCGGCTCCCAAACTCACGAGCATGTGTGTTCTCAAGCCACCCGTTTTGCCAGCCATCTGGCGGTTCAAGCCGATCGCCCCACCAATCAGAGACGCTAACAGTAATCGCCAAGTTAGCCCCCACCAATCGTCAGCGCTGACCCAAAGGGATGCTACAAGTACTGCCAATCAGCCCACCTTCGTACAAGAAACCCAGAAAACTGATTATAAGACGTAGAGAGAAGAGGCGAAAGTGAACACGCATATCGTTTGGGATGGTGCCTCTTTGAGAGTATCCAGCTAGCTTCACAAGCAAAGGCTGTTTGAGCAGTCGCTTGTGTGCCATAAAAGTGCGTCCAAGCATTCGGTAGCTGTCTCTCAAACGTGTGGTCGGCAGGCTGTAGGGAGGTTACAGTTAACATCCCTACAGCATAAAAATGCCCCCTTCACTCAATGAGCAAACGGCCCTCAATAAGCAAGCGGCAATGGTCGCGTTGAGGGGTTAATCTCTGGTTGAGGTGTGGCAGATGGGCTTGGACTCGCCACCGATGTGTTAACCGACAATGAATTGGGGCTCGACGGCACAGTTGGCTGTACATCTTTTTGGATGGTTGCAGCAGTTGCCTAGCGATCGGCCTTGAGTGACTGGGAGGTAGCCATTGCCAGAGCCTTGGCAGATTTAGTCGGCAGTGTATGCCGTTGGCGAGTCGTGCTGAGCGTGAGCTTGCCACCCCGTAAAGCGGCTTCGATCGCGTCGAGGGCGATCGGCGTGCGGGCCTTTCCTGGCAAATCTATTACAACCACATAGCCTGAAAAGCTCTGACCACCGATGGCTTGGAGAGCATTCAACAGTTTAGGCATATCGGCCTGAAGCAGTTGCCCTTGTTCGTTATACAGCTCCAAAGCCGACAGACAGCCAATGGTCGGATTCCAGTTGTAGATGTCAGGATTTCTGTCTTTGCCACTAAAGAAGTCAGGCGATTCGCCCGTACCGTGAATACGGAAGTACGATCGCCCACTTTTGCCAGCCCAGAAGCTTTCCTGAATCGCCCAGTAGTTCCGCCAGGAGGGTGGCAGCAAGCGTCTATAGTCTGCTAGTGTGCCTCTAAAGGCACCCGCTTTTCCGGGTACAAACTGTTTGGCACCCGGCTCAAAGGGTACAAACAGTTTGACTAATGGAAATTGACCATACGCTCTGAAAAACTCATCATCCGGCTGAGGCACCACACCTTCCATGCGGTAAATGCCCTGAGGCGTTTCACCACGAATGAAATTCCAGCTCAGGCCGTGGATCGATCGCAGCAGCAGTGGCACCGACCAAAGCTGGCCGTCTTGCTGGCGAACAAAGGCACCATTGCCATCTTTGAGCACCGTTTGACACAGCACATCTCGATCTTGCTGGCAGAGCACATACAGTTGTACCTGTTTGGGCGCGATCGTCCAATTGAGCAAGTCTCCCAGCGGTGGCACAGTACCAGGCGAGATTAACTCTGCCATTTCGCGTAGCGTTGTCTGCAACGAAACGTTCGCAGACCAGTTGGGAAACCGCGCTTTCACCCGCCCTACTAGTGCCTGGATTTGCTCTGGTGATAAGCCACCTCTGGCCAGGCCAGAGAGTGACATTGCCACCCATTCCGGATCAGGGCTGCGATCGATGGTTTGCTGAAACCGTTCTCCCAGGCTGACGTAACGATTGGGATCGCTCAAGTAAAGCTGTGTGCCAACCCGTACCGCCATATCGATCGTGCGTTTTTGCGCATCCGATAGCTTTGGGCGCAGAGCCATCGACAGTATTTGCTCAATCGTGCTGGCAACAAAGTCTTCCTGAGGCTGCACAACTGCCGTTGTCCAGAGCAGGTTTCGCCAGTATTTTTCGTTCTTGTTGGTGACAGGATAGCGATCGAGCGCAAAGTTTTCAGGACGAATTTGACGGCTTTGTTCCTGCCGTTGCTCAACCCTAAAAGCCGCTTTTGCTTGACTTTTTTCGCGATCGCTACCAGCCAACACTTGAGGTACGTCAGCGTTTGACTTCAGTGCTGGTCTCAGCGCCAAGCCACCAACCAGGAGCAGCAAACCCATGCCCCCAATTGTGCTGTAACGCCGAAGTGAATGATACTTAAACTGAGGTGAAAAACGTTTCATCAGAACCTACGAGTATCAAAAGAAACAGGGGGTAATGTCCCAAGAGTTCCCTAATTTCTAGCATTCATCAGCCGATAATCAAGAGATGTTCAAAATCTTAAAAAGATCGGAGACAAAATATCGCTAGATTGGCGTGTTATCAAAAATTTCTGTCGCGTTGGGGAACCTTGTTATAGCTTTGAAATTCTTCACAAACAGAGATGCCATGTTACCATCTTGATGGTTAGCGTGGCTCTATATGTGTCAGTTAGTCAGTTTCTCGGTGGTGGAGGAGAGTAATAGAAGTGCAAAACAGCATTTCGTCGGGTTCTTCAGGTGTACAAGCAGCGAACGCACACCTTGCGAACGCACAGCTACAACGCAGTCATCCCGAACCGATTCGGGTGGGCGTCATCGGAGTGGGCAACATGGGTCAACATCATACTCGCGTCTTGAGTATGTTGAAGGATGTTGAGTTGGTGGGCGTAGCCGATGTCAACGTCGAGCGTGGCATTGATACCGCTAGTAAATATCGAGTCCGTTTTTTTGAAGACTATCGCGATCTTTTGTTACATGTTGATGCCGTCTGCGTGGCTGTGCCAACGCGTCTGCACCATCAGGTTGGCATGACTTGCCTCCAGGCAGGTGTCCATGTGTTAATTGAAAAGCCGATCGCGGCTAGCATTGCCGAAGCCGAATCGTTGGTGAACGCAGCAGCCGAATCTCAATGCATCCTTCAAGTTGGTCACATTGAGCGCTTTAATCCGGCGTTTCAAGAACTGAATAAAATTCTCAAAGCTGAAGAACTACTGGCACTAGAAGCACATCGGATGAGCCCTTATGCCGATCGCGCTAACGATGTGTCTGTAGTGCTGGATTTGATGATTCATGACATTGATTTGATGCTAGAACTGGCAGCGTCACCCGTTGTGAAGCTGACTGCTAGCGGCAGTCGTGCCTCCGATTCTGGCTTTTTGGATTATGTGACCGCGACGCTGGGTTTTGCCAATGGCATCGTGGCAACGCTAACGTCCAGCAAAGTGACGCATCGCAAGATTCGACGCATTGCTGCTCACTGTAAAAACTCGCTGACTGAAGCCGATTTTCTCAACAATGAGATTTTGATTCATCGGCGTACGACTTCAAACTGCATGACCGATCACGGTCAGGTGCTTTATCGACAAGATGGACTGATCGAGAAGGTCTACACCAGCAACATCGAACCACTCAACGCCGAGTTGGAACATTTTGTTGGATGTGTCCGTGGTGGCAACCAGCCGTCCGTTGGCGGTGAGCAAGCGCTCAAAGCACTACGGCTTGCTAGCCTGATCGAACAAATGGCGCTCGATGGTCAGGTCTGGCAGCAAAAAGATGCACGGTTGAATGAGTGTGCTCAGGCTGTTGCGTAGGGCCTTGCCAGACACTCACCCACAGTCATTTTCCATGCCTATGGGTCTGAAAGTCTGGTTTTAACGCCATACTTTTAATCGCTTGAGAGGGTTCAATTCAATGAATTGAACCCTCTTTTTATGGTTCCAAACGCGGTTAGTGACGGTTTAACGCCTTGACTGGGGCTTTAAGCACATCGTGCAACCACTCAACTCGACGTTGGCGCTTGTGCACGAATCGGCAGCAACACCGTAAAGGTAGAGCCTTCGCCAGGTCTACTTTTAACTGATATCGAGCCACCACAATGAAGCAGTAATTGCTGGACGATCGTCAACCCCAACCCAGCGCCGCTAGCATCATCTAGCGAAGCCTGTCGAATGCGATAGAAGCGATCAAAAATCTTGGGCAATTCACCAGGAGCCATACCAACACCTGTATCGCGCACTTCCAGGTTTACATAGCTGCCTTGCTGCTTGGCGCGCACCCATACTTGTCCCCCAGTGGGGGTAAATTTGATACCGTTGTGCAGCAGGTTGATCACGATCTGCTTCAGCCAGTTACCCATGCAGGCGATCTCAGGTAAATCCTCCGGCACCTTGTGGGACAGCTTCACGCCCTTTTCTTCAGCCAGGGGTTGATAGGTACTCACCACCCCTGGCACAATATCGGACATCCGGATCGTCTCCAGAGCTGTTGGGCTCACCGCCTGATCCAGTTGCACTAGATCCAACAAGCTGGTGATCAGCGAGCTTTGACGATCGCACTCTTTGGCAATGAGATCCAGATAACGCTGACGTTGAGGTGGTTTGAGGCTGGGCGAGTTCAGCAACGAGAGTGCCGTCTTGATGGTGGTTAAGGGTGTGCGTAGTTCTTGTCCAACCGTATTGATAAAATCGGCTTTCGATCGCAGCGCGTTGAGCAACTCCTCTTTTTGAAGCTGCAGTATTTCTACCAGTTCCGCTTGCCGTCGATAAATTGCATTCCGTTGCAGCATCTCCTCTTGCCGCTGGATCTGTTTCATCAAGAGCTGCCCCCAGACGGCAGGGTCAGTCGCGCTAGTCGGCATTGTGCGGGTTAGCTGATTCCAGTGTGCGACGACATCAGGCAAGGCCAGCCGCGGCCGTGTCTCGTCGCCAATGGCGTCAGTCGGTGCTGCGGTGTTGGGCAAGGTGGCGCTGGTCATCAACACCTGCGTCAAGCCACTTAAGAGTCGTTCAACTAAGCTCCCATCAAACGACGAGAGTATCAACAAGTGCTGTCGTCGCTCCTGACCATCATCGATCGCCGCCCCTGCCAACGATACATCTGTTAACCCTGCAAGAGACTCTACAACATTATTTTCAGCCGCTTTCGCTAGTTGTGCAGAGCGTGGGCGGTGCGCGAGAATGCAGCCTCTAAAGTGAGCCGTCCACACCAGCAAAAAATACTCTCGCCGCAGATGGCTTTCAGGGGCCAGCAGAATTTCTAGCCATGCAGGGGGAGTCGCCTTAGATTGTTCCACCGCACGTGCCTCTGGCTCAGCAGTGGTAGTGGTGTCCACAAGTGTACGGCTCACAAGACTGGATTCATCAGCACTCTCCTCTCGATGATTTTTGAAGACATAAATGGCTCTTGGAATGCCTTCTAACGCACTATACCGTTCCAGTTCAGCTTGCCAAATCGCGCCTCTAGGCAGCTTTGCCCAAACGACGGCTGGCAACTCGCGATCGATAAGCAGCTCAATCAGACCACTAAACGCCGCTTTGAGCGTGACTGGGCTGACCTGAAGGATTGGGAGCGTCGGGTCAGCTTCGAGTGCCAACTCGTAAAGCGATTCATCTGAAGTGGGGGTTAGTGTCATTAGTCGTAAAGAGAAATAAAGCGGCAGATGCCAGCGCTTACCTGTAGTTTGTGCATCAACGTTGGGCACACACTAGCGCCCGCCGCGTCCCCTGTAAGTAAGCAGTATCACAAGGTAGGGTGGACTTTTCAGCCTTTATATAACAAGCAATCAGCAAAAACCAATGACCAACGTTGTTCCAAGTCAACCAGTTGTTCGGTATAGATTACTGACACCTTATCTATTCTGTACCTGCAGCCACTCGTTAGCGACAGCAGAAACATTGCTGGTGAAACGCATGGATTGATGGCTTGCTACAATTCGATACCCTTCCGAAGCAATTCTATCAAGCCCAAGCAAATGTGGCAGAGTGATCCCATCGCTAAGGACTGGTTTAAGCAGCCATTCACAGGTTGAGGTCAGCAGTCAACGCTTGACGTTTAGCTGATCATTGATTCGGAGGCTTTGGAGGATGCTGATCAGGGTTCAAAGCGGATTGCTCTAGTCAAAACACTGATGCTCCAGGCGTTTGAAAACCAAATGAGCGTTGATTGTTTAGAGTTCTAGCGTTTCACCTTGTGTAGGTTATTGTGCAGTCAACATGGTAGCGATCGCGGATGAAAGTCAAACAATCCAGGAAATTTTTAAGCATTGGGTTAACCGCTTTTTTAGTACTGGCCTCAGGCGGTTATTGGTATGTCTTTGTTGATGGTACCCCCCAGTTCGACGGCCCTGATGCCACGGCGGCAGAGCGCTCCACAAACCTGAGCTATACGCTGGAGCATTTTCAAAGTCAGGCGATGGGCATGACGCGCGCCTACGGAGTGATTTTGCCGCCTGGCTACAGGCAGCATCCACACCAGCGCTATCCAGTCATCTTTCTCTTGCACGGCGGGCATGGGCAGGCAACCGACTGGTACAAAAAAGCCGCCGCTTTGCCGGTCATTCAAGCGCTTTACGATCAGCGACAACTGCCACCATCGCTGATTATCACGCCAGATGGTAATGACGATCGTGGCTCTAGCGCACTGTGGGACCCGCAATACATTGATGGCAAGCACGGACATGTGCTGAGCGAAATCGGTGATGAGCTCGTTAATGAAGTGCGTCGTCGTTATCGCACCAAAACACAGCCACAATTCTGGGCGATCGGCGGGCTATCTTCGGGTGGGTGGGGTGCGCTCAATATTGGGCTGCATTATCCCCAACATTTCTCCGTACTGTTTAGCCACAGTGGGTATTTCGTGGACAAAAGTGGTCCGGTCAACAGCCCGATGGCATACGTTGTCAGCATGAGCCCGATGGAGCGCGATCGCCTACGCATTTATCTCGATGCTGGCAAAGGAGACAGACGCTTCTTGAGTCAATCGCGTCGGTTTCACAAACGGCTCGATCGCCTGGGCATTCCCAATGCGTTTCATGAATTTCCTGGCGGACACGGCCTTTACGGTGCAAACGCTGGCTGGAATTACTGGCACCGCCATTTGGCAGATTCGCTACTCTACGTTGGCGATCGCTTTAAAGAGGCTGACCTGGCACAACGAGCATCGAAATAGCACAGGCGGTCAAGCTACTCTGTGTTCACGTTCTCACTCACGTCTTGAAGTAGTAAATCGGCATTGCGGGAGCCGTCAGCTTGTACTAAAACTTTGTCGGTGTCGGCCTGCGCCGCGGTGTCACTACCATCGTCCAGGAGGGGAAGATTTTCAACCTCGGGTAATTGCTCGAGGGTGAGACGGGTTTGGCTGGAGCCGGAGAGCAGCTTCAACAGTTTTGGTTTGGGGTCGTACAACAGATACAGCAGTCGATCGCCCACTTGAAACACTTCCTCCGCTGGAACGACCTGTAAGCAGCCCTGGCGTTCGAGCAGCATTGGCAGCAGCGTACCAGACTCGATGAGCGATCGCAGATGTACCTGTTGCGGGTCGATAGCCTCTTGCAAAACCGTTTCTCCCAGTTTCACAGCGCGATCACTGATGTGCTGGTTCCAGGTTTTGAGCGTCATTTGTGACGCAAAGGCTTGCTGAATCTTGGGTTCACCCGTCGTCGATCGGCCATTGGTGCTGACTTGTGGGTCACGCGGAAAGATCGCTAAAACACGAGGTGGACGAAATTCTTCCGCTGCTTGTCGGGCAACAACGAGATTGACTTCACCATTATTGGTCATCGCCAAAAATGTCCCCACACGGCTGAGCCCTGCTTCTTCCAGCACTTCGGCATCAAGAGCGCTACTGATAAAAATGCGGTGTTTTTCCTGTTCTGCTTGCTGACGCGCTTCAGCCGCCGTATCAATCAGCGTGACGGGCTCATCGCGCTCTACAAAGAGGCGAGCGATCAGCAGGCTCAGGGGATTACAGCCGACAATCACGGCTCCAGTTGCTTCGTTGGACGTTACTTGCAGCAGATTGGCCGCCCATTGTGCAGTGAGTGCCTGCAAGAACACCGTCAGCATAATCGTCAGAAACACCAGCGCTTTAATCGAATCGCCACCGTTGATACCGCGCTGAGTCAGCGAAATGGCAAAGAGCGAGGCGATCGACGCTGAAACGATTCCCCTTGGTCCAATCCAGCAGACAAACAGCTTTTGCCGCCAATTTAAGCCGCTATTCCAGGTGCAGCACCAGACGTTGAGCGGACGCACGATGAACATCAGGCTGAGCACCGTCAAAACGCCACCCCAACCCAGTGCAATCACACCCGCGATCGACAAATCCGCCGCCAACAGCACAAACAGCACCGATACCGCCAGAATGGTTAGCTGACCTTTGAAGCGTTTCAACAGCCGTTCTTCTGGCACTGACGAGGCTCTCAGCACAATGCCTGCCGCCACCGTCGCCATCAGACCAGACTCACTTTGAATCGTTTGTGCCGCCCCAAAAAGTCCCCATAGCCCTGCCAGTACAATCAGGGCTTTTAGATCGTCCGAAAGAAAGCGTGCTTGTTTGAGGATGAGCCCCAGTAACCAACCGCCGATCGTGCCAATGCTGCCGCCAATGCCCAGCCGAATCACCAGGCCACTCGCAATCCGGAGCGGATCAGCCTCACCATTCAGCAGAATGTTTAAAACAACGACTGCCAGAATGGCACCCACTGGATCAATCAACACGCCCTCGCCTTCCAGCAGTGCGGCAACCTGACGATCGACCTTCACCTGTCGCAGCAGCGGATTGATCACGGTCGGCCCTGTCACCACGACCAGCGAACCATACAGAAAGGCGATCGCCCAGGGAAACTCGCTGAGCCAGTGCGCTGCCATACCAGCACCCAACAGCGTAATCAGGGTGCCGATCGTGACCAGATTACGCAGGCTACCTGACACTCTGCCCAGTTCGCGCAATTCCAGGTTGAAGCCACCTTCAAACAGAATGACTGCCACCAGCAGAGACACAATCACGTCTAACCCAATGCCAAGGCGATCGGGAGACAGCAGCCCAAACGCACTGGGTCCCAGCAAAATGCCAAATAGCAATAAAAAAACAATGCCAGGAAGTTTAAGAAACTCTGCCAGCACCTGCGCTCCAATCCCTGCCATGACCGTCAAAATGATTTGCAGCGTGATGTCTAGCGACGGTTCCATACACGTGATCGCGGCATTCGGGCAAGTGCTAATGCTTCATTGTACTGGTGTGTAGAGTGCCTAAAAGCGCAGCGATCGCACTCAAACCCTTCTTGACCTTGAGCGCATCAGCGATCGACTCCCGCCAGACGGTTGCTGGAGGATTGCCAATCAGGCACGCTGAGTTTGCCACTAAACTGAAGAAAACCAGAACTCCAACCCTTCATGGTTACCCTCCAACTGAACCAACTTAGCGTGCCTCCAGGTCAGCGCTTGCTGCTGCGCGATATTAGCTGGCAAGCGTTTGAAGACATTCTGGCAGAATTGGGCGACCACCGAGCCTCACGCCTAGCCTATAGCAACGGAACTCTAGAAATCAGGATGCCGCTACCCGAACATGAGAAAGCCAAAGTGATCATTGGCGATTTGCTGAAAGCACTCCTGGATGAGTTAGATATGGACTGGGAGTCATTTGGCTCCACAACCTTCAAACGGCAGGATATGGGCTACGGCATTGAGCCAGATGACTGTTTTTACATCCAAAATCAAGCACAAATGATTGGCAAAAAGCGCCTGGATTTGTCGATCGACCCACCTCCCGACCTCGCTATTGAAGTCGATGTCACCTCTAAAACACAAGTGAGTGCTTACGAAGCCTTGGGCGTACCAGAAATTTGGCGCTATGACGATGGCAAGTTACAAATTAATGTGCTGCGCGGTGGTGCCTATGTTGAATCAGCCACTAGTCCAACCTTTCCGATGCTCCCACTGACTGATGCTCTGATCCAATTCCTGGACGTGAGCAGTACAGAGGGAACGCGACCGGCTCTACGTGCATTTCGGAAGTGGGTGAGAGAGCAAACCGATCGATGAGTTTAGCGATGCTTCGCAAACGTACCGCGATCGCCCTCAGCCTCTTTCTGCTCATTCAACTCCTGTGGCGTGCGCCTGTTGTACTGGCACAACCACTAGCAACCGAACCGTTCAAAACATTTACTGATGTCTGCTTGCAGCGCAAAAGCCTTCCTGCTGTCACCAGGCAAACGATCGTCGCGCTATTGCAGAAAGCACAGACCTCTAGCTGCCTTCAGGCAAACCAAACCCTTTCTCGACTGACATCACTAGAGCTAAACGATCGCCATCTGGTTGACCTTAGCCCACTGCGCTCACTCACCCGTCTCACTGTTCTGAGGCTAGATCAAAACCAAATCATAGATCTCAGTCCTTTGAGTGCACTCACTAACCTAACCCAACTATATCTGAATGAAAATCGAGTGGCCGATCTTCGCCCGCTGCGATCGCTGAGCAACCTCACTGCACTCTTTCTGATCAGAAACCGTGTTACCGATCTGGAACCGCTCCAGTCACTCACTGACCTTACAGACCTGTTTTTGATCAGCAATCGGATTGATGACCTTAGCCCGTTGCGATCGCTTACCAGTCTGACCACGCTGCTCTTGAGTGATAATCGCATCAGTAATCTCAGTGCTTTAGAGTCTCTGCGCTATCTCATCGTTCTTGGCCTGCGCCGCAATCGTATTAGCGATCTCAGTCCTCTCAGCACACTGACCCGATTGATCGAACTCAATCTTGGCGAGAACGAAATTACTAATCTGGAAGCGCTGAGATCACTCACGCACTTAACCAAACTCGTTCTCAGCGATAACCAAATTGATGACCTGAAACCGCTACGATCGCTCCAACGATTGATTACGCTAAATCTCCGTCGCAATGACATCGTTGATCTACAGCCGCTCAGTTCACTGACATCTTTAAGCGAATTGAACCTGAACGGCAATCGTCTTGCTGATCTCAGTCCATTGCGATCGCTCACCAATCTGACTGATCTCAATCTCAGCGTGAACCAAATTGCTGAGGTAAGTGCACTGCGATCGCTCACCAAGTTGACGAATCTAGCACTCAATCGCAATCAAATCACTGACCTTAGCCCACTCCAAGCACTGGCTAAATTACAAAAACTCGCTCTGGCTGACAATGCTATGGTCAAGCCGGTTTGTCCCCTTGCATCAGAGTCCATCTGTCATTTTTAAGCTGCGGCTACAAACTCAGTACCGCAAGCTCAAGGCTATGTGTGCTGCACTACTAAAACGCGATCGCTTTCTGTAGTTGTTCTAAAGGAAATGCCAATCTTCTCATGCCTTCCTAAGATAGAAGGTGGAATCACAACGCATAATGATGCGGAATCATTCCGACACAGCTCGGCTATCAGGAGGTTAACCAATGGTCGAAGCCTACGAATCGCTCGATTACGATTCTTTGGACTATGAATACGCACTCGATCGTGACTGCACCACACTTTCTCGTCACGTTCTGCAGCAGCTTCAAAGTTTCTCGGCCGACGCACAAGACTTGAGCGCGATCATGAGTCGGATTGCCTTGGCGGGTAAGCTGATTGCTCGTCGCTTGAGCCGCGCCGACTTGATGGAAGGCGCGTTGGGCTTTACGGGCAGTGAGAATGTGCAGGGTGAGTCGGTCAAGAAGATGGATATCTACGCCAACGAGGTGTTTATTTCTGTCTTCAAGCAAAGCGGCCTGGTCTGCCGTCTCGCTTCAGAAGAAATGGAGAAGCCTTACTACATTCCCGAAAACTGTCCGGTAGGGCGCTATACGCTGCTATATGACCCGATCGACGGTTCTTCGAATGTAGATATCAACATTAACGTTGGCTCCATTTTTGCCGTGCGCCAGCAGGAAGGAGACGATCTTGATGGTGAGGCGCGCGATTTGCTACAGAACGGGCGCAAGCTGATTGCAGCAGGCTACATTCTCTACGGCCCCAGCACCATGCTGATCTATTCGATCGGCAAAGGGGTGCATGCGTTCACGCTTGATCCCAGCCTGGGTGAGTTTATTCTCTCTAGCGAAAACATTCAAATGCCAGCGCATGGTCCCATTTACAGCGCCAACGAGGGCAACTTCTGGCAATGGGATGAGTCAATCCGCGATTACATTCGTTACGTTCATCGTCATGAGGGTTATACCGCCCGTTACAGCGGTGCGCTAGTGGGTGACTTCCATCGCATTCTGTTTCAGGGTGGTGTGTTTCTCTACCCCGGTACAGTCAAAAAGCCAGAGGGCAAGCTGCGGCTGCTTTACGAGACGGCTCCGCTGGCATTTTTGGCAGAACAAGCTGGCGGTAGAGCGAGCACTGGCACTCAGGACATCCTGGATGCAGTGCCCGCTAAGCTCCACGCCCGAACGCCCCTCATCATCGGCAGTAAAGAAGATGTGGCGTTGGTGGAGTCGTTTATCAAAGAGCGATCGCGACAGGCGATCGCCGCCCATTGACAAGTAGTTTTTGGTTTTTAGTTGTTAGTTGTTAGACAAGACGTTGGCGCTGATGGCTAGAAACTTAGTTTTAGGAGAAAGTACGATGACTGCAACCAATCATCTGTTTGAGATTAAAGAGTTTGGTCAGAGCATTTGGATGGACAATCTGGCGCGGGATTTGATTAAATCTGGCGACCTGGAAAAATTCATTGAGACGCGTGGACTGCGTGGGATCACGTCCAATCCGGCGATTTTTGAGAAGGCGATCGCGGGTAATGTGATGTACGATGCCGACATTGAAGCGGGGATCAAAGCCAAAAAGTCCACACTAGAGATTTACGAATCGCTCGTGTTTGACGACATTCGCGATGCCTGCGACATTTTCAAGCCGATCTATGACGAGTCTGGCGGTTTAGACGGCTACATCAGCATTGAAGTGCCGCCTGACATCGCTGATGACACCGAAAAAACGATTTCGGAAGCCCGTCGCTACTACAACGCGATCGGCAAAGAAAACGTGATGATCAAAATTCCTGGCACCTCGAAAGGCATTCCTGCCGTTGAGCAGGTGATCAGCGAAGGGATAAACGTTAACGTGACGCTGCTGTTCTCAGTAACTAGCTATGTCGAGACCTTCTGGGCCTACATTCGAGGCTTAGAGAAGCGCGTGGCCGAAGGCAAAGACATCAGCAAAATCGCCTCGGTTGCCAGCTTTTTCCTCAGCCGCATTGATTCCAATATCGACGGCAAAATCGACGAGAAGATCAAAGCAGGTGTACCCGACCAGAACATTCGCGATCGCATGGTCGCAATCAAAGGAAAAGTAGCGATCGCTAACGCAAAGATTGCCTACCAGGAGTATAAGAAGATCATTCAGAGCGATCGCTGGAAAGCCCTGAGTGCCAAAGGTGCAAACGTGCAACGCCTGCTCTGGGCAAGTACGGGCACCAAAAACCCCGATTACAGTGATGTGATGTATGTCGATGAACTGATTGGTTCTGATACGGTAAACACATTGCCACCGGCCACGATCGAGGCTTGTGCTGACCACTGCAATGTGGCTGACCGCATCGAAACAGGCGTTGAGGAGTCTTACAACCTGATCGAAACCCTCAAAGACCCCGACATCAACATCAACCTGGATACCGTGATGGACGAACTCCTCGTTGACGGCATCGACAAATTCATCAAGCCCTACCAGTCGTTGATGCAATCCCTCGAAGACAAAGTAAACCGCCTTGCTGCTGTTTAGTTGTTGGTTTTTGGTTGTTAGTTGTTAGGGTTTCCATCCAACAACTAACAACTAACAACTTTTCCAGTCAGCTTCTCAACTCCTACACAACCTAACTGCCCCTGCTTATGGTTACTCTGCTCGAAAACCCCCTTCGCGTTGGTCTACAACAGGATCGCATTCCCGAACCGCAGATTCTCATTATCTTTGGTGCGTCTGGTGATTTGACCCAGCGCAAGCTCGTCCCCGCCATCTACCAGATGAAGCGAGAGCGTCGGTTACCGCCTGAGTTAACAATTGTCGGCGTGGCTCGTCGTGATTGGAGTCATGACTATTTCCGCGAACACATGCGCGAAGGCGTCGAGGAATTTGGTGGTGGTTTAGGTGCTCAGGCAATTTGGGACGATTTTGCTAAAGGGCTGTTTTATCATCCTGGTGATTTGGACAATCAGGATGATTACCAAAAACTGAAAGCGTTTCTGGCAGAACTGGATCAACAGCGCGGCACCCGTGGCAATCGTGTCTTTTACTTATCGGTAGCACCCAAATTCTTTGCAGAAGCCATTCAGCAGCTAGGCGCGGCTGGGATGATTGAAGACCCCAAGAAACAGCGACTCGTCATCGAAAAGCCGTTCGGTCGCGATTTGGCTTCGGCTCAGACGCTCAACCGGGTCGTCCAGAAGGTGTGCGATGAGCAGCAAGTCTACCGGATTGACCACTACCTGGGCAAAGAGACGGTACAAAACCTGATGGTGTTCCGCTTTGCGAACGCTATTTTTGAACCCCTATGGAACCGGCAATTTGTCGATCACGTTCAAATCACGGTGGCGGAAACCGTTGGCTTGGAAGGTCGTGCAGGCTACTACGAAACGGCTGGCGCACTGCGCGACATGGTGCAAAACCACCTGATGCAGTTGTTTTGCTTAACCGCAATGGAAGCGCCAAACTCTCTAGAAGCAAACAGCATTCGCAACGAAAAAACGAAAGTGCTGCAAGCGACTCACCTGGCTGATTTGGAAATGCTGGGCAATTCTGCCGTTCGCGGTCAGTACATTGAAGGCTGGATGAAAGGCAAAGCCGTGCCAGCGTATCGCCAGGAGGAAGGTGCCGCACCCGAATCGACGACTCCTACCTACGCGGCTTTGAAGCTGACGATCGACAACTGGCGCTGGAAAGGCGTACCCTTCTACCTGCGAACAGGCAAGCGGATGCCCAAAAAGATCTCTGAGATCGCGATTCAGTTCAAAGAAGTGCCGTTTTTGATGTTCCAGTCGGCAGCCAAGCAAGCAAACCCAAACATCCTGACAATGCGAATTCAGCCGAATGAAGGCATTGCCCTGCGCTTTGAGGTCAAAACGCCTGGGACATCGTTGAGAACGCGATCGGTCGATATGGATTTCCGCTACGACACTGCCTTTGGGCAGGCAAACACCGATGCGTACAGCCGACTGCTAGTAGACTGCATGTTAGGCGACCAGACCCTGTTTACACGCGGCGATGAAGTTGAGGCCTCCTGGCGGATTTTGACGCCCCTCCTCAATGTGTGGGATGCACCCGCGCCTCCTGAAACGATTCCACTGTATGAAGCCGGAACATGGGGACCTGTAGAGTCGGAACTATTGCTCAACCGGGATGCGCGGAACTGGAGAAGGCTGTAGGGAAAGGATGCAAGGATGAAGGCTAAAGGCTAAGAAGTTTTGAGTTTTGAGTAGCGCTTTGCGCCGCTACGCTAGAGAGTTTTGAGTTGGAAGAGAGGAGTGAGAAGGGTTTTGAGTTTTGAGTTTAGAGCAAGCTTCCGCCTCCCTTATCTCCTCTGCCTTTTTCTAACCACTAATCACTAACACACTAATCACCAACCACTGATTATGACGACCACTCCACTTGTTGCCCTTCAACGCCCCAAAGATATTTCTCTCGATGAAATTGAGGCGGAACTGAGTGCCATCTGGCATAGTCAGAGTGCTGATGCTCCGCATCAAGGTGCCACCAGAGCCTCGACGTTTAGTATGGTGGTCTATGAACCAGAAGAGTTTCAGCAATTGCTGGCAGCACTGGGGTTTTACGAAGGTCCGATCGATGGCATTCACGGACCAATGACGAAAGCGGCTGTGCAGGATGCGCAAAAGTCTTATGGATTGTCCATTACAGGTCGTGTTGATCCGCTCACGCTGGCAAAACTGCGCGAGGAGTTTGCTAAAAAGCCGAGCGATCGCATTAAGTTCTCCAATCCAAATGTGCGGGGTTTTAGCATCAGTGACGCGATTGCGGTGCAAAATCCTGGTCGCATCATCACTCTTTGTCCCATGCTGGGTGCCGATCAGGGCGTAACGGCTCAGGTTTCCGCCTATTGTCCTGTGCAGCAAGGCAGCGGCGGTTCTCTCATTTGCTGTGAGTACATTACCTTGAGGGGCACAAAAGCAGCCTTAGAGCGGGTCGGTGACCTGGTTGCCTCGCTGATGATTCACGATCTACCAAAGTTTGTCTGGTGGAAAGCAACCCCTAACCCCGATCAGGCGCTCTTCAAAGTCTTGGCTGAGTCGTGTAACTGCTTGATTTTGGATTCTTGCTACTTTAGCGATCCAGAATCTGAGTTTCTCAAGATTCAGGAACTAATCGGTGAAGATACCTACATCGCTGACCTCAATTGGCATCGCCTGCAACCCTGGCAGGAGCTAATGGCAGCCGCGTTTGACCCGCCTGAGCGCCGCGCTTCCCTGATTGAAGCTGATCAGCTTTCGATCGACTACGAAAAAGGCAATACCGCGCAGGCATTTTTGTACTTAGGCTGGATCGCCAGTCGGCTCGATTGGCAGCCGATCGCCCTCAAAGAAACCGGTGGCGACTATGACCTCAAATACATCACCTTTAAGGGCGCTAATCAACGCGAAATCACTGCCGAGTTAGCCGCCATTCCAACGGCAGATTGGGGCGAAATCCTGGGCGATTTAGTGGGTATTCGCATCACATCGACCAATTTGCAGGCAAACTGCTGCACCATCCTCTGCTCCGAAACAACGGGCTGTATGCGGATGGAAGCGGGCGGTAGCGCTCAAGCGTGTCAGACGGAAGTCGTTTCGTCGCTGTCTGACCAGAAGGCTGAGTTTCTGTTGAGCCAGCAGTTGCAACGCTGGGGACATGATGTGCTGTACGAAGAAAGTCTGGCAGTGGTCGCTAAAATCTTGCAGCTACATGGTTAGTGGTTAGTTGTTAGTGGTTGGTTGTTAGCTTTAGACTCTAACAACTAACCACTAATCATTACTCAGATGGGGCTAATCGTTGCAGGCGAACGGAGTGGAGTCGGCAAGACAACTGTCACGCTGGCGTTGCTAGCTTATTTAAAGCGACAGGATCGACAGGTGCAATCGTTCAAGGTTGGGCCTGATTATATCGATCCGATGTTTCATCGGTATGTAACTGGGCGAGTTTGCCGCAACCTCGACCCCATGCTGACCTCAGAAGCATACGTGCAGCAATGCTTCGATCGCCATGCTCAAACTGCCACCCATGCCCTTGTTGAAGGGGTAATGGGTTTGTTTGACGGTGCCTCAGGGCAGGCAGGGTTTGCTAGCACAGCCCACATTGCTCGACTGCTGGATCTGCCTATCCTATTGGTGCTGAATTGCAGCGGCATGTCGGACTCGATCGCAGCCTTAGTGCATGGCTACCGATCGTTCGATCCACGTCTCAAAGTCGCTGGCGTAGTGCTTAATCGCGTCAGCAGCGATCGCCATCTGTCACTCCTCAAGTCGGCTATAGAACCGCTCAACATCCCTATTCTGGGTGTGCTCCGTCGTCAGGATGCAATTACCATCCCCGATCGGCACCTTGGCTTAGTACCAACTGCCGAACTCGCAAACCTGAACGCTGTCGTTGATCAACTGGCTCACCTGGGAGAGACGTGCTTTGATTGGGCGCAGTTGATGCCGTTGTTGGAGAGTCAGCGATCAGCGGTCAGTGGTGAGCAGTCAGCGGTCAGCGGTCAGCGGTCAGCGGTTAGCGGTCAGCAGTCAGCGGTCAGCGTAGTGCAAAGCGGAAGCAAGCTACAGCAGTCAGCAATCAACGATCAAAATTCAAAACTCACTAGCGTAGCGGCGCAAAGCGCTACTCAAAACTCAAAGTTATTCCTACCCTTCGGGAAGCCAAAGCTACGGAGTCGCTACGCGTTTCTTGAATGCCGAAGGCTATACAAAACTCTCTCTACCCCCGCCCCCCGCATCGCGATCGCCCAGGATTCTGCCTTCAGCTTCTACTACGCCGACAACCTGGATTTGCTTGAAGCGTTGGGAGCCGAACTTGTTGTCTGGAGTCCGATGAGCGATCGGGCTCTACCAGACGGTATTCAAGGACTTTACTTCGGCGGCGGTTTTCCGGAAGTGTTTGCAGAGCAACTGGCAGCAAACGACTCTGCACGAATGGCTGTGCGATCGGCCATTTGCTCAGGTATACCAACCTATGCCGAGTGTGGTGGGCTGATGTATTTGTGCGAGCAAATCACCAATTTTGAGGGGCAGTCTTTTCCAATGGTCGGTGTGTTGCCGACAACGGCAATCATGGGCAAGGGACTGATGCTGGGCTATCGACGCGCGATCGCCCTTCAAGACAGCCCCATCCTACAAAAAGGAGCCGAAATCTACGGTCACGAATTCCACCGCTCTCATCTCACCCAAGAATCGCCCTTTCCCCTCTTTTCCCTACACCCCACACCCCATACCCCACACCCCACTCCTCACTCCTCACTCCCCACTCCCGAAGGCTGGCATCTCCCCAACCTCCACGCGTCTTACGTCCACCTTCATTGGGGCACACAACCCGACATTCCCGATCGCTTCTTGAAGCAGTGTGTCGCCCATGCGTACGCTCTGACTCGAACGTGAGGTCGCAACGTTAGGAGGCACGTACCAGGCTAGCCAGCACTTGTAGCTTATTCAATTCGCGGACGAGGCGTTGAGCTTGATGCTTATGAAGCAACGTAGGCACGGTGTCTGGCAAGTGGCTCATTACCTCTCTAGCAGTGCCGATACTACATCCAGAAAGACGCGCGATCGCGCCAGCACCTTCAAAAATAGCTTCTTCAGAGATCGCTCTTTCGACCTGTACCTGCCAGCGTGGGGCTTTGCTAATGCCTCGCTCGACGCGTTGCAGACCCGAAAGCGTTGCCAGCACCACCAGTCGATCGCCCACCTGTAGCCGAATGTCATCGGATGGCATGAGTCGAGCGGGTTCATGAGCCCCTTTTTGGTGCAGAATGGGCACAACACCGTAGCCATAAGCAATGTCAGCTAGTAGACGACCGTTAAGGGTATCGGTGGGTTCGATCTGATACTCCGTCACGAGCGTTGTGCGATCGTTGAGGCGAAACAGGTTGAGAATGTTTTCACCAAACGCGGCACCAGCAAACGCGGCGGCGGCGAGAGCATAGGCTCCCATCACTCTGGCAGCGGGCAGAAGTTGTGCCACATGCTGAGTAAACGCAGGGTCAAAAACGCGCACAACCAGATTGCAGTTGGGATTGGCTGCCTGCGCCATGAGCGCAATTTCCAGGTTAGCGACTTCATCATCCGTGACAATGATCATGCTTTTGGCTGTCGCTAGATTGACTCGTGCCAGGGTGTCGTGAAGATTACCTGTGACGATCGCCATCTGTGGCAGCACACCGGGATCGATGGCGATCGCATGCACGCCCACTAACGGCTGCTTCAGCTCTTGCAAAAGAGTTGCAATACGCTGTCCCAGTCGTCCCAAACCAACCAACACTACGTGTTCAGCTTTTGGGACAGGTGGACGACGCTTCAAAAACTGGAAGCGAGACGCAAGGACTCGCTCAGTCAACGTTGCATAGAGAATACCGATAAAAATAGTGCCAGCAACGGTCATCCCGACACTAAACAGATGCAGCCACCAGGGAATCGCAAAGGGCACTTTCAACTGCCCAAAGAGGTTGTCGAAGCCGCCGATCGCCAGCACCAACGAGACATTGAGCGCATCTTGCAGGGAGATATCCGGATATTGCAGCTTGTAGAGTAAGGCTCCACTGATAAAGAGGCTAAGCATCACGACGCTAGAGAGCAGCGCAACGCGTTGTGTTTGTGTACTCTCACGCCAGAACTGCTGTAGCGTTCGTCGTACGTTTTGCCACTCTAAAGCGAGAGCCAATTCCTGCCAGAACACACGACGGCGGTTATTAGTCTGCAAGTGAGGAGGCGAGATCGCTTCCGTTGCCTCAATGTAAGTGATGGTGTCCCCAGCCTGCACGCGGGTATCCGGATCCCACTGATAGAAGGAATTTGCAGGCGGCATTACAGTCGCCCTAAAATGCCTCAGCACCCGTCGATTGGGTGTATTCAGTTCATACAGCAGGCGACGATCGCACCAGCGATGGTCTGGTTGAATGTGTGTAGTCGAGATTCGCAGCCGCTGCTTTTCTAGCGTAAACAAGCCTTGCGTTTCACTATCCAGGGCTGCCAGTGCAAAACTAGGGGCGGGAAGTTGGGTCGCTTCAAAGGCGATAAAATTCCCCAATTGCTGACCTAGCAACTCGTTGAGATTCTCCTGTGCTGAGCGCACCACCAGGCGAATATTGGGATTCAGCGATCGCGCCGCAAAGGCCGCTGCAATGTTGACACGCTCATCGCTGGTGACGAGTAAAATCGCCCGACAGTCGCGAATGCCTGCCTGTTCAAGCAGCTTTGGCTGCCGACAGTCTCCAATCAGCAGACAATCCATCAAATCATTCAGATCTGGGATTTCCCAGATGGGCGCTTGGGAGGCTTCGATCGCATTAACCGTCACTTCAAATTCTTTCAATACTGAGACGCAGTACTGCCCCAGACTGCCTAGCCCACAGACTAGAAAGGAATCTTTCCGACCCTTATTACTCTCTCCCATTGCTTACATCCATCAATGGCAACGCTATGCTTCATGCTCTTAGCAACGTGATAGCACAGTATTCAGATAGTCCGTGCCGATGCAGCCAAAAACGTTAGTTTATTAGAGGTGCGTGACTCAATTAACTGTTTATGGTGGATGCGTCTCGATCAGATCATGCCAATACGGCAACTGATTCGCTTTTGTCAGTGACCTTTGCTGATCTTGAAGCAGCAGCGGCTCGTCTCAAAGGGCAGGCACATCCTACGCCTGTGATGACTTCGACGACGATCGATCGCCAAACAGGGAGCCGGGTTTTCTTCAAATGCGAGAATTTTCAGCGCATTGGAGCCTTCAAGTTTCGCGGCGCCTACAACGCAATGGTGCAGCTACCAGAAGCACAGCGTCGGCGTGGTGTGCTGGCGTTTTCGTCGGGGAATCATGCTCAGGCGATCGCCCTTTCAGGTCAGTTGCTCAATATCCCAACTACCATTGTCATGCCAGAGGATGCACCAACCGTTAAGCTGATAGCCACGCGCGGCTACGGTGCTGAAGTCGTGACTTACAATCGCCTCACTGACTCGCGCGAAGCGTTGGCGCAGCAGTTGGCAGACGATCGCGGCTTGACGCTCATTCCACCGTTCGACCATCCTCATGTCATTGCAGGGCAGGGCACCGCGGCGAAGGAACTGATCGAAGAAGTGGGCGCACTGGATTTGCTGCTGGTCTGCTGTGGGGGTGGTGGGTTGCTGTCCGGTTGCGCGATCGCCGCTCATGCCCTTTCGCCCTCGTGTCGAGTCATTGGGGTAGAACCCAAACGTGCCGATGATGCCACGCGATCGTTCTATGCCAAAACGCTGCAAACGGTCGAGAACCCGGATACGATCGCTGATGGTGCCCGTACGTCGTCTCTTGGCACACTTACCTTTCCACTGATCCTGCACTACGTCCACGACATGGTGACGGTTTCAGAAGCTGCCATCCTCCGCGCCATGTTCTTCCTGTGGGAACGTCTCAAGATCGTGGTTGAACCGACTGGAGCCTTAGCGACTGCGGCGTTGCTAGAAGGCATTGTCAACGAGCCTGGTGCCCGTGTTGGGGTCATTATCAGCGGTGGCAATGTTGACCTGAAGCAAGCAGGCAAACTGTTTGCCAAAGTCACCAAAACGCCGAGACCCCAACCACACGCTCCATGGGCAGCAGAACTGAGCTAGAAGAGGTTCGGTTTATTTTCTTACAGATCTCTAAATGAAATTTTTGGGTATCGATTTGGGCTGGAGTTCGGGGGCAAGCGGGCTGTGCTGCCTCGATTGGCAGAATGGCAGGCTAGAACTGGTCGATTTGCGACGGGAGGACGCAACTGAGGACATTCTTGCCTGGGTTGATGCCTGCATAGCACCCGATGAGTCCGGCCTGATTGCCGTCGATGCGCCCACGCTGATTCCCAATGCGACTGGAATGCGGCTGTGCGATCGCCTCACCCACAAACACTTTGGACGCTACCATGCGGGTTCCTATCCTGCCAATTTGGGTTTACCGTTTGCCGCACGCACCGTTGCCTTTGGCCTCAGCCTAGAAGCAAAAGGCTTTCACCATGCGCCTACGATCGCACCGCAACAATCGGGACGACATCAAATTGAAGTCTTTCCCCATCCCGCGATCGTGCATCTTTTTGGGCTAGAGAAAATCTTGAAATACAAAAAGGGCAAGTTGGCAGACCGACGGTTGGAACTTGCTCGATTGCAGGAGTATATTTGCGATCGGCTCCCCACCCTGGAACCCGCCCTTGATGTCACCCAAAGCAAACTCTTCCCGCCAGAAATCCCACTCAAAGGAACGGCTCTCAAAGCAGTAGAAGATCAATTGGATAGCCTGATGTGTGCCTACGTCGCCGCGCACTGGTGGTACTGGGGACTGGAACGCAATCTAGCCCTCGGGAACCTCACCGAAGGCTACATTATCGTTCCAACACTCTCAAGAGGAGCTTCAGTAGTATGCTGATCGCTGATTGCTGACTACTGACCGCTAATCAATCTAAACCGGAGGCACCTGCGGCAACTTCGGATCTTGCTCCAAATTGCCCATATTAGGAACATCAACATCGCCAGTCGTCAGGAAGCGGAATGTCTCCTGATAGAGGCTTTGCCAGAAGCGGTTACTCATACTCTGACTGACTTCTGTGGGGTCAACCATTGGGTGCGGCACCAGATCCATAGCGCGGTAGAGATAGTAACGATTGCCGTCCTGCTCTGCGCCCGTTTCTTCGTAAAATGCCTGGTTTGTCTTGATATCAGCCGCGTCTTCGTTTTCAGTCAGGACCATGAAAATGGGCACTTTTTTGAGCGAGTCAAGCGACGCAGGACTCATCACGACACCACTGCCAAAGCGATCGGCGGCTGTAAAACATCCCACTGGAAAGAGAAGGTTCGGGTCCCATCCCATTTCTTTGATGTCGAGTGGGCCAGTGAGGTTGACGTATTGTCGCCGCTGTTCCCCATAGACCTGCAACAGCGGTGCAAAAACAACTGCTTTCTGCACACGATCGGGATCGGCTGCCGCCAATGCCAGTGCCACGGCTCCACCGACCGATAAGCCCACTGTGTAAACAGCACCAGGAATAGACGACACTTCTGCCAATCGCGCTTTTGCGTGGTTCAGATAGTCCAGATGAGAGGAGATATAGTATTCATCGAAGTCAGGATCATCGTCGGTCTCAATCGACTTCATAATATCCAGCATTCGCGGCTCAATCTTAACCAAACGCGACACGAGCGCTGCCTGCTGCACCGGATTGAGTTGGGCACCTTCGGGATTGTTGGCAAGGTTGGCAATAAAAGCTTGGAGCACTGGATCTTGCGAGGCTTTTTCCTTCAGCGGACCCGCGATCGCAGGCAGGAGGTCAATCTGCGGCCAGTTCCTGGCAGGATGGATGAATGGATGTCCGGCGATCGACGGCTGATAAACATTGAATCCGTTGCGAAACAGGTAGTCTGCTAAGCGCCACATTTGATGTGGTTTAGCGCTAAAACCGTGAAACAGCAGCACAGTGCCGAGAATTGGCCGTCCTGGTTCGTGAAACAGGTAGTAGGGATACGCGCCCTCACGACGATCGGGGTTGCTGTCAATGCTGTGGATATAGGCAGCAATCGCCCGCTTTGCCTGATCGAGTTGTGTAGCAGTCGGCGTAACAGATTTCGGACTCATGCGCAATTCTCCTGAGGACTAGAAGGATGAACCGGGTTGTTTCAAGAACGTTATCTCTGCTGGCATAGACTCACGACCAGGTATGGGGCTGCAGTGAGGAAACGACCCAACGACTCAATGACCGCCCAGTATTTTACAACCTGGTAATCAATACCCGTCGCAACCGAATTATTCCGCAGAGGGTGAAATAACTCAACGGCTTCATTCTAAATGTTCACTGCGTTTCAACGGCATGTAAAGAAACCAACGCACTAAAATTCCCCGTTTTTGATGATAGCCCCGACGTTCGATCGCCAGACACCTCCACCAACAACGGGGAAATCAATTTAGGATGACCTATCCTTACTCTTGACTCAAGACATCGCTTGAATGATGTAGTCAAAATAGGGCAACGCTTCTGCCGCATCATCAGCCGAAAGCAACCCTAGAGAGGCTACTTTCAGGCAACGAATGGCTTCTGCCATACCAGGAACCGGTACGCCTAGAGCGTTGTACATTTCGCGCGCACCAATTAAACCGATTTTTTCGATCGGATCCTTATCGCCAGCCAAAATGCCATACGTTACCAGACGCAGGTACCAACCGTAGTCACGCAGACAGAGGGCACGCTGCTTATCGCCATAAGCATTGCCACCCGGGGCGATAAAGTCTGGGCGTTTTTTCCAAAGCTGCTTACTCGCTTCTTGAACAATTTTTTTCTCATTTTCCGATAGCGTGGCAGCGATACGGGTACGCTGCTCGCCAGTTTTAAAAAAGCCTTGCAAGCCCTGGAGTTCGCCCAAGGTGGGATAACGCAGTTCATCGTCGGCTTGCAGGATGACTTGGCTAACTACACTCATAATTATGGCTGTCTCTGCAGATATCTCTCTGTAGTTTACTGACTCAGGGGGACAGAGCGAAAGAGTAAAGAAAAAATCGCTGAGTGAGGCTTTACAAAAGTTTACTTTTAGGGATATTTCGATCGCTCAGTTCCACTGGCCTCTTGACTGCTCAGCACTATGTTTGGCGGGCATTATAAGCATCTGCTTTTGCAAGCTTTACCCTCTAAAGCCAACCCGTTATATGTAACGATCCTAAGGAAAAGAGCTCCAACCCCTGGCTTAAGATTGCTTACTTTGCGGCAATCAAGTACACCAACTCAAGTGTAGGGACTTCCGGACAGATAGATTTGAGCGTCGGGGCAGTGCAATGCAATACCCCGACCAGAATTTGTGATTGACTGTTCGTTATTTCCACGCCTGTCCCTCAAGCGTGGCGATTCGCTTCTTCTTGCAGCCAGGCATCAGCAGGCTGACCATCTTTGCGACGCAGCTCGATCTCAACCGTCATGACCTGTCCAGAGCCAGGAGGTGCAGGCTTTTGATGAAACAAGATGTCATAAGCGTCGGGCTCTTCGTTGCGTTCCCTCAACCAATCCTGCACCTTTAGCGAGGCAAAAAACGACTGCCCCTGCTCAAACATGCGGGTGATTTCCATCTGGAGAGTGAAAGGGTTCAACCGGGGCATTGTCGCGACTCATCAAGTACCGTGCTTATTTTAGCCTACGGATTAACCGCGCTTCTAAAACGTCTGCGTGTTTGAATCATCTGAAAAGAGACCCAGCAGTGGACCCAACACCGCACCAAAAACAAAACCGCCTGCGTGTGCCCAATAGGCGACACCACCGCTTTCCATGCCAATGTTCATGGGTGCTTCCAGGCTAGCTAAGCCATAAAGTGCTTGCTGCAAAAACCAAAAACCCAAAAAAGCGAAAGCGGGTACTCGAAACGTCCAGAAGAAGAAGCCGAGAGGAATCAGGGTTAGCACTTCTGCTTTGGGGAAACGCAAGATGTAGGCCCCCATCACGCCAGCGATCGCGCCACTTGCACCTAACGATGGGATCGCTGACCCGGAGGAGAAAAACCATTGTGTTAGCGCTGCTAATGCGCCACAGGCGAGGTAAAAGATTAAATACTTAACATGTCCCAAACGGTCTTCAACATTGTTGCCAAAGATCCAGAGAAACAACATATTACCAGCGACATGTAAAAAACCGCCGTGTAAAAATTGAGACGTAAAGAGGGTAATCCACTCTGGTAGTGGCTGAGCTGATAGTTGACCGGAGAAACTAGCAGTCAACTCTCTAGGAACGACGGCCCAAACCCGAAAGAACTGCTCAAGCTGGGGTGGTGATAACGTCAATTCGTAGAGAAAGACCAGAACATTCGCAGCGATTAACGCATAGGTTACGACTGGAGTAATAGTCGTTGGATTATTGTCACGCAGAGGAACCACTAATTTTTCCTTCTCTGTAGCTAGCTAGAAGCGAGAATACTACACTTCGTTTCAAATAGACGTTGATCCAGAGATAGATTGCTAAAAAAAGCCCTCTACTGCGTTAAAGAGGGCTTACAGGGAAATAATTAAATGACTTACCAACCCATTTGAGACTGTTCCAGAACATAGGTTGCGACATCTTCAATCTGCAAACTATTCAAGCGTCCCCGAAAGGAAGGCATCGCGTTTTTGCCCTTGGTTACCTGATTTTTAATTGCGTCGATCGAAGCCATGCCGTATTGCTCCAACGCTTCTTTCTTAAGCGTCTTTTTAGCAAGAATGACATTGTTGCCACCCATATGGCAGGCGGCGCAATTGGCGTTAAAGAGTTTTGCACCGTTCGCAGAATTACCTGCCTGTGCCGGAGAGCCTGCCAGACCCATAAACAATCCGATCATTAGCAAGGCTATGAGCAACAGTCGCTTCAAACGGTTTCCCCTATGACTATATGTTTTTGTAAAGATTTCAGGTTACCAGCAAGAAGCTGATCCAGCGTGGTAATCGATCAATTTTGAATGGATAGACGAAGAGTGTTTTGGGAGTAGATTTTTGAGAGCGTTTAAACACCGTCAAAAAACCTGAACAGAACGCTAAAGTAACAGCGATCGGGGCGAAGAGATCACATGACAAAAATGGAACTATCTATACTCCTGGGAGATAGTTCCATTTGTTTTGTCAATTAGCCTGCAACAGTCACCTTACCAATCATGCCAGCGCCCCGGTGGGGGGCGCAGAAGTAAGAGTATTCACCCGGTGCAAGATCTTTGGGGATCGTCAACTCGTAACCTTTGCCGGGAGACATTTCGAGCTGAGGATGAGAAAGAGATTTAGCCAACGCTTTATCGTTGCCAGGGATCGCCTTGTCATCGAAGATCACGTTGTGAGGAGGCACTTTATTGACAACCCACTTCACGGTATCGCCTGGCTTAACGGTTACGTTAGCAGGCTGAAACACCAACAGCCCATTATCAGCGCCCATTTTGACAGTAACGGTTTCGGCAGCAGCCGGAGCAACAGACACGAAAAAGCTACCAATAACAAGCAAGGCAGCCATTAAGCTGAGGCAAAGGCTTTTCGTCACAGAATTGATTGATTTCATAGCTCTCTTGGGGATTTAAGCGCATATACACAATTAGATCTTAAACCAAATCTACGACAGCGCGTCGAAGAATCCAAACGGTTATGCAGCGCAAGCTACGAGAGTTTGACAATTAGCGATCGCCTACTTATCTGGAAACAGTGCGCCGCCCCATCCCGGCGCTGTTTGAGCCGCCCTCAGCACAAAGCCAGCAAGCTTTTCAACCTGTGCTTGAGACAACCAGGTTTCAGGCACTTGACGACACCAAAAGGTCTCTTCAGTACCGCTATAGGTCATGGGTTGCCTAAGATAAGCAACCAGACTGCTGATGGTATCGCGCCGTGGTGTTGCGCTCTGCAAGTCCTTCAACGAAAGCGACACAGATGGATCAGGCAGCGTCGCCCCGCCGACGTGACAATTAAGACAGTTACGTTCAAACAACTGTTTGCCAGTTGACATTTCCTCTGCTGCAAAGAGCCGAGTGTGACCTTGCTCATCCAAAACCAGAGGGACTGGTTCAACGACATGCAGATAGCGAGTGACATAAGCATCCGCTGCTGCATAGGCTGGAGACGCGATCGCTAGCAAACAGGAAGCGAAAAGAGCGAGTAGAAACAAATGCATTCCTAAAAGGCGATGCTGCATGGCTGAAAGCTCACTCAAACAAAACTAAAGCCTCCCATCGGCAAACCGTAAACTTCTATAAGCCTATAGCTTGCCGATGAGAGGCTTTCAGCACAAGTATTGATCAGTGGATCTTTGATACGTGCTTAATAATAAATCTTACCGCCGCCCCACTTATCGCCAACCACTTTGGGTTGCAGCAAGATGTGACCCGCGATCGCAACCAGATCATCTTCTGTCAGGTTACGCATTTCGGGGAAACTGTCTTTACTTTTAAGGCTAGGATGCACTTCAGCAATGGACTGGGCCCCATCGTAGGTAGTGGGGTCTTTCATATAATCCACCAGTGCATTGACACTATTGCGGGGTGGGGTTGCCAGCGATAGTGATTCTGGGTCAAGACCAACGTTTGGGTCTGTCTTGGTGACACCACCGGCATGGCATTGGGCACAAGCATATTGAAACAGACGTTTGCCTTCTTTGACTTGTTTGAGGCTTAGCTCAACGGTTCCACCGTTATCATCAAGCGCAATCGTACGCGTCGCTGGGTCCAGTTCAGCCGCTGAGACGCTGCCGACAAACATTTGAAAAGCGAAGAATACAGTGGCTACAACAAGCCAAATGTACCTTTTAAGCATGGTTCTCCTTACTGTGGCTCAGGTATTTGGGTTATTAAGACGCCGGACTCAGTCAACTTCCACCTGGATGCCTAAGAGCCTGCTTAAAAGCAGTATTCCAGGTAATAGCCAGCTGTGTTAAAAGCACAAGCACTAGGGAATGAAGAACGTTACCTTCACATCCGCCAAAGCCAGACGAGTCTGGGGTTTAAAATGAATTCCTTTCTGATTGTACAGGCGAAGCGTACCCTCAATAGAACGGTCAAAGTTCTTCACAAGTGCTGCTGTTGCTGGATCGCTCCAAACCCATGCGATCGCCCAACCGTATGGCTTGAGTGGACAGCTGTTGCTGCTTGTCTACAGCGCCTAAAAGCACCGACTCACACCATTCGCTCGCTCTCAATCAAACCCTCATACCTCTGGAGTAGTCACACTGAGCGATCGCACGCCTGACAGGTGAGCGGGCAAGTGAGCCAGTGGGGCAGAGGGTTGATGCAAGCGAATGAGTTGTGCCAGGGTTTTCTTGAGCTGAGTCCGAGGCACGATCGCATCAACGAATCCATGCTCCAGCAAATATTCGGCTGTCTGAAAATCATCGGGCAGCTTTTCTCGCAGCGTTTGTTCGACCACTCTGCGCCCAGCGAAGCCGATCGTTGCTTTGGGTTCGGCCAAGATAATATCTCCCAGCATGGCGAAACTTGCAGTAACACCACCTGTCGTCGGGTGCGTGAGTACAGGAATGTAAAGTAAACGAGCTTCTCGATGACGTTCCAGAGCGCCGGAAATTTTCGCCATTTGCATCAGGCTCAGCATGCCTTCCTGCATTCTGGCACCGCCCGAAGCACAAACAATAATGACTGACAGACGCTCACGAGTCGCACGTTCAATCATACGGGTCAGCTTCTCGCCAACCACAGACCCCATACTGCCACCCATAAACCGGAAATCCATGACGCCGAGCGCCACTGGCAACTCATCTAGTTGACCAATCCCGGTTTGCACAGCATCCAAAAGCTTGAGTTTGTCTTGCGTTTCGCGCAAACGATCGCTGTAGGGTTTGCGATCGCGAAATTTCAGCGGATCAGTTGCAGAGAGCCCTTCATCCAGTGCAATCCATGTATTAGCATCCACAAGCTGTTGAATCCGTTCGTCGCTATAAACCCGAATGTGATGGTTGCATTCTAAGCAAACCATTTGGTTCGTTCGGAGATCTTTAGCGTAAGTGAGCACGCTGCATGCTTCACATTTGGCCCAAAGCCCATCTGCGATTTCCCGTTCTTGCCGATCTTTGCTAATGGGACCAGCTTTTTGCCGATTAGCAAACCAATCAAATAACGACATGAGCGCGGTAGTTCCTTACTAACTCGCTACCTGTCCATACCTCAGCCAGAACTCTAGACATGCGATCAGAAGCCGAGCAGATAGCCTGATTTTTCAAACTTTAAACGTTGAGACAACAATCAAAAACATTTAGTTTCCGACTGATCATAGCAGGTTACTCAGACGCTTCTGTTGCCTCGTTGATAACACTGAGCAACTGGATGGCAAATTGCTCATCCTCAGCATGCACTTGTAACGCTGCCAGGCTGCCTTGCCCCATGTAAGATTCGATACCCAGATCGATAATGCGGGCTGGTACTTCGTGCGCTGCCAATACCTGCTCCATGAGTTCAGCTTCCCAACGCAGACTGGTTGTTTTCACAGTCGCCCAACGGAGGTGATCGATGCTGCTGTTAAAGCTTTTATTGGTTTGCAAGGCCACTCGACTGGAAAAGGGATCGGTTGCCTTCAGAACGCTAGCGACTCCAGTACAGAATTTAATCAATGTATTCAATAGCACGACGTTAATTTTAGCGGCGGCTGGGAATTCTAGAGTGAGGTCAAGATTAGCACAATGATATGAACGGCAGCACAATTTCAGGATTGGTGGGCTCTTCCGAACACGATGCGATCGCAGATGATTCGCTTAAAGACGAAGATAACGCGGCGTGGGTGATGGAGTTAGAGCCTTGTGTGCGCGAAGCCTGGATTGAGCGCATTGGCTGGATTCGCCTGATTGATCGACTCGCTGAGAATGAACTGGTTGATTCTAGCAGCTCTGAGTTCCGCAAGTTTTACTCTAGTTGGAAGTGGCTCTTGCTTTGGGGTCGGGTCAAGCCGGGATGCGCATATCAAGAGGTGCTGAACCGGATTTGCACCCTATGGTTTGGCACCTTCTCTAGCCCCGTCGATCGTCTCTCAATTTGGTCGTGGAACCGCTACTTGAAAGCGATCGAACGGTATCACGAGCACGATCTCATCATTGACACGCTCGAGCAGTATGAAGTCATGTTGAAAGATTTGGGTGGCGCGTATTTCCAAGTCTTACCATTCTTAGATCAACCTTACTGGCAAGCTGCCTGCTATTTTGGTGCCTTAGACCAGTTTTTTAATAACCTCCGTGACATTCAAGAAGATGCTCAGCGCGGTATTTGCTACATTCCCGCAGACGTGCTCATCCAGTTTGGTGTGACACGCGAAGAAATCATTCAGCAGACTGCCCTGCAGAACCCAAGCTACACAAAAATGATGGAGTTTTTGCTCGATAGCTATCTCACCGGGTTACGGCAAAAAGCCTATCCACTGATCATGGCGGAGAATTTGCACCCTTCATGGACGATCCTACGAGATTGGTCAGTGCATCGCTATCACCGCATTGAGCGTATCTTCCGCGATTGCAATTTTGACTACACCCAGTTTCCTAAGCTTTATTGGGCGGAAGTGCAACAAGACCTGCCGCTACTCATTGGCCAATTGCACCAGCAGCAACCGATGATGCGTAGCCCAGCCAAACGCTTTCTTGGTCGCGATACCTCAACGATGCCGCCACTACTGCGGGCGATCGGTCGCAAAGTTATTAGGGTTATTGGTATGGTTCTCCAGCGTCCATCCTTCTTTGGGCAGGAATCGAGCTAGGGTGTAACAGACGCTAAGTCTTGGCGCTAGCCTCCGAACCATAACGCTGCGAAAGAAATGCTGATGAGCCCACCATCGTTGAACCCACTGCTAGGGCGTGCCGTCGCGATCGCTGCTACTGCACACCAGAACCAAGTAGATAAGGCCAATGCGCCCTACATTTTGCATCCACTTCGACTGATGTTACGGGGGCAAACACCTTTAGAGCAGATTGTAGCGGTGCTTCACGATGTGGTGGAAGACTCTGACTGGACGCTAGAGCGACTCGCGGCTGAAGGGTTTCTCCCAGAGGCGATCGCAGCCTTGGACTGTCTCACGCGGCGTTCTGATGAGAGCTACGACGAGTTTATCGATCGCGTGCTGACCAATCCCCTGGCAATGCGAGTCAAGCGCTACGACCTGGAAGACAACATGACGCTGACCCGTATGACAGCGTTAACGAACAAAGATATCGAGCGGCTGCAGCGGTATCACACAGCACATCAACGTCTCTTGAGAGGCTTAGAGGCAGAAGAAAAGCGATCGTGAGCATGCCTGGAATCAGTCGTCAGGAGTCCGTCTCCACTGCTTCACGAAGTATAGACTACTGACACCACCAACCAGACGCCATTCCCAACCTCGCTGCCAATTACAGCAACCCGATCGCATGCAACGGACCACGCCCCATAAAGAGCTCTAGCAGCACCGCGAGAATGCCCAGCATGGCAAGACGACCGTTCCAGACCTCAGCTGAGATCGTCATGCCCCATTCCCATCGCTCTGGTGGATACATCTTCACTTGCTTCTCTGGATGCATGACTTGAGCCAGCTTCAAATGCGGTGCATCGAGGGCTTCTACCACCAAATTTGCCAGGTCATCAATAAAGCCAGGATGAGTATTGAGGGCAGGGACACGATGGAAATTTTCAATCCCTGCTTCCTCTGCCAACTCCCGGTATTCCATGTCAATTTCTTGCAGTGTTTCAATGTGCTCTGACACGAAACTAATGGGTACTACCGCGAGATCTTTCACCCCTTGCTCGGCAAGTTCCTTCAGCGCATCGTCGGTATAAGGCTGGAGCCATTCTACAGGGCCCACACGACTTTGGTAGGCCAGTACGTGAGGGTTGGGTCGGTTCAGTGTCTGCATAATCAGCGCCACGCACCCTTCAATTTCGCGCTGGTAGGGATCGCCTGCTTCTTCAACGTAACTAACAGGAACACCGTGAGCGCTGAAGAAAACGTGAACCTTGTCTGGTTCAGGGAATCGATCGAGTTCCGTAGCAATCAGGTCTGCCATTGCCTGTAGATAGCCTGGGCGATCGTACCAGGATGGAATCGCAGTGTAGTCAATTTGAGCCAGACTGGGATCTTCGTGCCAAATTTGCTCTAGCAGGCGGAAGCTGGAACCACTCGTACTGATCGAAAAATGGGGGTAAAGCGGCAGTATGACTAGGCGCTCGACGTGATCGCGCTTGATGCGGGCGATCGCTTCTTCGGTATAAGGATGCCAATAACGCATACCAACATAGACGTTAGCCTCGTGCCCTTTATTTTGGAGCTGTGCTTGGAGAGCTTGAGCCTGTTCTTCAGTAATACGTCGCAGGGGCGAACCACCGCCAATCTGCCGATAGTTTTCCTGAGACTTTTGGGCTCGTGTGGTTGAGATTAACCAGGCAAGCGGCCGTTGCAGCCAGGGAAACGGCAGCCGAATAATCTCCGGGTCGGAAAACAGATTGAACAGGAACGGACGAACGTCTTCTAATTGGTCTGGCCCACCCAGATTTAGCAGCAATACCCCAAATCGACCCATAACAGCTACAGCTTTTTCTTGCTCTCAGGTTTGTAACTGATTTTAACCTTATGTATGGAGCAAGGTAGGCTAGAGAACCACAGATCGCAGATTTTCTCTAAAAGTTCGTAACAGAACGTTAAATTTGATGATGATCAACGCGATAAACTTACCCCAGACAACGATCGCCCATTCTAGAATGAGGACGCAGGGGCTCAAGCGCTGCTGACCGATAACCGACTCTAGCTTTTCTATGACTGATGCGAATGCCGCGATCGATGCTCGGATTTTGCAGACCAATCAGCGCTTAAAAGCAGCACATATGGGCTTTCAGATTGAGCGTCGGGGACAGAAACTGGGTTTACGCGGAATGCTGCCACCCCGTCCTGGCAGCTTACGGCTCAAGCCGTCACAACAGCGCCTCAGCCTGGGACTGCCAGCAACGTCTGCTGGTTTGAAGCAAGCAGAGCAAACGGTGAAAGTCATTGTGGCACAGATCATCCAGAATTCCTTTGACTGGCGTCAGTACGACAGCGGTTCTGGCTGGGGACGCTTAGACCAGATCGGTTTAGCACAACAATTGCAAGCGTTTGAGCATCACTTCCTCACTGAACCATCGCGGCTAAGCCACCCTGCCTCGGCTAAAACGACTTGGGAGACTGCCTACTCTCCGTATCTCCGGAAACTGGAGGCGATCGCGCAGGCGAATCCTCAATTAAGCTTCGTCGAAGTTCTCTACGCTACAGTGCGTGCCACAGAAGACAATTCTCGCAGTCGTCAAGTTTGTTGTACCGCGTTAGGCGCTTTGGCTAAGTTTCTCAGCGTTGAGTTGCCGATCGACCTGAAATCGCTCTGGGGCAGTTATGGTCTGAGCCAAATGCGAGCCCGTACACTGCCCTCCGATGCACTGATTGCGTCCACCTGGGAGAGCATTCCCAATCCGGGTTGGCAGTTTGTCTATGCGGTCATGGCAACCTACGGCTTGAGAAACCATGAGGTGTTCTTCTGTGACTACTCCGCACTGCTGCAGGGCAAACCTGAAGCGACCATTCGCGTCCTTAATACCAGCAAAACGGGGTCTCATGATGTTTGGCCCTTCTACCCAGAATGGGTCGATCACTTTAATTTGCGATCGATTCAATTACCAGCGATTCAGACTGATCTCACCCAAACTACACTGCAGCGCATTGGGCAGCGTGTAACCTCTCAGTTCCGCCGCTACGACTTACCCTTCTCCCCGTACAATCTGCGTCATGCCTGGGCAGTCCGCACTATTCACTTTGGTTTAGCCGATACAGTCGCTGCTCGTATGATGGGGCACTCCGTCGCGGTGCACAATCGCACCTATCACCAATGGATGACTCATCGGGACCAGCAGCAGGCAGTAGAAACGGCATTGAATCGAAATCAGTTGGTCGCACCGGGAGGGGGAAAGGCCGAAGGCTAAAGGCTAAAGGCTAAAGGCTAAAGACAGAACTCAAAACTCCTTGCTCCTTACTCTTCTCCAACAACTCAAAACTCAAAACTCTCATCCCCTCTTATGGCAACGATTCTCAGAGACTGGAGTTACCAATATCAGTGGCTCTACGATGGCTTCTCGCGCTTAGCGGCATTAAGTGTAGGAGGTGAGCGGCGGTTTCGGCAATTAGCTCTGGAGGGGTTGCCGATCGCCCCTGAAACCACCATGCTCGATCTGTGCTGTGGCAGTGGGCAGGCAACGAAATTTTTGGTGGAGCGATCGCGCCATGTCACTGGCCTGGATGCTTCACCACTGTCGCTTAAGCGTGCGCGCAAAAATGTACCCCAAGCAGACTATGTCGAAGCCTTTGCGGAAGCAATGCCGTTTTCTGACAATCACTTTGATGTGGTGCATACCAGTGTGGCGCTGCATGAAATGGAGCCCCAACAACTCCAGCAAATTCTTCGGGAAGTGCATCGCGTTCTTCGACCCAATGGCTATTTCACATTGGTCGATTTTCACAAACCGACCAATCTGCTCTTTGTGACTGGTCTGACGCTCTTTCTGCTGCTGTTTGAAACGCAAACTGCGTGGACGTTGATTAGAAGTGACCTGACCGCACTATTGGAGAACGTTGGCTTTCAGGTTGACCAGCAAACGCTCCACGCAGGCGGCAGTCTCCAGGTCATTCAAGCGAAGAAGTTGTCTTAACCCGTTGGGTCAAGCTTATGCCTGCTGTGATGAACAAGAATGTTGTAATGGATAAAAAGGCGTTACGAAAATCGCTGCTACAGGCTCGTCAGTCGATCGCGCCCGAAATCTGGCAAGCGAAAAGTAGCCAGCTTTGTGACCACCTGCGATCGTCTGCTCTTTTCACGCAGGCTCAAACCGTCCTTGCCTACTTTAGTATTCGCCAAGAACCTGATCTTAGTTTGCTGTTCCCAGCGTCAAAAACCTGGGGCTTTCCGCGTTGTGTTGGTAAGCGCTTAACCTGGCATGTTTGGTCACCTGACGGTTCACTGGCACTACAAGCCGGAGCGTATGGCATCCCAGAACCGTGTCCAGATTCGCCTATTCTAGAACCCGATCAGGTGGATTTAATGCTGGTGCCCGCGATCGCCTGTGATACTGGTGGCTACCGTCTAGGCTACGGCGGCGGCTTCTACGATCGCTTGCTTGCTTCACCCGTCTGGGCAGAAAAAATAACGATCGGCATTGTCTTCGATAGCGCCTATCTGTCTATAGTTCCTGAAGATGCATGGGATCAACCACTCACAGCCGTTTGCACAGAAAAGGGGCTGTTTTTTTCGGAGCAGCGTTTATGACGTATGGTTTGACCAATCAGTAAGGAGACTTCCAAGAAAAAATGCCGTTGGGTACGGGCAGGTTTTGCCAGAGTCTTCCCCTCTAGCTGTTAACCTTGTGATCAAACCTGCTCCTACGGGGCTTTTGTTTGCTAGAAAGCTACCAAGCAAGCGCTGTGATTCGTGGTGCAGGCTTGACATTTCCCCTTAGAACTAGCGATACTGGAAAGCTGACTGTCTATTCCTGCTCGGATCAGGTCGGACATAATAAAAGCCCGAGAGTAGTTATGAGTTAGAAGCATTAAGTGTTGAGTTAGCGAACATTGTATTAACTCAAAACTTAGAACTCGGAATTCAAAGCTACTAAAGGCTACCTGTACGGCGACTCTTAAGGTACTTTCATGACTTCTTACGCGATTATTGAAGCGGGTGGCAAGCAGTTGCGCGTTGAGCCCGGTCGGTTCTATGACATCAACCGTCTTCCCGCTGAACCTGACACTCAAATCACCATTGACAAAGTGCTGTTTGTTCAGGATGACGGTAACATTAGCGTTGGGCAACCTCTAGTTGAAGGCGCAACGGTTGAGGCAACCGTGTTACAGCATCTGCGCGATCGCAAGATCATCGTTTATAAGATGCGCCCCAAAAAGAAAACCCGTAAAAAGCAAGGGCATCGTCAAGAGTTAACCCGTCTGATGATTAACTCAATCAGTATTGGCGGCTCTGATATCGCAGCAGGCAAAGGCAGTGCATCGAAATCAAAAGGTGCTGAGCCCGACGCTGCGGATACTGACGACGCATAACAACAAGAATCTGATGGCAGCAGCGACGTTTGATAGCTTGCATCTGCGATCGATGGGTAGCTTTCACTGGACTTCTTTTAGCAACGATTAGACTGAGGGAACTATGGCTCATAAAAAAGGTACAGGCAGTACACGTAACGGTCGTGACTCTAATGCTCAACGTTTGGGTGTGAAGCGCTATGGTGGGCAGACCGTTAAAGCAGGCAATATTTTGATCCGCCAGCGTGGCACCAAGGTTCATCCTGGCAACAACGTTGGTCGTGGTAGTGATGACACACTGTTTGCGCTCATTAACGGCATTGTGACCTTTGAGCGCTATGGCAAAAGCAAAAAGAAAATTAGCGTCTATCCTGTTGCTGAAACAGTCGCCACTGAGCCTGTAGCCGTTAACGCGTAGTCGTCTACTCAACTGTTTTTGGATCTCTCAGCGTGAAGCTCCTCTTGAGAAAGATTGGGCTCCGCTGAGAGCTTTTTTATGGCCACTTACTCAAGAAACTCTGCCGCCGCGAAACCCATAACCTTTGACAAGATAATAGTTTTTGATCCAGATGCCGAAGCGAATGATCGGAACTGTGATTGGTGCTGAAGTGCGGTCGAACTGAGCGAGCAATTCTGATTGTACAGGATGCCAATCATCCGATAGAATCAGCGCATTACGCCCTTTGAACGCCGCATCACTGGTGTACCAGAAGTCAAATTGGTCAACGCGATCGGAAATTGCGGTTACACTTTTGTCATTCAGTTGATAGGCTAATGCAGAAGCAGAGCGGTAGTCTGTTGTAGCTAAAAAGCGATCGTTACCAGCCGCTTCTGATTGGGTTTTAACTACATCTGCAACCTGACTCCAACCAAATAACATCCGAGAATCTGGGTCAGTTTCTTTGTCAAATAACGCAGATATTGGAAAGACGCTGTAATGCACTACTAACAACGTCGCAAACAGCAACCCATAGAACTGTGTGGCTAAGAAAAGAGGTTTCTGGGAGAGGCAATGAAGAAAGCTTTGAGTAGCGCTTTGCGCCGCTACGCTAAAGTGTTTTGAGGTTTGAATTTGAGCTTGAGGCTTAATAGCTGGACTTTGGGCATTCAGCTTTTCTGACTCCTGACTCCTGACTCCTGACTCCTGACTCCCTAATCCCCTGTCGGCTAGCTTCTGGCTAAAGAAAGCTGGCAGCAATGGAAATAGCAATAAATATGCCGTGATATTCCAGTAATAAAGCGCCGCAGAAGTTAGAGAGATCCCAGTGAGTATAATACTGGAGATCATGAACACCCAAAAAGCAACTGTCGGATAAACTGAGTGAATTTGATGCTGTCGAATTGAGCGTTTCAAGCCATGAAAGAAGCCGAAACAAAGCATCGGCGAAACGAGCAAGATCGAGAACAGCACAAAGTTAAAAAAGGGAGAGAACTTAAGATTAAAGCTACCTGTCCCAACGCTACGATCGATATAGTAGTGAAATGACTGAAAACGATTGGAGAGATTCCACAACACGATGGGAATGAGGGCAGTCAGCGCGATCACACTCGCCAAATACAGTCGACGATCGCGCCACAACGAACGTAGCCGCTTATCTGCTACCAATGTCGCGGCAAAACCCAAAACGACAAAAATTGCGTTGTATTTGGACAGCATTGCCAGCGCGATCGCTCCTGCTGCTGAATATAATCGCCAGCTTTCGCCCTTGCCGTTCTCTACATAGCTATCTAAAAAGCGAATCAATAGGTATGCCGAAACAAGCGATAGTGTGATCAGTAAATGGTCATGCCATGCAAGCGCCAGAAATAAGAAATAGAGTGGTGATGCCAGTATTAGTAACACTACTAGCCAGAATGATTGCCTGGCATTCTCACCATAGAGATAACGAATAATCTGATAGTAGGTGTAGAAAAAAGCAGCATTACTCAATAAGTTGGGCAACCGCAATGTAAAGGTAGAGCGTCCCAAAACAGCCGTAAATAATCCTTGTATCCAGGCTTCTAACGGTGGATGATCGTAGTAAGAGAACGCCGGATGCTGTCCCCACAGCCAGTAATAAGCCTCGTCGGGATTGGGAAAGGTCGTGAACCAAAAGACCAATCGCAGCAGAATAAAGGCAATGAGAAACGGCAAGACCGATAGCAGCATGAGTATTGATGCAAAGAGAAAGCAAAAGGCAGATACAGAGGAGCAAGGGTGATCGAACACGCTAGGAATAAGATAGTGTTCATTAGAGCTTGTTTTGACTACTCGGTTTAACCGCTGCCAAAAACCAATTTACTGTCTCCTAAATTCCCTATCGCTATGCTCACCCATCCTAGTGACGAAGTCCGGCCCTCCTGGAAAGCACGGTTTCTGCCAACCCTTTTGGTCGTTTTTACGTCTCTGCTCTTGACCGCCACAGGCTGTTTAGCACCCGTCGCTTCAGCCTCTGCGTTACCGCTTCCCTCTGCACCTGTGCTTAGTGCCTTGTTCTCTTTGGCAGGCACTCGTCCCGCAAACTTGGGCGTTGTAGACGGTAAGTTTGCGCCCTGCCCAACCACACCGAATTGTGTCAGTAGCCAGAGCCAGGATAAAGAACACGCGATCGACCCACTCCGCTACACCTCAACCTCAGAGGATGCGTTTAGTAAGCTCAAAGCAATGCTTGAGGCACAGCCGAGAGTCAACATTCTGACGACGACAGACGATTATATCCGTACTGAATTTACCATCCCGATCGTGGGCTTTGTCGACGACGTGGAATTCTACCTCGATCGTGCCGCCAACCTGATTCAAGTCCGCTCCGCATCCCGCCTGGGCGAATCTGACCTCGGCGTCAACCGCAAGCGTATTGAGACCTTGAGGACGAAGATGAGGGATGAAGGCTAAAGGCTACACTCTTACACCTCTCACCTCTCACCTCTCCTGAAGCTCAAAACTCAAAACTCTTCTTCTGCCTTCTGCCCCCATACTGACAAACTACGTACTCCCCTCTCCTCTCATTCTCAGGGAAACAACGGAGTTGTAGTCGAGCACCTGTGGCTATAGTTGAGCGGTAAATTGCTACCGATCCCCAACTATGAACGCAGAAGCTTTCTTCAATCAGGGGTTAGCCAAGGCTCAGAAAGGTGATCACAAAGGAGCCATTGCTGACTTGACCGAGGCGATCGCACTGTATCCCAAGTATGCCGGGGCACTGTTGCATCGAGGCAACTCGCGGACAGCGCTACATGATCACAACGGCGCAATCACTGACTTTAATGAAGTTTTGCAAATCAATCCCAAAATTGCCGAAGCGTTTATGGGACGCGGCACCGCCTTGGCTCATGCCGGTGACAAGCAGGGTGCTGTGGCAGATTTTAATCAGGCGTTGCAGCTTAAGCCCAAGTCTGCGGCTGTTTACGTGCAGCGTGGGATGGTCCGGGCTGATCTGAAAGATCCCGCAGGCGCACTGGAGGATTTCAATCAGGCACTGCAGATTGCACCCAACGCCGTTTCTGCCTACATTCAGCGCGGCACAGTGCAGGCAGGGATGAAGCACTTTTTAGACGCCCTGCAAGACTTGAATCAGGCGTTACAGATTGCACCTAACGCGATCGCGGCCTATGTTCAGCGCGGCATCGTTTACGGAGAAATGGGCGAGACGGCACGGGCGATCGCTGACTTTGATCAAGCGCTACAGATTAGTCCCAAAGCAGCCAGCGTGTATGTGCAACGGGGCATAGTGCTGGCGAAGCAAAAGGATCAACTGGGCGCGATCGCCGACTTTAACCACGCGCTCACGCTCAATCCCAATCTGGTGACGGCTTACATCCAGCGTGGGCTGATTCGAGCCACGCTGGGCGATGCACAAGGTGCGTTGGAAGACTTGAATCGAGGGCTGCAACGGAATCCGCATGCGGTGGTGGCCTACATTCAACGGGGGATTGTGTGTGCGGCACTGGGCAACACACCCAAAGCGCTAGAAGACTTTAATCAGGCGTTGATGTTAGATCCGGGTTCAGTAGAGGCACTTTTGAACCGGGGCAAAATGCACGCTGCGTTGGGCGATCGCGAGGCCGCCGTTGCCGACTTCACCCAGACGCTTGAGCTTGATCCCACGACTGCCAGTGCTCATCTCTACCGCAGCGTGATGCAGCTTGAACTGGATGATCGCCAGAAAGCCTCCGAAGATTTCAACCTGGCAGTACAGTTACTACCCAATGCGGCAGATGCGTACATTGAACGGGGTTTGTTCCGCGCCGAAATGGGCGCGCAGCGAGAAGCTCTGGAAGATTTCAACCGCTGCCTGCGAATGCACGCTGATTCTGCGGCTGGTTACCTGCAACGAGGCATTTTGCGAACAGCGCTAGGAGAAGTGGAGGGCGCGATCGCTGACTTTGATCAGGCCATCACGCTGAACACGCAGTTCGATCAGGCGTATCTCCAACGTGGCATCGCGAAAGCTCAGCTGGAGGATTACGAGAATGCGTTGGTCGATCTAGACCACGCCCTTCAAGGCGACCCAAATTTGGTGAATGCATACCTCAACCGCAGTGCCATCCATCTGAAACTGGGCAATCCAGATGCGGCGGCGATCGCTTTGCAGGCGGTGCTCAAACTAAGCCCCAATCCGGCAACAGCTGCGTTGAATCGTGGCTTAGTTCTTGCCAAACTAGGCGATAAGCAGGGCGCGATCGCAGACTTCAATCAAGCACTGCAGACAAACCCAGCGACGATCGGCGCACACCTCAATCGAGGCATCCTGCTGGCAGATCTGGGCGATCAGCAAAACGCTTTGGCAGATTTCAATCAAGAACTCAAAATCAATCCATCGTCTGCTGACGCGTATCTCCAGCGGGGTGTCTTACTGGCAGCATTGGGCGAATCGGCGATCGCCTTGCAAGACTTTGACCAGGCGTTACGGCTCAATCCCCGTGTCCAGGCCGCACGCTTCCAACGCGGTAAACTGCTGACCGAGTTCGGCACGCCTCAAGCCGCGATCGCAGATCTTAGCCAAATCCTCACCAGCAAGGCGTCTTCAATCCCCGCTTACGTCCAGCGCGGTCTGGCGTCTGTGGAGTTGGGCAAGCGCAAAGCGGCTACAGATGACTTTGGCGAAGCGCTACGCCTCCAGCCTCGCACGCCTGACGACTATCTGTATCTCGGTCTGGCACATACCCAATTAGCCGAAACCCGTGCCACCGAAAACGATTTCAATCAAGCCGTCGAATGCAGTCACTATCCGGTCAAAACCTGCCTCCAGCGCGGTATTTTGCAGGCGCAGTTGGGCAATAAGCTCGGCGCACTGACTGATTTTGACTACGTGGCGCAGGTGAACCCCAAACTGGTGACAGTTTACCTGCAACGGGGCATCGTACGAGCGATGAATGCCGATACAGAAGGCGCGATCGCTGACTTCACAGAAGTGCTGCAACTGTATCCCACCGCTTGTGCGGCGTATCTGTACCGCAGCGCTGTCCAGAGCATCATGGGCAACCCAACCGCTGCTGACGATTTGAACCACGCACTGCAAAACGGTGCTGAGCCTGCCAATGCCTATTACCAAAGGGGCATGGTGCGGCTAAGGCTGGCAGATAACAAAGGAGCCATCGCTGATTTTGATGCCGCGATCGCTGCCAACCCCGACTTTGCCGCCGCCTACTTCAAACGCAGCAAACTACGAGCAACGCTAGGCGATCAAGAAGGTGCTGAAGCCGATTTGCAACGGGTCGCAGAACTAACAACCCACCTCACCATTTCCAGCAAAGAAGCTGACCGCTGACCGCTGACTGCTTTTTCCCCTACTACTTACAACACGTCACACTGAGCGATACACTCTGAGGAAGTTGGATGACTTGCAAACCTCCTCACACTGACGCTGTAACCCGTGAAGCCCTTTCTTTTTGTGACCGACCTGGATCATACGCTGGTGGGCGACGATCGCGCCATGCACGATCTCAACCAGCACTTAGAGCAGCATCGCCAGCAGTATGGCACCCAAATTGTGTACTCCACGGGGCGATCGCCCACTAGCTATCGCCAACTGATTAGCGAAAAACCGCTCCTGACGCCCGATATCCTCATCTGCGCAGTCGGCACCGAAATTTACCATCAAGGCAGCGACAAACCTGACTCCATCTGGGTACAAAAGCTAGCCGTTGGGTGGCAACGAGACTTGGTCGCTGCCAGTGCTGCCCGCTTTGTTGACCTCGTACCACAACCCGATTCGGAGCAGCGACCCTTTAAAGTCAGCTACTTTTTGAGCGAACAGGCTGCTGTAGAAGTTATCCCTGACTTGGAAGCCCTTCTGGAAGAACAAGGGTTAGATACGCAAGTCATTTTCAGCGGCGGGAAGGATCTGGATATTCTGCCACGTCAGGCAGATAAAGGGATGGCAATGACCTTTGTGCGCCAATTCCTGGAGTTTGAGCCGATGCATACCATTGCCTGTGGTGATTCGGGGAATGATGTGGCGTTGTTTCGCGATCGCTCCGAACGCGGCATCATCGTCGGTAATGCCCGTCCCGAACTGCTCCACTGGCACCGTACGAATCCCAATCCCAACCGCTATCTGGCACTCGCCGAATGTGCCGGAGGCATTTTGGAAGGATTACAACATTTTGGGTTTATTGTAGGTTGTTGATTGTTTGTGATTAAAAGCACTGAAGCTTGCTGTTCGGCGATCGAGGTTGGGCTTTCAACTACACTGATGATATGAACTTGTAATTGCCCTTGTTGCTCCGCTATGCCCGAAACGATCGAGATACCCATTGAGTTGGCGCATTTTGAATTACCTGAAGGTGTGCAAGAGCGCCTGCAATTTTTGCTCAATCGTCAGGACTCTGGTGAAGCGTTGACTCAGCCAGAGCGACAGGAAGCAGAGGGGTTGGTTGAGCTAGCAGAATTCCTCTCTTTGCTGCGGCTGCAATCACAGCGAGTCATGCAGCAGGGGTAAATGACCTCGATTCCAGCGTCTCTAAGGCGTTTAGTCATTCAAAAAGCGGGCGATCGGTGCGAGTATTGCGGGCTGTCTCAAGCCGGTCAGGCTGCGACCTTTCACATTGATCATGTGATTCCAGTGATGGCAGGAGGCGAGACAATTGCCGAAAACCTTGCACTCGCTTGTGTCTCGTGTTCCCTTTACAAAGGTGCTCGACAGACGCTTGAAGATTCAGAGACAGGGGAAAGCGTCCCTATTTTTAACCCTCGAAAACAAGTTTGGCGAGAACATTTTCGCTGGGAAGGTGTTCGTGTAATTGGGTTAACTGCCGTAGGACGAGCAACCGTTGATGCACTCAGACTGAAGCGCACAATCATCTTGGCAATTCGAGCAGAAGAAGCATTTTTCGATCGCCACCCACCAGCTTAAACTTTAGTTTGGTCAGATGCTCCTCTGTTGAAAACGCTCTAACACACCGCACAAGAACGCAAAGAGCCTCAGAGGGCTACCTGCAAACCCTTACGATCGCAGTCTCACAGATATCTCAGCGGACTCACAACTTGCATGATCGGTTACCTCAAGGGCACTGTTGCGTACATTCAAAAAGCCAATAACCGCGTCACGTTGACGTTGGAGGTTGGGCAAATCGGCTATGACATCCAAATTGTGCCGCGACTGTTGCAGCAGGTGTCTGGCGGAGAGACGGTGCAGATTTTTACCCACCTGCATGTACGCGAAGATCAGATCGTGCTGTTTGGCTTTGACTCTGCTGCCGAGCGCGATCTGTTTCGGCAACTGGTCAGCGTCAGTGGCATTGGTCCCCAACTGGCACTGGCATTGCTCGACACAATGGGGCTGCAAGATTTGGTACAGGCGATCGTCGTTGGCAATACTCGTGCCCTCTCTCGCACTCCAGGCGTCGGCACCAAAACCGCCGAACGCATCGCCTTAGAGCTAAAAACCAAGCTAGCAGAATGGCGACAGCAAGCGGGCATGATTACCGCACCATCTGCGGGACCAACACTCTCCATCCAAGAAGATGTCGAGATGACGTTGCTGGCCTTGGGGTATACCAACAGCGAAATCACCCAGGCATTGCAAACGGTTGGGCAAAGCAGCACCCTCTCAAAAACTGCCGATGCTGAAGAGTGGATTCGCAGCGCGATCGCGTGGTTGAGTCGGTAAGAAGTTTAGCTATAGTCAACTGCCAGGAGTGCTACCTGACAGTTGACTACAGCTAACTTGCAATCCGTAGTCATAACGAGTATGATTTAAGGGTGAGATCAAGAGAGATGATATGGTCAAGCTACAGGAAGTCCCCATTAGCAAGATTCGTCGCCCGTTGTTTCGGCAAAACGATCAGGCAAAGGTTGCGGCCTTGATGGAGTCGATTCAAGACATTGGGCTGCAAGAGCCGATCGATGTGCTTGAAGTTGACGGAGAGTATTACGGTTTTTCAGGCTGTCACCGCTACGAAGCCTGTAGTCGTTTAGGGCAAGAGACGATTCTTTGCCGGGTGCGCCGCGCCCCACGTTCGGTTTTACAACGACACCTGGCTTAGGCTGAACTTAACCGCAAGATGCGTCAATGGTGGCGTCAAGGTCTTTGCTAGAAAGCGTTAGAAGGTTCTAGAATCCCTTGAGAGACTCAATCGGCGTTCGTTGCCGCATACAGCGCCTTTCTACAATGTTCATCAGCTCATTTCAGAGAATTTTCATTTAATCGGAGAACAGTATGTCAGTTCCAATTGCAACGATTCCAATCAACACTGGTATTGACGAGAAATCGAGGGGTGCGATCGCGGAGGGGTTATCCCATCTCTTGGCAGACACCTATTCTCTTTATCTCAAGACCCACAACTTTCACTGGAACGTCACGGGGCCAATGTTTCAAACGCTTCACCTGATGTTTGAAGGGCAGTACACCGAATTGGCACTTGCAGTAGACCTGATTGCTGAACGCATTCGGGCACTGGGTTTCCCAGCACCTGGCACCTATTCAGAGTTTGGCCGTCTGAGCTCTATTCCTGAACCAACGGGTGTGCCTAAGGCTGAAGATATGATTCGTGAGTTAGTCGAAGGGCAAGAAGCCGTTGTGCGAACCGCACGATCGATCTTTCCGACTCTTGAACAAGTGCATGATGAGCCAACCGCTGACCTGTTAACCCAACGGATGCAGGTGCACGAGAAGACAGCTTGGATGCTGAGAAGCCTGCTGGAAGGTTAAGAGTGCAGAAAGTTAAGAGTTTTGAGTTTTGAGTTTTGAGTGAGGGGTAACCACTTAAAATTCAAAGCTTCTTACTCAAAACGTCTTTCCCTATGTCTCAAGATTTCACCCACCGTTTGCGCGAGTTGATGCAGGCGGTGGGTTTTTTAAGTTTTAGGGCACTCAGCCGGGCAACGGGCATATCAGAACAGCAAATTAGGCATCTGCGGCGAGGGGAAACGGCTAATTTGCGGGTTGATACTCTGTTGCGACTAAGCCAAACGTTGCAAGTGTCGGTGATGGAACTGTTAGCGCTGAGCGCTCAGGAGTCAGCGCTCAGCGCTCAGGAGTCGGGAGGTGAGCCTAAAAGCTCGGAACTCAAAACTCAAAACTCAAAACTCAAAACTCAAAATTTAGAACTCAAAACTCAAAACTCTGCCACGCTGCAAGAGCTATCAGATTTGAGGCAGGAGTACGATCGCCTCCAGCAACAGCTCGTACAACAGCGCCAGACGCTTTGGCAGGAGTTTCAGCAGGCAAGCATACAAACGTTGGAATCTCTGCTGCTACAACTGCCGACAGCGGCGTATGCAGCGCAGCAAAATCCCCAGGCTCCTGCGGTCAAGCTGCTCCCGTTATTGCGTCCGCTCGATCGACTGCTGGAAGACTGGGGCATTGAGGCGATCGCCCCGGTTGGGGCTGAAATTCCCTACGATCTCCAGTACCACCAGTTGATGACGGGTACTGCTCAGATTGGGGAGCCGGTCAAAGTGCGCTATACAGGGTATCGGCAAGGTGATCGCTTGCTTTACCGGGCGAAAGTGAGCCCGATCGCCTGATACAAGGGCGTTTGATGAAGAATCGTGCCGTTTGAGTGAGAGCGCATTATCGTAGGATGGAGTCATCTTTCAGACCCTTCCTGCTGAATGCAACGAGATTACTGCGATCGGGTTTCTTCACGGCTGTTAGTGCCCTTTATCCAATCCTTGCGATCCCAAAAAGGATGCTGGGCTACATTGTCAGCAATTTTCCTGTTGGGTCTATCGGCTGGATCAAGTGTTGCGGCCGACCGTAAAGATATTACTTTACAGGTAGGAGTGGAGCAGCGTTTCGGCAGCAAACCAACCGACGCACTCGCGTTGCAGGCACAGTCAGGCGATCGCCTCACCTTCCTCTTTGAAACAGAGGGTAAGCCGCAAACCGTCACTGGCACCAGCGCCACACTGGATGTTGTACAGCAACCATTGCCAGAACCAGCACTGCAAGAACGGGTCGTACTCACCACCCACCGCAGCTTTGAAAGCGCTGAAGATAGCGCCAGTCGTTGGCAGGCTCAAGGCATTCCGGTAGAAGTGGCCCAACCTGAGCGCTGGCAAGTGTGGGCAAAGCGAGAAACCTACTCCACACCGCTGTTGCGCCGCTTGCTGCTGCAAAGCTTGCAGGAACGCGGCATTCAAACGGCTTATATTGACACACAGGTTTTGCCCAAGCAACCGCGTGCATCGCTGGTGGTGAATGGTTACCGCTATACACGCGATCGCATCGAAATCGCGTCGGGGCAGGGCGTTATTCAAGTGACCCAGAAAAGCGGTGACAAGAATCGACACCTCTACACAGGCAGTTTGCGGTTACAGCCCAACACTTACGGCACGTATACATTAGTCAATCAGGTGCCGCTCGAAGCCTACCTTCGCGGTGTCGTACCTTACGAAATTGGCACGTGGGCCGTCCAACCAGTGCTGGAGGTACAAGCAATTCTGGCGCGGACGTATGCCCTTCGGAACCTGCGACGCTTTGCGATCGACGGCTATCAGCTTTGTGCCGATACCCAATGTCAGGTCTATAACGGCATTACGGGTGCGCATCCAGCCACCGATCGGGCGATCGCGGCGACTCGTGGCAAGGTGCTGACCTACAACAACGAACTGGTTGATGCCGTCTATTCTTCTTCTACAGGCGGGATTACAGCTCCCTTTAATGATGTGTGGTCCGGTGCCGAACGGCCTTACTTGAAGGCAGTCATCGATTCGGTCGGTACCCCCTGGGATCTGTCGCGCCAGAGCTTAGCCGATGAGAAAAACTTCCGCCGCTTTATCAGCCAAACCAAAGGCTTCAACGAAGCGGGTGGTGAGCTGTTCCGTTGGCGCATCGAGAGCCCAAAGGAGACGTTGAACCGGGACTTGCGGCGCTATTTAACAACGATTAAAAGCCCGTTGGCAACCTTCAAAACCATTCAACGCCTGGATGTAGCGCAACGATCGCCCGCTGGACGAGTGCTTAAGCTAACCGTCACAACTGATGCTGGCAAAGTCGAGCTGGCAAAGGACAATATTTTAGTGGCGCTCTATGCCCCCAATAGCACCCTCTTCTATCTAGAACCGCTTTATGGCATGAACCGAGTGTTGAAGGGGTATACCTTCATTGGCGGTGGGTTTGGGCATGGCGTTGGGCTGAGCCAGACAGGCACCTATCATTTAGGCAAGCTCGGCTGGTCGAGCGATCGTATCCTCAGTTTCTACTTCCCTGGTACGCAATTACAGCCAATCAACAACACCATTACCTTTTGGCGGGACGATCGAGGCAAAGCCAGTGGCGGATAAAACACGCTAACACCCCTCCAGTAGCCCCGTAGCGCCTGCAGACGCACCAAGCAAAAAGAGGCAAAGAGATGGTTAAGTCTCCTTGCCCCTTCTACAGATAGGTACTATGGCTGAAACAATCAGTTAGTACAGCTCTTCTTCTTGATGCGTGATAATTGTGACATCAGAGGTCGGATAAGCGACGCATGTCAACACGTAACCAGCTTCAATCTGATCATCATCCAGGAAGGATTGGTCAGACTGATCAACGGTGCCCTCTTTAATTTTGCCAGCACAAGTAGAACAAGCCCCCGCTCTGCAGGAATAGGGTAGATCAAGCCCCTGTTCTTCGGCGGCGTCGAGAATGTACTCGTCTTCGGGAACTTCGATCGTTGTGTTCAGCCCTTCGGCCTCGTTGACTAACGTGACCTTAAAAGTTGCCATGCAGTGGTCCTCTCAATTATTAATGGAAACAGCACTCTAAGCTCATTGGAAGCTGGCTCTGTAGCTCTGTTTGAATAAAGTCTGCTTCCTGAATCAGCTTTACTCTTGATACTACGGGAAAACAACAGCTTTAGAAACGTCAATGTATCAGTGGGATGAATGGTATTCGTAATAAAAGCACCAGCTTTAATCTAGTTAGCTTATATAACGACCCGTACAATAATGCCTCTTTAGCAAGGCAAACGATTGCTGGGAAACCAACTCACTGGGGTCAAGCCTCTGGATGCCCCCTTTAACTGAGCTTAAGTAGCGCCTTTAGGATTCATGCACCGATCGCACCGATCAACGCAGCCAGTACGGAAATTGTCGCCTCGACGCAGTGATGAAACGCAGCCGACTCAGCAATGTTCTTAGCAAAATGCATCTAAACACCCTAAACCCTCGTATTAACCCTGAAACCCCGTATTAACTCTGTAGGGTGTACTGGGTTTTCGAATTTTACCTGCCAGCACGATCGCCCTAGTGACGAGTAAAGGCGAGCTTTTTGAGTGCCCAAACCAGTCTCTAGAGCAGGGTTAGGAAACAAAGACCATTATTGAGCTTACAAGGAATATCATGAGTAGAAGCAGAAAAACTTTGGTTGGCCTGGTGCTTGGGCTAATGACTTGTCTGATGATTGTGGGCGTCTCAACACCTTCCATGAGCAAGAGTTTTGACAGTCTTGCGATCGCACCGATCGACGCCGAGAGCCGTCTCATAAGAGATGCTGCCCCCCAATTGGCAACGCACCTGCAAGCAGCGGAAACGGCGTTGTTGGCACAAGCGGAGCCAGCAGCACCAGCACCGACGCCTACAGACATGGCTCCGGTGCCTACAGAGGTGGTGCCGATGCGAAGTGCCCCGATGGTCAGTTATGTCGCTGTGATGACAGGCAAGGCGACCGTGCCCTCTGCATCAACCTTTGCGTTTGGCTCCGCAGGCGCTGTCTTGGTTGGCAATCGCTTTGTCGTTCGCGGCGATTTCAGTGGTTTGAATAGCCCACTACGTGACTTTGCAACCGATCCCGTTAATCCACCAAATCCCAATGTTAATTCGGGCATCCACGTTCACAAAGGCGACCCCTCGAAGAACGGGCCCTTCCAATATGCTTTAGAGGTGCAGCCAGGAGCCGACCAACTCAGCGGCAGATTTAAGGGCGAGTATACGCTGACAGAGGATCAACTGCAAGCGCTGTCCAACGGTACGCTGTACATGGATTTGCACACCAAACAAAACCGTGCTGGTGAACTGCGCGGGATTTTCAAAGCTTACTAGCCAACCGTCTCACGCCACAGAGTAGAGGCGTTGCCTGTAACGCTTCTAAGGACAACCGATCGATCTAGAAGACAATCAAACGGTAGACGACGGATATATCTGTCCTCTACCGTTTTTTGTGATGATAGGGTTTGTGATGACAAGGAACATTGAAAGTACAGCCCATGACCAAAACCCCGTTGTCTTTCTCGCTTCCTCTCCAGGTCGGTTTAGTCGGCACGGGTTATGCGGCAAAGCTACGATCGCAAGCCCTACAGGTAGAACCACGAGCCACCTTGACTGCCGTCGCTGGACACACCTTCGAAAGCACTGAAGCATTCAGCCAAACCTATGGTGCAGAGCCGATCGCCTCCTGGACAGAATTGGTGCAGCGATCAGCTTTGGATGTAATCATCATCGCTACAGTGAATCGGGATCATGGGGCGATCGTCCGTGCAGCACTAGAAGCAGGGAAACACGTCATCGTTGAATATCCCTTAGCGTTAGATGTTACCGAAGCAACCGCTTTAATCGCGCTGGCAAAAGCTCAAGACAAACTGTTGCATGTTGAACATATCGAGCTGTTGGGCAACATGCATCAAGCGTTGAAAACGTCTTTACCTGCGATCGGCAAGCCTTTTTTTGCCCGTTACGCCACCATCAAACCCGAAAACCCCGCCCCCCAGCGCTGGACGTATCATCCTGAACTGTTTGGCTTCCCGTTAGTCGGTGCCCTCTCACGGCTGCATCGCCTCATTGATCTGTTTGGCACAGTGGTAACGGTAAGCTGTCAGTCGCAGTTTGGCGATCGCGCCGAAGCCGCACCCTACTACGCAACCTGTTACTGCACTGCTCAACTACGCTTTCAGTCGGGTCTACTGGCAGAAGTGGTGTACGCCAAGGGTGAAGCGATTTGGCAGTCAGAGCGAAAGATGGCAGTGCATGGCGACAAAGGAGCACTCATTTTTGATGGGGATCAGGGCACGCTGGTGCAGGCAGACGGCAGCGAACCGATCGCGCTTGGAAGTCGGCGTGGCTTGTTTACCAAAGATACGGCAATGGTTTTGGATTACTTAATCTACGGAAAGCCGCTCTATGTCACACCCGAAACGAGTTTGTATACGCTAAAAGTGGCAGACGCAGCACGGCGATCGGCAGAATCAGGACAGACCGTGAAGCTTTAACAAGCGGGCATTAGACCAAAGGCTTCATAAAAGAAGAGGCTGTTTCAATCGAGAGGTTGCTATGAGGAATGCAAGCTCTCACGATAAAATGAGAAACTCAGGCACGATCGCCTCCTGCCGCGCTGTCAGCTTTTTACTACACTCGCCGTTTTTAAGCTAATCTCCAAGTCCATGAAGCACACCCTCTCTGTTTTAGTTGAAGACGAAGCGGGGGTTCTCACCCGCATTGCTGGTTTGTTTGCCCGTCGCGGGTTCAACATCGAAAGTCTGGCGGTTGGTCCGGCGGAACAAATGGGTGTTTCGCGCATTACGATGGTCGTCCCTGGTGACAATGACAGCATTGAGCAGTTGACCAAGCAGCTCTATAAGCTGATCAACGTCCTCAAAGTGCAGGATATTACCGAAGTGCCCTGCGTTGAGCGGGAACTGATGTTGATGAAAGTCAATGCAACCAGCACCACTCGTTCCGAAATTGTGGAACTGGCACAGATTTTTCGGGCTCGCGTAGTGGACGTAGCCGAAGATTCTGTCACGCTGGAAGTCGTCGGTGATCCAGGCAAGATGGTGGCGATCGTCCAGGTGCTTAACAAATTTGGCCTTCGTGAAATTGCTCGCACTGGCAAAATCGCCCTCCCGCGCGAATCTGGCGTGAATACAGAGTACCTGAAGTCGTTGGAAGCGAAAGTCTGAGGGGAGATGAGCGGTCAGCTATCAGCGGTCAGCTATCAGCTTGAGTGCTGTCCGCTGATCACTATCCAGTAGCAGACAAAAACCAATACTGTTTGTTTCCATCATATTCCACGACAGCCATCCAGTTTTAGTGCTGACCGCTGACTGCTGACTGCTGACAGCCACTCCTAAGCTGCCACCCGAAGTTGATGCATCCATGCAAACAGATCATCAAGGGCACGATCGCGGTACAGACCATAGCGCTCTTGCTTGTTGCGAATACGCTTGGGTAATTCGGGCAAGATCCCAAAATTTGGTGGCATGGGCTGGAAGTGCTTCGGCGAGGCAGAGCTGATGAACTCGAAGAGGGCACCCATCATGGTGGTTGCAGGCAGGGCGATCGGAGCCTGTCCTAATGCTACCCGTGCAGCATTGGTGCCAGCCAACCAGCCACCTGCTGCTGCGGCTGTGTAGCCTTCGGTGCCGACCAGTTGTCCGGCGGCAAAGAGCGTTTCGCGCTGCTTGAATTGCAAAGTTGCGTGCAGCAATTCGGGTGCGTTAACAAACGTATTGCGATGCATCACGCCCATCCGCACAAACTCGGCGTTTTCCAGGCCAGGAATCAGTTGAAAGACGCGCTTTTGCTCGCCCCAACGCAGATTCGTCTGAAAGCCCACCATATTCCACAGTTGTCCTGCCCGATCTTCTTGCCGCAGTTGCACAACGGCATAGGGACGTTTGGCTTTGTTTTCGGGATCACGAAAGTCGCCTTGACGAGCATCGAACAAGCCCACAGGTTTGAGGGGGCCGTAGCGCATGGTGTCTTCGCCCCGTCGCGCCATTTCTTCGATCGGCAAACACCCTTCAAAGAACTTCGCCGTTTCTTGCTCAAAATCCTTCAGTTCTGCCTGCTCTGCCTGACACAACTCTTGCCGAAAGTGAAGATACTGTTCCCGGTTTATGGGGCAGTTGAGATAGGCAGCTTCACCCCGATCGTACCGAGACGCCAGAAACGCCACATCAAAGTCAATGGATTCGCCCACGACGATCGGGCTAGCAGCATCGAAAAAGCTCATGTACTCCATGCCTGTAAAGCGATGCAGATCCTCTGCCAGAGCCGGACTGGTTAAGGGGCCCGTCGTTAACACGCTAATCCCTTCCGTCGGAATTGCGGGAACTTCCTCACGTCGCAAGTCAATCAACGGATGCTGATCCAACGTTTCCGTTAGATTGCGGCTAAAAATGGCACGATCGACCGCCAGGGCTCCACCCGCAGGCACTGAGTGTTCATCTGCTTTCCCAATCACGATCGACCCCAACCGCCGCAATTCTTCGTGAAGCAAACCAGAGGCGCGATCGCTCGACTGTGCCCCAAAGGAGTTACTACACACCAGTTCTGCCAAATGCTCAGAATGATGCGCCGGACTCGATCGCTGCGGTCGCATTTCGTAGAGAATGACCGGGATGCCTGCCTGGGCAATCTGCCACGCAGCCTCAGTCCCTGCCAAACCACCGCCAATCACATGAATGGGTTTAATGTCTGCCATTGCCATCTCGAAACGTGGGGTCTCTATTATTAGGATAAGGGGTTCAGGGAAGATAGCGGAGGATTAGCTATCAGCGGTCAGCGGTCAGCAATTAGAAGGCAGAGGGAGCAGAGGGAGCAGAGGGTCAGGGGGAGCAGAGGGAGCACTCAACTCAACACTCTCTAGCTTGTCGGCTTGAAGCGCTACTCAAAACTCAAAATTCAAAATTTATATTCAGCAGCACCTTCATCACTGACCGCTGACCGCTCCCTACTTCAACCACGACAGCGCTTCAAAAGCAGTAAAATCAGCTTCTAGCTGCCACTGGGCGCGGGCGCGATCGCTCTCTTTGAGCAAGGCTGTACAGGGTTTAGAAAGGGCGGTTGAGCCAGGGTTATCCGTTGTACAAGCCGATGCAACGGCGGTATAGCGAGGCGATTGCCAGAGGCTCTGCCCTTTCAGAAAGCTATATTCCAGGCTGTTGCGGGCTAAGCGCTTGAGATCCTCATATTTCAACGCATACCGTTGCACGGCTAACTGGTATTCGTTGCTGAGGTCAACGCGGGAAATGCCTTCATCATCGGAGGCTAAGGTCACGGGTACACCAGCCGCCCAATAAAGCGGAAAGGGGTGATCCTTACCCTTCACATTCAAAATCGCCTCATTGCTGGTGAGGCAGATTTCGACCAAGACGCCCCGTTTTCGCATCAACTCCAGCAAACCAAACGGGTTGTCTTCATAAAGCAGATCGACGCCATGTCCAATGCGATCGGCTTGCGCCATTTCCACTGCCTGCCGAATGTGAAAGCGCAGTTGCTCGGGGGGTACCAGTCCCAGCGTTAATTCACCCGCATGGAGCGAGACTTTCACCGATGGCGACTGCTGATGGAGGAATTGCAGCATTTCCATCTGTCGTGTGTAGTCTCGGAGGGCGATCGGGTGATCTTCGGGTGCCACTAAATTAATTCCGACCACGCGTGAATCAGTCTTCGCCAACTCAAACGCGTACACAAACTGAGCAAAGACTTCGAGCGGTGCTTTGAAGCGATTGGTCTGCTGCAAAAACCGCACGGTCACCTGACAACCGGGTTGCGCTTTAGCAGAGCCGCATCCCAGCGCTTTCGCTGTGCGTCCCTCTAGCTGGTCGAGTTCTTGCTTGCCATCGTTCACTAGCTTGAGCAATCCTTTTGCCAGGAGTTGGCGACGGGTTTCGGCGAGGGTTGTCTGCCAGCCCACCGATCGCGCCAATTGTGTCGTCGCGCTACCCTGAGTCGTTAACAGCAACTCTAAATACGAGACATGCTGAGAGGCGGCTCGATTGGCCACTTCAGCGACCATATCACCCCGACGTGAAGGTGAAGATGAGATGAGATCAAACCCTTCAAACGCTTGAAAAAATTGGTCATGTCCCGACTTTCCAGCAAACGCCAGACTGCGTGTAGACCAGCGATTGACCAGAGCATCGTAAACACTCGATCGCTTAAACAACTCCGACGCTGGGAAATAGTTGGGAGCCTTACCACAATCCGTTGGTGTCACCAATTTAATGGCGACTGGATCGACACAATAGCCATCGGCGATCGCCCATTCCAGGTAATGCTCGGCATACACTGCACCGCTCAAATGGGTGTGAATATCACCGCCTTTGGGCATCCGCTGTACAAAGGCACGGATGGCGGGTGGGCTATCGCGATGTTGCTCTAACCAACTGGCGGCTTGGGCTTCAGAACGACGCAGCGTAGGCGGATTGGCATCTTGCGCTGCCACGCCCGATATTGCTAAACCAGAGCCGACCAACAAGCCAAGAAACAACGGTATGTGAGCGGCTTTGGACATTGAGCGACAACCTTTGCAAAGAGACCAGTTGCATCAAACCATATTGCCGTTCGCTTGCCAAGAAATTAAATTTTCACTGCAATTAATGTTTACGCGAGAAGAACCCAGCGTTTTGGTCGCTCTATAAGAACACTAAGTATCGTGGATTAATTAATCTGAACCATTTCCCTTCTGTAGGGACGACATCCCTACAAAAAGAATTGCACCTGATTAAATCCGCGTTCCTAAAGAAGACTTGGATATCTCGTCAGCCTTGGGAGCAAGGCTAGATACGTCGATCGGCAGATTGTCCGACAATTAATTTCCGACTAATTTACTGTAGGAACATAAATAAACGTAACTTTATGGGGTCACAGCAATGTCTGAACTAAATGGCGTAATGATGCAGTACTTCCATTGGTATATCGAACCCGATGGAAAGCTCTGGAAGCAACTCGCTGAATCTGCCGATGAATTAGCAAAAGTTGGAGTCACTTCCGTTTGGTTACCCCCAGCCTACAAGGGAACCGGGGGTGGTTATGACGTTGGCTATGGCGTTTATGATTTATTTGACTTAGGCGAGTTTGATCAGAAAGGCTCGGTGCGCACGAAGTACGGCACTAAAGAAGAGTATCTGCAGGCCATTAAAGTGGCACAAAAAGCAGGCATTCGGATTTATGCCGATGCGGTTTTTAACCACAAATTAGGAGCCGATGAGGAGGAAGAAGCGCAAGCGACTCCCTTTAGTATGGAAAACCGTAATCAGCCGATCGGTGAGTATCAAACCATCAAAGCCTGGACGCATTTTAAGTTTCCCGGTCGTAAAGGCAAATATTCCAAAATGGAATGGCATTGGTGGCACTTTGACGCGATCGATTACAACGCCTACAACGAGTCTGAAAGGGCGATTTACTTACTGAAAGGCAAAGAGTTCGATCGCAATGTCGATTTAGAGAATGGCAATTTTGACTACCTCATGGGTTGTGACCTGGATATGGCGCACCCCGAAGTGCAGGGCGAGTTAAAGTACTGGGGTGAATGGTATGTCGATACCACAGGGGTTGATGGGTTTCGGTTTGATGCCGTTAAGCACGTTTCAGCCGACTTCTTCCGCGAATGGTTAGACCATGTGAGCCACTACGCTCAGCGTGACCTGTTCGCTGTAGGTGAATACTGGTCGTACGATGTGGAAGCATTGCACAGCTTTGTGGAAACCACCAACGGTCGCGTCACACTGTTTGATGCACCGCTGCATTACAACTTCCATGTCGCCAGTAAAGCAGGCAACAGCTATGACATGCGGCAAATTTTTGACAATACCCTGGTGCAACAGCAACCAACGCTTGCGGTAACGCTGGTCGAAAACCACGATTCTCAACCCTTGCAGTCGCTGGAATCAGTGGTTGAAGCCTGGTTTAAGCCGCTTGCCTACGCGTTGATCTTGCTCCGTAGTGAAGGCTATCCCTGCATCTTCTATGCCGATTACTACGGTGCGCACTATACAGACAAAGGAAAGGACGGTGAAGACCATGAAGTGTGGTTAGACAGCCATCGAGCGGTGCTGGATGCCATGCTTGAAGCACGTCAAACCTATGCCTATGGTGAGCAATATGATTACTTTGATCATGCCAACACGATCGGCTGGACGCGTTTAGGCGATGAGGAACATCCCGGCGGACTGGCAGTGGTGCTCAGTAATGGGAGTGAGGGCACCAAGCGGATGGAAGTGAAGCAACCAAATGCGACCTATGTGGATATCACTGGACATGTGGATGGAGCGGTGACTACTGGTGATGATGGTTGGGGTGAATTCCGCTGCAATGGTGGCTCTGTTTCTGTGTGGGTGCCTCAGACAAAGTAGTTGGGTTCAATCTGTAGGGACGTGACATGTCACGTCCCTTGTGTGTAAGCGCAGCTTTCAGCAAAAATGATGCAAGAACCGTCAGATTGAGTGAACTCAACTCAATTCCCGGCATTGGTTCGCTGACGGCCGCTGGGATGCTGGCTGAAAGTGGGGCTTGGCGCGCCTTTGTCTCAGCCCGTCAACTGGCCGCTGCTGCGGGGTTGACTCCCCAAGAAAAGTCGTCAGGTACCTCGATTCATAGCAAACCTCTCCGCTCCAAACTCGGCAAGGCACGATGGCGAACAGTGTTGTTTTTTCCTGCCCTCTCCTGGTGGCGCTGGAATCAAGCCATGCGCACCTGGCGCGACCAACGCCTCGCACGCCAGAAAACCAAACGTCAAGTCCTCGGAGCCGTGATGCATAAGCTGATGCGCTGGGTGTTTGGGGTGCTGCACTCCGGTAAACCCTTTGACCCAACGCTCTGCTTCCCGCCGCCTCTCGCTTGACAGGCTTCACTATCCACAGTATCTACAGAAGGAAATGACTTCCAACGGCAAATAGGATTACCAGTGAAAAAACGGGTCACGCTCACGTTTCCCAAGCGCTCTGTGCAGATGCCAGTCACCTATCGACTGGCAAAAGATTTCAATGTGGCGGCAAATATTATTCGTGCCCAGGTTGCCCCCAATCAAATTGGCAAGCTGGTAGTCGAGTTGTCCGGCGACATTGACCAACTGGATGCCGCGATCGACTGGATGCGATCGCAAGACATTGGCGTGTCGTTCTCTAACCGCGAAATCCTGATCGACGAAGACAGTTGCGTGCACTGTGGCTTGTGTACCGGCGTTTGTCCCACCGAAGCTCTGAGGCTTGACCCAGAGTCATTTAAACTGACCTTCACGCGATCGCGCTGCATTGTTTGTGAGCAGTGCATTCCGACCTGTCCCGTGCAGGCGATTTCGACGAATTTTTAGCTGACAGTAGCGGTCAGTCATGAGCTACCAGCGGTCAGCTAAGTTAGAAGTCAGAATTCAAAATTCAGGAGCGAAAAAGCCTACACATAGGGCTCGAAATCTTAGATGTGTACTAGCTTCTGACTGCTGACTGCTAACCGCTGACCGCTGACCGCTCTTAATCATTGTCATCGACTGCAGAAGGATTGCGGGCTTGAACGATCGCTGCCTTATCTATCATCGTCATCATCGCAGGCATATCGGGGCCAGCGCGATCGCTAATGCCCAACTCCGACACAATGGCTGGGAACGTTTTGCCCTGAGTCATACGAAACCCAATTTCCTCAACCTCTGCCCATGTGAGGTCACTCTCAACGTAGGCTTTAGCCATCAAGTAGAGGAGGTCTGCCGATTGGTTGCCTTCGGCGACTGTCATCATCGTATGAGGCACTTTGTACGAGCGATCGAAGCAGTGATACCAGCACTTGGGCTGCAATCGGAGTGCGTCTGCAAAGAACGCTTTGTGGTCGTTGGTATCGACTGAATCATCAATTTCAGTCGAGAACGTAAACATGGGTGCCGCAGGTGTTGTCCGGGCTTGCTTCATTAGTTGCGCACCCATATCTAAAAACAATCGCAGTGCTGGCACCTGAAAGCTCGTATAGCCGATCGCCCGATCGGCATCGCCACCCCAGGAATAATAAGAACTCGATAACTTGATAAATAGCTTATCGATGATGGTGTCGCCGCTGAGGTAGGGAGCAAAAAGCAGGGCGCGATCGATTAATTCACGATGGTTCAGCGCCACCCATGCCGCTAAGGTGCCACCGCCCGACAGCCCACCAATGACCACCTCTTGCCCCAACACCTGTGCTTGCTGAATCCACTGAAGTGCAAAGTCTTGATACACTTTCGGATCGGTTGGCAGCGGCGTAGGGTTATCGCGAGTCCATTTGCCTGCTTTTCCATGCCCTGGCAGCAGCGGAATCAGCACATTGTATCCCCGCTGAAACAGTGCCTTACCCAGCGGTAAAAACTGATCTGGGTAGGCCGTAAACCCGTGAAAAAACAGGCAAACTTTTTGCGTTGGAGCGTTGTGAAAGAGAAACTTGGAGCGGCAAGACTCGTTACGGAGCGGCAGCGCGTCTTCGTTGACTTTTGCTTTAGCCACGATCGCAGTTGTCAGGTCAGAATAAGTAGACATAGGGGGAAAGGCTAAAGGATAAAAGATAAATTCGGGTCAGAGAAACTGTTGCTGATCTTAATTCATGTCAGGAAGGCTTGAGTTCACACGAAGCGGTACTGTCGTTATCTTTTTTAGCCGTCAGCCGTCAGCCGTCACCCTTCATCCTTTAGCCTTTCCCCCTCATCCTTCATCCTTTAGCCTTTCCCCTTTCCCCCCTCATCCCATAAACTCCGATGCGACGATCATGGAGCCAATCCCCGCGTCGGTAAAGATTTCTAGGAGCAAGGCATGGGGAATGCGTCCGTCGATAATATGAGCAGCACGTACTCCTTGCGCGAGCGATCGCACACAGCAATTGACTTTGGGAATCATGCCACCCGAAACGGTGCCATCTTCAATCAGCTTCCGTGCTTCCTGAATGTCTATTTTGGGAATCAGGGTTGCCATGTCTTTGTAGTCACGCAAAATGCCTGCTGTATCGGTGAGTAGGATCATTTTTTCGGCACCCAACGCAGCGGCAATTTCGCCTGCCACCGTATCAGCGTTGATGTTATAAGTCTGACCCGTCTCATCGGCTGCCACGCTAGAAACAACGGGAATATGCCCCGCCTTCACCAATGACTCCAGAATGCGAATATCTACACTGGTGACTTCGCCCACAAAGCCCACGTCAACAGCATCCACAGGACGAGCTTTAATTAAGTTGGCATCCATGCCGCAAAGTCCAACAGCCGAGCCACCTGCTTGATTGATCAGCGCCACCAGTTCTTTGTTCACTCGACCCACCAGCACCATTTCCACGACCTCCATCGTGGCGGCATCTGTTACCCGCAGACCATTTTTGAACTGTGGTTCAATGCCCAATTTAGCGAGCCATGTGTTGATCTCTGGTCCACCACCGTGAACGACGATTGGACGAAGCCCCACACAGGCCATGAAGACGACATCTCGAATTACTTTGTCTTTCAGGTTGCTGTCTTTCATCGCAGCACCACCGTACTTAACCACCACTGTCCTACCAGCAAACTGCTGAATATAGGGCAAGGCTTCACTTAGAAAGCGAACTCTGGTCGCTTCCGCTTTGCGGATATACTCACTCTCGTTAGACATGGCAGCAGGATCGATACAAATCATCTGCAGTGTAGAGGAGCTTACCGCTTTCGGCTATGTCAATTGCAACAATCTCAAGAATCAAACAGTGATCAGCGGTCAGCGGTCAGCAGCTAGTAGACCTGGGCTGGAGTAGAGCTACCATTTAGGTAGGGTTGACCAAAGGAGGGTAAAACCATGCCTAGACTAGCTCCAACACCCTTGCAACTAGGCGAGACCGAGCGCTCGCAACTGCAACAGGTTGTTAATCGCCATAGTACTCCCCAGCAGATTGCCCTGAGAGCGAACATCATTCTGTTGGCAGACGAAGGACTCAATCATCGAGACGTTGCACGGAAAGTGAACATCAGTCGAGACATGGCAAGGCTGTGGCGGAACCGATGGCTGGAATTGAGCCAGAAGGACATTCCAGTGGTGGCGCGCTTAGTCGATGCACCTCGCTGTGGTGGACCGTCCAGCTTCAGTTTGGAACAAATTCTACGACTGTTTGCGCTTGCCTGTGAGAAGCCTGAAACCTATGACCGCCCCATCAGTCAATGGACTGCAAGAGAACTGGCTGATGAGGTGATGAAACAAGGCATTGTTGAGAGTATCTCCCCCCGTCATGTCGGACGCTTAATGAACGAAGCAGACTTAAAGCCGCACCAGTCGCAGTACTGGTTGAATCCCCCCCCGACCCTCAGTTCGACGCAACGGTCAAAGACATCTGTGCGGTCTATCTGAAGACGATAGAGCGTGCAAAAGCGGGAGAACGAACGGTTTCGCTGGATGAGATGACGGGCATTCAAGCTCTGGAGCGGCAAGCCCCTGACAAACCCATGCGTCCTGGCAAACGAGAACGACGAGAATTTGAGTACATTCGCCATGGAACGCAAACGTTAATTGCGAGTTTTGATGTGGCCCAAGGCCGGGTGGTGGAAGCGACCGTAGGGGCTAGACGCACAGAGGTGGATTACCTTAATCATGTGCAACAACTGCTTGCCACCGACCCGAAAGCGATTAAGTGGCATCTGGTGATGGATTGCTTGAACACTCATCAATCCGCATCCTTGGTGCGATTGGTGGCCCAAACGGAAGGGCTTGATGTCGATCTGGGCCTCAAAGGGCAATCTGGCATTCTCCAATCGCAGCAAACTCGGTCAGATTTTTTGCGTGACCCGAGCCACAAAATTGTGTTCCACTTCACGCCCAAGCATTGTTCCTGGTTGAATCAGATTGAGCTTTGGTTCGGTATCTTGGTTCGTAAGTTACTCAGACGAGGCAACTTTGTGAGTCAAGCACAGCTCAAAACCCGTATCCTTGAGTTCGTCGCTTACTTCAATCGCACGATGGCTAAACCCTTCAGATGGACTTATGAGGGTAAAGCATTAAAGCAATGACAACAGGTAGCTAGACTCATGCCCTACTCTACTAGTACAATCTAAGGCTAGGAGCTTTACGTGTAGGCTTTTTCGTCCTGACTCCTGACTTTTGCCTAGCTGATCACTGATGGATCTTCCTTAGTAGCGTGGGCAGTGCCCACAGACCTTGCAGCGAGGCTTTTTGAAAAATTGTGGGCACTGCCCACCTACTGCAAATCGCTGTAAGTCTCGACAGCGATCGCTACAATTGAAGAACCCTTCACTGCACTAGCCTCTCCTATGACTGCAAATTTGCCAGAGCCGACACAGACATCGCCAGTAGTCACGCAAGCTACGACGGGGACACGAGTGCGAAACTTCCTGATCGTTCTGGTGGCGATCGTCCTGACTGTATCGGTTTTCCTAGGGCTGAAGACGGAAACCGGATCAGGGCTTTTGTCGACAATGGCGGAAGAAGCAGTGCCGCTGGAGGTTGCGCTCGGCAATGACAAGCCTACACTTGTAGAGTTCTACGCAAACTGGTGCACGAGTTGCCAGACGATGGCACCGGATGTCGCAGAGTTGAAGGAGCAATACGGCGATCGCGTCAATTTTGTCATGCTGAATGTAGACAATAGCAAATGGCTGCCAGAAGTGCTGTCTTACCGTGTGGATGGAATTCCCCACTTTGTCTTTTTAGGGCAGGATGGTAGCGCGATCGCTCAGTCGATCGGTGAACAACCACGTTCTGTCATGGAGGCAAATCTCGTGGCGCTTGCCTCTGGCGATTCACTTCCCTATGCTCAGGCAAGTGGGCAAACCTCTGCGTTCTCTGCTTCGGTAAAAGCTGCTCCAGTCAGCGGTAGCGATCCTCGTAGCCACGGTAGCCAGGTGGTGAATTAGGGTCTTGCAAACAAAGGTATCCCAGCATACGGACATGGTAATGCTGTGCCCGTAACAGCATTCGTGGTTGACTGAGGATCGTGGATTAATTAACCCGAATCATCTCCCTTCTGTAGGAGGTTCCATGGAACGTCCCTACAGAAAGAATTGCATCTTATTAAGTCCGCATTCCTGATACTTCATTGCTGCGCCTGTCGCTTCATATTACTAATCATCTCCTACCTTCAGATTGATGAGTGCTTTGGCGGCTGGTGGCGTTGGTCGCTTATTTGCGCTCAGCCCTGACTTTTAGGGCTTGACGAATGACCTGAGCTAGTTGTTCAGCGCTATCTGTCACTGCTAGCTTTCCAGCTTGTTCAGCCATTTGTTTGAGTCCCTTTGATGGGTGCATGTGCGTCGAGTCACCACCAAGCAGGCTCATCACTTCGGCTGTGAGACGCTCTGGTGTGAGGTCTGCTTGTTGAAAGAGTTTGGCTGCACCGACCGAGCTGAAAACTGTGGCATTGTAGGTCTGGTGATCTTCAGCAGCAAAGGGATAGGGAATCAGGATGGAAGGCTTGTGGGTCATTGCCAATTCTGTCAGCGTACCAGCGCCCGATCGGCTGATCACCAGATCCGCACGGCGCAGCAACCCTGCCATGTCATCGTAGAACGGTAGCACCTCGTACTGAGGGTGCTGTAGGCTTTTCGAATCCGGATCATTCTCGCCCGTCAGATGCACTATCCAAATATCGGCCTCAAACCAAGCAGGCGCACACTGTCGCACTAGCCGATTCACGCCAACCGCTCCTTGACTACCACCGACGACAACTAGCAGTGGTGCCGTTTCAGGTAGCGCGATGGGCAACGCTGAGTCCTTTTGTGTTTGAAACTGCGATCGCACGGGCGTTCCAGTACAGACTGTTTTGGCGCGGGGAAGGTAGGCTGCAGCGGCAGCAAAGCCGATCGCGACTGTGCTGCACCAGGGCCCTAAAAAACGGGTGACTTTACCCGGTAGCGCATTCGATTCATGCAAAATGACGGGCAAGCCCAGAGAACGAGCCGCTAGCACAGCGGGTGCAGCGATATAGCCTCCCGTTGTAAACACGCCTTGAAACCGACCTTTGTGGAGTAACTGGCGCACTTGCCAGATCGACCCAATCAGCTTGAGGGCGACACGCAAACTATCCAAGCCACGCTTCTGAAAGCCTTCTGCAGCAACGGTATGTAAGGGATAGCGCTCTGGTACAAGCTGGGTTTCCAAGCGGTTAGACACTCCCAACCACTCAACCTGACAATCTGTCAGCCGCTCTGCCACGGCGATCGCTGGAAAGACATGTCCACCCGTACCGCTGGCAGCAATGAGCAGTCGTGTTAGAGAAGTTCCGGCTGCTACAGCGCTAGCCTTAGCTGGCAGAGTAGAATCAGGGGGATCGTTTACAGTTGTCTCAAGCATGCTGCATTCGTGACTAATGTCTAAGCAGGGAAACCGATCGAGCAATCTTGCTGCGATTAAAGCACCTACCACCTTAAGATGCTAAGTTGCAGATTGTACTCCAAATCTTTGTCAGCCACTCACCCAATTGCCACATTTATGCCTAAGTCTTCGCACTCTCTGCCTACTGTACCTCAGTCAACCTTACGTCAAACCCAGACAACACGGGGACGTTGGCAGTCTGTTCTCGTTGCATTAGGCTTAGTGATGGTCTTTGGCGGAGCCTTTCAGGCTAATCGCGCTAGTGCAGAGCCGCCAGAAACAGCTCCCGCTCCGCTGAAGGAAACTCTGGCTGCGATCGATAAAGCGGCCAGTAGCCACAATGTTCAGGCAGTGCTGGCATTCTACAGTCCTAATTTTACGCACTCAGATGGCTTAACTCGTCAAACTCTGGAGCAGGCCTTGACCCAGCTCTGGAAACGCTACCCAAATTTGACGTATCGTACTGAGCTGAAAGCCTGGAAAACTCAAGGCAGTGGCCTGATGGCAGAAACGGTTACTCACGTGACGGGTGCTCAAAAAGTCGGCGATCGCGAACTTACGATCGAGTCCACCTTGGAGGCACAACAACAGTTTGAAAACCAAAAAATTGTGCGACAAGAGATTCTCGCCGAACACAGTCAAATTACCTCTGGCACCAATCCTCCAAAAGTGAAGCTAACGTTACCAGAGCAGATCAATGCTGGACAGGAATTTAGCTTCGACGCGATTGTGCAAGAGCCCTTAGGAAATGACCTTTTGCTGGGAAAAGCCCTTGAAGAACCCGTTAAAGCCGATGGTTTCGTCAGCCCCACAACGGTTGATTTAGAACTTTTGCCCGCTGGTGGCCTCTTTAAAGTCGGTCGTGCTCCACTCACGGCTGATAATCGCTGGATTTCGGCGGTGCTAGTACGGCATGACGGCATGACAATGATTACCCAGCGACTGCGCATTGTCAGTCGTGCTAAGGCGTTGCAATAGGCACAGGGCAGAGTCAGATGGGGGAAAGGAGGCAGAGGGCAGGAGGGTAAAGTCTTTCCAAACTCGCCCCTTGCCTCCCCTGCACCCCTATCCCCTCATTCAAAAGACGTTAGCGATTTAACGCGATCGTCGCTTATACGCTGGTATAAACCTGCTCATAGTAAGCCTGATACTCGGCTGAAAGGAGTGGTTGCCACCAGTCGCGATTTGCCAGGTACCACTCGACAGTCTGACGCAGACCCGTTTCAACGGTTTGAGCAGGAGCCCATCCCAGCTCAGTCTTGAGCTTGGTAGCGTCGATCGCATAGCGTCGATCGTGTCCCGCGCGATCGGTCACAAACGTGATGAGCTTGCTAGACGGCCGTACGGGTAATTCAGGCGCGAGTTCGTCCAGCAACTGGCATAGCATATGCACGAGATCGATGTTCTTGACCTCATTGTTGCCACCAATGTTGTAGGTTTCGCCTGGGGTACCCCGATTAATGACGACATCTAACGCGCTACAGTGATCGCCCACATAGAGCCAGTCGCGAACGTTCTGCCCATCGCCATACACAGGTAGCGGCTTGCCCATCAAGATGTTGATACACATCAGCGGGACAAGCTTTTCGGGAAAGTGATAAGGACCGTAATTGTTAGAGCAGTTCGTGATCAGCGTTGGCAGACCATAGGTATGGTAGTAAGCACGCACTAAGTGATCACTCCCGGCTTTGGACGCTGAGTAAGGGCTATTGGGTGCATAGGGCGTCGTCTCCGTAAAAGCCGGATCGTTCGGTCCCAGGCTACCGTAAACTTCATCCGTTGAGACGTGATGGAAGCGAAAATGAGCGGGCTGATTGTGAGCCTTCCAGTGTTGCCGGAACGCTTCAACCAGGGTGAATGTGCCGTTAATATTTGTCCGTACAAAGGCATCGGGGCCGAGAATTGAACGATCGACGTGTGACTCAGCAGCAAAGTGAGCGACTGTATCAATCGCTTCCTCTTGCAGCAAGGCATCTACCAGCGCACGATCGCAAATATCACCGTGAACAAAGCGTAAATTCGCCTGTGCTTCTTGCTCAGCGAGAGTTTTACGATTGCCAGCGTACGTGAGGGCATCGAGCACCACTACGCGATCGCCGGGATAGTGCTGGCACCAATGATGAACAAAATTAGCACCGATGAAGCCTGCTCCACCAGTAATTAAAATAGTGCGGGGCTTTCTCGATAAAGCTTGTTCGTGTTCTACAAGTGTCATAAGTTTAAGTACTCACATTAGTTTAAGCTGGCCTGAGAAGACTGCAACCGTTGGGCTTCACGGGGAATATGCAATCTTCTTGCCGCTGGTCAAAATTCACACCCTGCTAATAGCGCTCCCTGTGTTCTCTGGGCTGATCAATGGTCGAGTGGGCAAGGTTGCCTTCAAGACATCCCGATAAATGTCTAGAATGGCATCGACTTTGACATCCCAGTCGAAATGACTCATCACCCGATGACGAGCCATTTGTCCCATTGATCGGCGCAAAGCAGGTGATGCCGCCATCTGGATCATGGCGGCAGCAAGATCATTCACAAACGACTGTTGCGATCGTGGCTCAATTAAAATGCCACACGATTCATTCAAATAGTCTGACGGTCCTCCCCAATTTGTAGCAATTACTGGGACGCCCATCGCCATTGATTCTAAGATCACAGCACCACCGCACTCCAGCATACTTGGCAGTACCATGACATCTGACTGTTGCAGCCGTTGGGCGCAGTCAGCTTGAGACAGCCAACCCAGAAAACGGACTGAACTATACGGTTCAACCGGGTCACTTTTGGTCTGGTCGCCGCTTTGGGATTTATGCAATGACAGTAATCCCAGAGCTTTTGCTTGCTGTTGCAGGCTGATACTTTCAGGACCATCGCCAATGATTTCCAGCTCTACGGGCCAGTGCTGAGCTACCTGCGCAAACGCAGTCAGCAACAGGTTAACTGCCTTCCAATGGACTAACCGACCCACAAAAATAAATTTAGTGCTTTGGCTGGATGGCTCGTTAGGCGGACGCCTCGTTGCTTGAGTGGGTTTCTCAGGCTTGGGCTGCCACACCGATAGGTCAACACCATTCTCATGGAGCTTAACAACATCGCTACAGGTACCGTTTGGTAGAGCAGCGCGTGTACGTGTGTTGGCAACTAATAAGATAGCCGCCCGACGTTTGCCTGGTATGAGCCAATTGAGCCAGTTGGAAAGGAAGCGACCCGCATTAAGCGTCAGGTAGACAAGACGGCTTTGCATCCACTGAAAGTCTGGTGGGTAATTCATGTCACCATTCATCGGGCCGATGATCACAGGTGCTCCCACATCAAAAATTAATGACGGCTCTTTGGGCGAAACGGGGATTGGCTGGTGCACAACCGTAATCTGATGGCTTTGCACAATCTGTTTTACAAGTCGGCGTTGAACAAACTGCGTCAATAAGCGCAAAGGAAACCAAATGGTGAAGTAAGCCAGGCGCTGTGGTAAAAATTGCCCAATTCTCCATAGCAAGCGATGCATAATCGTGTCAGGGACAAAAAAGATGCGATCAAAGTCGTCTCCAAAATACAGTTGCAGTTCATCACGAGTGCGCTCATGTACAACTAGCCAGGCTTCAATTTGGCGCTTCCGGAGCACTCTAAAATAATGGAGCGGCAAAGCTGCCTCACCACCAAACTTAGCCGAAGCATGTTCTGCCACAATCAGTACACGGGGTTTATCGCTAGTCATATCAAACTCTTCAAAGGTGGTAACACACCCATTGACTTAAGCAGAATCTACAACACGGCGCTTGCTCTAGAACTCTCTCTTCGTTGGTATCTGAGTGGGCTCCTTTAAGAAAAACAGGAAACAGTGGGGTGATGATTATGCTGCAAATGCTATGGCTGTCATGCTAACTTCAGTTACGCTAGCTCGATCTGACAGTCATCACCGATCATGAATCGCAGCGCTTTTGGACGCTGCGGTGCCGTTTTAAGGTGAGCGCGTTGTCCAATGACGCTGTCAACGATACGCTGATGGATGCCTACAATCTTTGCACCGCGAAGAATCACACTGTGTTCTAAATCAACGTCAATGAGCGTGACTTGATCAGCAATGCTACTGTAAGGACCAATAAAACAGTTTTCCAGGTGGCAATCTTTGCCAATTGTCACAGGCCCACGAACGGTACAGTTAATGAGTTTTGAACCGGTGCCAATCTGGACACGCCCAAACACTTGACTTTGCTCATCCAGTTCGCCACACAGGTCGGATTTAAGGCAGGTGTCTAAAATAATCTGATTGGCTTCCAGCAGATCATCTTTTTTGCCCGTATCGAGCCACCAGCCTTCGATCTGGCGTGCTTCAACATGCATTTTCTGGTCGATTAGATCTTGGATGGCATCGGTAATTTCAAGCTCACCTCTAGCAGAGGGCTGAATGCGATCGATCGCCGCATGAATGGTATTGGCAAAAAAGTAGATGCCGACCAGCGCTAGATTCGATGGTGGCACTTTGGGCTTTTCGACTAAGTGCACCACTCGCCCCTGCTCATCGACCTCGGCAACCCCAAAGGCAGATGGGTTGGCGACCGGACGCAGCAAAATGAGGGAATCCATTTGCTGTTCCTTGAAGTGAGTCAGAAACTCGCCGAGTTCGTTTTGAATCAGGTTATCGCCCAGATACATTACAAAGGGGGCATCCCCTAGAAAGGGGCGAGCAATCTTGACGGCATGCGCCAGACCCGCTGGCTGCTCCTGTAAAATATAGGTAATTCTGGCACCAAAACGCTCGCCATCGCCAGTTTTGGCTTTGACTTCTTCGCCTGTTTCAGGGCTAATGATAATACCAATGTCTGTAATGCCCGTTGCCACAATGGCTTCAATGCCGTACCAAAGAATGGGTTTGTTAGCAACTGGCACCAGTTGCTTTGCGCCAGTGTACGTCAGGGGTCGTAGTCGTGTACCTTTACCGCCGCTGAGAATGATTGCTTTCATAAGACGAATCTCTGGGAAGAGGGTTGTGTGTCACGGGTAGACTTCAGCTAATTTAAGAGTCTTCCCTGCTTGATCTTTAGTTGACAGTATGGGCTCTTCTGTGAGGGACCAATCAATTGCTAAATCAGGATCGTTCCAAAGAAGGCAGCGTTCGTGTTGCGGGGCATAGTAGTCTGTTGCCTTATATAGCACTTCGGCGACTTCTGAGATGACCACAAAGCCGTGGGCAAACCCAGGCGGAACCCAAAGAACGCGCTTATTTTCGGCGCTAAGACGACAACTGATCCATTGACCAAAGGTGGGTGAGTGCCGACGAATATCAACGGCTACATCCAATATAGTGCCCACAATTGCCCGCACCAGCTTCCCTTGGGGTTGCTGAACCTGGTAATGTAGTCCCCGCAAAACGTTCTGACAGGAACGCGAGTGGTTGTCTTGAACAAATTGGACGTTAATCCCGGTTTTATCAGTAAAAACACGTTCGTTAAAACTTTCAAAAAAGAATCCACGATCGTCCTCAAAGACGCGAGGCTCGAAAACTAATACATCTGGAATTTCGGTAGGCAAAACATTCATCACAATTTCCTCACAACACGACTTCTTAAACTAAGTGCTTAGAGCGTTTTATGAGAACTTTACACTATACGTCTACCAAAATTTGTTCACTACTCTAAGCGTTATAGCCTGCTGACCAATCAAGGCTCAACTGATTGAGGTGATCTTCATTGAAAAATGAAGATCACAGCGACAAATGATCTATGCTACGCGGCGCAACATCAGTAACCGTATTGCCATGATGTGTAGCGATAATCAATGAACATTACAAGGCTCATAAACCTGCGTAGGCAAGTCCAACCCGTTCAGTTCTGGTGCTTGATTTCCTTGATTTGCCGTACCACACCGAACGCCATGAAGCGATTCAACACGACTGTGTGTATTCAAGATGGTTGTGAAGGGTTAGCTAAGAATTTCGTCAACTCTTGACAGTTTAAATCCTTACTAAAACCGAGTTGCTTACCAGAATGCCTGTCGTCTACCCCTTGATGCAGTCTTGTTGAGAGGCTCAGTTTCTTTGAGATTCTCTTCGATCTGTGTAAGTGCTGACACCTGAATGGGGTGTCAGCATCTTTTTCACACAGTACGTAGTGACTTGGATATTCAGTACCTGCTTAGAACGCAGTATCTACTTGACTTGATCGATTCCAGACCATACCAGCTGCATGAGGGAGAGGCACAATGAATCCGCAAAGCGCTGTGATCATGTCAGTAAGTCTGGCTTTCTAAGATACTGCTTGGATACATAGTCCTAACCTTTAAAGCGGTTACTTGACCACTACCAGACATGTTGAAAAGGCCAAGGCAGAAGCGTAGCAAAGCGAGTTGAATCAAGCGATATTGGTTAGTGCTTACTTTACTACGCTTGCTCTGGCAGAATCGGAGCCTGTAAACCTAGAGACTGCAAACAGGCTTGTCGTTTGCGTTGAGCTTGATCGTACCTTCTGAGCCGCCAACGACAAAAGGCACTTGCTCATCGCCAACTTTTCTGACGAAGATTGGCTTTTGCAGTGAACATTCTTTAATCTTCGCACCCCAGGCTGCATAGTCGCTCTTGAGGCTGTCAGTAATAGGTGTATTTGTAGTCACTGCTGGATCTTTCACAATCGCCAACTCGATTGGCAGGGTGAAGTAGATGGGTGTGATCGGTGGAGTGGGTAGATCGACCGATCGACCGCCGACAATGGTTTCTTTGTCTGGGGCAGTAGTCACTGCCAAGGGTGCTGCCGATGCTACAAGAGCATGGCCCATCGAGAGTGTAATAACGGCAGCAGCAGCAAACTGTTTCAACATAGGGGAATTCTCCTCAATGATTGTGTGATGATTGATTTTTTCTGAGCGATCGGACGAAGGTTGATGTCCCTGTAATTTATACAACTACAGACTAGCTAGTGTTTATACCTCAAAGGGGATAAATCCTGAGCGATCGTTCATGTGCCAGACGAACGCTATGCACATTAACATAGCTTAAGGGCTTCAGGCACCATAATGCTACGCAAGCGAACCTTGTGAAAGGCGATACGTTCAGTGACAGGTTTGCTTGCCTGACTTAATGAATCAACGCGCTAGCGCGTGCAGCCAATGTTGTAGCGGTGATCCCGTTGACTGCCATCAGTTCGCTGGGGCTAGCAGTCGTCTCGCCACGCTTCCAGGCGAAGGTATCTCGTTTTGCTGTACTCCTCAGCAAAACTGGTTCTAACATGCCGCTGGCACCACCTGTCACACCAATCAGCGCCTCACCACTAAAGAGCTGTTCAAACTCGGTGTCACTCAGGAAGGCACTGTCGGGTTCAGAGCAAAGATCCCAGGAGACATCAGACGAACGGTAAAGGCGACGAGGGTTAATCACTGAAACAATACGAACGCCTAACCCTTCTGCCGTCAAGCGTGTGGCTGCTTCAAAAACGGGTATCAGGGGCATGTCGCCGATGACTGCAAAGACAACGGTTTTGTCGCCGCTCGTTTCGTATAGGGTGATTGCGCCCTTGTCGATCGCCTGACGCGTTTGCGCAAAGGTTGTCCGGATCGGTAAGGGTGATTTGCTGGCTGTAATGACAACGCCTTTATTTTTTTGAGTCAGCGCCCACTCGTAACAAACCTGAATGCTATTGGCATCGGGTGGAAAGAGCGGAAAGACATTGCCGTTCCGCATCATAGCAGCGAAGTATGCCTCAATCTCTGGACGTTGATGTGTCCAGCCGTTACGTCCCTGCTCCAGTGCACCAGCGGTAAAGAGCGTGACGGTCGCGGGTGTGGGGCGACGGAGTTCTGCCATTGCTTGCGTCACCGTTTGCCAGATGGGTAAGCCGTTGATTGCGAATGACTCATAGGAGCACCAGAGCGATCGCGCCCCCATAAGCGCTAATCCAGCGGCTAAGCCTGCGCAAGCATCTTCGCTGAGTGGCTCATAAACCTGACCGATGGGCTTTTGGTAGTAAAGCGGATCTTCGGTTGGGTGAATGATCTTAAGTGCCTGGTTGATGTTGGCGATGCCAGACGCTTCATTACCATCCGCATTGGTGACCACAAAGCCAGAATCCGCTTGACCCACAGCAGCAACAAGTTTGCCCATCGCAGTCGTAGACACTTTCGGAGCGCCACCAACCGTAAATTCCTCTAGCGGCAGTTGACCTAAATCAGGCAGGGGTAAGACTGATTCGGTGACAGCTGTTTTGCTGGCAGGGCCACCACCGGCACGTTCACAGTTAATGCGCACTAGCTCCCAGGCTGGGATGGTCAACGCACGTGTATGAAGCGCCGCAATGATGTCGGGGTTGTCTAACGTGTGCTGAGGGTAGAGGTTATGGGATTTTGACCCGCGAGCATGAACGCCAGCCCCCTTGAGCTGCTTGATGATGAGTACGGTGAGTTTGCCACCCAACGCAGACCGAGACGCTTCGTCGGTTTTTGCCAGCACCGCTTGACCAAAAGCAAGCCGGTGCTCCAACGAGAAGGCAGTATTGTCTACGTAAGCTCCAGGTTGATTCTGATCATCAAAGTCCTTGGCGTCAATCAACACTACATGCTCAAACCCGTTACCGCGCCAGTATGCCTCCATTTCCTCATTTGTCTTGAGCGACACCATGCTGTGGTGTTCTTGGGAATAGCCATTCCATACCAGGACGGGCAGGAAGTTGGTTGCATGAGGATAGGCCGTGTGGAAGTGGGCGATCGCGCTCACAATATAGGGCTCACCCAAACCACCATCGCCGACAGTGAACGGAAAAAGTTTGTCACGGTGGAGGAGTGCGGCTGACATGGCGAAGTGCTGCCCCTGTCCCAAGGGGCCAGCAGGTGCAAGAATGCCTGGGATGAAGCCCGAAAGATGACCGAGTAAACCGTGCTGTTCTCGGAAGCGATCGCGCAACTGCTGCACCGTGGTAATGCCCATATCTTCCAGCGATCGATCCAGAAACATGGCGCTGTAGAAACCAGGCGCATGATGCCCGACTTCGGTAATGATATTTTTGTAGCCCAGCATCACCAAAGCAGCGTAAGCCTCTGCCTGACTGGCAAAACCGCCCGGATGCCCGGAGGCCTTACTCGCCGTCACCTGCAAAATCAGATAGCGCAGTGCATCGGCATACAACAGCGTTTGGTACGCCGCGGCAGGATCAGCGAGATCAGCGATCGCGGTTTTTCCTTCTCCAATCACCGGAGTTTTACCGTAGGCGTCAAATCCTGGGACTGAATCACTGAAATATTGGATGCCGTCACAAAACGCTGGAACGCTCACGGATTGGGGATTGGGAGTAACTGCCGTCATGCTGAGATACCTACTGCAACGAAGAGTCTGGCGATCGCCTTTTAACAATAGTACACATCCGATAGCACAAAAAGATGATGGGAGTTTGGATGGTCTGCCCTGGAACTGACTGATGCCTCAACCACGATGGCGACCGGTTAGACTCAATGCCATCTCGATCACTGCCTCCCAGCTACTAACGATGCAGGAGCACGCGAAGAAAGATAAACACAAGCCAGAGGGCGAACACACCAAACCCGACAAGCCCAGTCACCGCGTTCTTCGCATTGGTCGGTTGATTGAGCGACGAAACATTTGTGGTTTCGGCAGTGTTGATGAAGGTATCTTGATCGCGAATGATGGCTTGTGGTGGCAAGGATTCGGACTGTGTGTTGATGTCTGGCATTTTTTTCACGGCTGTACCGATCGCCATAAATTCAATAATCCCACCGCCCAGGTTGTAAACATAGGTCTTAATACCGACAACCTGATCAGCACTGTAGCGACGGGCTTCTTCGGCAATGTGGGCGAGCGCTTCTTCACGCGCTTCATAGATTAGTGTAGTTAACTCGTGAATCTCACCACGCACAAAGGACTTGAAGAAGGACGTGATGCCGCCGACTAGACCGAGGGAATAGACTGAGACGCCGAGAACGAGTTGCACTGGCATATAGCCTTGATTGATCAGTCCCCACATTTCATCATTGGTCAAATCGCTCGTAATGGGGTTTTGGTTAAAGCCGATCGGCAAGCCTGGATGCTTCGATGCCGTGCCGATCATCACCATTTCTTGCATGCCTGCAAAGGGCAAAATCGATGTTTGGATGCCCACAACCGCATTTGCACCCGCTTCTCGCGCCTCTGCTTTGATGCGTTTCAGCGCGAGATGTCGCGTTTCGTTGAAAATCTAAGAAAACTCCTTAATCTCGCCGCGCTGTAGGCTTTTCAAGATGCCGATCAAGCCGCCACCTAAGCCGATCGAGTAAGCAACGTTCCCAAACACAAACCGCTTTGGCTCAAAACCTGCATCCAATTGGCAATAGAGTGCCTGCCCATCAGCAGACGTCGAAAACTCAAGCTGTTGGGCTTTGGCTTCGGCACGGTGGATGCAGGAGCCGATCGCCAAGAATTCGACATTCGTACCGTGCAGGACTAACTCATTCGAGACTCCAGTAATGCCAACGCCACCGTGTCGCTTTGCTTCTGCAACCATCCGCGCATAGGCTCGTTGCCGCCCTTCATGAATAATGCGCGTCACCTGGTGTACTTCGCCGCCAAAGAGCGTTTTGAGTCCCGAACTGATGCTGCCAATCAGCCCTAGCGAAATCACACTATTGCCGATGACAAGATCGCCAGGTGTTAACCCCTGACGCCGGAGACAAAAGATTTCATTTCCCGATAAACCGGTAATCACTGTCATACGCTGTGTCCTCAAAACGTGGGGGCGAGCCATTGAGCGCGTTCTCGCTGACGCAGGCTGTAGCATCTTCTCAGTTGTATCCCCAAGCAGGAGGATGGAGAAAGCTTAGAATTACGGAATAATGGAGTTATAAGGCAAAAGAGGTTTTTATGTCTGCCCCTGCTGCTTCTCCTTGTACGGTTATTCTCAATCAACGACGGGAGCAAGCCATCCAGCATCACCACGAACAGTGCGATCAGGCGGCGATTGCTCCATGTACGACTTTGTCGCGCTATTGTACAGTGGTCGAAAACGGACAGGTCGTTGTTAAACTGATGTCGGTTCAACCGACTCAACCATTAGTGGATACGGAGCCTGCATCGTAACTGCATTACTCAGTCAGTTCTAATGGTAGAACGTCATGAAAGTAGTTGTAGTCGATGTAGCGATGTCCATCAGCAGTGTGACGAATGATGTCAACAAACTGGCTGTTCCACACAATTTCGCTGGCTGTATACGTATGACGTGCATGAACAACTTGTGCCACGGTTTCGTCAATGCCACTAAGTGAAATCACGATCGTTGCATTGGTTTGGATGAGTGACTCTGCTGTAATGCCATAAAGGGGGCTGGATTCGTCGATTGGATGAACAGCCAACCAACTCAACATAAAGCTTGGTGACTGATCTCGCAGCAGCCGAATGTCATAGATGCGACGCATAAACTGTCCATCAGCCCGAGTTTCGTCGCGGACAAAATACACTCGGAGTTGTGCTTCCAGGATTTGATTGCGACGCTGATTAGCGGCGCGGAAGATGAGTGCGGGTGTTCCTTCGTGGGGCACAATCACTGCAACGTGACTGAACATAACGCGAGCCGTTGGTCGAGAGAAACGAGCAAACGCCAGTCCAGTAAGTACCGCAATGCCAACCAGGCTGACCATTGCCTCAATGGTGACGATCGTGTTGGCATAGTCGGTTTTGGGATACATCGCACCATAGCCAATGGAGGCGATCGTTTCCACGCTGAAGAAAAAAGCATCCAGAAACGATCCAGGACGAGCGTTGGCAATGCATTCCCCACCGGCCAGATACAGCAGCGCAAAGAGAGAATTAATTGCAACATACGAAAGGACGATGAACGCAAGAAAACCACTCCAGGGCAGCGTTAAGAGAAGGTGATAAGGGTCACGCCAATAGGAATACCAGGCACCTGCACCATCCACTTGAAGCTGACCATCTTTGACTTTGATATGAACGTGTGGAATGTAATGTTCGCGTCTCTTTGTTTGCAGTTTCTTGGCTCGACGTTTCATGATGAAAAGACGTGTAGGTAGTCAGTCTTAATCTCTTACGTTGTAGCGCACGCATTGGCGAACGTTCGCGATCGAGGGCAGGCAACGAACATCATCCTTAGATGCAACACCAACTGGGGGTTGGCGGCGATTGGCCAGTCGGAGCCCAGTCGAAACATAGAGACTTTCTAGGCTCAGCAGTTGTGTTTTGGTCGATCGCGCCCTTCTGATCAACCTGAAGGACATGCATCCTTACAGTCAGCTCAGCGTCGTTTAGATGAGGTTAAGTAGCTGAGGGTTACAAAGCTCAGGTATGTAACGGTTCATGAATGAGCCAATTTCGAGGGAAACCGAAATCGTT
>NZ_PVWK01000107.1 GCF_003003795.1 Stenomitos frigidus ULC18 | reverse complement strand
TGGATGGCCCCTCAAGACCAACCGCATGAACACTTTAGCTTCCCCGAAGAGGTACTCCCACGTGGTAACGCTCTCTAAGGGTTAACGTTTGACTGCTTAACATTCAACTTGTTTTAGTCGGGTAGTTGCCCTCGCGATCGTGCGGGGGCTTTTTGTTGAAATTACAGCGATTGAGGCTACAGAATGGCGGACTCATCATCCCCGCTTCTAAGAAGTGTGTGTTATCTTGATGACAGGTGGTAAACCACTTGGAGCGTGCTCCAACCTTTTGAAACTAACCGTTCAGGATTAAGGAGGTGATGCCCATGCCAGATAGTAGTAAATGCCTGGGTCATCAAGCTGAAGTTAGCCGGCTGCGTGCCGGGGCTGTGCTCTAACAGTCAACCTTGATTCCGAGTGGAATTAGATCTCTCAGTGAGATTTAACACACAAGGATCAATTGGCTGACTCGGAGTTCCTTCCGGCAGTCTGGTTTCAGTTTGAAGACCCGCTACACCGCTCCCACTCTAAGCTGTTCTACTGACTTGAACGCTAGGTGGGAGCGGATAGTTTTTTAAAGGGTCTATTTTTATTCTTTGCTCAAGCCCGAATGTATTGGTCAGTAAACTTCGTATCTTTCATGATTTGATTCATAGAGATTCGATTAAGTCTTACAGTTGGCTGCCACAAATAGTTTGACTCAATCTATCCTGGTGTTTATAGCGCTTTAGTAAGCGCATCGATCGGGCTGTTCGGTAATGCCAACGTTGCCTGCCGGGATGATGTTTGTTAGGTATAGGGAAGTTAATGCCTCACAGCTTCCAAACGCACCGACACGACTGTCTTAGTTTGGAGAATGGGCGCATAAAGCGAGCGATGACGCTGCTTTGAACTGCTCAGGATGACTACCGTTTGCCCCTCTGAGGTTGGATATGACCGATAGCCGGAATCAGTCTGAGGGATCGACTGAGCATTCTGGATTAATTGAACAACTTCTGGCGATCGGCACAGCGCTTTCCAGCACACATGACCTGGGAGCGTTGCTCACTCTAATTTTGGCAAAAAGCCGCGAAATTACCTGTAGCGATGCCGGGAGTGTTTACCTGGTCGATCGCAGTGGTCAGGAGCCACTGTTGTGGTTCAAAGTGGCACAGAATTTTTCCCAACCAGCCGCGTCATTTAAAGAATTTGCCATGCCCATGACGCCTAAAAGTCTGGCAGGCTATGTGGCGCTCACGGGTGAGAGCTTAAATATCCCCGATGCGTACAATTTATCGGCAGGAGTGCCTTACCAACTCGATCGCAGCTTCGATCGCAGTATCTCCTACCGGACACGCTCCGTCCTCGTACTGCCTATGCAGAACCAGGAGGGCGAGATGATTGGTGTGCTGCAGCTCATCAACCGCAAGCGCAAACCAGATGCAGTCATCACGGCTGACAACGCTCTCGATGTGACTCAGCCTTATTTAGATTGGGAAAAGCGAGTCCTCCAATCACTCGCCAGCCAGGCCGCCATCTGCATTGAGCGAAATCAACTGCAAGAAAGCATTGAGCATCTGTTTGAAGGCTTTGTCAAAGCATCCGTGCAAATTATTGAAGCCCGCGATCCCTGTACGTCTGGTCACTCAGAGCGCGTGGCCGATTTGACCGTCCGCTTGAGCCAGGAAGCGAATGCCGTCACAGTCGGTAAACTCCAGCCCATTCACTTTAACGATCGACAGATTCAAGAAATTCGTTATGCGGCGCTACTACACGATTTTGGTAAAGTGGGCGTGCCAGAAGCGATTTTGGGGAAGCAGAAAAAGCTGTTCCCCATGCAGCTTGAGGTCGTGCGAAATCGGTTTGCGCTGGCGCAGCGGACGCTAGAAATGGAGTGCGCCCAGTCAAAGTTCAGGCATCTCATTGAGCACTCCAGCCATCTGGCAACCCATGATGCAAGTGAGGGCTGCTCTCATTGCCAGGGGCTTAAAACACTGGATGAGCAATTGGAGCAGGCGATCGCACAGCTTGATCGCTACTGGACGCTGCTGGTAGAAACCAACGAACCGCGCATTTTAGCCGAAGAACCACTGATACAGTTGCGAGAGCTGGCTCAGTATACCTATCGAGACATTGATGGTCAGCTTAAACCACTCCTTTCACCAGAGGAAATGATGCAGCTCATGGTGGCACGTGGCACATTAACGCTAGCAGAGCGAGACGCCATTCAGTCTCATGTCACTCATACATATGAGTTTCTCAAACGTATACCCTGGACCAAGCAGCTTCAGAATGTGCCCGCGATCGCCTATAGACATCATGAGAAGCTAGATGGGAGTGGCTATCCGCTGGGCTTAAAGCAGCCAGATATCCCCATTCAGTCACAAATGATGGCGATCGCCGATATTTACGATGCGTTGACGGCAGGCGATCGTCCCTATAAGCGCAGCCTTTCGATTCCAACAGCGCTGAAGATCTTGCGGCAAGAAGCGGCACAATTTAAACTCAATCACGATTTAGTCGAACTGTTTGAGCAACGTCAGATTTTTGCAGTGTTAGGCCATGCAGTCGCTGAGGCAACGTGAGGGGTAAGGGGTTAGGAGACAGCCATCAGGAGTCGGAAGACACGCCTGCTCATGCTACACGTGCAGCGGGAGTGCGCGAGGCTGCAAGAGAACAGGAGCCAGCATTGCCATCTTCTGACAGGCGTCAGCGATCTCTTTTCTCGGTCTGGAAACATTGGGCAGCATCACCGCAAGGGATGGCGTTGCTGCTGTTGAGCCGAACGGCGTTCAAAACAGCGATCGCGGCTATGCTTGCCTTCGTCATTGCCCAGATCCTGCACTGGGAATATCCCTTCTATGCCGTGATTGCAGCCATTATTGTGATGGGATCAACGGCGGGTAGTACGCTCACGCTGAGTGTGCAGCGGCTGATTGGCACGGCGATCGGCGCGATCGGTGGGGCGTTGATTGCCACACTCTTTGGCAGCAATCCACTGTCTCTGGCAGGCAGTGTGTTTCTCACTGTTTTTCTGTCTTCTGTTTGGAAGTTTAACGAAGCTGCAAAGCTGTCGGGCTATATCTCGGCGATCGTCATTTTGAACTACCACCATTCACCGTGGCTCTATGCCTGGGGTAGAGCCTTAGAAACGCTGTTGGGCATTGGCGCGGCTCTATTGGTCAATAAGTTTATCTTTCCTTCTCGCGTTGATGACGAACTGCGGCGTTGCCTGGCGGAGGCGTTAGTGAACCTGGAGCAGTTCTATCAGTTGGTGATGACGGGTGCGCTGACGGGTGCATACGATCGCCCCACCGTTAATGCCTTGAAGCTCACGATCATCAGTTCCCTACAAAAAAGTCGAGAGCTTTGGAAAGAGGTGCATCAGGGGCAGGCAGGCGTACCACGCGAAAGGCAAGTAAACGAAACCTGGGAGTTTCTCATCTACCGCCTTTGGGAACATATTTTGACGATGGAACATACGATCTTGGCGCGACAGAACGATGTCTTCTGGCAACGGCTATCACCCTATCTCACTCAAATCTCTCAGGAAACGACGATCGCTCTGCTGGCACTGGCAACTGCAGTCAAAACGCACAAAACCCACCTTCCGTTACCCAACCTGGAAACGAGTCTCTCTGAAGCCACTGAACAAGTGCAGCATCTACAGAACGCTAAGCAGATGGAGTACCCGATCGATGAACTCCTCCGCTTTTTCACCTTCTTCTACACGATGGAAGAAGTCGGTAGAAAGCTTCAACGCATGGCAGGCACATTGAAGTCGGGATAGGTGATTTAATCAAAGCCGTCTTTGAAAGCTTTGTCAGTCAACCAGGGCGTTTAGTCTGAGAGTTGCCTGACGTCGTTTATGAAGGTGGCGATCGCAGCGCATTGGTAGAGCTATAGCCATACTGGTTATACCGTTTTAATATGAAGCTGCGCCAAATAGGGCTTCGAGAATGAAATTGTAGGCGGTCAACGACGCAATCGTTTC
>NZ_PVWK01000069.1 GCF_003003795.1 Stenomitos frigidus ULC18 | reverse complement strand
TCGCCTGGCAAAACTGTCCAACTCTCGAGGACCTGCGCCAACTGCTCTCCTCAAAACTCGATGCGATCTCCTCTGAAGCGATTGCGTCGTTGACCGCCTACAATTTCATTCTCGAAGCCCTATTTGGCGCAGCTTCATATTAAAACGGTACAAGTACGAGTTTGAGGTCACAGAACCGCAAGCAGATGGGTTTCGTTTGCTCACAGGTTATGAGGTCGGCAGCAGCCATCAGGTGCTGACTGCAACGCTATCAGCCAATAAACCACCTCAAATTCAACAATGTGATATTTCCCATGATGAGATGGAATCGTTGCTTCGGGATCTGGCACCGACATCAGAACAGACGGCTCAGGCTGAACAACGGGACGAACCAACCCAGCGTTCTCAGAAGCAGCGGCAGCTAAAGCGTCCGCGTCTGCCAGAGCTATGAGGTGGAGATGGAAACGACTCGGTTAGAAGGCAGCGGGCTTTCGATTCCTATCTGCTATGTCACACCAGAGGGCGATCGCAAATGGTTGGAGCCGCAGGTGGTTCGTCATACCCTACTGGAGCAGCTTTTTGCACCAGATGAACTGAAGTCTCTGCTGCTGGTCAAACTCGATCGGGAATCGCTGGATGCAAAACATTTGAAAGCCAGCCGCTTTGAGGATGGCATCACCCGCAAGCTGGTATTCAGCTCTGATAAGAATTTCTATTTTGCCGATCAAGCGCTGGCAGAGAAACTGACTCAATTCTTCGCCACCGAGCGCGATACTGCCTGCCGCTATGGGTCGCTGCTGGTGAGCGATTGCTACAAGGGCATCACGTCACTCAATGACCTCAACATCAAGCTGGTAGACTACGCCAATCCTGACTACGCAGGCTTCAAAACCCATGATTGTCACGGCAAAATCTCACCCCGGTTGTTTGAATCGCTGAGGTTTGAGGGTGCTTCCCGCGTTCACACAGTGTCTCCAACGGAGAATCGCCCCTTTCAGTTTCGGATGGCATACGATGCGAGTCAAACTGGTCAAGAAGCAGCGCCGACCATCAGTTTTCTGGCGAAAGGGACGCTCCTGGTCGATCCCACGTTACCACCCGGTGTTGATCTGGTGATGGATCGGTCTTCAATTAAGGGCATTCGTAAAGACCAGTTGGATGACTGCTTACCCTGTGGCGACTACCAACTCCCCTCAGTTGCTTTTGGCAATCGTGCTAATGCCGAAGTCTCTCGCTACAGCAATTCCTGGCAGTTTTCCATGTGGTATACCAAAGATGCAATCTTGGCAGACTTCCTGGAACCTACCTTGAAGCAAGCCCAGGAGCTGGCAGACAGGCATCGCAATCCGTTGCAGCTGGCTCAATACCTGGTTAACCAGCACGACAAGCAACAGCAGTTTCGGCAGCAAAATGATGCTGAGGACGGAGCAGCCGATGGCGAACGTCAGGAGTCTCGCATGATTTCGATTCTGCGCCATGACCGCCACGGACTGCTGCTTTACGCGCCCAAAGTGATCGACTTTATGGAATCCCAGGTGGCGAACCGTTGGCGGGAGCTGGTCGTCAATACAGGCTTCCAACACAGTTCGGGGATGGCACAGCCTGGACAGGATCTACCCCGTGGCACAATTTGTACGCCTCACCTGCCTAAAGGCGATGTCGTTGTCACTCGGTACCCGTTGCGAAGCTTCCGCCTAGCGGAACTCGTTTCGTCAGACAACATTCGCCTTTATCGCAATACTCACGACCCCAAGCTGTGTGCGATGAAAGGGGCAGTGTGGATCAATCCCAGGGATGCGGCAGAGTACCATCAGTGCGACTTTGATGGCGACCAACTAATTGCTACCCCTGCGAAGTGGATACCTCATCTTGCGAAAGAAACACTCCGGGCTGGAGAGCCGAGGCGCTTTCCACCCGTCATCAAGCGGCAGAAGGTGCCCTACACCGAAGTACAGGATGAGAACGGCAACTGCGCTTATAATACGCTGCCCAAAGTTGCAGCGGCGGTCTGCCAAAACAGTATTGGTCGGGTTGCCACGCTGATTGGTCGGGTACATACCTCGCTACCCACACCAGAAGAAGCGGCTTCACCGATCGGGCAGCAGCAGTTTGCCCGTGAGCAGCAGACACTCCTGAAGCGCCTCATGTCAGCTCTGCAAGTAGAAGTCGATGCACCCAAAAGTGCCGAGCGACTGGAGACGATCGATCCATCGCTGCTGGACGACACCAAGCAATGGCGCAAGGATCATCCCTCACCCTTTTTCGACTTCCAGAAAAATCCGCGTCTGTATCGGCAGTTTGGGCTACCAACTCAGGCACCAGAGCAGAGCGAGGTTTCGGTGCTGTGTGCGATCGCAGAACAGATTAATCCACTGTGGGAAGCCACTCAATTGCGACTTTCCTACGGAAACGCTCCGCGAACGCTACCTCGTGAACACTTCCGTTACCTGTTTGAGCGAGACGATCTGGATGTAGAGGCACTCGACTGGGCAGAGGCACTGAAGGAACGGGCAAAGCAGGCAACGGCTCAAATCCGAACGATGACAGGAGAGGATGCGGAGGCATTCCGAGAGGCATTGGGCAATCTGTACGAATCCTATCGAGCAGAAATCAACGAAGCCTTTCCCACCGATGATGAGAAGCGTCAAGTTGCCGCTGCCATGTGGCATACCCAGCATACTCGCCCTGAGTTAGACCGACCGCGCAAACAGTCGCTGGCGGTAGCGAAGACGCTGCCCATCACCTTTAACGAGGGCACGTTCACCTTGCCCAGCAGTCCCTATGAGGTGGAGGCATACGAGTTGAGCGTACCGTTCGATCGCGCTCAGGACTGGATGGATACGCTGGAGGCTCGCCACGTCCGCTATGAAGCGGTGGTCAACGCAGCCTTACCTGTGGTGGATTTCTACCTACCAAACCTGTCCGAGCGTAATGCCGCCGCCTTGCAGCAGACGTTTGGCAACCAGATGATTGACATCGACCAGCTTCCCGATGATTTGCGGGTAGTGCCTCCAGCAGATTTAACCTGGGCGCAGTGGGAAGGGGATACGGGCAAAGCCGCGTTAGCATCTATAGCTTTGGTCAGAAAGCTTAGGACAAGCAAGCGGCTACAACGTTGATCCTGGATAGGCTTTCTGACTCGCCTCTGCCACACTACGTATGGCGACGGCTAGATGCTGATGACGGAGCAGGTGATCGAGCAGCTTCAGGAGTTTGAAATCGAGACGATTAAAGTCATTGGCATTGCTCACAACGACTACTCAACAGAGGACTTCTCGCGCTGGCGCAATCGGCTTCAGCTTGAGGTAATGCCCTATGATCTAGACCCCACTCATCCCAAGTACCACGCGATGAATGGAGTGCCCGTACTCAAAGTGGTGGATGGGGGCATTCTAGGAACCTTTGCCCCAGAGACTCCCAAGCTACCAATTGGAGCCCCCTTGGAAGCAGCGATCGTGCAACGTCTCCATCGGAGAATCGCAGAATCGACTCGTTCAATGGTGCAGTTTCAGGTCAAGCCGCAGTCGGTACAGGTGGATCGGCAACCGGAGGAAACACCCCAAAGTCTGTCACCATTACCGGGTCGGCAGTCTTTGCAAGTGGTTGAATCATCGGAGCAAAGAGAGCCAAATGGGGAGCGATCGACTCAAGCGTCGTTGGCACAGGCGATCGCTCAAACCTATCACCGCTTGCCCTCACCCACAGAAACGGTTCAATTGCCGATTGGTTCACGCTGGCAAGCGACCGTGATGGCAGGTGGCGACTACGCGGTGCGAGACGAACAAGATCGGTTGGTGTGTCAGGGCAATTTTGAGACGGGAGACGTAGGTGAGCCGATGAATTTTGCCAAGGCAGAGGAGTTTCAGCGGATGGTGCAGGGGCGTTCACGTCGTGTCTCTGTTGACGAAGCCGCCCCAAAGGAGCGAGGAGAATCACGAGACCGCCTGCGAGGAGAGTTGCAGAAATAGCCGCTAGGATTGAAAGATGCCGATTTGGAAACCTGGACTTACCCAACAAACGATGGGCACTGGTTCCGTTGGATAGGGGAGACTTAAGATCCTGCCAAATATGGGTTAGAAGGCATAACGAATTGAGCATAGTTCCATCCATGACAACC
>NZ_PVWK01000079.1 GCF_003003795.1 Stenomitos frigidus ULC18 | reverse complement strand
GCAGATAAGGGGCAAGACAGACCCACTGGTCAGCACTCAAGTCTGTGTCGTATGCTAGTCGTGTCATTGGGGGTCTCCGATCGACCCCTTTACTCTACATGACTACCTTTTCAAACAGGTTCTTAGGCTTTCGTTCAAGAAAGGGTTTCACCATTTCCATCTGCTGCTGCCATTCTTCTTCCGTTTTAGGGGGCGTAAACCAGGTCGCTTCTGCATCAGGACTGCGACGGGCGTATAAAGCTTCCAACGCATCTAAATCGTCTCGATGCGTCAAGATGTAGGCTCGCAGTTCTGACCAGGACATGGTGTCATAGTTCGGCTTCATCTAAAAACCTCCAATTACCGTTGCGGGGAATCACGATTTGAAGCTCATCATTGGCGAAGATGTAAATGATGCCTGAATGGGAGTTGTAGCGGAATAGTTGGATGTCTCGATAATAGTTCGATCGCATCTGGCAAACACAGACGCTGGCAAAGTTTTGCTCGGTAGTCGGCAGAATGGCTTACTCCTTTTAACTGGAAAGCGGCATCATGGCATCAGAATTTTCTTCCGACATAAATTGAGTGACATCTAAGATCTCAATGAGGACTAACTTTTCATCATCAGAATAATGCAGGATCACTTGCCCGTCATCTTCGGCATACGCTATGGGCGCATCTGATAGCTCAACCAGTAAAGCATCCACATCTTTGCTATAACGAATCTTTTTCATCGGCGCTATGTCACTGAAGCTAGCTGCCGATCGCCTTCTGCAAGGTCATGCTTTAAGACCAGAAAGCGGTCTGCCTGTAGAGTCGTCATTGCATACTCACAGCCGTTAGAATCGGCAAATTCAATGAGGAAGTGGTTGCCGTCTTCCCGATCGTACACTTCGACAATGGTGCCTACCAGCCCAACAGGTAGATTCACAGACGCATACTCTGGCTCAACTAAAATTAGCTGTTCAGCCGGAACTGGCTTGAGAAGGGCAACTGTGTCTAATAGTTTCGGTTGCTTCATTACTTTTTAGAGTTGAATGGCTGCCAAAATGTCCTGGGGTAGCATTGTCGGTAAGCCTGAGATTCCTCGAAAGTCTCGAATGTTGTAGGTTGCAAAGTAATCGATCGCAGCTTCAGACGCTAACGCAGCCAACCGTAGATCAAAGATTTTGGCGGAGGTGATTTGTCGAGAAACCGCCAGTTCTAGAGTTTTCTCGATCGTTGCCAGAGTTGGATAGAGGATCTCAAAGGTGCCACTGAGATACGTTCCAGCGATTAATTCGCTTGCTTGAGATGGCGTTAAAGGGCTACCCGTCATTGCAATGGGGTTCGTCAAAACTCGATATAGCTCAACGATGTTTTGCTCGGCGATGATACCTTGAATGCTTTGCTGAAAGGCAGCTTCTAGCAGTGATGCAGCGCCAGAGTGATAAACCGAGGCTTGATCATGCGCGTAGACCAAGACGTTGGTATCAAAGAAGACTCTAATCGGACTCATAAATTTTGTCTCGATTCACGTAATCCTCTTTAACCCCTAGCTTAAAGGTGGGAAAGGGATATTTCCGTTTGGTAATCAGCGTGACAACGACCTCAACTTCATCACCTTCCTGAATATCCTCTGGCAACGCATCGACTAAAACAATGCTTTTGTCTTTGACATATCCTTTCATCACTGCTTCCTTCCTAAGCCTTTTGCCATTATCTCTGCTTTTCCCCTACACCCTATACCCCACACCCTACACCCCTTCTACTATCTCCCACAGCGCATCAATCCCCGCTCCTACACAGTCCTCATCCTGATGCTGCTCAATCCACTGAACTAATGCAGTCTCAACCCAATCGGTCTTTTTGCTTAACTTAACCAAGACAGATTGTGTACGCGAACGTATTGATGAATCTGGAGCCTGAAGCAAGCACAACAGATTATTTACTACAAGCTCAGATATATGCTCTAGCTTACCTAATGAATCTATAGCGCCATAACAAACCCTGGAGTCTGAATCCTGAAGTAGCACCAGCAAACCACTAATTACTTCTTCAGTTGTCTCTCCAAAGCTACCAAGGGCATAAGCAACATTTAGACGAGCCATAACATCTGCATCTTGAATCAGAGCAACTGCTTTTGACATAACACTTTCAGACTTAACCTCTAGCTTACCTAGTGTTCTTAAAGTTGTGGAACGAACTACTGAAACAGGATCTTCAAGCAAAACTTCTAATTTTTGTGTGAACTTTGACTTATCAGAAAGAATATTCAACTGAGTATTCAATTTACCCAATGCTCCTGCTGCCATAGAACGCACTATTCCCTCTTGATCATTCAGCAGTGCCAGTAAACTGTCTATAACTTCTTCAGATGCATTACCTAATGCACCTAACGCGTCTGCATGTAAGCAGCGTATATAAGAATCTGGAGATTGTAGCTTTGTCAGCAATTCCCTTGTAATTACTCCCGTAGAATCTCCTAAACTAGCTAATGCAGATGCAGCACTAGAACGAACTGATGAGTCTGAAATTTGAATTTGCGCCAATAACGCCATAACAACTTCCTCGCAAGAATTGCCTAGCTTCCCTAAAGCTTCTGCTGCACGAGATCGAACGACCATTACTCGATCCTGCAAAAGGGAGCAGAGTCCAACAACTGTCGATTCAGATGATTTGCCTAGTTTGCCTAAAGCTTCCGCGGCACGAGATCGAACATCCGAATATGGATCTTGTAGCCGAGATAGTAATTCAGTGATGACTGGTTCAGAAGCATAACCTAGCTTACCCAGAGCTTCTGCCGTACTAGCTCGAACATGTGATACTTGATCCTGGCGCAGCCTTGTCAGTAGCGCATTTAGTATCTCTTCAGATGCATTACCAAGACTACTTAAAGTAAGAGCTGCTTTAGCACGATCCAAAGCTTCTGGATTTTGAAGATGTAGAAGCAATGCACTGATTGTCGCTTCTCGCTCTCCTAAATCAGCTTGATACTCTAAGAAAAGCCACCGGCTTATGCGCTCCTTTCGATTTTTAAGAAGCCTAAGCGCCTCGGCTTCAAATTCAGTTTCTTCCAAATGACGAGGGATATAGTTTATCTGAGAACGAATTTTGCCTGTAAGCTCTGGTGTCTCACTCACTCCCAACTCAATTAATTCCTCCAAGATTTCTAGCGACAAGCTTGGATCAGCACCTTTCAATCCTTTTGGATCTTCGGTTAGACAGCGACCTGCAAACAGCAAATCGCGGTGGAGCCATTGTTCGTAGGGACTGTTGGCAGTGAGAACTTTACGGATCGCTCTTGCGGCTTTTTTGGGGCTTTGTTGGGCGATGAGGAGGAGCAGCACTTCGCGCCAGTGGGGATCGTGGAGGTGTTGCTCGATGTGCGTTAAGACAATCTCAAAGTCGTCTTCGTTGTCTGCCTGGTAGTTGATGTCTTGCGCGGCGAGGTATTCCTGGAAAGTCTTGTGGACGAAGGCGTAGCAGTCCTGTCCCTGTTCGTTGAGCAGTCCGGTTCTGTCGCGGATGAATTTCACAAACCGTTCAGCCTCTGCTTTCGCTTCGTAGTGCTGGAGTTGCTTGAGCGTTTTGATTTCCTGGCAGAGTTTTTGGATGAGTTCGTCTTTGTCGATGAGCGTGCCGCCTTCGGTGTCACCTGTGTTGCCTTGCGTGTGAATCCAGTACGCGAGACTTTCCATCAAGCGGCGCAGGTCGTCCAGTTGCAGGTATTGGAGGACGGTCTGATTGCTCAGTTCCTTGTTGTCATCCCAGGCAGTGAGCAGCGTTTCCACCGCTTTGTCGTAGAGTTTGTAGCGTTCGCGGGGCAGTCGCGCCTGGTAGCGATGAATCAGGGCAATGATGGTCAGCAGCAACGGATTCCGCGCCAATAACTTGATTCGATCCTGCTGGTTCAACGCCTTCTGCAAACTCTCTTTGCGTCTCAGCGCCTCTGCGGTGTCCTGTATCCGACTCCGATACCACCGATCGCAAAACTCCTCAATCTTCTTATCGTCAAACGGCTGCAACTCATAGTGCGGAAACTCCTCCGTGCGGAAAAAGTCGCGCTTGTACCCGGCAGGACGCGAGGTGATGATGGCGCGATTCTGCGGATACTGTCCCAAAAAGTTTTCGATGCACTGCACGAGATGGTAGCGCTTCGCTTCTTCTGCTACTTCGTCTAACCCATCGAGGAGGATGAGCGCTCGACCATTGTTGAGCCAGTGCTCAAAGAAGCCCTTTGGCAACAGTTTGCAAGACATCGTAGTTTCGGCAAACTGCCGCGCATACTCAGGCAGGGTGACATCAGGCGTTCGTGCCCAATCACGAATCCGAACCAAGATCGGCAGCGGCAATACGTCTGTATGGGTCTGCAATCCTGTTGCATCGAGTCGCAATCCTTCTGCATCCGGATGCATTCGAGTTGTATCGGGCTGCATTGAAGATCGATCGCGATCGATTCCTTGTGTCAGGCGATCGGTTTGAGTTGGATCGCGATCGGTTCCTTCTGTATGACGATCAATTTGAGATCGATCGCGATCGGTTCCTTCTGTATTGCGATCAAGTCCTTCTGTAGAGACATCGCTTGCCGTTGCGATCGCTCCTTGCTGTTCTGCCAGCGTCACTGCAAAGAAACTCATCAGCGTTGTTTTGCCCGAACCGGGTGCGCCCAACAGCACCACCTTCTTCTGATGCTGGTTAAGCAGTTGCCGTGCGGAGAATTTGCGCCCCGATCGTTCAAGCTGCGCCCTCATTCGCTGCTCCTGCAAAAGCTGAGATTGGCGATCGTCCGTCAACCCCTCATCTCCCCATCCCCTCAACCCCTCACCTCCCCATCCCCGTCTCGCCTCCTCCTCCACATCCGGCATCACAAAAATCTGCGCCAACCGCTCGGCTCGTTCCACATCCTGTCCCGGCACCGCAACGCCTGCGAACTTCACGTCATCAAACCAGTTGGCTAACTGCTCTAGATAATCGGCTTGCGCCACCTGAAACCGAATCGCGGTAATAGCATCAAAGTAGGCGTTCGCAAAGGCTTTGAGCCAGGGTTCCAGCGTTTCGTCTTGCACTGAAAGGGTGAGATCGATCGCAATTTGCTTTGCTGCCTGCACCAACATTGCTACATCTGGCGCACCCTCTTGCTCCAGAGGCTTCTGCAATTCGCGCTGCACTTCTGGATGTTCGAGCAGTGCTGCCAAAAAGGTATCGGTATCTTTGTCGGTCGAACGGTAAAAAACTGGATTGCGCGCTTTTTGTCCGCGATCGAACCCACCTGACTCCTTCAATCCAACTTCCAACGCTCGTTGTAGTTCGGTTGGGTTCAGCTTATCTTTCACCGCTTTTGCGATCGCGCCTGCTACCTTCGGCAACGCGACTTTGACCAATCCACCTGCGATCGCTTCAAATACCATAGGGCTTCGACCAAATTGCTCTGACCGTATTATGGCGTAACGGCTTTAGACCTCGGAGGTTTTGCAAACCTCCGAGGTCTGAGGACCTTGGGAACTTGACGAACCATTAGCACGATCGTTCTGCTATAAGGACATCATGCCTTTTCATCGCTTCTACAACCGTGCTGAATCCTAAACCTGTCTGCGATCGCTGGTTTGCTACGCGCCAAATTGATCCCGGACTCTATTGCATTAGCGAAATTCACTATTGGGAATGGAACCGCGCGAATCTGTGGCTCATCAAAGGGCAAAAATAGGATTTGCTGATTGATACGGCATTGGGCGTAGCGAGTTTGCGCCAGCACATTGCCTCGTTGATTGATAAACCGCTCCTCGCGATCGCCTCTCACATTCACTTTGACCATGCAGGCGGACTGCCCGAGTTCGACCACCGAGCCATTCATCCTGTTGAAGCCGAAGCCTTGCGATCAGGCGATAACCATGCGGCTGTCTGCTCTCGTGAACTGGGCTTTGTGCTGGATGAGCACTTCGAGCAGTTGCCCTACGCAGGCTTTACAGCGATGCAATATACGCTCCACCGTGCCGAACCCACCCAGCTTTTGCAAGAAGGCGACGTGCTGGATCTGGGCGATCGTGCCTTTGAAGTATTGCACCTACCCGGACATTCACCCGGTAGCATTGCGCTCTACGATGCCAAAAATCAGGAACTCTTCTCTGGCGATATCATTTACGATGGCGACCTGCTCGATCAACTGCCCGGAAGCAATATCCCCACGTATATTGCCACGTATGAGCGCTTGCAGAGGCTGCCAATCGACACCGTTTATCCCGGTCATTACAACACCTTTGGGCGCGATCGCACTCCCATTCGGGCACCGATAGGCAAGCAAAGCGAATAAGCCGTGGGCTGTCCTCAGTGTCAACCGCCCTCGTTCCAAACATTTGCCCTCTATGGCAACCGCTTTGGCGGCATTGAACCGCAATTCAAGGATTACAAGTCTGCAGCGTTTGAGCTGCTGCGCTCGTTTTAGTGGCAGTCATGTGGCTTATCCCTGATCGTCGCATTGAGCGGACGCTAATCTCCCCTAAACAGCCTTAGCGTCATTTTGTTGCCCAGGGTTTTAGAGTTACACCATTTCTGAGTCGCAGCAGGCACCAATTGCTTGTCCAACAGCGCCTATTTTTGGGGTTTCACTAAAAGTGCTACCCTTATCTGAACCATGCTGGGTTCGTTTATGTCGCAGAAAAATGAAACTCCAGCGCTACTGCTGGCATTCCTACTTACGGTTGGGCTGTTGGGTGCTGGTTTTTTGTGGTTGATGCCGAAAACAGGCATCAAACTGGGTACTCAGCTGACAAACCAGGAAGCTTTATCTATCGACGATCGCATCAGTCAAGGCGAACGAAACTTAGTTCAGGCAGAAATCAAAGCGGATAACCCTGCCTTTGCACAGGCGAAGCAGGCAGGCATCCAGTCAATGGCTTTAAGACGTTATGGCGAGGCGATTCCACTGTTTGAATCAGCATTGCGAAGCGCGCGGAATGCACCTGAGACATTGATTTATTTGAATAATGCCCGTCTTGGCATTAACCCCTCCTATACGATCGCGGTAGCGGTACCCATTGGCAGTGACCTTAACGGCAGCTTAGAAATTTTGCGGGGAGTGGCTCAGGCACAGACAGAACTGAATGGAGCGGTCGGGAGCCAGGCTGTACCACTCAAAGTCTTGATCACCAATGATGACAATAACCCTGAGACAGCCCGACAAATTGCCAAGACGCTGGTGCAAATGCCTGATGTGTTGGGAGTCGTCGGGCACTATGCCAGTGATGTCACACTAGCAGCAGGGAGTGTTTATAACGCTGGCGGACTGGTGAGCATTTCTCCGATTAGCTCCACTGTGAAACTGTCTGGTTTTGGCAAATACATCTTCCGAACAGTGCCGAGTGATTATGTTGCCGCAAGAGCGTTGGCAGACTATGCTGTCAAACATTTGCAACTCAGAAAAGCAGCCGTGTTCTTCAACTCTCAAAGCGCTTACAGCCAATCGTTGAAAGCCGAGTTTGTCACTGCGATCGCCCTTTCAGGTGGACAAATATCAGATGAATTTGATCTGTCGGCTCCCAACTTTAGCGCTGCACAAGCGGTTGATCAGGCACTGAAACAAGAGGCCAAATTGCTTATGCTGGCAGCCAACACAGGCACGCTCGATCAAGCACTTCAGGTCGTGCAGATCAATCAGCGCCGCTTGAGTCTTTTAGGCGGGGATGATGTGTATGCGCCGAAGACGTTAGAGGTTGGCGGGCAACAAGCACTCGGTATGGTGCTGGCAGTGCCGTGGCATATCGACGGCAATGTTAAAGCTTCCTTTCCCGGTCAATCGAGGAAACTGTGGGGTGGTGATGTGAACTGGCGCACGGCTACGGCGTATGATGCAACGAAAGCACTGGCGGCCGCGATCGCCCGTAATCCCACCCGCGCAGGCATACAGCAAGCATTGGCATCGCCTGATTTTGCGGCAACAGGAGCCTCAGAAGCCGTACGGTTTTTGCCATCGGGCGATCGTAATGTTGGGATTCAACTCGTGAAAGTCTCTCCTGGCAAACGCTTTGGCTCAGGCATCGATTTTGTTCCCGTTGCCTGGTAGCACCGTAGGGGCGGGTTTAGTAAGTCGTTCGCTGCTTTGCTGTTAACTTAACGGCAAAACTCGCCCCTAAAGGCATCTGCAACAATCACAATTTAATTTGGGAAACAGGTAGAATCGCAACACCTTACGCCCCTACTGGCGCGATCGCATAACGAAACATGCTGCTTAGAGAGCTATCTTCGTGAATGCGCCAGATCGTTTCGCCCAGCAAATTGGCGACGGAAAGCACTGTGAGCCGTGGGAAGCGATCGCCCCCTCACCTGTTAAGCGATGAGAAGCATACCTGGTGGCTGGGGGAGCGAGTTTATGTCGCAACCACTGTGGCAACAGGCTGTATTTCAGGCGCTGAGTTATCCCCTACAGCAGGAACCGAAGACTTGCATAGAGTGTTGGCTCAAGTGGAGGCTGACCTGGCAGAACTGCAAAAACCAATTTCACCGACGACTGTAACTCCATTGTTCCTCACAGAAGGCAGTCCCTGAAGCGTCTTGCAAGCGCCTTGCAACCCGGTGCAACGGGTTTCGCACCGTTAGCCCGGATTTGAAGCACGGGTAGGTGAGCAACGGAGCAGTCAGCCTTTCAAGACGGTTGTCAGTCAATCAGCACTGAATCTCACGCAGCAAACATCTCGCTTCTTTTAACCGCGCTGAACCATTGCTTTCCAAGCATTTTTGCATCAACAGGGTTAGCTTTAGCAACACCTCGACTAGTAAAACATCGCTTTAGAATAACGTTGAGATCAGGTTGTTAAAATGACTGTTCTTCAGCGCCATCTGTACATTGTCAATTACTTTTAGGTTTCATTAGTGATGACTTTCTCGCTATAAATCACTCGATTGAGTGTAGGCGAATGTGCTGTGAATTGATAGAAAAATATTGTGATCAGTAGACGTTGAGATTTGTTTCGACTCACCTGTCGCAGCCACCAATAAATTGAAGTAATTGGTTCTCAGAGTTGGCGGCGGCTTGCTTACTGCTGCATGACTCAACGCCAAACATCATGCCTGTGTGGAACGATAGCAATTCTCCTGGAAGCGTGAGGAAGTCCTGGTATCAGCAGTCAGTCAAACATTGATTGCTGATCATTAATTGATCGAACCTTACGCCCAAAGGTTTGAACACTGCTATATGCAACGACCTCGCAATAGTGAGGAAAGACCATTGGCGACAGACCTCATCAGTCGAGAGAAGCTGTATTCAAAAGCCTTCTATCAAAAACAAAGAGCCTTCTCTATGCGTAATTCTGGAACTCGCGCTGTAACTATTAGTATTGGTTTGCTAAAGCTAGGAAGCGTTGAACGTTGCTCTTGAACGCACATTCTGTTCCTTCTTGGTACTGAATGTATTACTTTTTCTTACGATAACCGGATTGCGATCGTGTATTGTCTGAATCATAAGGAATATCTGAGAGCCGTAGACGATAAAGCAGTTATAGCAACTGACGTTACAACGTCAAAGTCCTGGTGTGTAGGAGTTGAGTTCTATCGTTTATTCAGACAGCTGTTGATTAAGTAACGCAACAGAACGTTCATTTCAGCCCCCAATGAACCTGACAACTATGAAGTACTTAGAAAGCTTGGATAATCTACTCCAGTCGGTCTTGGAAAGTTTTATCGATGGTGTTTTAGTCCTTACCGATCAGCATGATCTTGTTTATGCCAACACAGTAGCGCGTGCCATCTACGCTCAGCTCTGGCACAACGATACTGACCCTTTACCACGCGAAATTCAGCGCATTTATCAGGCCTTGCTCGACAGCAAGAACCTGTATCCCAATCAGCCAGTCGTGCTTGAGTCGGAAATAGTGACCCCCAAGACAACCTTCCGCATTCGGGCTCAATGGCTTGCACTGGAGGTCGCCTCACGTCCTTGCCTCCTGCTACGGCTGCAAGACCAAAATCAATCGGTGCAAAGCTTAGCACTTGCCGAAGCTCAAAAATGGGGTTTGACACCCCGCGAAACCGAAGTCTGGTTGCAACGACGATCGGGCTACAGCCGCAAGGCGATCGCGGCTAACCTCTACATTGCTCTAGATACCGTTAAGAAGCACCTGAAAAACATTCACCTCAAGCAGCAGGCACTGAATGCGGAAGCAGAATGGCAAGCGAGTCAAGCATCGTAAGGCATGAATCCAATGAACTAACCCAATTTTTCAGAGTTCGCTAATATGGGTAGCTTGTGCAATGTAGATGAGCATCTCCTTATGAAACGACTTTTCATTGCCGTCTCTTTGGCGTTAGCAGGTGTTGGTGCGGTTGCGTTTTACTACTGGCAGCAAGCAACTCAATTGCCTGCCTGGTACACGTCCAGTCAAATTGAGCCAACCGCGCAAGCGGATCAACCAACCGCTATTGATCCAACCGTGACGGCTGCCTCTGAGCAACCTGGAGATCGCACTACCATGAGTAAGCAAGCCCCCGCCCAGACAATCGCTGGGGCAAATAAGTCTAAGGCTCCAGCAACGACTGTCCCGTCAATGGCTCAAAAACAGCCAACCAAGACACACCTTCACCAGAACGAACTGACGCAGCTTTTTACAACTGAAATTACGCGCAAAGCTGAAAGTAAAAAACTAGGTAGTGCGTTGAAGGGTGCCAATACAACGATGCAAAATGGCACGGTTGAAAGTGGTGCGGTGGTTAACCTCAGCGATATCACGCCCGAACAGCTACCGCCTGACGAACGTGCGTTCTTCTCTAAACTTGTGACTGCGTTTCCTGAGGTCACTCGCCAAAGCTTTTATATTGGCGTTGAGGGCAAGCCCACGATCAAAAATGGTCAAGCTCAGTTGGACAACAACCTACGCGTCAAGTTAGGCAACCTCAGCTTTACGCCAGCGCAACTTTCCCAACGCTTGGGCATCCCTGAAGAGCAGATACGCCAGCAGCTTCAGCTTCAGGTGCAGTTAGGCAATCTAAAAGCCAAACAATCCCAATTGGCAGACGATCGCCCAGTCGATGAGAGTGGCTCTAACTAAGGTAGTGTCCGTCTAGAACAGAGCCGCTGTGACACTTTGGTTCCCTCTAAACGGTTACTTTTTTGCTAACAGCAGTACATTTAAAGGCACAGTTGCCTCTAAATGTACTGCGCCCTCATGACGAACCGCCTTGCCCAGTCCAACAGCCTCTACCTGCGGAAACACGCCGAAAACCCTATTGACTGGTGGTATTGGTGTGATGAAGCACTTGAAACCGCTCGACGCCAACAGAAGCCTATCTTTTTGTCGATCGGCTACTCTAGCTGCCACTGGTGCACAGTGATGGAAGGAGAAGCCTTCTCGGACGGGGCGATCGCTGAGTATATGAATGCGAACTTTCTGCCGATTAAGGTCGATCGGGAAGAGCGTCCTGACCTGGACAGCATTTATATGCAGGCCGTGCAGCTCATGATTGGTCAGGGTGGCTGGCCGCTCAACGTCTTCATTTCACCCGAAGACCTGGTGCCGTTTTACGGTGGTACTTACTTTCCCGTAGAGCCACGCTACGATCGCCCTGGCTTTTTGCAACTGCTCCAATCCATTCGCCATTACTACGACACGCAGCCAGAGAAACTGCAAGCCATCAAAGGCGAAATCATGACCAACCTGCAAGGTGCTGCAACGCTCCAAGCAGGGCAGTCGTTGGGGGCCGACATCTTGCAAAAGGGGCTGGAGTACAACACAGGCGTCCTTGCGTCCAAAAAGCCTGGTCCCAGTTTTCCGATGATTCCCTATGCGGAAGTAGCGCTGCGATCGAGCCGTTTTGCCCCCGGTGACAAAGCCATCGCGTTGAGCCGCCAGCGTGGACTTGATCTGGCGCTAGGCGGCATTTTTGATCACGTGGGTGGTGGGTTTCATCGCTATACGGTTGACCCTACCTGGACCGTGCCGCACTTCGAGAAAATGCTCTACGACAACGGGCAGATCGTCGAATACCTGGCAAACCTGTGGATGACGGGTGTGCAAGAGCCTGCTTTTGAGCGCGCGATCGCCCTCACGGTCAAATGGCTACAGCGCGAAATGACGGCACCCGAAGGCTACTTTTATGCTGCTCAAGATGCCGACAGCTTCACCGATCCTACGACTGCTGAACCGGAAGAAGGTGCCTTCTACGTGTGGGATTACCAGGCATTGATGGCACTGCTCACGCTTCCCGAACTGGCAGAACTGGCCGATCAGTTCACTGTGACCGAAAGCGGTAATTTTGAAGGCTTCAACGTCCTGCAACGGCATCGTCCCGGCAAACTCAGCGATACGGTAGAACTGACTCTCGGCAAGCTGTTTCTTCTTCGCTACAGTGCCTCTGCTGAAGCCCTTCCTACCTTTCCACCCGCGCGCAATAACGAAGAAGCGAAGGGCACAGGCTGGGCGGGTCGCATTCCCCCTGTGACCGACACTAAGATGATCGTCGCCTGGAATAGCCTGATGATTTCTGGTCTTGCCCGTGCCGCCAGTGCGCTTCAGCAGCCTCACTACCTGGAGTTGGCAGCGAAAGCCGCTCACTTTATCCTCCAGCACCAGTGGGTCGAAGGGCGCTTCCACCGCGTCAACTACGACGGAAAACCTGATGTCCTCGCGCAATCGGAAGACTATGCCCTCTTCATCAAAGCCTTGTTGGATCTGGATCAGGCTTCCGTTAGTCTTCCAGCATCAGGTGATGAAAAGCTTCATGCCTCTTCCCCCACACCCCACACCCCACACCCCACACCCCACGCCTTCTGGCTCGATCACGCCGTCCAAATCCAAGCCGAATTCGATGAGTTCCTCTGGAGCGTCGAAATGGGCGGTTACTACAACACCGATGCCAGTGATAGCTTGCTGCTGCGGGAACGGAGCTATATTGACCACGCCACACCCTCAGCCAATGGTGTGGCGGTAGCCAATTTGGTGCGCTTGTCGCTGTTAGCTGAAGACTTGAGCTATCTCGATAAGGCAGAGCAAGCCTTGCAAGCGTTTGGTACGGTTTTGGAGCGATCGCCCCAGGCCTGCCCCAGCCTCTTTGCTGCTCTCGACTGGTTCCACAACCACATCCTGATCCGCACCACGTTTGACCAACTTACAGCACTCTCCACGCAATATTTACCCACGTCTGTCCTGAAGCGAGAAACAGCTTTGCCTCAAGGTGTCGTTGGGCTAGTCTGTCAGGGGTTAAGCTGTCGGGAACCGGCTTGCAGTCCAGAACAATTGCAGGAACAGGTGCAAGTTAGTCAGGTGAGAAGTTAATAGCCTCAACGGATGGCTTCGTAGAACGCTCTGACCGCTTCAGGTTGCTTGAGTGGCTGCACGTAGCTTGCCAGCAGTGACAAATCTAAGTCAGGTAACAATTCACTGCGAGGCACCCATTCGTATTGGCGATCGCGCAAACGATACACAGAACGCTGTTGCTCTTGCCAGAACCAGACTTCTGAAACACCGAGACCGGCATAAACCGCCAATTTGTCGATGCCACCACTGGTAATGACAAATTCAATTGCCAGGTCAGATAACTCTTTGGGTTGCCCAAGGCAATAACATTCGTCTGGTTCCAACCCCCTTGCTAAAGCTTCCTTGCGATACATCGTTGAACCGTAGCCATGCAGGCTGATTGTTTTGGCAAAGGCGTAAATTTCGAGCAAGCGAGCGATCGTCTTTTTCGTTAACTCATGCTCCGGGGAATGGGTCATGATTTCCAGCATTCCCTCCAGATACGTTATCCAACAAAGAATCCAGCGCCAGATATTGCTGCCAATTCACCCCCGGTAAAATCAACCGCTGTTCTGCTCTCAGCTCTAACCGTTCAAGAATTTCAGCATCCACTGGCAATGTCTCCTGGATCTGATGTCTATCTCTACTTTAGCTGCGGTGGCAAGGAAAAGGTTTATTGTCAGCCGTCTATGTGAACGAGAAGATTACGATAGAGAGGGGGCAGCATAAGATCAGGCAAGGTATGCCAAGCGCTGAGCTTGCGTCGTTTTTCTCTGTCTAAAATGCAAAGTGATTCTATCGAGCCATTTTCTGACAATTGGGCGTATTTAAAGGCGGAGTTACTCTGGCTCGATCGACTCCTGGGCATGGCGATCGCGCGGCAACGGCATGACACAAAGGTGGTCGATCGCGCGGCACGTTCTCGGGTCGATCGCGTCACGAGCCACTGGTGGAAAGGTCTAGTCACGCTAGAAGGAGAAACTGCCTACGACTCTCCTGCTGAGCGCCCAGGCGGTCGATCGACCCCAGCAAAAGGTAGCTATCAGCAGCAGCTAGAAGCAAAAATTAAAGTCAGCCAGCGGCGAGGTGTGTTGCTGGGCGTACCGTCCTTATGCAGCCGCTTGCAGTTGAGTGTGCCTGAGAAGAATTTGGTGCTGATGGCACTCGCGCCCGAAATTAGCCGTCGCTACGCACGGCTTTATAACTACTTACAGGAAACCGAGCATCCCGGTGCAACAGGTCTACCCACTGTGGATCTCATTCTGCGGATGCTTTGTCGCACCGATGTTGAATGGCGATCACTGCGGCGCTGCATGACAGGAGACTCTGCCCTGTTACAGTATCAACTCCTGGAACTGCGATCGTCTCAAGCCGATCCACTCCTGTCCCGCTTGGTCAGGTTATCTGATCCGTTAGTCAACTACCTGTTAGCCGATCAACCCGACAGCAACGCCCTGGAAGCATTGTTACATCCCCTCCCGACCGCGGCCCCCACTTTCCTGATTTCCTCATCCTCCCCACTCCCCACTCCCCACTCCCCACTCCCTACTCTCCACCGAAACCTCTGGTCAAAGCTCATCCTGCCGCCCCCATTGCTGGTAGACCTTGAACACCTGTGTCATCGGGTGCAGTTTGCGCAACAAGTTGACGAAGATTGGGGCTTTGCGGCGGTTAACGGGACACTGCAAACCGTCAAGCCAGGTTCGATCGCGCTACTCTGCGGTGCCTCCGGGACAGGCAAAACAATGGCCGCCCAGGCGATCGCGCAACGACTGCAAACCCCTTTGTGCTGTATCGATCTGGCCCAACTGCAGCAAGATGATATCCCCCACTTACTGCAAGAAATCGCCATCCAGGCACCAACCGTACTGTTGCTCAAAGCGGCTCAAAGCTGCTTTGGTCGCACGTCATTATTGGCAGACGCCTTACTCCATCAGTTCCTTCAAGTACGGCAGCAGCATCGCGGTCTTACCTTACTCAGCGTGCATCAAAAGCATCACGTCACGGCTCAATGGCGACGGCAGATCAATCCCTTTTTGGACTTCCCCCTACCCGATCGAGACAGCCGCTTCAAACTCTGGCAGCAAGCGTTTCCAGAAGACGTACCTCTTGATGCCACGATCGAGTGGGAGTGGCTAGCAGACCAATTCGTCTTGAGTGGTGGCGACATTCAAACGATCACCCGCGATGCCGCCATCCAGGCCGCTGCCTTAGAAACCAATGTGACCACAGAACATCTGATTCAGGCGTGTGAAAGGGCGAAAGGGAGGCAGGGGAGGCAGGGGAAGAAGTTTTGAGTTTTGAGTTTTGAGTTTTGAGTTTTGAGTTGCAGTTTTGCTGCTCCCTCTGCTCCTTCTGCTCCCCGGTTTCCTTCCCTTACGGCAACCGATCGCCCAGCTTACTTACGATCGGTAACCGCAAGGCTTTGCGTCGCCACAGTTGCACCATCAACCAAAGGTTCACCAAAAAATAGCCGGATGTAAACAGGCTACTGGTAATCAAGAGCGGTAAGGATAGAGAATCAGACGCATTTGCACCTGCGCCTAAAAGGATGTAACCCAGAAGCCAGCCCAACGCCAAAGTTACAACGAGACGGCTGAGGTTCTTTTGTTGCCGTGTACCTTGTCCCCGATAAAGTGTCCAGAGGGCTGGGAAGAAGCCTACGACAGGAACCAGGTAGAGAAAGAGCTGGAGTCGCTTAAAGTCCTGATTCTCAAAGGGATCTGGAGCCGTCATGGTGCGTTTTCTCCGCTGGTCTGAGCTTGGACGTTACAAACGATACCTCATAGTATCTAAATTCAATCTCTACTGGGCAGTGGGGTTGGTTTCCGCCATTGGCACCAACTATTGCCACAATGGCTCATGGGACGAGATTAACGAGGATGAACGGTATGGGACGGGTAAACAGTAAGGCATGTGTGGTGACGGGTGCGGGGTCAGGCATTGGCAAAGCGATCGCGGAACGTCTTGCTGAAGAAGGCGGCAAGGTGCTCTGTGTGGATCTCAATGGGGATACTGCTGCCGCTGTGGCTGAAGGCATCCAGAATGCAGGTGGTATGGCGACAGCCGTGGCAGCCGATGTGAGCGATCGCGTTCAAGTGGATGCCTTTATCGCTCAGTGTGTCGCAGAATATGGACAAATTGATGTGCTGGTCAACAACGCGGGCGTCAATATTCCCGGCGTGTTTCACGAAGTGCCCGATGCGGTGATTGACAAGACGCTAAACGTGAATGTCAAAGGGCCGATGTATGGCTGTCGGGCGGCGATTCCTCACATGCTGAAAAGCGGCAAGGGGTCGATCGTCAATATTTCCAGCGTCAATGGTTTGGTGTCTGAACCATTCCTCGCTGTGTATTCTGCCTCCAAAGGGGCTGTCGTCATGCTGACACGCGGCATTGCGCTGGACTATGCCAAACAGGGCATTCGCTGCAATGCCATCTGTCCCGGTTGGGTGGATACGCCGATTAACTATGCCCATGCCGAAATGCTCGGCGGCTTGCAGAAGGTCTACGACAGCATCGACTCTTTTCAGCCGATCGGGCGTCCTGGTGAACCACGTGAAATCGCCCATCTTGCTCTCTTTCTGGCATCCGACGAGGCATCGTTTCTCACCGGTTCCATCATTGCAGCGGATGGCGGCATGACGGCACAGTAAGAGTAACCAGCTTACGGAAGCAAGCAGGCTAGGATAAGAGCTACCGCGTGGTCAAAGCGATGCAAACCATTACTGACATTGGCACTCTGATTGTCAAAACACCAGGCACCTGCGGTGGTCGCCTCCGGATTGCTGGAAGCCGCATCACAGTGCAGTACATTGTGACAGAGGTTAAAGCAGGCATCACTCCTGAAGCAATCTTGGAAAATAAATCGCACCTGACGCTTGGTGAAATTTACGCTGCTTTAGCTTCTTACCTTTCCTCCCCTTCAAAATGGATAAAGTCGAGCTGAGTCTTCAGAGTAGTAGTCTCCCGATTTGCCACCCGTTTTACTCAGCAAGTGGATATTTTCGATTTGCATTGATTTTTCCAGTGCTTTCGCCATGTCGTAGAGCGTGAGAGCCGCAACGGAAACGGCCGTAAGCGCTTCCATCTCTACACCCGTTTCAGCTTTCGTCTTCACGATCGCCTGAATGCGGTATCCCGGTAAAGCCGGGTCAGGTATGAGTTCTACTTCAACCTTCTGCAACGGTAGAGGGTGACAAAGGGGAATCAGCTGAGCAGTTTGTTTGGCGGCCATAATGCCTGCCAGTTTAGCCGTACCCAGCACATCGCCCTTGGGAGCATTGCCCGCTACGATCGCGGCGAAAGTTTCTGGCAGCATACGCACCTGTCCGACCGCGATCGCCTGCCGAACCGTCTGCGCTTTTGCCGAGACGTCCACCATTTGCGCTTGCCCCTGTGCATCCAGATGAGTGAGGGGTTGGCTGACGGTGGAAAGAGTGTCGGAGGAATTTTGTGTCATTGTGGCAGGGTATGATACTATAGAAATCTTGCAAGGGCTTGTAGCTCAGTGGACTAGAGCACGTGGCTACGGACCACGGTGTCGGGGGTTCGAATCCCTCCTAGCCCGTCTAAGGACGGAACTTGTGAATGTCATCTTACAATGATAGGGCTGCTAAATAGCAGCCCTATCATTGTTTAGTAGCGATTTAGGTCTAACAGCGATTGAGCCGCAAGACAACACGATGATTCATGTCTTCGTCTATGGCACATTGAAGCCAGGAGAAATCAATTATTCAATCTGCGCCGACGATGTTGTGGAGTCACAGCCTGCGATCGCGGATGGCTGCCTGTACGCGCTGCCTCTTGGCTATCCTGCCATGACGCTTGAAGCGGGTACTGTGCGTGGGGCACTGCTGTCATTCATAGAGGCGGCCGCTTTGGAGCGTTTGGATGAATTTGAACGGCATGACCCAATTGAGTTTTTGGATCATGCGCCCGGACAATGTCTAGAGAAGAATGAGTATGAGCGCAAACAGATCACCGTATACGATAGCGATCGGCGCTTTTTGGGTCTAGCCTGGTCATACATTATGACGCCAGAACAAGTTCAACAACTGGGCGGCAGATTATTACCCAATGGGCAATGGCCTTCACTGCCATAAGAAGCCCACATCAAAGGGCGATAAGAAATAATGCTATGAACGTGTCGGTCAGAAGCAGCGAGCTTTTTGCTGCCTCCTGACTCCTACTTTCTGACGGCCTACCAACAGCTCTATCGTGCAGTCGTTTCTGGCGCAGGCGTGGTCGCGTTCTTAAACGTACTGTTTGGCACCACAACAGGCGTTTTGGGAATCTCTACCAGTGGCTTATCCAACGCCACCAGCAACACCTCGTTGACATTCGTTTGAGGAGACTCGATCGCAGGCTGCTGTGAACCTTTAGCGATTTGGGGCATGGAGGTTTGGCTACCGGGTAAAAGATTACTCACAAGCGCACCAACAAACAGCGCCGCAATGGCTGCACCCCCCCATATCAAGGAAAGCTTTGGCTTTCGCTCTAGGCGGGTAAAAACCTCACTGACCGTTTGTTCTGTCGCCTGGGATGATGCTGGGACGGGCATGTTTTGTAAGCCATGACGCAGCTTCAACAAGCGGCTGTGGAGACGCTGCACCGTTGGGTCACTGGCTAACCACCCATCGACCTGCTTGCGTTCAGCTGCGGTCACTTCGCCGTCCAGATAAGCACTTAGCAGCTCAAAGCGATCGCGCTGAATCAAGTTAGACGAAGATGAAGACGAATTTTGACCGTTCATGGGAGAGGGCTGTTGATGATCGTTAGGAGCATTAAAATTAGAGGTCATTTCGGCACCACATCGTGTGTTGAGAGCGCGCACCAGTGTTTAGAAACAAGCCAGCAGAAACGCAAGGGTCAAAAGTAAACATAGAGCAAACGGAAAAATCATCTAGCCTGATCATCAGTAAACCTTGAATTACTCACAGAGGCGATAGTCTTAACAAAAAAATTACCCGCTTCTGCCAGTCTGATCATCAGTTGCCATCCAGATAACTTTGGAGTTGAGACTGCAGCCGTAAACGCGCTCTGGCAATTCTGGATTTTACGGTACCTAACGAAACACCGGTAAGCTCAGCAATTTCTTCATATGCCATACCTTGAATCTCACGCAGTACGATCGTAGTGCGAAAGACTTCTGGTAAATCGGCGATCGCCGATCGCAACTGATCGTAAAACTCTCGCGTCGTCAACTCTTCGTCTGGTCCGGGTGTTTCTGAGGCAATTTCCCAGTCCATTTCACCATCCTCAACGGTTAGACGGGCATCTAGCGATAGCGGATGGCTGTTGCGCTTACGTTTGCGAAGTTCATCATAGAAAAGATTAGTGGCAATCCGGCTCAGCCAGCCTCGAAATTTTATCGGATCTTGCAAGCGCTTGATGTTGCGATAAACTCGAATCCACACTTCTTGCACGAGATCGGAGCGATCTTGCCAGTCAGGAGCCAAGTGGTAGAGTACGCGCTCGACATGAGACTGATAACGACGGAGCAACTCTGCAAAAGCAGCTTTCTCTGGGCGATGACCAGCTTGACATTGCAACACCAGATCAACGTTAGAAAGCTTTTCGGCTGGTACTGGTGGATCGACTGCCCTGATGGATGACCAGGAGGCAGAAAGGGACTGATTCATGGATGACTTTGCTCTCAGACATTCCATGTTTGATGACATGTCCGACGCTAGCAAAGTTCCCACCACTACAGCCTTAATGCTACCAATTAGTGATGCCTCTTGGTGAAACAAGCTCCACACTTACTGAAACAAGCTCCACACTTACTGAAACAAGCTCCACACTTACTGAAACAAGCTCCACAAAGAAGGGATAGCGTTCTCCGCTTTGGCGATAGAGACAGAACGGGGTGCTGGTTGAGTAATAACGGATGACTGCTTTGTAGACTGAACGCTCATGCCAATAAACAAATTGAGCGAGAACGTAATGGTCGCGGCTAGTAGTAATTTCTCGAACATATCCACTCCTCTTGCCTTCAGTTCACATTGCACGATTTATGCGTGGAATTACGGTTAGTTACACCAAACTCAACCGAGATTCCTGAATCCTCCTACAAGACCCTAAACGAAACCTTTGTCCATATTGTGCCCATTCTGACGAAAGGATCTAGTCTGAAAAATCAAGGTAGTATAAAGTCTGCTTGCAAATTTTCTGGCGCATCCATAAAGGTAACCCGTTCTCAGAAAGGGAACCCTTGATACGTCATGATCCCAACGCTTACTACAGGCGCTCTAGCGGCCAAAACCTTTGATCGTAACGCATTCGTTCTACAGCTATATCACTTCATGAGGCATCGTCTCACCCTTGTCGGAGTAGATTAGAGAGAAGGCTGTTGAGTGAAGAGACGATGACTGTAACTGTTCGCGATGATCGCCTGTCTCGTAGTGTGATGCTTCTGTGTCTAGGGGCCACACTGGTGCTGCTTGGCATCCAGTGGCGAGCATGGACGGCAGATGCTCAAGCCACTCCCCCTAATGCACGGACAATGAAACTGAAAGGGGGCCAAAGCAACAGCATCAAGGCTCTGACCCCACCCCCAAAAAGCAGCGCGAAGCTAGTAATTGATTTAAGCGATCGTCAGGTGCAGCTCTATCGAGAGCAGACATTAGTGACCAGCTACCCGATTGCGATCGGGCAAGCGGGTTGGGAGACACCAATCGGCTCTTTCCAGGTTCTGGAAATGCAGCGAGATCCTAAATGGCAACACCCAATTACAGGTGAAGTAATTCCACCTGGCCCTGCCAACCCATTAGGTAAACGATGGATTGGCTTCTTGTATGAGGGGCGTACTCATATTGGTTTCCACGGTACCAATCAGGAAGAGCTGATTGGGCAGGCGGTTTCGCACGGTTGCATCCGCATGCGTAACCGCGACGTCATAGCACTGTACGACCAGATTGCTCCAGGGACGCCGGTGGATGTTCGCCCATAGGCCTGCTTTACCCATAGCCTACTAGCGATGAGCGACAGACTCGTGGACTGTAAGCGGTTAAATCTGATTGAGATCTGCCTGACTGAAAAACGTCAGGCAGATCTCAATCAGATTGCAGTCTGCTGTCTAGAGTCTACGTGTATTGATGTATGACATTAACCTCTTTGCTGGGTGCGTGACGCTGACACTTTGCTTGAATGCTAGAGGCTATACTGCACCCTGCGTGGATAACGCTGTCTGGCAATCGATCTACGGTTGAAGCATGGCTAGGCTAGTTAGTGCGTTACCCCTGGCTGTGGTTCGAAGCTGGGTGCATACGCCTGAAGCAAGGCACTAACCTGGGTCAGAATTTCATCACCAGAGTTCTTGCCAAGTGCTTGCCGTTCTGGGAAGAATTCGGGACGATCGAGGTTGCGGGCGATCGCTTCACCCACTTGTTGAGCAATCAAGCCTTGAAGCTCTTCTTTTGCTCGTTGACGCTGGTAGGTTGCCCCTTCTTCGGTTGTGGCATAAAGGGGCGGTAAGCGGTTGAGTGCATAGGCCGCAATGTCACCTAAATCGAGGGTGCGATCGCTCGTCGCCTCAATTTCAGCCACACGAGCGATTGCCTCTGTGAGCACCAGTTCTTCCATGACATTGATAAACTGCTTACGGGGAACGGCCACCACTTCCCCCGTTAGTAGCGCTCCCATCAGTCGATCGAGCGCCATGTATTCCTCGATCGACAATTCTGATGCCGTGTCACAAATTCTGCCAACTTCTGCTTCCATTGCTGGAGTCAGATAGCCGTCTTGCAACGCCTGCTCCACGATCTTTTCAATGCTCATAATGCTTTCTAAACTCCGCAGCGCCGTTTTTCGACGATTAGCCTTGAATAATCTTGCCCCAGAATCCACGTTCAGTATCAACTTAATCACGCTTCAAACATAAAGTTATTCAAACCCTTGCTTTCGCCAGGGTGCCGGATCAATTGCCTGACCGTTGACATACAGGCCCCAGTGGAGGTGAGGCCCAGTAGCAGCACCTGTTGCGCCCAAAGCACCAATCACTTGACCCGCTTTGACAAACTCACCGTCTTTCACCAAAATGCGGCTCAAGTGCAAGAAGATGCTTTCTACGCCCTGACCATGATCAATGCCAATGCAGTTGCCATGAATCACAAAGCCCTTTGACTCTTGCCCCACCAGGGCAACTTGTCCGGCAGCAGGAGCAATGATGGGTGAACCATAGGCTCCTGCATAATCGACGCCACGATGATAGTAATCATTGGCAAATTTGCCGTTGTAGTAACGACGAACGCCGTATATGGTGGTGATAGGGCCATTGTTTGGTTTGAGAAAGGGACCACTCCAAAACTTTTGGGGTGTGACAAGTTTCTTGAAGGCATCGACACGATTGAATTCAAAATCAGATAAATCCTGATCTTTGCCAGGGGGAAGCCAGATTGATTGGGTCGGAAATTTGCGAGTCCGGAGCTGCAAGGCGACATTGGCAGTTTCATCCCCGCTCTTTACCTGAAGCTGTAGGATCCCTGGTTTGTCAAGGGGTGTGGTTGGTAGCAGTGCCCGAAACCGATTGTTGCTCATTGGAAAGGTGCTATAGGTTCGCTTGCCCAAGATCACTACTGGCACTGTATGGCCATTAGTACCGGACTCAACGGTTACAGATAGTGTGTCGCCTAACTGAGGTTTGCTGGGTGCCACCTGGACTTGCAGCGCTTTTACAGAAGAAGCAAGAGCAAGCACTGCTGTTGCGATCGCCAGAGCAGTCAGCGCTACCTGCGTCATCCTTTGAGCACGATACCAAGGTCTTTTACCAGTGGCCGGAAGACTTGCTGTGGACAGGCGCTCTTGTAACGCTTGATCAATCTGACGTGGAATGGGCATAGCATCAGTTCCGCTTAGTTGTCGCCTTGGCAGATAGAATAGCGTCCCTCGGCTACTGTTTCTACACTTAAATGATGATTCAGGACAAAAGTGCGGGTATCGCTTGAGTCAGCGCCTGCTAGATCTCTGCTGACAAGTAGAACAGGGTCGAAAAAAGTCAGTAAACGCTGTCCCTAATGGGCGATCGTGCCAAGAATTGACGCTCAAACATTCCCCGCTGGCTCCGAAAAGTTTGTATTCTGAAAGTGAGAAGCAACGATACGTTTTTTAACATTAAATTGCAGTGCAAGAAGACTTCCGGCTAATTGTTGATTTGGTCACAGTGCTAGCAGCAGCAGCAGCAGGTGGCATCCTGGCAGCGGTGTTGCGACAACCGATTTTACTGGGCTACCTGTTAGCAGGTATGGTCGTTGGGCCAGCTGGTTTGGGGTTGATCAAAGAGCTCGTCCAGGTTGAGACACTGGCACAGTTTGGAGTCGCCTTTTTGCTCTTTGCTTTAGGGGTTGAGTTTTCTTTTTCAGAATTGAGAAAGGTTAAGGGCATCAGCCTCGGCGGCGGCGGCTTGCAGATTGTGCTTACGATCGCAGTTACAGCAATGGTATCGCTAGGAATGGGCTGGGTGACATCACCCGCTCAAGGGGTTTTCCTGGGGGCTATTCTCTCCCTCTCATCCACTGCCGTGGTGCTGAAGTGCCTGATGGAGCGCAATGAAACCGCAACGCCTCACGGGCAGGTGATGCTGGGTATTTTAGTGGTGCAAGATCTAGCGCTGGGCGTGATGCTGGCAGTCCTTCCTGCACTGGATAAGCCTATAGAAGAAGTCGGACTGGCGATCGGCTGGGCGCTTTTACAGACAGGGCTTTTGGGCCTGGGCGCCGTAGTTGCGGGGATCTGGGTGATTCCACCGCTGTTGCGTTTGTTAGCACGTACAGAAAGCCGAGAACTGTTTTTGTTGGGCGTGGTAGCGATTTGCTTGGGCATTGCGTTGCTGACTGAGCATCTGGGGTTGTCGATCGAAATGGGCGCTTTTGTCGCGGGTCTGATGATTTCGGAAGTCGAGTATGCCGATCAAACTCTGAACTATGTCGAGCCGCTACGGGATATTTTTGCCTGCTTATTTTTCGCCGCGATCGGCATGCTGATTGACCCCATCTTTCTGTGGAATAATCTGGAGCTGATTCTGGGCTTAGTAGCGCTCGTCTTTGTAGGCAAGTTTCTGATTGTGACCCCGTTAGTCGTCATCTTTCGCTACCCGCTTAAAACGGCCTTGATTACAGGCTTAGGGCTGGCTCAAATTGGGGAGTTCTCCTTTGTACTGGCAAGTGAAGGGCAATCGTTAGGGTTGGTTTCTCGCCGCGTCTACTTGCTAATCTTAGGCACAACAGCCGTAACGCTGGTATTAACGCCGTTTATTCTGCGCTTTATCCCTCAGTTTTTTGCTTGGGCAGAATCGCTCCCCTGGCTGAAAGGATATCTGGAGCGCACCGACGTTGCCCTGGAGATTGCGGACGAGCTACCAACGCAAAATCACGTGGTGGTTTGCGGCTATGGGCAAGTGGGCCGCAACATTGTGCAGCTATTGCGCGAACATAGCTACCCCGTAATTGTGATTGACCAGTCAGAGAGCCGGATACAGGAGGTGCGCGAGGCTGGTATTGCCTATGTCTACGGCAATGCAGCCAGCTTGCACGTGCTGGAGAAGGCAGGAGTGAGTACGGCGCAGGGAATGGCGATTACCTTACCCGACCCGATGAGCACTCGTCTCTGTCTCAAGCGCTGTTTAGAGCTGGCTCCTGATTTAGATGTGGTCGTTCGAGCAAACCAGGATAAAGATATTGAATTGCTGTACCAACTAGGTGCCAAAGAAGTCGTACAGCCTGAGTTTGAAGCCAGTTTAGAATTGTCCTCCCATCTGTTGACAGGTGTTGGCTTGCCGCTGCCGGTCATTCAGCGTGAAGTGCAGCAGATTCGCAATTCGCACTATCTGGATCTACGGTCTGAAAAGCCTTCTTATCAGGTCTCACGGGAGCTTAAGGAAGCAACCCAGGAGATGAACAACCGCTGGTATCCATTGCCGCCCGCTTCGCCACTGATTGGCATGACTGTAGAAGAAACTGATTTACGTCGCTTGACTGGCGTGAGCCTCATGGCGATCCAACGAGCCGATGGCGAAGAGCTAGATTACCCTGACGCGAAGACGGCTTTGCAGTCAGGCGATCGCCTCCTAGTTGTGGGAGAGACCGCTGAACTTGCCGCCTTTGACGAATTGGCCAAAGGCGAAGCCGCCGTACCGACAGAGAATGCCTCGTGTCAGTGGTTGCTGGTGCCTGATACTAGCCCTGTTGCTGGCAAAACGCTGGCAGAATTACATATTCGACGACAATTTGGCGTTCTGATCCAGGCCATTAGGCGAGAAGGCAAGTTTATTCGCTTTCCAGATGGCGCCAGCGATGTGCAAGTGGGCGATCGCTTACTGCTCTGCGGCGGTTTTTATGCGCTCAATCGGGCCAGTCAGTGGATTGTGCCAGCGATCGAAGCAACACCTGTTTTACCAATGCCATTTACCACTGTTGCGGTGAGCGAGTCAAGCCAGGAGAGCCCGCAAGCTGAGCAAGTTTGAGCAATGAGACTCAATGACCAAGCTTCTGTGTCAATGGGTTGCCCGGGATTCGAACCCGGGACCAGTCGGTTAAAAGCCGAATGCTCTACCACTGAGCTAGCAACCCGCTGTTTTGTGCTAATTCAAGCACCGTCGTCAAACATAACACAAGTTTGCGCGTACCTGCCAGACATTCCTTTTTAAGGGACGATGGTTTGTAAAGAGAACTACCCTAGAAAGACTGTGACAGTGCATCATTTCTAGTTGGGTATCTGCTTGGGTATCAGTGCGCTAAGACATTGTTTACCGCTGTCGTTTGCTTAGGATGCCAATGATTGGGTTGATTTTCAAGGTTTTAGTGCTCTCTGTTGGGTTATCGATCGCCATCAAATATGGCGCACCCGCTTTAGCTATTCCGCCGACAACAACGTCTGTGCTGATTGCAGTATGGCTACCGGCCGTGATCGCCGCCCTCACGCTCGGTTGGCGCTGGCAGCAAGGACGTAACGGAAGACAGAACGGTGAAAGAGTGCCATAAAAGGATATTGTTTGAACGCTTGACCGTTTACTGCTTTACCATTTGACAGCAAGCAATGTTCATTCCCGTTTCTTTTTGGAGTTCATGGTGAATTTGGGTCAATGGCTTGGTTTTCTCGTTGTCGCTGTCAGCCTCTATATTCTCTGGCAGATTCGTCAGGTGTTGCTGTTGGTGTTTGCGGCAGTGGTGCTAGCAAATAGCTTAAATTTGCTGTCGCGTCGCTTTCAAGAGGCAGGGTTGCGGCGCTCCGGGGCAGTCTTGCTCAGCGTCATTTGTTTTCTATCGACGCTGATTGCGTTCTTTCTACTCATCGTGCCGCCCTTTGCAGCGCAGTTTCAAGACTTGATCGTGCTGGTACCGGCAGGCGTTGAACGGTTGAACGTTTGGACAAATAATTTAAGTCACTTCGTGCCACCATCGATCAGTGCCTATTTACCCAATCTTGGGAGCTTGGGCGAACAGCTACAGCCCTATGTCAACCGCTTACTCGGTGGTTCGTTTGCGTTCTTTTCCAGTTCGCTAGGCGTGGTCGTCAATATCTTACTAGTGCTGGTCTTGGGGTTGATGCTGCTGATCAACCCATCGGCCTATCGGCGAGGGTTTATCCGCCTGTTTCCAGCGTTCTATCGTCACCGAGTCGATGGCATTCTGAAAGAGTGCGAATTTTCACTGGGACGATGGATTGTTGGTGCACTGATCAGCATGAGTGTCGTTGCGGTGCTCAGTAGCGTTGGGCTAGCGTTACTGGGAGTGAAAGCAGCGCTAGCACAGGGCATTCTCGCAGGGCTGCTCAATTTCATTCCCAACATTGGTCCCACGCTAAGCGTCGTGCTGCCTATGGCGACAGCGTTACTAGACTCGCCCGTGAAGTCACTGCTTGTGTTTGTTCTCTATATTGCGATTCAGCAGTTTGAGAGTAACTTGCTGACCCCTTACGTGATGGCACAGCAAGTAGCACTGTTACCTGCGGCCACCTTGTTGGCGCAAGTCTTTTTTGCAACTGTTTTTGGCTTTTTAGGGTTGGCGCTGGCGCTTCCACTCACTGTTGTCAGCCAAATTTGGCTTCGTCGGGTCTTAATAGAGGACGTGATGGATCGATGGGGCGTACAGCATCAAAAGCGCTTGTCTCCATCGTTTGTGCCACAACCGTCAGATGCTGCTGTTGCGGCTGTTACCAGTGAAACGGACTTACGCCCACACTCGTTGCCTACAGAACAGACTGAAACTGGGCCAGCAGACGATCCCTCGATCGGCGAAGATTGATAGGTGTTAGCAGGCAGAAACACCTAGACGTTTCTGCTCCACTCAAAACTCAACACTTCTTATCGCACTCATCCCATGTCTAAACTCCAAGCACTAATTTTTGATGTTGATGGTACGTTAGCCGATACCGAGCGCGACGGGCATCGCGTTGCGTTTAATCGTGCGTTTGCCGAGGCGGGTCTAGATTGGGATTGGTCGGTTGAGCGATATGGTGAACTGCTGTCCGTTACAGGTGGCAAGGAGCGGATTCAGCGGTATCTGACCACAGATCATCCCAACTTTGAGCCACCCGGCGATCGTCGTGAATGGATTGCCGCCTTGCACAAAGCGAAAACAGCACACTACACACAGCTCATAGAGGCGAGTGTAGTACCACTGCGTCCGGGCGTGAAACGGCTGCTGCAGGCAGCGCGTGAGCAGGGGCTACGGTTGGCGATCGCGACCACAACCACACCTGCCAACGTGACGGCTCTGCTACAGACCGCGCTGGCTCCCGACAGCCTTGATTGGTTTGAGGTGATTGCAGCCGGGGACATTGTGCCTGCTAAAAAGCCAGCTCCAGATATTTACCACTATGCGTTGCAAGCCATGCAGTTAGATCCTCAAGACTGTCTGGCGTTTGAAGACTCCCATGCTGGGTTGCAGTCGGCGAGGCAGGCAGCGTTAGCGACTGTGATTACTGTGAATGGCTATACCCAGGCACAAGACTTTACGGGCGCATCCCTGGTCATTGATCATTTAGGAGAACCCGATTTGCCCTTCAAGGTGCTGGCAGGCGAGACGGGCAAGGCGCAATTTTTTGATCTGACACTGGCGGAGTTTCTCCACAATCTACAGCACGCATCTGGGGTTCCCACTGTCTGAATCCTTGTACAATAGGCTCTTGTACAACGGACTAAGGTCAGCGTTTGTCTATTAATCGCTGATGCCTGACCGCTTCGTATTACCTGACAGGAGGGTTATTTTGAAGGAAATTTTAGTCAGCCTGGGAGTCATGCTCGCTTGCTTAGTCGTGCTGGTCGTCTCTCAGATTGGCGGCAAGCCGGATGTGGCGATCGCGAGTGAAATGACAACTGGCAAACCGCAAGTCGTTGCAACCACGACGAAACTATCAGATCGCGTGCCGACTGCCTCGACGCTAGTCGCTGATGCCTCAGCGACCCCGACCCCTAAAAAACCTGGAGCTAAACCTGTGAGTGCAACGCCATCTGGAGCTGGAGATCAAGCTACCGTTACAACGCCATCTGGACTGAAGTATGTTGATCTAATGGAAGGCACAGGCGCTTCGCCACAGACCGGGCAAACGGTGGTTGTGCACTATACGGGTACACTGGAAGATGGCACAAAGTTTGACAGCTCGCGCGATCGTAACCAGCCTTTTCAGTTCAAGATCGGCGTGGGTCAGGTCATCAAAGGTTGGGATGAAGGCGTTGGCAGCATGAAAGTGGGCGGTCGTCGTCAGCTCATCATTCCCTCTGAGTTGGGTTATGGTGCGCGTGGAGCAGGCGGTGTGATTCCTCCTAACGCTACACTACTCTTTGATGTGGAGCTACTGAAGCTCAGTTAACCCAATGAGATTGCTATGCCGGACTATGCTTATCTGCTCATTGCGATTGTGTCTGAAGTGATTGCGACGAGCACCCTCAAAGCAACGGCATCGTTCACAAAGCTTGTACCCAGCCTGGTTGTCCTGGTTGGGTACGGCTCTGCATTTTACTTTCTATCGCTGTGCTTAAACACCATCAGCGTTGGCGTTGCCTACGCGATCTGGTCAGGTTTGGGAATTGTCCTGGTCGCATTACTAGGCTGGGTTTTCTACCGTCAAGCGATCGACCAGGCAGGGTTGATTGGCATGGGACTCATTATCGGTGGAGTGGCAGTGCTCCATCTCTTTTCCAAAACGGCCTCGCACTAAACGCCCGTGCGAACGCTTTGAGCAATGTGCTTAGGTGCGATTTGGGGCTGCAAGGTTGCGAAACTGGGTGAACTGGGATTCAAACAGCAACTTCACTGTTCCCGTTGGGCCATTTCGGTGCTTGGAGATGATGACTTCAGCAATGCCGCGATCGGGCGTGTCGGGGTTGTAGTACTCGTCGCGATAAAGCATCATGATCAGGTCAGCGTCCTGCTCAATGGCGCCTGATTCCCGCAAGTCGCTCATCATCGGTCGTTTGTTGGTACGCGATTCGACGCTGCGGCTGAGCTGGGAGAGTGCGATGACGGGTACGCTGAGTTCTCGCCCCAAACTTTTGAGTGCCCGTGTGATCCGCGATAGCTCCTGCACCCGATTATCGCTACCACCCTCCATCAACTGCAAATAGTCCAGCAGGATCAGTCCCAAGGCTCCACCCTGTTCTGCCTGGAGTCGCCGTGCCTTCGATCGCATCTCTGTAATGCTGATATTGGGCGTGTCGTCGATAAATATGGGTAGTTGCGACAAGGTGCTGATCGCGTGCCCCAATGGTTCCCATTCGTTTTGACTGACGCGCCCTGCTCGCAAGCGTCCACTTTCGATGCGAACTTCACTGGCCAGCAGGCGTTGCACCAACTGCTCTTTGGACATTTCCAAGCTAAAGATGGCAACAGGCAGCTTGTGGAAGGCGGCAATGTTACGGGCAATGTTCATCGTGAAGGACGTTTTACCCATCGACGGTCGTCCTGCAACGATAATTAAATCAGAGCGTTGAAAGCCTTGAGTCATCGCATCTAGGTCGTAAAATCCGCAGGAAAGACCGGGCAAAACCATCCCCAGCGATCGGCTCTCAATATCAGAGAAGGTATGCGTCAAGATATCAGACGCGGCCATCAAGCCCTGCTGCGGTCGATCCTGGGTGACGCCAAAGAGCTTTTGCTCCGACTGATCGAGCACTTCTTCCAGGTCGTTAGCCGTATCGTGCCCAAGATGAGCAATTTCGTTGCCCGCCTTAATCAGCTTCCGGCGCATGTATTTGTCCATCACCAGTTGGGCGTACTGATCGATGTTGACGGCACTCACCGTACGATCGATCAATTGCGCTAGCTTACTTTGCCCGCCCACTTTTTCTAGCAGTCCACGATCGATCAGCCAAGAGGTAATGCTCATCAAATCGGTCGAGCTACCGTGCGCCTGTAAAACTAGCGCAGCGCGGTAAATCTCTCGGTGAGCGCTGAGATAAAATGCTTCAGGCTGCAACAAATCTGCAACTCGATTAATGGCCTCCGGATCAAGCAAAATACCACCCAAAATTGACTCTTCGGCATCAATGTTCTGGGGCGGCAAGCGATCGCTAAAGGCTTGAAAATTGAGTTCCTGAACCATGGGCTTTAGGGAAGGCAACAATAAATTGTTTGAGACCAGTCACCGCAACCTGCCGCAACTCATCCCAATATACAGCTAAGGTTACCTGCACTCCACCACATTTAGCGCAATCTGAATTAGCTACAGCGTTTGAGCTCTAAATGTAGAAATTGCACGCCAATTCATGCTGTGACAAACCCGCTTGGGATGATTAAGTACCATTGTACTACTCTATCCGACTTGAGCGGTGATAGCAAACCGTCCCCTATGGCATCTGGAACCGACGGATTCCTTAATCTGTGAATTCAGTCATGCCCATGCACCTGTAGGGTCATAGCATTGCCATGACCCTACAGAAAGTTCTTGAACATGATCGAAGTCGTGCCCCTTAGCTGGCAACCACCTGGATTTCCACCGTTGCGGTAACATCTGGGTGAAGCTTGATGTCTGCCCTGTAGGAACCGAGCTGGTGAATATCGGGCAAAGTAATGCCGCGACGGTCAATCTCTTGCTTCGCTGTTTCCAGAATCACATCAGCCACATCCTGATTAGTAACGGTACCAAAGATTGCGTCTTTTTCACCCGCTTGCTTGGCGATCGTGTAGCGTCCGACCGTTTCCAACGCTTTTTTGAGTGTTTCTGCTTGTTGCTTTTCTTCCAACAAACGCTGCCGCTCTAATTCTTTGCGTCGCTCAACCTGCTTCAAAAGCCCCGGTGTCGTCCGTGCTCCAATGCCTTGAGGAATCAAATAGTTGCGAGCGTAGCCAGGAGCAACTTCAACCAGGTCTCCTGCTTTGCCTAACTTGCTCACATCTCGACTGAGAACTAACTGTACACGCTTCGCCATAGCCTTTCCTTCGTCACAATCTTTCTAAGCTTAAAAACCCACAGAGATACAATAGTACCCTAATAAAGGGGATTGTTTCCATAGTTTGGCTAAAACGGTTTGGGGCATGGGAGATGGAGTCTTGCTTTTGTACAGGCGCTTCTAGCCACTAAGGACTTGTTAAAAAATAACTGCATACTTTTGGATTAGCTATCAGCTATCAGCTATCAGCGGTCAACTTTTCTCTAATGGCTGACCGCTGACGGCTGACCGCTACAGTCCATGACGTTATTTCTTTGCAGCCCCTAAGAAGCATGAAAAAGGGAAATCCAAGTGGGTAGCCACTTTTAAGTTTGTTCTTCGCTAGCATCCTTGAGATACCGATCGCACCATCGCACCATTTCCCAAAGCACATGTCCGACTGCCTCGCGGGAATGGTAGCCGTGATCTTCTAAGGGCAAGATGACTTGGCGAACCGTTGCGCCCAAACCTTTCAAGGCTTCGTAAAAGCGCTCGGTTTGCAAGGGGTAAGTGCCTGCATTGCTATCGTCAGCCCCATGAATCAACAGCAGTGGTGCCGCGATTTTGCCGACATGGGTGAACGGCGACATGTGCATGTATGTCTCTGCTGCGTCCCAGAAGTGACGCTGTTCGCCTTGAAAGCCAAAGGGGGTGAGGGTGCGGTTGTACGCGCCGCTACGAGCGATACCAGCACGAAACAAATTGCTGTGCGCCAGGATATTAGCCGTAGTAAACGCACCGTAGGAGTGACCGCCGATCGCGAGTCGATCACGGTCGGCGATGCCCCGATCGACCACATAATCGATCGCCGCCTCCATACCTGTTAACAGTTGCTCGACGTACGTATCATTAGGTTCGGCGTCGCCTTCTCCAATAATCGGCAGACTGGGGTTATTAAGTACGGCATAGCCCTGGGTCAGCAGAAATAAAACTGATGTGCCACTGGGGCGACTAAAGGCATGCTCGGCAGTAGTGACTTGACCAGCGAGATCTCGATTTTTAAATTCTTCAGGATAGATCCAGAACACCATTGGTAAGGGGCCATCGCGTCTTGGGTCATAGCCTGCTGGCAGATGGAGTTTTGCAGAAAGCTGTACGCCGTCTGCGCGCTGATACCGCACCACTTCTTTATGCATACCCGCAAACTGAGGGGCCCGATCGGGATACACAGTCAAGGGCACTGGTTGCGGTTGCGATCGTGTATGGAGAAAAAAGTTAGGCGGCTCAGTTTGCGACTGGCGGAGTGTGAAGAACTGCTGAGCTTCGTTGTCGAGCAATTTGATCACCGACTCGAAATAAGGTGACTGAGCTTGCCAGAGGCGTTCGGTCGTCGCTGTAGCGAGATCCAGGCGATCGAGAAAGGGGTAAACGCCTGCTGGTGACGCGCCCCGCCCAGTGAGGTAAAGGCTGTTGCCGTCAGGTGTAAACTGCAAGACGTGTCGTCCAAAGGGACCTGGCTCGGTTAACGGCATGCCTGGATCACTATATTGGTCTTCATAGCTGCGTTCAGCCAGGCATTGTGGGGCTTCCGGTTGCGCAGGGTTTAGCTTCCATACCCTTAACAGGCGAGTATCGTGCCAGCGTTCCCATACAAGCGCTACCGTATCATTGCCCCATCGCACTCGCCGAAAACGGTACTGCGATCGCCACAGCTCCCTTGGCTCATCGGTAAAGGGGGCATTGAGCTCATACAGCGCATCACGGTAAGGCACCTCTTGGTCAGGATCGCCTCCATCCAGCGCTTCCACCCAGTAGAGTGTTGCGGGACGATCGCTGCGCCAGCACATGCGCCTAGGACCAGCCACCACCGCGTCAAATTTAGTGGAAACAGCATCGGCTAACGGTCGCTCAGCGAGATCACGCACATGCTGCCCCGTTGCAGTGAGAACTTGAAACCGTAGGGGAAAGTATGAACTCGGTAACTGGTAGGAAAACGGTCGATGCAGCGTTGTCAGCAGAATGTAGTTGCCGTCTGGTGATGGGATCGCTTCGTCAACCAGGCAAGGTTCGCTGAGACGTTGCTGCCGTCCCTCAAGTGTCACCAATCCCAGCGTTGAGGTGACGTAGTACTCAAACAGCTGTTCATCATAAGGATTCTGCAACAGATTGGTGTACGTACGGCTGGCAGTTTTACGCCCTAAGTTCTCCTGGATGATTGGCCCAGTTGGTATGGATGGTTTTTCAGGCGGCTCTCCGCGATCGGCTGGAATGAATTTGCAAAGCAGCGCCTCATCCGAAAGCCAACGATACGGAACACCATATGTCGCATTCAAAGTGGGTTCTGTCAGACGATGAGGTACGCCATCAGACAAGTTAAGGAACCATAGCTCCAGTCCCGTAGCCTGCGTCAATGCAAACGCGAGTTTTTGACCATCGGGCGACCAGTGCGCATAGCTGATGCGAGCCTCATCGGGCAAAGGAATGGGTTGACTTGCGCCTGACTGCATGGCGTTGAGCGTCATACCACGATAAGTATGGTGACGTGCAGGACTGTTGAGCTTGGGATTGAGACGAAAGCCAGCAACGGCAATTTCTGGCTCCGCCAATTCAGCGATCGTCGGTAGAGAGGGCTGCTCAAGCTCAATGAACCATTGGTTGTCTGGCGAAATCAGCACGGTTGGCGTACTGGGCGCATCCAGAATCTGGTTGATTGGCTCCGGTGGTGATGCCCACTGGCTGTCCGTTCCTTGCGATCGCACAGGAGGTGGCACCCGCTTCGCTTCGCGCGTGACAACCGCTTCAGCCTTAACATTGGGCTCAGGTGTATGAAAATCAACCATAAAATTCCCAGCGACGTGGCTCCGATGGTAACGGAAAATTATGCCCATCCTAACTGCAGTTTTCACCTGAGCGATCGTTCCTCTAAAGCAATCCCCTCTACAAAGACGATGATTGACGTCTTTCTAGAAGGGATTTAGAGGTAATGGCGATCGCGAAACGCAGAGGCTACAGCCCTAGCAAATCATCCAGTTCATTCAGCGCTTCGCAGCTTGAGGACGACGAACGATCAGTCGTCCCAAACATACCCATCGGTATTGCCTCTGGTGCCCAACGGGTGGTACGTCCAGTACCATCCAAATACTCGTCGGCATACCTACGAAAGACTGCTTCTACGGCTGCACGAGCATTCTTCAAGCCCCATTCGGAGGCAATCACGCTCGCTTTATCCAGCACATCCTGGCTCAGCCTTACTTTGTTGTCATACATAGCTGTGCTCCATTCACAACGGGAAACAAACCACGAACATTGGCAAATTGAGGGTCAGTCATCACCGCAAACAGCCTGCGACCCGCTAGCCGCTCTGAAATCAGATGAGAGCTACCACCGGTGACTAAGAAGCGAGTGACTCGCGCCATATAGGGGGTGTACTGCGCTTTCACTGTTTGGAAAATACCCTTAAACCAGGGATCAAGATGCTCTTCGAGCCAGGGTTGCCAGGTCAATTCTGTATCTGCGTAGAGATGTCCTGTACGGAAGCCATCCATGATGAGACTGGGATCGGCTGTGGTGCCAAGCGCATTAGAGAGGCGGCGATCGAAGCTGATGGAGGTTGCCAGTTCATAAGCACCCCCTCGATCCATCACATTTTCATCAATGACATCGCCTTCAGCATCAACCAATCGCGTCAACCAGGTACCACCACCGATATCCACCACGATCGTGTAGCCAGTATCAGGAATCAGCCCTAACCGCTGGGCATAGTGATAGGCACCCATCCCTTCTCGTTCAACTTCGACCCGCTCAACCAGCACGCGATACTCCAGCCCATTCCGCTTGAACTCGTGCATTCCTAGCAGATGCTGACGGATGGCGTCCTCATTCTTGGCTGGTTCAGGGGTCGAGGCATAGATGTCGATCGCGAATTCAGTTTCGCCTTCCCAGGGTTCTAAGCAAGCATAAAGATGCAACCGGGAGAGTTCAACTTTGTTTTCAACGACGGTTTGCTGTTGGCGACGATACTTGTATGCTTGTGCACCGAAGTGATAACGGGTGCCATCAGGCAACTCAATTAAGGGTGAGGCATCAGTAAAGCGGACAGCATCCCGACCTTGAGGCAGTTGAAACCGAACAGAGCGAATGGCTTTAGGATGGGCTTCACCGTTCCAAAACTTAAGGTCATAGTTACCTGCATCCAGCGCCAGCGCACAAGTAGTAGTGGTTTCAGTGGGGGGCTTTCTAACTTTTGTTTGTCTTGTAGCGGCTGTCATGAGTTCCTCTCTATACTGAATCCGTAGCGGTTCGTCACGGTTTGTTCTCGTTTGTCCCCATTGGTATATTTGTACTATATGGCATACGAATCAGAATAACAACCCCCTTGAGCGATCGCAACAACAAAGCTTTGGATCAGGCGGTTGGTCGATCGCTTCACCGTCATCGTTGCAGAACCTTTGCGGTTTGAGTACCTTGTGACAGAGTCGGTTTAAGGGGTATATCACGTTAAAGGAAAAGGGCACTCAGGAAAGTTACGCGAATTTTCAGCATCCACCGCACAATCTTGTATAAGGGTTCCTGTAAAGATATAAGAGTCCCTACCAAGGGTTCCTAGAGTTCCTCGCGTTTGTCTCCTTTCTTCCACTGCATAAGCGAGCCGCCAGCATGTTCAACGCTACTGAACTTCTTATCGAAGACTTTGTTAATCAACTCAAAGCAGGCTACCGACGCACCTATGGAGGCTGGAAGTCCGACTATGAGGATATCATCGGTTGGGTTGGCTCGATGGCAATGGAAAATATTGCTAACAGCGATGCACTGTATCACAACGTTGAGCACTCCATTTTAGTCACGCTGGTGGGTCAGGAAATTCTACGCGGCAGGCACATTCGCATGGGTGGCGTTTCTTGCGAAGACTGGCTGCATTTCATCATTTCGCTGGTCTGCCACGACATCGGCTACGTGAAAGGTGTTTGTCGCCAAGATCGTGATGGGCTTTACGCCACGGGGAAAGACGGCAACATGACCAATCTTCCCCCTGGCTCTTCGGATGCTGGGCTCACCCCGTACCACGTCGATCGCGCCAAGCTGTTTGTTGATGAGCGCTTTGGGGGGCACAAGCTGATTGACTCCGAAATCGTCAAGCGCAACATAGAGCTGACTCGCTTCCCCGTCCCTGCGGCTGAAGACCATCAAGATACGGTTAACTATCCCGGTTTAATCCGCGCGTCTGACTTGATCGGTCAACTCAGCGATCCTCGTTACTTAAAGAAAATTGGCGCACTGTTCTACGAATTTGAAGAAACGGGTGTAAACAAAGCGCTGGGCTATCGTCATCCTGGCGATCTTCGCAAAAACTATCCCAAGTTCTACTGGCACGGCGTTTTTCCCTACATCAAGGATGCGCTTTACTATCTATCGCTTACCCAACAAGGCAAGCAAATTATCGCCAATCTCTATTCCAATGTGTTTGTTGTGGAACATGAGAAGCCAGAAGATTAGAGCTGGCTCTTAACCAGACAACGCCTGTAGAGCTAGACGGGAAGCAAATATGTACTTCATGGCTCATCCTGGGAACCCTAAACCTATTTGGACAGTCTAGGGTTAGCCATGACGACGATGCAAACGTTTTATCCTAAAAGAATTCTCAGCTCCTCCACTACGGGTGACCTGCTTGATGGCATCACTAGAAGCCTTGAAGCGGGTATTGCAAACATTCTGGTGGACTTTCAGCACGTCATGTTTATGGACAGCACTGGCCTGTCAGCGCTGGTGGTGGCGTTAAAGCGAGTCCGTGCTGTGAACGGTCGCCTAGCGCTTTGTCACCTCAACGGGCAAGCTTATATGGTGCTTGAGCACAGCGGCCTGGATAAAGTCTTTGAAATCTACGAGGCTCCAGAGGGATTCGATCGCGCGTTGGCTAACAGTCCAGGCGAACCGCTAGCAAAGTAATTGATAATAGCATCATGCCACGTAAACAAAAGTTTCCGCACCTGGTGCAATCCAAGTGGACCGCTCATCAAAAAATTGATGGATGGCAGCACTTTCAGGTAACTAATCGCAAAAACCAAGGACAGTGGGTGTTCGCCGAAATGGTGGCAGCTTGTGATCCAGCCGTGCGCTTTTGGGTGAACGCGCAACTGCTGAAGGATCGCTCGCTCTGGCAAGCTGGCTGGCAATCGCTGCAAGACCAAGCGACACACGAACCCGAGACGATAAACATTCAGTGAGTTGAGCACTTCAGGCCACCGATGAGACTTAAATCTTACCTAAGACGCTTGCTTTGGGAACTGTTATCGCTGTATTTCAGTCATTAGCCTCGATCGTGAGGCGGCATTACTAAACCAAAGAGGTTTTTATGATGAACTGGTTAGGAAAAACAGCGTTAGTAGGTGCATTGGTTTGTCTTGGTCTACCTGCCAATGCTCAAACATGCTCTCTTCTCAGGGTGGTCGAAGGCAAAGGAGCCTACTCAGTGCAGAAAAAGGTGTCCGCTGCCAGTACTCCAGTGAGCCCCAGTAACTGGAATACGGATTTTGCTGTATCGAATGGACGCCGCTTTAGCCGCTATGCAGCAACAGTGCGAGCCAAAAATGGGGGAGTCTACAACATCCAAATGAACCTTAAGTATGCTAATCGCACCTCTGATAAAGTTTTTGATCAGAAGGTGACGCTGAAGGACGGTGAGTCCGTTAATATCTCAGGCTCACCTCGCTTAAATGCAGAACCCTATCAGGTCAACGTTGTGGTTGGGGGTATTCCGGTGACTGGAAACGCCTACACAGTTGTCGCTTCAGGATGCCCCTGATATCCGTTCTTTAAGTACCGTGTCTCTAAGTATCACGCCTCTAGAAGGATGACGATTGATCATGCTTGAGTTGATTCTACGGTTAGAGAAACGCAATGGTTGCTTCGCCTCTGCATTGTGGCGAATGACAGCAATCGTGAATGCAGAGAAGCTATAGCAACGCGTTCTCTAAACCGTAGTTCACTCATATAGGTAGGACATGGAAACAAAACAGTTAGGCAACACAGGGATCACTGTAAGCGCGATCGGTCTGGGCGGTATGCCCATGTCGCTCAGCAGTCGCCCACCCGAAGCACAGGCGATCGCTACTATCCATCGTGCCCTTGATCTCGGTGTCACTCTTATCGATACGGCTGACTCGTATTGCAAGGATGAGTCCGATAAGCACCACAACGAACGGCTGATTTACAAAGCACTCCAGCAATACAGCGGTGACACTACCAACGTCATGATCGCGACGAAAGGTGGTTTGATGCGGCCGGATGGTGCCTGGACACGCAACGGTAACCCCGACCATCTTCGAGAAACGATTCGTACCAGCTTTGAGGCGTTGGGCGGCGACCAACCGATCGGGCTTTGGCAATACCATGCCCCTGACCCTGACTACTCAATTGAAGAGTCACTCAAGCCAGCCAAAGAAGCTGTGGTTAACGGTCTTATCCGGCTTGTGGGTGTCTCTAACTTCTCGGTAGAACAGATCAAGCGCGCCCGTGATGTGGTCGAGCTTGCTTCTGTACAAAACCAATACAACCCCTGGCATCGCGATCCAGAGTCAGATGGTGTGCTGGAGTATTGCGATCGCGAAGGACTAACGTTCTTACCCTGGAGTCCCTTGGGCGGCAGTCGGCGCTTTGGGCAGATCAAAGAGATTGAGGCGATCGTGCAACTGGCCAAGGCAAAGAACGTTTCCGTTTACAGCATTGTGCTGGCGTGGCTGCGGGCAAAATCACTCAGCGTCTTGCCGATTCCTGGAGCTAGTAAGCCAGAGAGCATTGCCGATTCCATCACAGCCGCGACGATTCACCTCTCTCCATCGGAGGTTGGCCAAATTGATCGCGCTACGGCTGTTTGAAGACAACGGTTTGAGTCGCGATCGCAGGCTTTACGAAGTCCTAGAATGTTCTATCAACACACTTCTAAAGCAGCCAGGTAAGAGCAATCTAGCAACGCTTCGCCTCATAACTCCTGTTGGCTAAGGGTGAGTGCATCGACGTGTGATCGTGTTGTCTCTGGCAATGTATCCGATCGAAATCACTGCTTTTCCCCAGCATAATCACGTTGATGGCTCCTCACTATCACCCCAGCAGTTAGGCGATCGCGGCATAGTGGAAGGGTGAAACGCTGATCCAACGTTCGTTACAACGGACAGGATGGAGGATTTGAAGATGTTTAACGCAACCGAAATTCTGACGGGTGCGTTTGTGCAGCAGCTAAAGGCGGGCTACAAACGCACCTATGGCAATTTGAAAGCCGATTATGCCGATATCATTGCCTGGGCAGGCAGCATGGCGTTGGAAAACATTGCCAATAGTGATGCGCTCTATCACGATATTGAGCACACGATTTTGGTTACCCTGGTGGGGCAAGAAATTCTGCGCGGCAAGCATATCCGTGAAGGTGGCGTCGCACCCGAAGATTGGCTGCATGGCATCATTTCCCTGGTCTGTCATGATATCGGCTACGTTCGGGGTGTTTGTCGGGACGATCACGACAACATTTGTGCCACGGGTATTGCCGAGACCATGATTGCCTTACCACCCGGTTCCACCGATGCCAGCCTCACGCCGTATCATGTCGATCGCGGCAAGCTCTTTATCGACGAACGCTTTGGTGGTCATCGCTTACTTGATGCCGAACTGATTAAGCGTAATATTGAGCTGACTCGCTTCCCCGTCCCTGCGGCTGAAGACCATCAGGACACCAGCAACTATCCTGGGCTAGTACGTGCTGCGGATTTGATTGGACAACTCAGCGATCCGCGCTATCTGAAAAAGATCGCGGCGCTTTTCTATGAATTTGAAGAAACCGGCGTCAACAAAGCGCTTGGCTACCGTAACCCCGGAGACTTGCGCCAGAGCTACTCTCAGTTCTACTGGAAAGGGGTTTACCCCTATATCCAGGATGCACTTCGCTATCTGTCTGTGACTCAACAGGGGCAGCAGATTACAGCGTGTCTATACTCCAACGTATTTGTTGTGGAGCATGGAGGCATTTAAGGAAGGGTGAGGCATAGAGCATAAAGCATGAAGACAAAAAAGCGTTAAACGGTCATGGTGATGAAACGATGGATTTTGGGAGGTTTGCTGGCGATCGCCTTGATCATCATCACTAGCTGTCATTTGTCTTCCTCTCAACCCCTTCCAGAGCCATCTCCTGATACCCCAAGTCCGATACAGGCTATCAGTCCTCAAGCAATCCCTTCCATACAGCCGCTACCACCGATCGGCGCAACACGTCTCTTCCAGCACATCGAAGCATTGAACTTTGAGCGGTATCAAACGGTCGATCGCGATCGTGCTCGCCGCTATCTGGTTAAAACGCTGACTGAATTTGGCTGGAAACCGCAATTGCAAGCCTTTGATGGTGGCGTCAATGTTTTCGCTCAACGTCCTGGTAGCAATCCTAATGCTGGTGCGATTTTGGTGAGTGCGCACTACGATACGGTGAACGGTTCGCCCGGTGCGGATGACAACAGCAGTGCGATCGCTACTACACTTGAAATTGCCCGGTTGCTGGGCGCCCGTCCGACTTATCGCCCCCTGTGGCTTGCGTTTTTCGATCGCGAAGAAGCTGGCTTAGTTGGCAGTCTTACGTTTACCTCGCACCCTGAAAACTTGGCGAAGCTTGAGGGTGTGGTCAATTTGGAGATGATGGGTTACGCCTGTCACACTGCCGGATGTCAGAAATATCCAGAAGGGTTACCTGTGAATCCAATAGGCGATCGTGGCGACTTTTTAGGCGTCGTCGGTGACCAGGAGCATTTGCCGCTGCTGAATGTCTTCCAGGTATCAGCTTCCAACCCATCAGGACAGTCCAATCTGCCAGCGATGATTACGGTGCCAATTCCACTTAAGGGTTTGCTGACACCAGCTGTCTTACGCAGCGATCACGCCCCGTTTTGGGCAAAGAACATTGGCGCCGTAATGGTAGGCGATACGGCCAATTTTCGCAATCCTCATTACCATCAACCCAGTGACACACCAGAGACGCTCGATCGCACGTTCTTCACTGGAGCAGCGCAACGGGTATTGAATGCGGTCGGCATCCTTCTGGATAACCGAGCGGCTTTCACGACGACTGTTAACTGATCCAAATCACGCTACAACTGCAGCATTGTCACGCCGGAGGGCTCTACTCAATCACCTGGTTGCTTGTAGAACGATCGCATACTAAATGGTATCGAGTTGCCCCTCAAACCCATGCAAGCCCAAGTATTAACTCCCTCGCTTCAAGACGTTACTGACCGAATTCTGTCTTCTCGCCGCATTACTCGCATGGATCAACGCTTGCTGCTCTCGTTAGCGAACCTGAATAGTGATGAGCAAACCCTGCTTAACGAAGTGTTCGATCGTCTAAGGGAGGGCTTGCTGAGAGTCGTCGATTAACTGAGAGCCAGCAGAGATTTAACTATCCTTCTGCCCCTTTTTTCGCAACGCACTTCCAAAAAAGACAATTAAACCTGGCAGTAAAGCAGGGGTCGGAATTTTTTGAATATTTTCAGAAGAAGGGGGTGTAGATGGCAGAACGGCTACGGGTGATTTTGGCGTCACTACGCTTTTCCCCTTCGTCCCATGATTGAAAAGTCCTGGCAAGAGGAGTAACAGGATAGCCCAGAGCGTAACAAATCCTTCCAACATGAGAACGACCTTTTGGTTTGGTGTACTTACCACTACAGACAGCTTCTTGAGCTTCCGCGTGAGTTGATACACCTTTATGAGGGTTTTACGGAAGGTCTACGTGTTCTTACTGGAATTTTACAAAGGTGGTTACACAGGTAGAAGATAGCCTCAGAGCCCATACGCGGCTCCCTCTCCCCGTGGATCGGCGGCTCCTTCTAGGGAACCATCCGGCGATCGCACGATCGCGTCAGCATTCCCCCAGGCACGTCGTTCTTCAATCTGATGTCCCCGATGGCGCAAATCTTCTAGAGTTAAACGGTCAAAGCCCCACGGTTCAACCATCAGTTTATCAGGCAGCCACTGATGATGCAGACGTGGAGCCGCGACCGCACGTTTAGCGTCCATGCCGTAGACCAACACATTCAGCACGACTTGTAGAACGGTCGTAATGATCGTGCTTCCACCAGGAGCGCCCGCAACCAGTCGTAGTTGATCTTTTTCGGTGACGATCGTCGGTGTCATGCTGGACAGTGGCGTTTTGCCAGGAGCGATCGCGTTGGCATCGCCACCCACTAAGCCAAACGCATTGGGCACACCAGGGGCGATCGCAAAGTCGTCCATTTCGTTGTTGAGAATAATGCCAGTACCAGGAACCACGACGCCAGCACCAAAACCCAGGTTTACTGTAAACGTCAGACTCACAGCATTGCCAGCACTATCCACCACGCTCAGGTGGCTGGTGTCATTAGACTCTTTACCCAGGCGTTTGAGCATTTCTGGAGTACCCGCTCGTACTTCGCTAGAAGGTCGGGCTTTTTGCAGATCAATCTCCTGTCGGCGCTGTTTAGCATAGGCCGGGCTGATCAGCTTGGCAACTGGGACTTTCACGAAGTCAGGGTCGCCCAAATATACCGCGCGATCGGCGTAGGCAATTCGCATCGCTTCCACGATTAAGTGCAGCGCATCGACGTTATGCCAGCCCATCGCTTTGAGATCAGTATCACCCAGGATGTTAAGGATTTCTAGCAGATGAACACCACCGGAGGATGGCGGTGGCATGGAGCAAATGCGTGTGGCTCGAAAGTTGCCGCAGACAGGGTCGCGCCAGATGGGGCGGTAGCGTTTCAGGTCTGCGAGGGTGATCAAGCCTTTGTTTGTAGCTATATCGCGAGCGATCGTCCCCGCCAGACTGCCTGTATAGAAACTTTGTGGATTGTTTGCCAGTGCTTGAAGCGTTTTTGCCAGATCGCTCTGTACCAGCTGATCGCCCGCTTGCAGAGGCGTGCCATTGCGGGTAAAAATCTTACGGGCAGCGGGATTCTGCTGCAGCGTTTTTTGCTGGGCGATCGCGTCTGCTAACCGCCAACTGACCCAAAAGCCTTTTGCCGCTAATTGGGTCGCGGGTGCCACCACGGCCTTCCAGGGCAGTTTGCCATAGCGATGCTGCACTTCATACAGTCCCGCAACCGTACCAGGCACACCCACTGCCAGATACCCATCGGTGCTGGCGTTGGGGCGCACCTTGCCTTGAGCATCCAGATACATCGTGCGCGTTGCTCCTAAAGGGGCCCGTTCACGAAAATCGAGTGCCTTTACTTCGCCCGTTTTGCCCAACCGAAGGAGCAAAAAGCCGCCCCCACCTAAACCTGCCGACGCTGGCTCTACCACTGAAATTGCCAGCGTTGTAGCGACTGCAGCATCGATCGCATTGCCACCCTGTTGTAGCACGGTCAAACCGGCTTCACTCGCCAGGGGGTGTGCTGAAACCACCATGCCCCGTTTGGCGCGATCGGGATGGGGAAACGCCCATCCACTCTGGCTGCTGAGCAACACCATCATCAAGCAGAGCCATGGCATTGCCAGTCGTTTACGGCTAAGCAGCTTCATCCCTTGTCCCTTCCTCTTCATCCTTTCTTACACCCTACACCCATCCCTCCACACCAAAAATAAAAAGACCCCTGACAATTACTTGTCAGAAGGTCTGTTCCGCACACAACCAAGGAGAAAACCGGAGGAAAACTTTACCGCAACAACTCGCCTTTGCCCAACCCCTAACGCGCCAGCTGCAAGTCTGAATCAAACGCAGACGGCAATGCTTCTCTAGGCACTACGGTTAGCGTTATCTCTGGATGTTCAAGCTGTGGATGCTTGCTCAAAAGCTCGGCTTCCTCAGGCGCAACAGCACGCATTTGACGAGCTTTATAAAAGATGACGATCGCAAACAGCCCCACAACTGCACCAAGACCGGCTGCTTCCCTAGAGTCAAGCAACCACTGCCGCTTTGAATCACCCGATGCCACATTTGATCGCTTAATCAAGGTGTTCGGTTGTCGAAGGGTGTCTCCCAGAGACATGTTGCCGTCTTGAAATGGAGAGGCCTGGGTAGCCGCTGATTGTCCTAGCAGCAGGGCCATCATTGCGATCATGACAGATAGAACGACCGAGAGAGAAAAACGCGATCCAGTCATAGCCTTTGCGGATAGACAGTTTGAGCTTGTTGGTTTCGATGATTATGGGTGAGTCGATGCAATTAAACAGGCTAATAGGATACAAAAGAACAGGATCTATGCCGCGCGGTCAGCGGTTAGCGGTCAGCGGTCAGCGGTCAGCGATTAAATCTAACTCAAAATTCAAAACTCAAAATTCAAAACTCAAAACTCCCCTTCCCTTACCCCCCTCACCATGCCTACCTATACCGGAATCTCAAGCGAAGCTTTTCGTCATCCGCTCGATCGTCAAGCCGAGCAAGCGTTACGCAGAGTCCCTGGCTTCGATCTGGTGGCACGAACCTTTGTTGAGTTCCTGTCTGAACGCCCGCAGTTTGTGTATCAAATGGGCAACAGTATTCAAGTGGGACCACGCCAATATGCAAACATTTACCAAATCTTTCGGGAATGTGTGCGTGATCTGGATGTTTCTCCAGAACCGGTGCTGTTTATTTCCCAAGATCCATTTGTGAATGCGTTGGCTTTGGGGCAAGAGTTTCCCAGTATGGTCATCAACAGTGGTTTGCTCGATTTGCTGGATGACCACGAACTACGTACCGTGATGGCTCATGAACTGGGACATATTAAGTGTGGTCACACAACGCTGGTGCGAATGGCGCTTTGGGTGAACCAGATTATTTCGGGGCTGGCAGAGCGCACGTTTGGGCTAAGTAATCTGGTGACAACGGGTCTGCTGCTGGCGTTTGCTGAGTGGAAGCGCAAAGCTGAACTGTCGGCCGATCGCGCTGCGCTGCTAGTGACCGATGATCTGAATCCAGTGCTGAAAAGCATGATGAAAATGGCGGGTGGTAGCACCAAACATGCCCACGAAATTAGCCTGGATGAATTTATTCGACAATCCGAGCGCTACCAAGAGCTTGATCAAGATGGTCTGAACCAGGTTTACAAATTCTTCCTTTACAATAATCTTTCTACAGGCATCTTCCTGACTCATCCCTTTACAGTAGAGCGAGTGCATTTTTTGCGTGAGTGGTCAGTTTCGAGCGAGTACCAACAGATTCGGCAGGGCAACTATCCCCGTGCAGGTGCTGAAGGGTCGGTAGAGGTGCCTTCAGCACCTGCCGCAACTCAATCCCAGTCTTCCCAAGCCGAGGTCGATGCACTGCGTCGCCAGATTGAAGCACTGCAACGTGAAATCGATCGCGCTCGACGGGGTGATTGAGACACATCCAAAGGACGCCAAGATACCTAATCTTGGCGTCCTTTTAAAGATAGCTAAGCGTCTGGCTTACCTAACTGATCGGCGTTGCGGGCGGAATGCCGAGCACCGCACAGGGAAAGTCGATCGCCAATTGCTCTACCAGGGGATGAGTTGCAGCATCACAGCCCAATAGCAGCAGCTCTGCCGACTCTGCTTGAGCCACACGACGCAGCTCTGTTGCAACCGATCCAAACCGGAGATGGGTTTTAAGTGACCCACGCCACTCATCTGCCATATGGCGAGCTTGCCAGAGAATTAAGTCTGCCTGGTCAAACTGGTTCAACTGACAAGACGTAGAGCGAATGGGCAGTTCAGCCACGGCACTGGTAGAGCGATGACCTGTCTCGACGTGGCGATAGCCGTTGCCGATCGCGCTGGGATAAAGCATCTGGTCACTACCCGCTGTGGCAACAAGATGATGGGGCAATGAGGAAAGAGGCTGACACTCGTTCTCCATATCCAGCACGTAGACGACTTGAACGGTGACCTGTTTACCTGTTGCCAAACGGGTTCGGTGGGCAATCCATAAGGTCAAATCCAGAGCCGTCTGGCTGCGAGGGGAGCCGTTGTAACCCACAAGGAGATTAATTGCTTTCGGCGATCGTGGCTCAGATGATCGTGCTGGTATCAGCACCATTTGCTTGGTGAGGTCAGGGCAACCTAGCCCGTCTTGCAGACGTGCGAGCATAGACAAAATATTCACGGTTGAACCTCTCAGGGAATAGGGTTTGCGAGAGGTGGGTCAGGTAACAGATACGATCACGCTGTCTAGCGCTGAAGCGGTACCTATCAGGAGACTCCAATAACCATAGCTTGGCAAGCAATAGTTTTGGGTTACTCCTCCCATTGCCGACGGAGTTAGCTGACGGGCTAAGACTGGAAGGTGTCTCTCTCAGAAAAACCGAGATTAGCCCCAATGAAACTGGTTCCTCCGCTTGAGCTGAATGTCTAACACAACGTTGTGTATAGATAAACTCAAATTAGGCTTACCCACATAGTTTTGTACGTGACATGCTTGATGCCGAACAGCGACAATGTGCATGATTGTTTTAATCTAGACGATTTAGCCAGTCTAAACTGCTATCTCTGGAACAGAAGCAGTACATCATGTTTGATGGAGGGCTCAATCACCCTTTGCTATTATAGCCCGCTTCAAAAAGACTACCTTACTTCCTGTAGGAAGCTTAACGATAGATTTAGTGTGCTACTGAGTACAGACTTTAGAGTGTAGAGACCGTAAGTACGAGCTTTTAACTACAGGAGAGCCTCGGCCAATAAAGACTATAAGGTGGTCAGTCTAAAATCAGGATATATGATGAACGGACGATCGTAAAACGACGGTTGATTGGTTTTCACTACGGTTAGGATTTTTGGGCGTGACTGTTTCCCCTTTAGCGTCAGGGCTAGACCTGAAGACTCTGTTTCCCTTCGAGTTAGATGCGTTTCAAAAGCAGGCAATCGTCGCATTAGAAGCGGGTCGATCGGTTGTCGTCTGTGCCCCAACGGGTTCCGGCAAAACGCTCATTGGGGAGTATGCCATCCATCGAGCGCTCAAGCGGGGGCGACGGGTCTTGTATACAACGCCGCTCAAAGCGCTATCGAACCAGAAACTGCGTGACTTTCGTGAACTCTTTGGTACCGATACAGTAGGGTTACTGACAGGAGATGTCTCAGTGAACCGTGATGCGCCGATTCTGGTCATGACCACTGAAATCTTTCGTAACATGCTCTATGGCACGCCGATCGGCGAAGTCGGTGCCTCCCTCACAGGCGTCGAAGCGGTAGTACTGGACGAATGCCACTATATGAACGATCGCCAGCGCGGTACCGTCTGGGAAGAATCGATCATCTACTGTCCGCCCGAAATTCAACTGGTGGCATTGTCCGCCACGGTGGCCAATAGCGATCAGCTAACAGATTGGATTCATAAAGTCCACGGCCCGACCGAACTGATTTATTCTGATTTTCGACCCGTCCCCTTAGAGTTTCACTTCTGTAACCCCAAGGGGCTCTTTCCCTTACTTGACGATAGCCAGAAACGCATTAATCCCCGCCTCAAGCTCAAGGGTGCTAAAGGTGCTCCGGGTGGTAACAAACGAGGGCCGCGTCAGGAAAGCCCCAATTTGGCCTTTGTATTGAGCCAGCTGCGGCAAAAAGATATGCTGCCTGCCATCTATTTCATTTTCAGTCGGCGGGGCTGTGACCAGGCAGTCGCAGCCGTCAGCGATGCCCCTTTGTCAATGGTGAATGAGGCCGAAGCCGCTCAGTTGCGTACCCAGATCGATGAATTTTTGGCATTAAATCCCGAAGCCGGACGAGTGGGGCAAATCGAACCACTGTATCAGGGCATTGCAGCGCACCACGCGGGCATTTTGCCTGCCTGGAAAGGGTTGGTGGAAGAACTCTTCCAGCAGGGTCTGATCAAAGTCGTGTTTGCTACAGAAACGCTGGCCGCAGGAATTAACATGCCTGCCCGAACAACGGTTATTTCCAGCCTGTCCAAGCGTACTGATCTGGGGCATCGCTTGTTGAATGCGTCTGAGTTTTTGCAAATGGCGGGACGAGCCGGACGGCGCGGTATGGATAGCCAGGGGCATGTAGTCACGGTGCAAACGCCGTTTGAAGGGGCGCGGGAAGCGGCCTATTTGACCACAGTCGGGGCTGATCCACTGGTCAGCCAGTTCACACCGAGCTATGGCATGGTGCTTAACTTGCTGCAAACCCATACGCTGGACGAAGCGAAAGAGTTGGTGGAGCGCAGCTTTGGGCAGTATCTATCGACGCTCTATTTGCGTCCTCAACAGGAGGCGATCGCCCATCTGGAAGCCGAGCTTGCCCAACTGAGAGCGCAACTGGAAGGGGTGGACTGGGATTTGCTGGCGCAGTACGAAAAACTGCAAGAGCGGTTGAAGGAAGAACGTCGCTTGCTCAAGCTTTTGCAAGACCAGGCAACGGAAATGCGGGCGGGTGATTTACCAGTAGCCCTGTCGTTTGCGATCGCGGGCACTGTTTTGAGCCTTAAAGGTGCCAATGTGCCTGTCGCTCAACCGCTCCCTGCCGCTTTAGTCATGAAAGTTCCTGGTTCTGGTCAGTTTCCTTACCTGATTTGCTTAGGGCAGGACAATCGTTGGTACGTGGTTACCGTCAAGGATGTCGTCGGTTTGCGGGGCGAAATTCCCCGGTTAAGTGGCGTTGATCATTTGGCTCCACCGCCAGAAATGCCGCTCAAACCAGGGCAGATGAAGCTGGGCAATGACCAAACCGCCACGATCGCTCGTCAGATTCCCTCTGTGCCCTCGCCTGTAGACGAAGCCCCTGAAGTGTACGAGCAACTCCAACGGATGGAAGGCGTGCAGCAGCAGATCGAGTTTCATCCAGTCAACCGCTGGGGCAACCGCGTGACGATTCTCAAGCGACAAAAGCGCCTTACGGCTGTGCAGACGGAACTGGCCGATCGTCAAGACAAGCTCGATCGGCAGTCACAGCAGCACTGGCGAGAATTTCTCGACTTAATTGAAATCCTGCAACACTTTGGCTGCCTGGACGGGTTGATACCAACGCCGCTAGGACAGGCAACCGCTGCCATTCGAGGCGATAACGAGTTGTGGCTCGGTTTGGCGCTGATGTCTGGAGAACTTGACCCTCTCGATCCACACCATTTGGCAACCGCGTGTGCTGCACTGGTCACTGAAGTCTCGCGACCGGATAGTTGGACTCGTTATGACCTTTCAGGTGAAGTCGAAGAAGCCTTGGGTGGGTTGCGAGGCATTCGTCGTCGTCTGTTTCAGTTCCAGCGTAAATATCAGGTTGTGCTCCCGGTCTGGTTAGAGTACGAGCTTGTGGGTTTGGTGGAACAATGGGCACTAGGCATAGAATGGACAGAACTGTGCGCCAATACCAGCCTTGATGAAGGTGATGTCGTCCGTATTCTGCGTCGCACTCTGGATTTTCTCTCGCAGATTCCGCATGTGCCTCATGCACCGAATGAGCTCAAGACTAACGCTAACCGTGCGATTCGACTGATCGATCGCTTCCCAGTGAAAGAAGGCGTATAAAGGCAATGAACCGTTAAAAAATGGTTCCGAGTTGCAGCATGGATGCCACCAAAAAGGTAAGCGACTGTAAAGACAGAATGTCATTGACCGTAGCGGTCAGCAATCAGAGAAAAGCTGATAGCTGATAGCTGATAGCCGATAGCTAAGCCAAAAGTGTGCAGTTATTTTTTAACAAGTCCTAAGAACCTGGCGAGGCTTTTAATGTTTAAATTTTAATGTTTTACTAATTCTGGTTCTTCATCCTCGCCGCCGATCACCCGGTTTCGTCCGGCGGCTTTTGCTTTGAGTAGATTTTGATCGGCACGCTTCAAGAGACTGGCACCCTTCGAGTCGTCACTCTCTTTAAGAGAGGACGCCCCCGCGCTAATGGTCATGTCAAGACTGAGGGTCTCGTCGATCGCAAAGGTCTGGTCACTAATTAAGCGGCAGAGTCGACGACCCACCAGCAGCGCTTCTTGTTCATCCGTATTACTCAAAAGAATGACAAACTCTTCGCCACCGTAGCGAAATAGCGTATCGCGAAACCGGAGGTTGTGCCGTAGGCGACCTGAGATTAGCTGCAGGGCGCGATCGCCAACGGGATGACCATACGTATCGTTGATATTTTTGAAGTAATCAACATCGAGCATCAGGGCGCTCATTTGCTCAGAGCGTGAACGGGCATTCTGCACCTGACGGGGGAGTTCCCAATCCAGTGCGCGGCGATTGTTCAGCTCGGTCAGTGGGTCTGAAAGGGCGATCGCAGACAAAATGTCGTTTGTCCGCATCAGTTCGCGGTGATTCTTTACCGTGCGCAGCCCAGAGGCAATCTGAGAGCTGAGTAAGCGATCTTGCTGAAAAATGACGTCAATGTCGAGCGCTTCGCCTTTCGCATCATTTTTGGGGCACCATAGGTAGGCATCGGCACCACTTTCTAACGCTTCCGCTCGGCACTCCATCTCCCAGAAGCGATCGCGCCATGCCTCTGCCAGCATTTGGGTTGGGTAGTCCAGCAGAATGCAATAAATCCAGGCGAGGCGAGTTTGCTCTTTGATTTGGCGACAAAGCTCTAACCCACCAGGCTGATTTCCTTGCAGAATGACAAGATCTGGCTGCTGCGCCTGGATCAGCGGCATCGCCTCGCTAGGATTCGGTGCGATCTCTACTGTGCAACTGACTAAGTTACGGATACGAACCAGAAGTGTTGCTAGAAAGTCATCACCTCCGACTAATAGAATCGAAGCGTCCATTGGCAATTCAGCAGCCTAGTTTAGGAATTAGGTTCATCACTTCACTAAGGTACCGGAGTTTCCACTGCCGAAAGTATGTGTCATAGACCATTCGGCAAGAGGGAGGAAAACCTTAAAAGTTGAGAGTATCAGTTTATACCTAAAGATGGGATTCACACGGGCATGAGTCGTTTCCAGAAGACTTGCTGTAAAAACTATGGATTGATTGAGGCACTGAGGTTCTGGGATATGCAATTCCTCTATTGGCATGTTAATTCAGCACGTTAATAACATTCTATTGTCACTGATGACACGCAGAAAAAACGCCGCCAGGTGACTACGGTCCTTTTTTCTGATTGCCTCTTTTGTATTCTCTGAGAGTGCCCATATTCACGCTAAGTACCTCTGCGTTGCTTATCTTTTCGCCATCATACTGGGGCTTTAGGTGAGTTCTAACAAAACCCTTACTCGTTCGAATCTTGTTGCTTGGTCGTTTGTTTTTGAGCCAGTGCTTTAGCCTCTCTCCAGAGCGAAAGTACCCATACAGTCGCCATTTGCTTTTAGCCGCTACGCGCCATAAAGTCTAGCAAGATGCGTTGATGGGGTTTGCCTAAAGGCCGTCTCTGCTTAGCTTGCTGTGAGTAGCGATCGCCTTGACCAATTTCTTCAGAGGTTGCCAACGCCATATCCCATCCCTCATGCAGCACGAGCTGACTAACATCCACATCCAGCTCGCCGTGGTAAACATAGCGAACCACTTGAGTGTCTTCATATAAAGCAAACTGGTTTAACGTGGCTGGGGCATAGCCAATTTCTTCCCGCAACTCCCGCTGCATGGCTTCATCAGGGCTTTCACCTGGCTCAATATGCCCCCCAAAAAGTGCCCAATGGCCTGGATAGAAAATACCAGGAATGTCATCGCGGAGTTGGAGCAAAAATTTGCCGTCTTGGTGCAGGATAGCGATCGCAACTCTATGGCGTTGCTCTTGACTCGTTTCATCCTTCATCCTTCATCCCCGCGTGATCGCTTTTCAGTGCCGGTTTCCGCTGCAGCTGTTGCTGCTGCTCAATGTAAAGCGATCCCTGTTCTTTACCATTCAGTTGAATGCTGCGATAAAGGAGTTTGCCTTTCAGTACAATCTCATCCCCAATGGTTGGGATTGGGTCAGTGGTCAGCACCCAGATACTTCCGGTCGGGTCTTGAAGCTCATAGGCCGTTTTACCAAGGAGCGGAGCACGGTTGCTGACCCTACCTTTGATTTGGACAATGGCATTCATCTGAGACGTTTGTTTGACCGTAGCAATGGTGCTCGCGTCGATCGCAAACCCGACGGGCTGCATAACGCTGTCTGGTTTCGACCCACTGAGTGGAGCACAGCCGATGATCGTCATCGCTAACAGAGTAACGACTGACCATTGAGTGTGAGCTTTTGCTAACCACATCGCACTTCTATCCTCTGAAGATTGACAAAAAGGGACGCTGGATCTGCGACACTTGTGAACAGCCTAACGCTGTGTTAGCACAGACGTTAAGGTTTGACCATTTGTGCGGTAGCGATCGCTGCCTTCATTCTGACGCATGTCTTCTACTGCTCTCCTGCTTGACGGCAAAGCCCTAGCGAACTCCATTCAAACCGATCTGACGCAGCAGGTTCAAGCCTTACAAGCCCCAAAAGGGCGCCCCCCTGGTCTGGCGGTATTGATGGTTGGGGATAACCCTGCCAGCGCTGCTTATGTCCGCAACAAAGAACGCGCCTGTGCCAATGTGGGGATTGCGTCCTTTGGTCAGCATTTTCCGGCAACGGCAACCCAGGCTGAGTTAACGCAGGCGATCGCAGCGCTGAATGTGGACGATCAGGTCGATGGTATTCTCGTGCAGTTGCCCTTACCGGAGCATCTGGATGCTGTCGCCCTACTGAATCAGATTGACCCCGACAAAGATGCTGATGGGCTTCATCCGGTGAACCTGGGACGTTTGGTGCGAGGTGAGCCTGGTCTACGAAGCTGTACGCCTGCGGGCGTCATGCGGCTGCTAGAGGCGTATGAGGTCAACCCCATAGGGCAACACGCGGTGGTGATTGGACGCAGCATTCTAGTGGGCAAACCGCAGGCACTAATGTTGCTGGAAGCAGATGCAACGGTCACGATCGCCCATTCTCGCACTCCCGATCTTGGCGCGATCGCTCGGATGGCTGATATTCTTGTGGTCGCAGTCGGTCGCCCAGAGCTCATTACGGCGGATATGGTGAAACCAGGGGCGATCGTGATTGATGTCGGTATGAACCGGATTACCGATGCCAGTGGCAAATCTCGCCTGGTAGGGGATGTTAACTTTGCCTCTGCTCAATCTGTAGCGAAGATGATTACGCCCGTACCGGGTGGTGTCGGCCCGATGACGGTTGCCATGCTGCTGCAAAATACGGTGCTCAGCTATCACGCACGGTAGCCATTCGCTCGGCTCTGAGCACGCTGACATCTAAAGTTCAAAGCCTTTTCTCTGCCTGCGCCGAAAGGAGTCAAAGAACTCAATGTCTCATGAGTGCAGAAACCTCCGTAGAATGATTGAGGGATAACGAATGATTGAGGGATCGCGATCGGTCGGTGTGATTGTGGTGTAACTAAAGTGACAACGGGGAGGGAGATAGAGAAATGGTTTTATCAGACAAAATGCACACGTCCCAGAAGGAACTCCATTTTGATCTGGCAGCCTATCTACAAGAACGACAAACTCTCGTAGAAGTGGCGCTCGATCGTTCCCTCCCAGTGATCTATCCAGAGAAAATTTACGATGCTATGCGCTACTCGCTGCTGGCAGGCGGCAAGCGGCTGCGTCCGATTCTCTGTCTAGCCACGTGTGAATTGATTGGTGGCACGATCGACATGGCCATGCCAACGGCCTGTGCGTTGGAAATGATTCATACAATGTCGTTGATCCATGACGATCTACCCGCCATGGATAACGATGATTATCGTCGTGGTAAGTTGACCAACCACAAGGTGTATGGTGAAGATATCGCCATCCTGGCAGGTGATGGTTTGCTTGCCTACGCGTTTGAGCATGTGGCAATGGAGACTAAGAATGTACCGAACGATCGCCTCTTGCGGATTGTCGCTATTCTCGGTCGTGCCGTTGGCGCAGCCGGGCTCGTCGGCGGGCAGGTGGTTGATCTGGAATCGGAAGGCAATACCGCTATTTGCCTGGAAACCCTCAACTTCATCCATAACCACAAAACAGCAGCACTGCTCGAAGCATCGGTAACATCGGGTGGCATTCTGGCAGGCATTTCTGATGTCGATTTGCAGCGACTCTCTCGCTATGCCCAACATATTGGGCTCGCGTTTCAAATCGTGGATGATATTTTGGACATTACTGCCACTCAGGAAGAGCTAGGCAAAACGGCTGGGAAAGACCTGCGAGCGCAGAAGGCAACGTATCCTAGTGTTTGGGGTTTAGAGGAGTCTAAAAGTCAAGCACAGTCGTTAGTCCAGAAGGCTAAAGCACAACTGGCTGACTTTGGCGATCGCGCCAAACCACTGACGGCGATCGCTGACTTCATCACCGCTCGTACCCACTGATTGCAAGGTTAAAGGCTAAGGGCTAAAAAACGAATACGCTGCATTATCCTTTATCCTTCATCCCTTCCTTTTATTCTCCCCCTTCAACGCAAAACACATGCAGGACTTTGGCGACATTATCCATAACCAGGTACTGCTGGTTGCGCTTGTAGCTTGTTTATTGGCTCAAGCCCTGAAACTAGTCATTGAGTTTGCCAAACACCACAAAGTCAATCTGCGGGTGCTGGTTGAAACAGGTGGGATGCCCAGTGCTCATTCAGCGCTGGTAGCCGCACTGGCGACGGGCGTTGGGCAAACAGCTGGTTGGGCAAGTTCGCAGTTTGCGATCGCGATCATTTTTGCTGTGATTGTGATGTACGACGCGGCTGGGGTGCGTCAAGCGGCTGGCAAGCAAGCACGGATTTTGAACCAAATCATTGACGAGTTTTTTCAGGAAGACCAGCAATTTAATGAAGATCGCCTGAAAGAATTGCTCGGTCATACACCCGTTCAAGTTATTGCTGGCTCAATCTTGGGGATTGCGATCTCCTGGCTTGCCGAAATTGCTTACTAAAAAAAGGGGCTTGGCACTGCCAAGCCCCTTCTAAGGAGATTTCAAGAAAAAATTTACCGTTGGGTAGGGGCAGGTGTTGCCAAAGTCTTGCCCTCTAGCCGTTAACCTTGTGATCAAACCTGCCATTATGGGTGTTTTGTTTGCTAGAAATCTCTTATGCGATTGCTCTGTAACGATCGTGCTTGCGCTATTTGCTGCCTGGAAAGTGCTCAATCTGGGCATAGCCGCTGAAAATAAGCTGCTTTCCCTGTGTCTCCAGACGGTTGATACGCATGGTCACACCATCTAAGTCAAAGCGATCGAGATCCACCATATTGTCGAGGATCTCTGCAAAGGCCATCGTCAGCACCTTTGAAACGCCTCTCACTTCCTCTAATACAGCATCTGCGTTAAACTGCGGGTTTTGAAACGAGATTCGACGACGACGCTCGACTGCTAAAGTCGCCAAAAGGCTAATCGGTATGGTGCCATTAGGAAGCTCAGCCTTAGCAAAAATCTTGATCCGGCTATCAGGCAGCAACTGAAGATTGATATCTGTAAAAGAAACAGGCTCGCCACCTGACAAGTTAGTGAGTTCAGGCGTGTCAATGTTCTGGAGGCGTTTTTGCACCAATTCTGCTGTAAATGCCTGGTTGATGCCGTCTTCAGTGAGGACAACTTGCGCGATCGCCTGTGTTGGCTGCCTTAGACGCACTTTACCGCTCAAAACAGAGCCAAAGTCGATCGAGACCGCATCGGTTTCAAACGACATCGATTCGACAAAAAAGTCCTTGCGGATGACCAAACGGCTACCGCTCATCTTAAAGTTGTCAACGCTCCCCTGTAGCAGCTTGCTAGAAGGAGAACAGCGAATGGCAACATCAACTGACTCGCATTGGGAGAACAGATGACGGATTGATTGGCTGAGGACTTTGTTGAGCATACGTTCGCCAAAGTCGGTGCCGGTAGGGGGTGCAGTGAAGCCACCAATCATGCGGTCTTTCGTCCCGAGGGTTGTCTCACTACGTTGTAACAAATTGTGAAGGACACTGCAATCATTTCAGAGTCAGAGTTTGCCGTGTCGTCTATAAGAAAATTAAATCAGTGAGGGTTAAACGCCTTTATATCAAGTTTGATTTAAATTATGCTGCCAGTTAAAAATTGATGGTTAGATTTTTTACAACATTGCTGTTTGTAAATTTTAGCTCAAATTTGTAAATTTTGTTTTCGATTCTCTGGTCATGCTACGAAGTCGCATTCTGCTTGAACCCTCCATTAAGCAAAGCTCCATAAAGAGCTTGATGTAGAATATGGCTGCGAACCTTCAGAAGGTATCGCTCTTTAGAGTTCTCTCCTTCTAGAGAAAAACTCGAAGCTATCCTCTGCCTTCTCCAGGAATCGATCTTGACTGTACACATTACCTTTAACCTAGTCGATCCAGCGCTAGACAGCGAAGAACTAGAAGCTAAAACTCAAAATTTACAGCGGCAATTGCGTGAATTTGATGCCGTAGAGCAGGTCGATCGCGTGGTCGATCCTACACCGCCCACAGGTAGCAAAGCCTTTGGTGGCTTTCTCAGTGGACTATTAACGGCGCGGGTTGCTCCTGCCCAAGCACCAGCTGTTCTCGGTGCGCTGGATGCAGTGGTGGGTAGTGCTGCGATCGAAATGACCTTAGAAGTCGATGGCAGAAAAATTACGGTCAAAGCCCGCAATCATGAAGAACTGGCGGCAGCACTCCAGACGGCACAAGCGTTTCTGCTCAGCGCACCGGCCGTCACTCCAGTACCGATTCCAACAGAGAATGTGGTGGTAGAACGATCACTTGCTGCCAGTCAGGTATCTGCTCGTCCGCCAGTGCCCACGGACGTCTTTTTCTCGTACTCTCACCGAGATGAAGAGCTACGGGATGAATTGGCCATTCACCTGAGCATGTTGAAGCGACAGGGGATTATTGCTGCCTGGCACGATCGCGAAATTACGGCTGGAAGCGATTGGGCAGGCGCGATCGATTCGCACCTCAACTCAGCCAGCGTCATTCTGTTACTGGTCAGCGCCAACTTTCTTGCGTCTGACTACTGTTACGACCTTGAGCTAGAGCAAGCCATGAAACGCCATGAAGCTGGAGAAGCGACCGTTATCCCGATTATTCTGAAACCCTGTGACTGGACAGGTGCACCTTTCGGCAAGCTACAGGCGCTACCTAAAAACGCCAAGCCTGTGACCAAATGGGACGATCGCGACGAAGCCTTTCTCAACGTCGCGCAGGGCATTCGAGCGGTGATCGGCAAGCGATCGGGATGAAGGGAAAAGGGAAAGGCTGAAGGCTAAAGGCTAAAGGCTAAACTCTCTTCACACCTCTCACCTCACTCCTCTCTTTCAACTCAAAACTCAAAACTCTTCCCCTGCCCCTTCACTCTCCCTCCACATATCGCTTTATCTCCCGTGCCATGCGGCGCATGCCTTGTTGTTCATCTTGACGGATAAATGGGAAAACGCCACGGGTGAGCAACCCAGAGAAGTTTTCCTGGTGAATGTACTTCGTGCGATCGCGTCCGGTTTCCTGAAGCTGGAAGACATGCTCGTTTACGAAGCCGGGGATCGCTGACACCCACTTTAAGCAGACTTCTGGTTGCAGCAGCGTTACGATTGGCTGAAAGGCGGTTTCTTCTTCACCCGGAAGGCGTCTTAGCGAGAGGTCAACGTCTTTTCCTTGCTTGAACGCTTGGCTTGGATCGCAGTCATAAAGATAGGTATTCCAGTACAGCCATTGGTCTTTACGCACCAGCGCTTGCCAGACCCGTCGCCGAGAGACGTTGATTTCAATTTCGGCGTAGAGACTGGGCATAGAGACGAATATTTCATGATGACTACATCAAAGCAGTTGGTGTGACTTGGTACAATTGCGGGTCAAACATTCCTTTAAGCTAGCTTCGATCGGCTCTGCTAAGCTAGGGACGCATTGAATGGCTTAGGAGATTTCCAGAAAAAATTACCGTTAGGGACGGGCAGGTTTTGCCAGAGTTTTGTCTTCTAGCCGTTAACTTTATGATCAAATCTGCCCCTACGGGTATTTTGTTGACTAGAAATCTCCTTCGCTCTTTAGCCTGATGCTTGAGACCCGTTTCAAATCGCTACGTTTCAAATCGACACTCTACAATTGCCATCCCCAACGCGCATGACTAACCTCACTCCTAACTCCAGCTTTAGTCTGACCATCCGTTTTCAGGTGCCAAACCGACCGGGCATGTTGGCATCGGTGACCAAGGCGGTCTCTAGCTTAGGCGGCAACATGGGTCAGATTGATTTGATTGAGCAGACCCGCCAACTGTCGCTTCGGGACATTACGATCGACGCTGCCAGCACCGAACATGCCGAGACCATTGTGAAAGCGGTCAAGGCCTTGCCAGACATTAAAGTGTTGAACGTGTACGATCGCACCTTTGATTTGCATCGGGGTGGCAAGATCACTGTAGAGAGCCGTATTCCGCTGCGGGGTCAAGCAGATTTGGCAATGGCCTATACGCCAGGTGTCGGGCGGATTTGTACCGCGATCGCCGAAGATCCCGAAAAAGCGTATACCCTCACGATTAAGCAAAATACCGTAGCGATCGTCACCGATGGTAGTGCCGTGCTGGGGTTGGGCAATCTTGGCCCCGAAGCGGCTTTGCCCGTGATGGAAGGGAAAGCCATGCTGTTCAAAGAATTTGGTGGTTTGGATGCATTCCCCATTTGCTTGGCAACGCAAGACACGGATGCAATCGTGGAAACGGTCAAAAATATCGCGCCTGTTTTCGGTGGCATCAATTTGGAAGATATTGCCGCTCCCCGCTGCTTTGAGATTGAAGCGCGTTTGCAGCGCGAACTAAATATTCCGGTCTTCCACGACGATCAGCATGGAACAGCGATTGTGACGCTGGCAGCATTGATCAACGCGTTGAAGCTTGTGAGCAAGTCGATGGCAGAGGTGAAGATTGTCATTAATGGTGCTGGAGCGGCGGGCGTGGCGATCGCTCGTCTCCTTCGTAAAGCAGGCGCGGAACATATCGCCATGTGCGACTCTAAAGGTATTCTGTCGCTCGATCGCCCAGATTTGACCACGCAAAAGCAGGAATTTGCGATTGAGAAGGGTGGCAAACTGGCCGATGCCATGAAAGATAGTGATATTTTCTTGGGTGTCAGTGCGCCAGGAGTGGTGACACCGGAAATGGTGCGATCGATGGCAAAAGACCCGATCGTCTTTGCGATGGCAAACCCAATTCCCGAAATTCAGCCCGAGTTGGTGATGCAGGATGTCGCTATTATGGCCACTGGACGCAGTGACTATCCCAACCAGATCAATAACGTACTGGCGTTTCCAGGTGTGTTTCGCGGTGCCTTAGACTGCCGTGCGTCCACCTTTACGATCAATATGTATTTGGAAGCGGCACAGGCAATCGCCTCGCTGATCAAACCGTCCGATCTGAATCGCGAGTTTATTATCCCGTCCGTTTTTGATGAGCGCGTAGCGACCGCTGTTTCTGCCGCTGTGCAGCAGGCCGCACGGCAGGACGGTGTGGCTCGTATGTAGAGGTTAAAGAACAGCACGTTGTAGCAGCTATCAGCGGTCAGCCATCAGCTATCAGCTTTTTGCTGACCACTGACTCCTGACTCCTGACCGCTCCTTTCTTCGTCACTATTCCCTTGCGGCCGATCGAAGCAGCAACCAAAGGTTCGATCACAATTGTTTGTTCGGTAACAAGCGTGACTGCAACTCACTGCCCTGTCATTGGACTATGTATACCGCATACCTTAGCGTGTCGTGCGCCACACGTTGTTGTAAGGAGTCGTAGTTGACATGGTTAGTACAGCTCATCGAACGGTTTATCCACGAGGATGTACGTTTACCGAATCAGATTGGGACGCTCTTGCGCCCTTCTGGTATCCGATCGCCTTTAGCCGTGATGTGAAAGAGCAGCCCCTCTCTGCGACGCTGCTGGATCAACGGCTGGTTATTTGGCGCACCTCTGCGGGCATTTCTGTGGCAAACGATATTTGCTTGCACCGAGGCATTCCGTTGAGTATGGGATGGGTCAGCGGCGATCAGCTCGTCTGCAAGTATCACGGGTTTCATTACTCGGCAGAGGGTCGTTGCGTCGAAGTGCCAGCCAGTCCGGGTACTAGCATTCCCATCAAGCTTTGCCTCAAAACCTATCCTGTCAAAGAAGCGTATGGCTTGGTATGGACATCCCTGGGTGGCGGCGAACAGTATCCCTTGCCCAACCTGCACGAATGGGATGACCCCGACTATCAACAGATTCTTCCTGATGCTGTCGATCTCAATGCAGCGGCAGGTAGACAGGTTGAGGGCTTTTTGGATGTGGCTCACTTTGCCTGGGTGCATACCAACACCTTCGGCGACCTCAACAATCCAGTCGTGCCGCGCTATGAAGTTGATAAAACGCCGAATGGGATTCGCGCTGAATATCTCAGTACGGTCAGCAACTTTCCTAAAGCGATGCAGGATTTGGCTCCGCCTGATTTTCAATGGCTCCGTATTTTTGAGGTCTTTTTCCCGTTTACAGCACGTCTGACGGTGCATTTCCCTGGCGAAGGGCGACTGTGCATTCTCAACGCAGCCTCTCCAGTATCAGCTCGCAAAACGCGCGTTTTCGTCCCACTGTGCCGCAACTTTGATAAAGACGCACCGCTGGAACCAGTGTTTGAGTTCAATTACCAGGTGTTTGCCGAAGACAAGGAAGTGGTTGAAGCACAGTATCCTGAAGATCTGCCGTTAGAACTCTCCGCTGAATCGCATATCGGCGCAGATAGAACCTCGATCGCTTATCGCAAAGGGTTGGGTGCGCTTGGTTTAGGCAGAAGTTATACGGCGTAAAAGGCTGCTGTAATCTTTGCTCATCATCCTACGGCACTGTTTATCACGCTGACTCAGAAGAGATTCCCAAACTTCGTGCGATCGAGCCGCTCTGCTAGAAAAAGGAGACTTTAGAGGTTTCCCTTTTTTCTAGTGCATTGCATCAGTATGAGTTTGGGGGGTTAGGCTTGCACGTTCTAACTGCATCGGTACTGGATCAAGGAGACTTCCGAGAGGCAGGTTTTGCCGCATGCCTTAACAAACGTGGCTTTAAGAGCCAGAGCAGCGCGATACCTGTAATACCGCCGACAACAGCGCCGACCGTTAAGCCAGTGGCCGCTGCTGCTAGAGCGGTCGCAAGATTAAAGCGATCGATCGTCATGAAGGTTGTTCCTGCGTAAGCAACGAGCAGCCCAAACGCCCAGGCAATTGCATTGGCAAAAATCCACCAGCCTGCTCGGCGGATATGCTCTCTCAGCACCAGCCATTGAGCCAACCCTAAGACGCTTCCGACCCAGGCTCCTAAAAGAAGCACAGCTCTAGCGAGCGCCAGGGTTTTCACCTCAACGGTGCCTGTATGATCCAGGATCAGGAAGAACGAAATGATTGCGCTGGCTTTAATGCCAATCAACCAAGCGATCGAGGCCGCGATCGCCGTCATCGCAATCCATTTGCCAATGTGTTTAATGTACCGTCGCAGCACAAGCCATTGGGCAAAGCCGAGTATAATACCTTGTAGCAAACCGACAAGATGCAAAACGGCGACGATTTCAGTGGTGCCCAGCAGATTCAGCGTGGTGCTGGCAATGAGAACAATCCCTAAGCCCACAAATTCAGCGATCGCGGTTGCGGCCACCCATGCTTCCCATAGCGTCCAGCTTTTGCTCCGGCTTAAGATGTGGATCGGTCGGTGCTCCTGGTTCTCAAGCGCTTGTTTAGACATGGATCAAGCCTCGCTACACGTTAGTCTTGCTGTTTGATCGGCATCGCAAACCATCTTCTTTCAAGGCTTGATCGCGCTACAGGTTTAGGACGCGATCGAGGCTTGTTTTGCCATAGCAGCGTCTGCATCAGCATGAGTTTCGCCCTGCACTGTGAGCACTGAGCAGGGTGCATGATGCAGCACATAATTACTCACGCTACCTAAAAGCAACTCACTTAAGCCAGAGTGCCCCCGACGACCCAGCATAACCAGGTCAACGTCCAGGTTACGGGCAAGCTGGCAGATCACGGGCCCAGGGCTGCCAAGATTTTGAGTGAACTCTGTTGGTACACCTGCATCGGTCGCTGTCTGCGTCAGCGACCGCAGTCGTTCTAGTCCTTGTTTTTCGTAGTGCTGCCACTGCTCTCGATAAATATCGAGCATGCTGCCATCCAGCGTTGGATAGTATTCCAGCGTTGTTAAGGCAGGATATTTGGGGCTACCTACTTCCTCGCCTGAGAGCACGTGTAAGAGCATTAGCGTTGCTTTGGTTGCTTTAGCTAACGCAAGTGCTTCCTCAAAGACCTTTTTGCCACTATTAGAGCTATCGACTGCAACGAGAATTTTGTGAAACATAGAACCTCCTTTGTTCAATACGTAACGCCTTTTTTGCTCAAAACCTCTCCTCAAGAACCCTGCTGCTGGGTTGTGTCATTGAACAGAACAGGCCGCAGTGTTTGCATCAGCGCCAGTGACGTTAGCAAGACGCACTGATGAAAAGGATGGCGAACCAGTTCAGAACCGTCGATCGCAAGCAGTCTGTTAGGAACCAGCCATCTTTATTAAGTGCTGTCGGTTAAGTGCTGTCGCTACCGTTGCCTTGAAGAGCAGAATTGCGTTGCTAACAGCATCTCAAGAGTAAGAAAAAACTTTGAGGAACTTGTGAGGAACAGACGCAACGGCTAATTCGCTCTCAGCACGATCGCCTTTCTCAGCAAAAACTCAGGGAGACATTAAATCCACATCATTCTACAGAGAGGGCTTCGGCTACAGTAGAAATAGTTTCCTGCTTTAGTACTGACACTTGTTTCGAGAGAAACCGGGTTTCCGGACGTCACTTGGGTTTTGGCTCGCGTCTGCTCGCGAAGAAACTCAAGTTTCTGCATAATCATTAAACGCATGCTTTCACTAGAATTTATCTGCAATTTGATGAAATGCACGGACATCGCTAATTGCCAATGCAACTAATTCACACACTCCGGGGGGCAATGCGTCGTGTCAAGCGAAGGCCACTGGATACGGCTTCCCTTCAGTTTCGTTTAACCACAGAAATTGCTGCGCTCTCGGTGCTATGTCTGAGTTGCGTTGCTATCTGGACAAGCTGGAAAATGCAGCAGCTCTTGATTACAACTCATACTCAGAGTGTGGAATACATCGCTAATCGCTTTCCCCGCGATGTGGAACTTTATAGTGAAATGCTGCCAGTTGAAATCGGCCTCCAAAAGACCATCAATAATGTGTCTGTAGCGGGGCTAGTGATCTGGGTGAAAAGTATCGATGGCAAGCAACTGCTCGCCCAGTCAACGGGGGCGACCTCATCGTTTACCGCAACGGACGAACTGATGTCATTAGCGGAGATGCCACTCAAACCTCAGGTCTATAAAGTTGGGAGTCACTACCTGATTTTGTATCAAGGTTTGGTGACAGCAAAGGGAAAGCTGTTGGGCAAGGTCTACATGGCGCAGGATATAACGGAAGACCAGCGGCAATTGATTGCTGCGATCCAGGGTTTAGCGATCGTCTGCGTGCTGGCAACCATGCTGACGATGGCCGCGATCGCCCTGCGAATTCGGCGATCGTTGCAGCCCTTACAGGAAATGAGTCAAATGGCAGGCGCCATTTCAGTCGATGATTTGAGCCAAGCCAAGCTGCAACTAAGCAATGCACCAACCGAAGTAAAAGAACTGGCGCAAACTTTCAACATGATGCTGTCACGGCTATCGGATGCCTGGGAACAGCAGCGACAGTTTGTTGGCAATATTTCCCATGAGTTGCGCACACCCTTGACGGTTGTGTTGGGCTATTTGCAAAGTTTGCTGCGGCGCAGTAACAACTTAACCGACTATCAGCAAGAGGCGCTGGAAACGGCTGCATCGGAAGCCGATCGCACAGTGCGCCTGCTGCAAGACTTACTCGATTTAGCACGAGCTGATAGCGGTTACGCGCATTATCTTTTAGAGCCGATCAGTTTGAATGATCTGGTTTTTGAAGTGGCAGGGATGGCAGAGAAATTTAGTAGTCGGTTGCTCCAAGTGCAAGCAACAAAAACAGTAGTCGCCATCGTAGACCGCGATCGCCTGAGACAGGTGTTGATCAACCTGATCGATAATGCCGTGAAATATTCGGAGCCCAACCAACCGATTGATTTAATTCTGGAGGGAACAGACCAGCAGGCAACCATCCAGGTGCACGATCGCGGCGTTGGTATTCCGCTCCAGGATCAGAGTCGCATTTTTGAACGCTTCTACCGAGTTGATGAAGCCCGTGCTCGTTCGACTGGAGGTCATGGCTTAGGGTTAGCCATTGTCAAAACTTTAGTAGAAGGGATGGGCGGTACGATCTCGGTGCGATCGAAACTGGGCGAAGGGAGCGTCTTTGTGATCGGCTTACCGATTTAAACGCGTTCCAGGATGGAAATTAGGAAATTTCTAAAATTTTCCAGAAACCATTACCCATTCTTTGTCCGCCTCACATCATCTCAATGGCAAACATGGCTCGATCGTGGCAACCACCGATCGCCCGATCGCATCCAAATCGTAACCACCTTCCAACCCAAAGAGCAGGCGACGGGTGAGCGCTAAGCAGTAGCGTGTAAAGACCCCAAAGTCTTCTGGTTTGAGTGAAATGCCAGCAAGGGGATCGGCATGGTTGGCATCGTAGCCAGCGCTAATGATGAGCAAATCGGGTTGGAAGCCGGTTAAAAACGGCATCACTTTCTGGCTAAAGGCCGGTTCGTAAGCTGCCATTGTGCTGCCAGGCGGCATCGGTACGTTGAGTACATTATTGTGCAAGCCGCGTTCATGCTCGGCTCCGGTACCAGGATACTGCGGCGATTCATGCAGCGAACAGTAAGCAATCTGAGGATGGGTTTCAACGATCGCCTGGGTACCATTGCCGTGATGCACATCCCAATCCAGAATCGCCACGCGATCGACACCGGGTTGTTCCAGTGCGTAACGAGCGGCGATCGCGGCATTGGAAAAGATGCAAAACCCCATACCGACTTCACTGACCGCATGATGACCGGGTGGACGCGCCAGGACAAACGCTGGATTATCGGTCGCTAAGACGCAATCGACCCCATCCATCCAGGCACTGACCGCTAACAGCGCCACATCGTAAGTCTGCGCCGAAACGGGTGTATCGGCATCAATGTAGCCACCACCACGGCTTACCAACCGCTGTACACCGTCGATGTAGCGTTGAGTATGCACCTGTTGCAGCTGCGCCATCACAGGACGGGTGGCAATGGGAGTGGGCGATCGCCAATCCAACTGATCGGCCCAAACCGCTGACTTCAATGCGTTCCTAATGGCCGTCAAGCGTTCTGGTTTTTCGGGATGAAAGGAACCCGTTTCGTGCAGCAAAAAATCGTCAGAGTAAATGATGGGCAGCATAGAGCATTGAGGGGCTGACAATGCTTTGATTTTAGGCTACTGACCTCACTGACTGACGATGAATCCGCGACCCGCCAACCTTTTCCTTAGGATCGTGGATTAATTAATCTGAACCATTTCCCTTCTGTAGGGACGTTACATGGAACGCCCCTACAGAAAGAATTGCACCTTATTAAATCTGCGTTCCTTAGGATTAAAAAGTCGCAGAGAGACCGACTCGAAAGGTCAAACCCGGTTGGTAGATGCGGTTTACTTTCTCGTAGCGACTGAGAAGGGAATGGTACTGAGCTGTAAGCCCCTCTCTGCATCTGTTTCAATCCGCGCATCGGTATAGGTGTAATTGATCAGCGCCGAAATTTGAGGCGTAATGCGCCACCGGACACCGGCCTCAAACCCATTAGTTTTGACCAGACCAATATTTTCCCAGCGTCCAGCAACAACGCTGATGCGATCCTCTAAACGGTTGCCAAAGTAAGTAAGTTGGGCAGATAGGGTAGAACTTATGTTCAGGTCAACCCCGGCTGTCCACGCAGAACCTGTCTCTGGGTCTAGCTTTGGGTTTGGCAACCAGCCGTGAACGGTATCAAAAAGATATAGCTGATCTAGCCCAGGATTGCGGCGTACCGAGACCCAACTACCACGGAGCGCGATCGCTGGCGTGATGTCCCAGCGAGTACCAACACTGGGGTTCGCTGAACTACCAAATTCGGTGTTGAAGTTCTGGCGTAGACCCAGCTCAAGCTGCACATGATCAAGGATTTTGAACGTGTTGAGAACGAAGAGAGCCGCATTGGTACGATCGCCAGCAAGTCACCGATGAAGAGAAGAAGCGCCGTGAGGGTGAACCATCCACGCCATCTGCAACTACAGTGAAGGAGCCTCCCATTAAACCAGGCTCTGCTCCTGCCCCTGCGCGATCGCTCCCCGTGACTAAACCAACCGCTCCACCGTTGCAGCCAACAACGCCAGCACCGGAAGCCTCCCCTGTATCGCCACCAGCACCCGCTGACGTTTCTCCTTCAAACCCATCACCTGAAGCCGTTGTCGAGCCATCGCCTGTAGAAGTTCCTCCCACCGCTCCCTAACCATGCACGACTATGCTTGATCCTGTTCGCTTCCAGAAGGTATGGCAGCACTTCGGTGGTCATGACGGTTCAGCGCTCTTCACCCAACTGCTGGAGGCCTATCTTCAACCACACCGTGCTTACCATACGGCTACCCATCTTGAGGCTTGCTTGCGCCAGTTTGATTTGGCTCAAGCCGAGGCAGAACACCCCGCTGAGGTGGAAGTAGCACTGTGGTTCCATGATGCGGTTTATGTTCCAAACGCAGTCGATAACGAAGCACAAAGTGCGCTCTGGGCAACCCAACGGCTGCAACAGCTTGGAGTGAGTGCTGTTGTTATCGATCGGATCGCCGCGATGATTGTTGCCACAAAGCACGATCGCTTACCAGAGCACCATGATTGCAAGTTGCTGCTAGATATCGACTTATCAATCCTGGGGCAAGCGCCAGAGCCGTTTGACGCGTATGAGCAGTGTATCCGCCGCGAGTATGCCTGGGTCCCGAAAGCACAATACTGTACTGGACGTGCGGCCATTCTGGAGCGGTTTCTCCAGCGATCGACCATCTATTACACCTCGTTTTTTCGGGAGCGACTGGAGGCACAGGCGAGGCAGAATCTAGAGCGATCGCTGACAAAACTGCGCGGGCAGCAATTCTAGTGACGTTTATGCTCGTGTGTAACGGTGTTTGACGCCAATGGGAAAATAATTGGCATCTCCGGTTGGGTGCAAAGTAATGTGAGGAGGCTGGTAGGCGTCAGGAACATAGTGGGTGAATTCACTATTGAGTCGTCGCAGATGATGAAGAATGGCAGTCGCGATCGCACTACATTTCTCCTCACTGCCCGCTACACCCGGTGCTAACTCAACAGCAATGGCGAGACGCTTGTTTTGATCGGTGTCTTCCATCACCTGCATCACAAACTTTCCGGTAACCCATTCGCAGATGGGCGCTTGTTCCAATCCCACAGTGACATTCTCAGGGTAGACGTTTGCACCAAAATAAGACACGGTGAAGTGCGATCGCCCAAACACATAAACAAAGGGTAGTGGGTAAACGCCTCGGTTGTCTGGAAGCGCCTTGATGGGATCAAAGCCCCACTCTGCGAGGTAATCCAGCATCTGCGGGTACGAAAGCAAACCACCGTTGTCGGCGATGTGATAGCGCATTAACGGCATGCCACTATCGCCAGAAAATAAAAGTGTCCCGTCCTGAACTTCAAAGAAGCGGCTGATCGGGTCATATTGCACAAGCGTTGGCATGCGCGATTCGCCAAACAGGGAGCGAGCCGCATCGGGATGTTCCGCTAGCCAACGGCGAATGCAAATGCTCAGGGGTGTTTCATTCCCCAGCACGCCAGCGTCGGCAGTGCCATAAAGAGAGGCAGAGTCAAAGCAGACGTCCGTGGAGCCAAGCCGATCGCCCACCAGCGATCGCCACGCCTCGCTGAATACCTCACCTGCCATCACCAGTTTGACGTGATCGGCTTGCCAGTCAATTCCCTGAGCAATGCCGCTATCAATCACATCTTTCAGGAACGGAGGATAGCCCAGCAGCACAACCTGATCAAACTGGGGAGCTAGGGTTTGAACGACCCGAAAAATTTCAGCCTTATTGTTTCCAGGCGTAATGAGGGTGATGGGGTAGCCTTTGCTGGACAGGTGGCGGCAACAGTTGGCTGTGTACATGCCACCCACCCAGGTTCCCAGTGCAAAACAGACGACAGCCAGAGTGCGACGCCGATCGGCCTGAAAGCTATCGTGAAAAATCTGCTCAAAGCGAGTGGCAACCTGTAACTCATCAGTGAGCGATCGCGCCCAAAAGCTAGGTTGTCCTGTAGAGCCAGAAGAGACGGCAAGCATGTCACAGTGCTCCAGTTGCCCCCGACGACACAACTCAGTCAAAGAATAGTGCCGCAGGTAGTTGTCTTTTGTGGTGAGGGGGAGTTGCTGAAAGTCTGCGATCGTTCGAATGGAGTCAGGAACAACGCCTTGGGCGTGCAGAAACGATCGATAGGCAGGCACCGTCGCAATCGTTTGATGGCATAAGTCTAGAACCGACTGCTCCCAGTCTGCTTGACTATGCTGCTGCAATGTCGTCTCTAGTGGAGTGGTCAGAAAGGCTTGTAGGGCCTCAAGCATCTGCTGCGATCGATCATGGTGCATAGTCTGATCACTTAGGTGATTGCCGAGAAAAAAGGTACCGCTGGGTAGAGGGACGGTTTTGCCAGCGTCTTTGCCTCCCGCCGATCGCGTTGGTGTCAAATCTGCCCCTACGGGTCTTGTATTTGCTAGAAATCTCTTTAAAGGAACGCCCAGTGCGTGATGCCGTTTTAACCGATCGAAAAGCAGGCGGAGGCAAGCCGAATGCTGGTCGAAGGAGTCGGTGGTAGAACGTTCGAGCTATGGCAGTTGAAGGAACAGCGTATGTCTTAAGCGATGATCGACACCGTTCCTGTATCCAGGTCATAGCGAGCGCCCACCATTTTCAGTTTGCCGGATTGTAACCGTTCCTTGAGGAGGGACGATTGCTGCAGCTGTTCAAGCTGGTATTGCACATTCGCCACAACGGCATTGTTCACGGCATCCCCCGGCTGATCAGCAACCCGCTTGACCGCTGGCAGAATAGCATTGACAAACGTGCTCATTTCACCCGGTAGTGCCTCGTTTTGAACCGCAGCGGTGACGGCTCCACAGCGTTCATGCCCTAGCACCATTAACAGCGGTGTGCCTAAGAGTGCGACCGCATATTCAATGCTGCCGATCGCTTCCGATGTGGCAATATTTCCGGCAATCCGCACATCAAAAACATCACCAATGCCTTGATCAAACACGATCTCAGCCGGGACTCGTGAGTCGGCACAACTCAAAATTGTGGCAAAAGGATGCTGCGCCTGAGCCACTTCCTGCAACCGTTTTGCAGACTGATCGGGATATTGCGGCTGATGCTGCACAAAGCGCTGGTTGCCAGCCATTAATTTTTTCAGAGCCAGATCGGGATTGGGTGGAGGCTCGATCACCGATCGCTCTGCAGCATAAACCTGCTTCACGCGCCACAGGTTTGCTGCTAATCCAACGGCTCCGATCGAGCCTAACTTAAGCAACTCACGACGACCAATAAAACCATTTCTGCAACTCATAGATGGCAATTTTCACTCCATTGCAATGTAGCGTTGACTCAATCAGAGTCCAGGAGCCAGCATGACCAGCCCCTTCTGCGTTCTGACTTCTAGCGTCTAAAGACGTCCCAAGTCGTCATCCCTCACGAACTTGGGCATCGCTATAGTGATGCCACACATTTGATAGAGCGAATCTCCATCACATCTGAGATATAACAGGTGCCACCAAACTTATTGAGCAAGGGGCGCACGTTTTCGGCAACCGTTTTGACATGCTCAGGCATACAGAACGCAATGATATAAACATTATCGAGCATGGTCGTGTCTAAATCTTCACTGCCTTCTCGCAACCCTTTCCCGGCCACATTGCGAATGACAGCATGACCGTGAACACCTGATTTGTCTAAACTATCCAAAATCTTACCCAGCTCAAAAGAGTTAGCAATGATTTCTATTTTTTTAACGAGATGCATACGCTTACCTCCACAACAGGTTAATTCCGTACAAATAAAGCGGAATCCCCACAATGATGTTGAACGGGAATGTCACCGCCAGAGCCGTCGAAACGTAGAGGCTGGGATTGGCTTCCGGCACCGTCATCCGCATCGCGGCAGGGACAGCAATGTAGGATGCGCTAGCACACAAGACGGAGAACAAGAGTGCATTTCCCTGAGGCATCTGAATGAGTCGAGCGATGAGCAACCCGATGCCTGCATTGAGTATAGGAATCAGTATGGCAAACAGGATGAGGAAAAGGCCGGTTTTTTGTAAGTCTTTAATTCTTCTGGCGGCGACTAGTCCCATATCAAGCAAAAAGAAGGTTAGAACACCGTAGAACAGACCCTGCGTGAAGGGTTCCAGGACTTGCCAACCATGCTCTCCGGTCAAAACACCAATGAGGAGGCTCCCCACTAGCAGAAAGACTGAACTGTTGAGGAAGGCTTCTTTCAGTACTTCAGACCAGACGAATTCTCGCTTTTCATCCACTGTAAAGAGATTGACCAGGATCAGACCCACAATGATCGCTGGAGACTCCATCAAAGCCAGCGCTGCAACCATATAGCCATCAAAGGCAATGCCAAGTTCAGTCAGAAAGGCACTCGCCGTGATAAAAGTGACTGCACTGATCGAGCCATAGGTGGCGGCGATCGCGGCGGCATCATAGGTATCCAGCTTCAGCTTCAGAATAAAAAAGGTGTACAGCGGTACAACACAAGCCATCAGCATCGCTGCGAGGAGTGTGAGAATGACTTCTTGAGTCACTCCACTTTTGATCAGCTCAACGCCTCCTTTAAAGCCGATCGCTAAGAGCAGATAAAGTGAAAAGAGTTTCGGCACTGGCGCGGGAATTTCCAGGTCAGATTTGACTAAAACAGCTATCATCCCCAAAAAGAAAAACAGAATGGGTGGGTTCAGGATGTTGGATAGGATCAAGCTAGTATCCATGTCCATCCCTCCTGAGGCCGATAAAACGGACGTTGAGAAAACGGTACATTTTGAAAAAATAATCTAACGATTGAACCATGATGTATCGTGTTCCGTCCCCCATGTCAATGCGCCTGACGTGTCTCAATCAGTGCTTACAGACGGCGCTGGTGACGAGCAATGACGTCACGGGTGCACACTGAATAACGAGTTCAGACTAAATTTTGTACTCTTTACCAATTCATGCCGATTGTGGGAAACATAGCTGTAGTAGGCTTCTCACTTCAGGTTGCGGTTTTGGGAATTGCCCCATTCTGTTACTGGAATAGCAGTAGAGTTCGCTTTTCTCATGCATTCTAGATACTATTAGGTTTTTTACGGTGCGATCGTCTCCATCATCAGCGGTTATGAATTTCACCCCAGACAGCAAGGTCCTGATACAGGGCATTACGGAACCACTCGGTGCGACATACGCGCCCTTGATGCAGGCATACGGTACCCAGGTGGTGGCAGGCGTTAGCCCAGGGCATGGAGGCACTACTCAGCAAGGCATTCGTGTGTTTGATATGGTTGAGCAAGCGCTGTCGGTTGTTGGCGCTGTTGATTCAACTGTGATCTTTGTACAACCTTACGCAGCGTTGGATGCAGCGCTGGAGGCGATCGCGGCTGGCGTGCGGCAGATTGTGCTCATTAGTGAGGGCATTCCGCCGCTAGATATGGTGAGCCTGCTGCGTAAGGCAGAAGCGACCGAAACATTGGTGATTGGTCCGAATAGTCCCGGTCTCATTGTTCCCGGTCAACTGTTACTGGGTCTTCATCCGGGCGAGTTCTATACGCCTGGCCCCGTCGGGTTAATCAGTCGCAGCGGTACGTTGACTTACGAAATTGCCCTGGAGTTGACGCAAGCAGGGCTGGGCCAATCGATCGGCGTTTGCATTGGCGGCGACGCGATCGTGGGGTCATCGTTCCCTCAGTGGCTGCAAATCTTAGACGAAGATGAAAGCACTGAAATCATCGTGCTGGTTGGCGAAATTGGTGGCGATAGCGAAGAAGCGGCAGCTCACTACATTGCCGAAGCGATCGATAAGCCTGTCATTGCCTATGTCGCTGGGCGCACCGCTCCTAAAGGCCGGCGTATGGGTCATGCTGGCGCAATCATCAACTCTCAAACGGCGGAAGCGGGCACTGAAGTGGGCACAGCAGACAGTAAGATTAATGCGTTTCGACGGGCAAAAATTCCTGTTGCCGATCGCCCCTGGCAGATTCCTGACCTGGTTAAAAAGATGCTGAAGCTGCCAACTAGAAAAGGCTGAGGTAGAAAGGCTAAAGGCTGGCGGCTAAAGTTTAGATTTTAGCCGCCAGCCTTGGGGACTAGCTTCGGCTGGCTGCTAGCAGTGCTTTTGTTTCTGATGCGCCAGCTCGTCGTATCTGACGGGTCAAGCGCAAGGTCAGTAGACTGAGTAGGCCCAACTGCCCAAAGAACGCGGTAAACGCTGCACCCAGAAGCAGGGTGAGGGCGATCACGCCACCCGGCAGCATCCCTATCAGACAATTCCGTCAGACCCGCTGCCCATTAACGGTTCCAGCACGATCGCCAGCAAACTCTCAACGATTAGCAAGCTCACACCTATTGTCTGGGGCAAACCAAGCTGACCCAGAAGTTGTGGCAGGTAGAGATTGTAAACAACCCAGGTAAGAGTGATCGCACCTTGCACCGCTGCCAACCCCATCACCTGCGCCCACAAAACTGGCTGAGACCGCTGAGACTGCATCATGGGTTACCGCTTCAAGCGCTTAAACGTTGCTGCTTACAGCGCAATCTAACCTACGGCAACCACGATCGAGAACACTTTAACCGAGCACACCTTAACCAAGGAATACGCTGTCTGCGATTGACGCAGGCGCGCTAGCATCTCCACTTCTGACTACACTGAAAAATGTAGTTTCCATACGGTGACAGATGCTGATGAGTCGCTTTTTCGCCACATTGTTTGCGCTGTTGCTTTTTTTGGGCGTGCTTCCGGGTCAAGCACAGGCAGCGACAGGGACTAAATACTCCTCCCAATATGCGCCGCCGCCATCTTATAGCAATGCTGAGCTAGCGGGCAAAGATTTCTCCGGGCAATCGCTGCGTGTAGCAGAGTTTTCAAACGCCAATCTCAACCGCACCAATTTTGCTAATGCGGATCTAGCAGGTGCGGTCTTTAGCGCTTCAACGATGACGGAAACGAATCTGCACGGTGCTGACTTAACCCAGGCCATGCTGGATCAAGTGAAGCTGTCTCGCGTTGATCTCAGCGACGCTGTTTTAGTGAATACGATGATGCTCCGTACCGTTTTTGATGGCGTGAATATTACTGGCACCGATTTCAGCGATGCTATTTTAGATCGGGTCCAGATTCGGGAGTTGTGCCAACTGGCAAGTGGAGTGAACTCAAAAACAGGTGTGGAGACGCGAGAGTCGTTGGGATGTCGTTGAGGGAGGGGGGAGCGTCGGGAGTAGTTGATGGATTTGCAGGGAGACGACAAATGGTGATGAAGCGGGTGGGTGTGATTGGCGGTGGGCAGCTTGCCTGGATGATGGCAGGGGCAGCAGAAAAATTGGGTATCGAACTGCTCGTGCAAACTCCATCCTGCGACGACCCAGCAGTGAGCATTGCAGCAAAGACCATTCTGGCAACGATCGATGACGCCACTGCAACCGCAGAATTAGCGGCCTTGTGCGATGTCATCACCTTTGAAAATGAGTTCGTCAACCTGGAGGCACTGTTAGAGCTCGCAAAACAGGGAGTTTGCTTTCGCCCTGGACTGGATGCACTCAAACCCTTACTGGATAAGTATCACCAGCGTTGCTATTTGCGAGAGTTGGGGTTGCCGACGCCTCGGTTTGCCACTTGGGAAGAGTTGGGGTGGCAGGTAGGTGTAGGCAGAAGCAAGGGAGATACACAAGAAACTTTACCCATCACCCTTAGCGTTTGCGAAGCGAGTGCAGAGCACTCAGCGATGCCGGAGGCTTTACACCCGGCACCTTCATTCCCGATCGTCCTCAAAACCAGACGGCATGGCTATGACGGTCAGGGAACGTTTATTATCAAAGATGCTCAAGCATTAGACGAAACGCTGAGTCGGTTGGGACATGCCCCACTGTTAGTGGAAGAATTTGTGCCCTTTGAGCGCGAGTTAGCAGCGATCGCTGCTCGGTCTAGCAATGGCGACATTGTAGTTTACCCGATTGTCGAAACGCAGCAGGAACATCAGGTCTGTCGGCGGGTGTTTGCACCAGCAGCGGTGAGTGCGGCGATCGCGGCAGACGTGGAGGCGATCGCGCAGACCTTACTCAGCAGTCTGGATGTGGTTGGCTTATTTGGCATCGAACTGTTTCTGACGGCTGACGGCAAGGTACTGGTCAACGAGATTGCCCCGCGCACTCACAACTCTGGACACTTCACGCTAGATGCCTGCGAAACATCTCAATTTGAACAACAGTTGCGAGCGGTTACGGGGTTGCCATTAGGTAGTCCGGCAATGACCGCTTCTGGAGCCGTGATGGTGAATCTCTTGGGTTATGAGGACTCCCACAGCGACTACCAGGAAAAGCGGCAACGGTTGACAGCGATCCCAAACGCACACCTGCATTGGTACGGCAAGATGGAATCACGTCTGGGACGAAAATTGGGACACGTTACTGTGTTGTTAGAGAAGGGAGGATCGGAGATGCAGCTTGCAAGCGCGATCGAAGCCATTTGGTATAGCGACTAAGAGAATCTTTGAGCAGTCCTCGCGGATGGCTTCTTGCTATTGCTCTGGCGCGTTGCGATAGCCGTAGAAATCAATATGGTAATCAGTAATGCGAACGCCCGTTTGCTCTTCAATTTGTGCCAATAGCGCTGCAGGCAACTCAATGTGAACGTCTAAAATCTGCTCTGTATCGAGACAGTTCACATGGCTATGTGAATCGCTAATATTGCCATAGAGCCGTCCATCTGAGCGCTCAACACATTCAATAATGCCGTGGTCAGAAAGCGCTTCAAGATTTTGGTAAACCGACGTATGACCAATTTCCTTGCCCTGGCGATTGAGACGGTTGTAGATTTCCCTTGCAGCTAGATGCTCTTGTTCTTGCCACAGCAGTTCAAGAATGAAGCGGCGCTGACGACTCAATCGCATTCCCAACGCCTGACAACGGTCTAAGGCATCTTCCAGCGATCGAATTGGTTTTGTTGTTACCACATCATTCTGCATACTAAATGCTCTCGACTCACATACTTGACCTAGCTGCCTGTACCATGCCAGATTTTGATGCTATCAAAGACTGGTCTGCTAAAGTGCCTAGAATTTCAAACCAAAAGACTACTCAAGGTTCTAAGAACGACTTGATCAACTAACAACGCTATCCTGCCAGAGCTTGTACTCCCAAAAACTCACTCAGGATCATATTAGTAGGCGTTGCTACTTACATACAGTTGTATCACACGCTAATCCAAACTCGCTACAACTTTGCTTTGGTTTCGGGGGCAGGAAGTTAGGAGGGAAAAAGTGGGGAGTAGCGCTTTGCACCGCTACGCTGGAAAGTTTTGAGTTCAGGACAGGCCTTACCCTCAGCCCTCTGTCTGCGGCCTTATCACTCTTACCCCTCACCCCTCACCCCTCACTCCTCACGCCTCTCCCCTTCCCCTCTGTCCTCGCTTGCTAGAGAATGGGGAGAGAAACGTTATCGCAGTGCCGGGGTTTATGAGAGTTTTGCAGTTGCACATGTCAGATTTGGTGCTCGCGGGTATTCAAAGCCTCGCTCGATGGCAGAAACGTTTAGGGCGATCGTGGTTGCTGCTAGCGATGGTTAGCTGTCTGGTTTTATGGGGAGCGTCCCCAGCCTTAGCCGGTCTTAAGGACGATCGGTTTGATGGCGAAATTTTTACCCTTTATGCAGGCAATGGGTCGCTGGTACCACCGAAATTTACGCTGGCAGAAGCACTGAAGCGCGATCGGCCAACACTTTTAGTGCTTTATATTGATGACAGCAGCGATTGTAAGGCATACTCCGCCGTGGTTTCTCAAGTACAAGCCTATTACGGGCGAGCAGCGGATCTGTTACCAGTGCGACTGGATGGCCTTCCGCCAAAGACGACCTACGCTCCAACAGAGGCTGGATACTATTACAAAGGTGTAGTACCACAAACAGTACTGTTTGATGCGTCTGGGAAGATTGTGCTCAACGAAGCAGGTACGATTCCGTTTGAAACGCTCGATACCAAGTTTCGCGAAGTCTTTGACTTGTTGCCACGCACACAAACGCTTGACCTGAAACGTCGTCAGGTGAATGAAGTGACAACTGAATTGGCAAGGTAAGGATGGGAAGAGGCAGGAGACAGGAGGTCGTAAAGCAATTTACACTAGCCCTTTTCTTGTGTGCCCAAGCCACTGTTCTTGTCTGCTTAAGCGACTTTATCTTGTGTATTCAAGCGACTCTACAACCAATCACTAGCCACTCTTCAAGCTCAAAACTTTCCAGCGTAGCGGCTCAAAGGGCTACTCAAAACTTCCTCTGACCTTCTACCTATGCAAACTGGAGCTGAGTTTGATGCTACTGGCTGCTACCGCTATTTGCTCTGGCGATCGTGGGATGAGCAGGCTCCCAGAGTTGGCTTTGTGATGCTCAATCCGAGTCAGGCGGATGCAACGGTCAACGATCCAACGATCCGACGCTGCCTTGGTTTTGCGCGATCGTGGGGCTATGGTTCGTTAGACGTGGTTAACCTTTTTGCGTATCGTACCGCTCAACCGTCTGAACTGCGCCGAGTGAACGATCCGATTGGGGTAGAGAACGATCGCTATCTTGCAGCGTTGGAGCAGCGGGTCGATCACATTATTTTGGCCTGGGGCAATAGCGGTGTCTTACAGTCGCGCGATCGCTCTGTGATGCCCTTATTGAAGGGTCAAAAAGCGGTTTCTTGCTTCGGCCTAACGAAGCTTGGACAGCCGCGACATCCGCTCTATGTCCGGCGTGAAGTGCCGCTTTCCCCGTGGTCACCGCGTTGCTCTTGAGCTATCCATGCAAGTGCCATCCATGCAAGTGCCATCCATGCAAGCGACAGAAGCCGTTTTGCATTGGATGCACTCAGCCGTCAGGTTGCTAGCCTTACGCTGCTCGCTAAACGCTTAGGCAGTGCCTTTGAGCTGAATTAACGCGCCACCACGCTGGACTCCAGACTGAGCGCCATAGCTGCTAAGGGTCAGCGATCGCAGGCGATTGAAAAAGGGTTTGCCTGCTAGCTCCAGCACCTTCAAGGCAGGAAATTGCTGTTCCAGAATGGGGCGACTGGCATCCCAGTCAACATACAGATAGCCACTATTGGGCTTCAGCAGAGACGTCGTTGCGTGCTTAAAAGTCTCAACCGCCACAAGCGATCGATCGGCTGCTTTAAGGGCGCTGTCCATGGCCGCTACTGAGGTTGCAAAAAGCTCATAGTTGCCAACAGACGCATGCACACCTTGCACAGAGGCCTGTAAGCTGAGTGGCTGCGATGCTGCCCTGTCAGCGGTCAAGCGCGTCCATGCTGAAACGGTGCGATCGCCCATAGTGAGTGGACCGACATTCAATCCTTGTTGTTTGGCAAGATCATCCAGATGCGCGATCGCCTGTTGATCAACTTCAAGCGATGGGCGTTGAGCAGCGAAGATCCAATCAGGTCGAAGGGTACCGTTTGCACTTACGCTGTCTGGCGGTACCATTGCCAGCGCGTATTCACCTTTTACCCAGCTAAACACATCGTTGGGTAGATCAAGCTGCCAACGATCTTGAAGCGCGCGTAGTGGTTGGTCGATGAGTTGAGACACGGTTTCATAAGACGCGAGCCCCTTGCTTAGCTGAGACCAGAGGCGATCGAGGTGTGTTCCTGACGCAGAAAGCGAACTGGTGCTGGGCAGATACTGCAACGCTCCGATCGGCTGAGACAAGGGTGGTGCGAAGGCTGTTGTTGCTCCACCGGGTGACAACAAGGCCATTTCAGCCAGCAGCCCGTGCTGATTGAGCGCAAAACCAGCCACAAGCGTTTGCTTGAGCAGGGAGGACTCATCTCCAGCGATCGTGGGGTTAGCCATCGTGGGTCGCTGTGCTGATGTTGTAAGGGGCCGCTCTCGATCTAGCAGTTGCGTGAGCTTGGGCACATCAATGTAGGTAAGCCCGACCCGCTGCTGTGTCAGAGTGTCGATCGCCTGTGTAAAAACCTTTGACTGCTCAAGGCTGAGGTCAGGAGCCTGGACGTTATTAATCGCCTCACGGAGAACTTTGGGATGATTTGCAAACAGGATGAAGCGATCGCCCACAGCGGCACTCGCCAAGGTTCGAGTGGGCGCTGGCGCTGCGAGTGGTTTGAGCGGTTGTAACTGTAGGCGATAGCTGGGTGGCTTTGGTTTACGAGCGGTAGCGACGCTGTCGCGATCGCCGGCTGGGGGGTTAGCAGCAATAATTTTCACACCTTTGTATTGCTCAAACACCAGATCGCTACCTGCGATCGCTCGCTTCTGCCAGAACAACTCTAAAAATTCACGTGATTGCTGGGGATCTTCAGTGGCGATCGCTGCCAAATAGCCTGGTTGCTGACCATTCGCTGCATCATGGTCGAGATCCAGTGATGTTACCGCTAGTGTAATTTCTTGCCCTAGCCAGGGTTGGATATCTCGCTTATAGTCCAGCCCAGTATTGGTCAGTAAATTTTGTTTCAGTTGGTCTAGCTCTTCCCTCACCCTACGCCGTTCGGCTGGCGGCGTCGCGACCAGTTGAAACGTTTCTAGCTGAGCCGGGTTGAGCAACAGTGACACCATTACAGGAGCCTGTCGCGGCACAAACAGCGCTGCACCAGGCGTAGTCCTTGGTTCACTGCTCAATACCCGTACAGGATTACGAGCCACTAGCCAGTAGAAACCGCCAGCACTCAGTAAGAGCAGCACCAGCACAACGATAGACAAAAAGGAAAAGAGCGAACGGAGCTTCATGAAAATCAAATGTCCCTAGTAGGCAAGGGCACAAAAATAGTCCAGCATCATTATCCTGTAGTGCGTGCACCTTCTCAGCGATCGTGCCACGGTTATAGGCCGCTTGTTCGCATCAGTAAAAATGTTTGGTGACGCGATCAGCTATTGGTAAGCAGGCGAACGAGGGAGATAGCGATCGCTACCAGACTGCTACAATCATCGCTAAATTAACCCGCTAAGGAACACGAATTTAATCACTTCGGCATTTCCTGTAAGGGCGCACGGCCGCCGTGCGCCCCTACCTGCGAACAATTGGTCGATTTTATTTAGTCCACGATCCTGAGTTGTCCATTTCCCTTACTCCCTACTCCCCAATGGCCATGTCTGCCCAATACCCGCCCATTCCCCAGATCAGCGTTACAGCGTTAGGACAGCTTTTGAAAACCCCTTCTGATGCCGTGCAGTTTGTCGATGTCCGCGAAGCCAGTGAGCTGGAACTCGCCCGGTTAGACGGCTTTGAGCATCTGCCTCTCAGTGAGTTTGCAATCTGGTCAGGCGAGATTCAGACGCGGCTTGACCCAGAGAAGGAAACGATCGTCCTGTGTCATCATGGAGTCAGATCGGCGCAGATGTGCCAGTGGTTACAGACTCAGGGGTTTACACAAGTCAAGAATGTGGTAGGCGGGATTGACGCTTATGCCATCGCGGTTGATCCGTCGATTCCACAGTACTGATCGCCACATCTCAGGACGGAATGCCTCTTTAGTTAAAATTCGGTAAAGATTTTTGAGTTTTGTTGCAACTGTGACTCGTCGCATCAGAACTTAGAGTGAAAATGCTGTATCTGCCGCCTGAGATTTTAAAACCCTAACGTTGCTGACTGTTGTTTCGCTGTGTGCTGACTGGTGCCTTTATTTTGATGCATCAGCAGTTGTTCTAACCCTTTTACGATCGCGAATTTAGAATGTCCCAACCGGTCAATCTTACTAATCGCCAGCAGCAAGTCCTTTGGGCAACCATTCGCCACTATATTGCCACGGCTGAGCCTGTCGGTTCCGAGGCGCTAGTCAAAGACTATAACCTCAGCGTCAGTTCTGCCACCATTCGCAATGCGATGGCGGTTCTCGAAAAAGGTGGGCTACTCTTCCAGCCACACACATCAGCTGGGCGCATTCCTTCAGACTCTGGCTACCGCACCTATGTCGATCAGTTGATTGTGCCATCTCAGGATTTAACACATCAGGTGGCGCATCTGCTCAACGATCGCTTGAATTCAGGCGATTGGAGCTTTGAAGCCCTGCTGCGGGGAGCCGCACAAATTCTGGCAACGGTCAGTGGCTACATTACGCTGATTACCACGCCTCAAACGCGCACCAGCCATTTACGCCATGTACAGCTTGTGCCAGTCGATTCCAGTCGAATCATGCTGATTTTTGTCACAGATTCTTACGAAACTCAATCGGCTCTGATTGAGTTGCCATTATCTGCTGATGCTGCTGATATTGATGCCGACCTGCTGGAACGAGAACTACAGATTTTATCCAACTTTTTGAACAGCCAGCTACGGGGACGGGCGATCGCTGAATTAGCAACGCTTGATTGGAGCGAACTCGATCGCGAATTTGAACGCTATGCTGATCTCCTCAGAACCATTCTGGTTGAACTGACGCGTCGCTCTCAACCGCCACCACCCGCGCAGATCGTCATTAGCGGTTTGGCAGAAGTCCTTCGCCAGCCAGAATTTTCAGAACTCCAGCAGGTGCAAACCATCATTCACCTATTAGAGGAAGAGCAACACCAATTGGTGCCTCTAATTTTCGAGCGGTCAGACTTACAGAAGCCAGGTAGTCGCGTTAGCATCCGCATCGGGGCAGAGAACCCCTTAGAGCCTATGCGAACCTGCACACTGATTTCCTCGACCTATCACAAAGATTCTGTACCTGTAGGCAGCGTCGGTGTACTAGGGCCTACCCGGATGGTCTATGAAAATGCGATCGCGCTGGTAGAAGCAGCAGCCGACTATCTCTCTGAGGCATTGAGCTCGTAACGGCAAAGGGACTCTCAACCAACCATTCGGCCGGTAATAAAAAATGTTAAGTTTGACAATGGCAAGCGGTCAAACTTAACATTTCCCATGCGTGTAATTCAGCGTTTTTTTACCCTTCTCATCGCTCTACTGATACTGATCCCGATCGCCCCTTTTCCAGCGCAGGCTGCTAGTTCAGCAGCAATCCGGGCTTACGACGATGCGGAAACAACCACACAGGACTACTCAGGGCAAAACTTAGTCAGAGAAGAATTTGGCAGCGCGAAGTTAAAAGGCGCTAATTTTAGTGGTGCAGATTTGCAAGGCGCTGTTTTCAATAGTTCTGATCTCACCAGCGCTAACTTGCATGGAGTGAATTTCAGCAATGGCATCGCTTACCTCACCACCTTGGCGGGAGCCGATCTGAGCGATGCGATTTTCACGTCTGCTATGCTGCTGAAATCCAGCTTTCGGGATGCGAACGTGACAGGAGCAGACTTTAGCTTTGCACTGCTCGATCGCACTCAGGTCTTGCAACTATGCAAAGCGGCCAGCGGTACTAACTCTGTAACGGGTGTTAATACCCGCGAATCTCTCGGCTGTCCTCCCTAATTCGCGTCTTTTCTTGTCTTTCCCCACTCCTCACTCCTCACCCCTCACTTGATCACCGTCATAGGCTAATCTGGTGCTGTAACAATTGATTAAACTCTAGGAGTTAACCTTGGAACGGACATTTTTGGCCATTAAACCCGATGGCGTTCAGCGGAAACTGGTCGGTGAAATCATCCGCCGCTTTGAAACCAAGGGGTTCACCCTGGTTGGCTTAAAGCTGATGAACGTCAGTCGCGAACTGGCAGAGACTCACTATGGCGTCCATCGGGAGCGTCCCTTTTTTGCAGGGCTGGTGGACTTTATCACCTCTGCTCCTGTTGTAGCAATGGTATGGGAAGGTGAAGGGGTCATTGCTTCTGCCCGGAAAATCATTGGTGCGACCAACCCGCTAAATTCCGAGCCAGGCACCATTCGCGGCGACTTTGGGGTGAATGTGGGACGCAACCTCATTCATGGCTCAGATGCTCCCGAAACTGCACAGCAAGAGGTTAGCCTCTGGTTTAAGGACGAAGAACTCGTCAACTGGCAGCCTGCATTGCTGTCGTGGATTCACGAGTAAATTGGCCTTAGAAACCGGGTTTCTCAACTAAACCAGACTGGTCACAGTCATAATGGTCATCAGAAACCCGGTTTCTTACTGAAACAACACTCAAACCTGGGTTACAATTCCGCTTTTTCTTTTTCAGCTAGCCGATTAACGTCTTTCACTTCGTTGACGACATCTGGCAGCACCATTTCCAATGCTTCATTGCGTTTGGAAAAACCCCAGAGGAAAATGATCGCGATCGCGCTGACCATCAGCCATTCTGGTGGTACCAGAGCAGGATTAATCACTCTAAGCAAGAGGCGTAGCCCGACCAGGGCGACCGTTATATAGCCTGCATCTTCCAGGTGCTGAAACTCCTTGAGCCAGCGGATGAACAGCCCTGCCATAAAGCGCAGAGTAATGATGCCGATCGTAGCGCCAATGAGAATCAGCCAGGTTTCTTGAGAAACGGCGATCGCTGTTGTCACACTATCGAGCGAAAACGCTAAATCTGTAATGCCAATCAAGGGGATCGCCTGCCAAAGAGACGAAAAGCGAGGCCCGTGATGCGGATTCTCATCATCTTCATCGGGTTTGGACGTGAAGTACTGAAAGACCAGCCACAGCAGGTAGAGCGCTCCTGCTAGCTCAAATTGCCAAAACCGAACAACCCAGGTCGCCGTCAAAATTAGGGCAATGCGCAAAATGTAAGCAAGCACCAGCCCGATGTTAAGCGCACGTCGCTGCAAGGCGCTATCATGCAAACCCCGCGCCAGAGCCGCAAGGGCGATCGCATTATCCGCTGATAGCACCGCCTCAAGGGCGATCAAAACGGGCAGCACCAGTAGCGTTTCGACCCCAAAATTAGGAGAATCAAGCAGTTGATCTAGCATTCAATGATTTCTAAGGTTCAAATGCCGCGCCCTGATCCCAGCCCCAGGCAAGCATCAACCCAACTTTTACCAAGGAAGGTCAGCGTGCTACCTGAACTGTTTGCAGTCCGCGATCACATCAGTTTACAGCGTCGGGTTGGCAGACCGCTCTAGCGATCCCCGTCGCCAAAGCGTATCCAGTATACTAGTCAAGCCTAACGCTTAAGCATGAAAATTCGCTATTCAAGTAGCCAGGGGTGGTCAAATTAAAGCTGCTTTCAAAGGTGAATTCCCCTGTCCAACAACGAAGCTTCTGGCACTCTTTCTTACAGCTCATGATGGCTGTCTACTCAGAAGGGTACTGCTAAACGTGGTGGCCAGTGTTGGGGAAGGGCTTGCCAGGACAAGCGTTCTGTTGCATCTTGTAACAAGATGTTCCCGAAGGGGACACTTTAGAGGACATTGGGGAACTATGAACCCCACAATAAGGAGTTTTAGACAATGTTATCGGAGACTCAAATTTTCATTGCTCTGGTTGTAGCACTGCTTCCTGGCGTTCTCGCCTTCCGGTTGGCTACTGAGCTTTACAAATAGACATCGTTTGTCAAAACATGATAGGTAGGTTGTTTTGCGGTTTGGCTCGATAATCTCTCGGCTCTGCCTTCAGATTAGAGCAGTGACGTCGTCATTCACGAGCACGATCGCTAAGACAAGCTACCTATTTTTTGTTTAACCAGTTAATTTCTCTAAATTGAGATCATTATCTCGAAATTAAGTTGCCAACTGACGGATTGTTGCCTTTAATAGATCATGCTTCCGTAGCAAGCTTGCCTCTTGTCCCCCTTTTCACGCGTGCGACTACCGACAGACGCTGCTTCAGGGATTGCTCTACATTGTGACTGCTTAGACCGGACTGAACATCATGCACGCACTGAAACCGTCCTACCTTCCGCCACAGCCACCTAAACGTTCCCGGACGGTTCCTCGTACCAAAGCCAAGTCACGTCAGCATCCCCATCGGCCGCTCGCGATCGAAGCAACGGTCAGACTGTCAGTTAATGTCGTCTTGTCAACGGTGGCAATCAGTGCCCTGACACAGCTTTTACCCTATCGATCGTCTCAGATAGACAGATTGCAAGAACTTCAAGCGGCCCTGAAATCAATGGATGAGCGGGTGCAGCAAGTTAAAAGCAATTTCGAACAGTATTTTGACCCCTACCGAACTGAGGCGAATATGCAGGCGCAGAGCCATCGTATTGGGGCTCAGCAGCGTCGCATTGTTTGGCGTGAGCCAGCAAATAGGCGGTAAAAGTGTAGGATGCAAGCCATTTTGCTACCTTTTTAAGACGCCTTTTGATAGGGACTAGGCTATATCTCAGGTTTAGTCTTGAGGCATGAGAAGCTCATTGAGCCAATTTCTGACTTGCAGGCGTAGACGCCGAGAGACATCTAAAAGCGCGGCACCGCTAGGAGCTAAGACTGCTAGTGCCCGTCGATAATCAGCGACCGCATAATTCCAGTCGCCCGCGAGATGCGATGTCCGTCCGCGCTGAGCATAGATGTGGCCCGCAATCGAGCTTTTTGTAGGAGCACTACTAGAGCCACTTAACATTTGATCAAACTGGAGCGCGAGATCAAATGTTTCGATCGCATGCTCATACATTTCTAACTCACGAAACGTAATACCCTGATTGATCCGGGCATGGGTATTGGCCGGGTTGAGGTCAAGCGCTGTTTCGTAGTCAAAGAGCGCTTCCATGGGTCGCCCCATTGACGCATGGCAGTTTGCACGGTTGTTGTAAACTTTTGCCAACCGAGGATTCAACTGTAACGCCGTGTTGTAGTCAGCCAACGCGTAGACGAACTGGCCATTTTGAAAGTACAACAAGCCCCGGTTGTTATAATCATTGACGCTTTGAGGGTTGCGATCGATCAGCAGGCTGAAAAGAGCGATCGCGGTGTCATAGTTACCTTGTTTGATTTCGTAGAGTGCTTTCTGACGCAGTAAGGTATCTTGTTCAGCCAAACTAAGAGAAGCCGTAGGGCTACCAGACCGATCAGGCGACAGCTTCTTGCCGTCTAACCGATGGACACGGCTATTTTGGGTAGCAATTGATGTGGTGGAGACAAGCGAGCGCGTGGGTTGTTGGGTATTATTTTGTCGACCCTTATCTTGCTGACCGTTAAACGTGCGGGGATTCATAGCCTTCCTACCTTGGATATGCGATTAGATTAAAGATTTTCCTTTTGCAGTTGCTCTATCGGTGTGTCACTTGCTTATGTGTCTAAAGTAAGACTTTGCTTGTGATGACCGCCCTAACCTCCGCTATGGCTTGTTCATCGAATCTTTGATGGACTACAGCGAGGTGCAGCACCATTTCCGAAGAAGCGTGCCAGATTCTCTGTCTGGTTCATGGCATAGACCTTCAACGGGATTGTGTTTCACCTACCCACTGGTCTACAAAACCGTGCTTGAGACGGTAACCTCACACGGCTCCTCAACAACTGGGTGCTTGTCATCCATACCTGAATGAATTAGGTCGTTGCAGTGCTGGTGTATCAATGTCAGATTTTCCCACTTGTTGTTCTGGTGGTTCCCGTCCACATAGTTAACTTCCAACAGGTCTTCTGACTTAAAGTACAGCTTGTAGTAAGAACATAGTCTGTGTTGTCGCTTTAGCAGTTTGGCAATCTGAGTCGGTAGCTCTGGATGGGTACCCATCCGAGTTGACCAGTAACTTCAATCTCCGTCAAAGGCAGCAATTCTTAGTATGGAAACTTAACTAGCAACTTGGGTTACTAAAACTAAGCCTGCCACCGCTCCTTTCACCCCTCAGCTCCTAACCTAAAGATTGTCTTTGATGCCTTCCTGCCACAAGGGCATGACACTGCTAAACCAGAATTACAGGTGATTCAATCTAGGAGCCTTAGCCAAGCAGTGTCACTGAGACTCAGTTTTGTTGAGCAACCGCTGACAGCAGCTGGAGACATTGAAGAGCGATCGGGTTAGTTGGATCGAGCCGTTGGGCCTGCTTCCAGGTTGTGATCGCGAGTTGCCATTCTCCCTGAAGTGCCGAAATCTGCCCAGCGAGCGTATAAAAGATGGCTTGTCTGCCGTCCAAGGCTAGCGCTTGCTGAATCTGGATTTGGGCACCTGGATAATCTTCGACTTTGAGCTCGGCGATCGCCTGTCGATAGTGCCAGAGGGCGCGATCGTGAATTTGAATGAGTGCTGTCAGATCAGTCCACACCGCCGACAGACATAGGATAGTTGTCCGGGCTGATACGTGGCACGACAAACGGGGCATTTCATCGGCTGACTCACGCCTCTGTTCCGCTCAGACCGTAGTAGAGAAAGTCTTCCAGTTCTGACTGGAGCGCTTCTAAATCCTCATCTGAGTCTTCGGAGGCAGCGGCCTCAATTTGCCCCAGCAAGGTTTGTAGCTCTTCAGCGGGTTCATCCTTCAGGGTCTCCAGTGCTTGCTCGGCGCGTTCGATCAATGCCTGCAATGCTGGGCCGTAGTTAATCGCAGTCGCTTCGGCTGTCAGCTCTAGATCATGCAGCACTTCAGTCTTCGCAAACAGCATGTCTAAATCAGTTTGAGCCTTTTCTAGCTCATGGCTGGAGAGGCGTTGTGTACCACTAGCATGGCGAACCGTCAGACTGGTCTGTTGTCCCTTGTCTTTTTCAGTGGCTGTCACCGTTAAAATACCATTCAAATCAAAGTCAAAATGCACTTCGATCTGCACGCTTCCGGCTGGTTTGGGCGGCAAGTTTTCAACTTTAAAGGACCCGAGGGGCACATTTTCCTCAGCGATCGGATTTTCGCCTTGAAAGACTTCAATTTCTACCGCCTCCTGCCGATCCGAAAACGTGGAGTAGACTGAGGAACGATAGGTGGGAATGACGCTATTACGGGGAATGATCACACTGAACACGCCGGGCATAATCCCTATCGGGCTTGCCATGACGGCAGAGATGCCCAGCGAATGGGGAATCACATCCACCAGAATGGCATCCACTGCCTCGCCGACCAAAACTCCCGCTTGCAACGATGCACCCAACGCGACAGATAGATCGGGTTGAATGCCATCGGTCGGAGGCTGCCCCAAATGCGCTTCAATCATCTGCTGGATGAGTGGCATTCGGGTGGAACCACCAACCACAATAATGCTATCGATCTCTGCTGGCGACACCTTGGCGTCCTGTAAGGCGCGATCGATCGCCTCCAGGGTTTCGTCTAATAAGGGGCGAATCAGTGCTTCAAAGTCAGTCCGGGCAATTTCAGCGTCTAAATGGAGAGCCGTCTGGCCCTTGCTCCCCAAGAATGCCTCGCGTACCGTGGTAAAGCTATGGCTACTAAGGTCGATTTTGGCTTGCTCGGCGGCTCGCAGTAACCGGGCGTTAGTTGAGAGGTCGTCGGGCACCTCTACCCCATGCTGCTGGCGAAACCGATCCTTGAAATGCAGTTGTAAGCGGCGATCGAAGTCGTCGCCTCCTAACTGGTTATTACCGTGACTGGCGAGGACTTCGGTTACGTCTCCTGTAATTTCCACCACCGAGACATCAAAGGTGCCACCACCCAGGTCATAGACCAGAACTCGCTCGGTTTCATCCGGTCGCAGATCATACGCTAAAGCCACCGCGGTCGGCTCGTTGATAATTTGCAGCACCTCCAAGCCAGCGATTTCGCCCGCTGTTTTGGTAGCCTGCCGTTGCGCATCGGTAAAATAGGCAGGCACCGTAATCACTGCCTGGGTAAGGGGTTCACCGAGAGCCGTTTCGGCTCGTTGCTTGAGGGCACGCAAAATGATGGCAGAAATTTCATGGGGCAAATAGTCACGATCGCCCAGTGTCGTTTTGTGGTCAGTTCCCATCCAGCGTTTGATGGATTTAACCGTGCGTTCTGGCGCGGCCGCATATTGTCGTAACGCTTCACGCCCGACCAGCAATTGACCGCTTTCGTTGAATCCCACACACGATGGCAGGATGAGATCGCCTGCTTCATCCGGCAAGACTCGCGCCTGACCCTTTCCCACGATCGCCACTTCGGAGTTGGTGGTGCCCAGGTCAATGCCAACGGCTCTACTCATTGTTCTCTCACTTGAACCCTGCAATGTTTTTAAGCATAGCGTCTACTGACTCTGGCCTGCCGCCCCTGCCCCCCTTGCTCCTCCAAAACCGATCGCTCCCACACACCAACTGTCCCCTCTCCTCCTCCACATCTGGCATCACAAAGATCTGCGCCAAGCGGTCTGCCCGTTGCACATCCTGTCCTGGGACCGCAACGCCTGCAAACTTTACGTCATCAAACCAGTTGGCTAACTGTTCCAGGTAATCGGCTTTCGCGACCTGAAACCGAATGGCGGTAATCGTCTCAAAGTAGGCGTTGACGAATGCTTTTAGCCATGTTTCCAGATGGTCTGTTTCGATGGGAAGCTGGCGATCGATCGCAATTTGCTTTGCTGCCTGCACCAACATTGCCACATCTGGCGCACCCTCTTGCTCCAGCGGCTTTTGCAATTCGCGCTGCACTTCTGGATGTTTGAGCAGTGCTGCCAAAAAGGTATCGGTATCTTTGTCGGTCGAACGGTAAAAAACTGGATTGCGCGCTTTTTGTCCGCGATCGAACGCACCTGACTCCTTCAATCCAACTTCCAACGCTCGTTGTAGTTCGGTTGGGTTCAGCTTATCTTTCACTGCTTTGGCGATCGCGCCTGCCACCTTTGGGCGATGCTGCTTTGACTAATCCACCTGCGATCGACTCAAATACCATAGGGCTTCGACCCAATTGCTCTGACCGTATTATGGCGTAACGGCTTTAGACCTCGGAGGTTTGCAAAACCTCCGAGGTCTAAGCACTTGGTCTGTTGAGCCTTACGCACGCAGGCGGAAGTCGGACGTGCTGAGCGATGTAAACGGTGTGAGAGTCGCAAACTTGCCACCAGAACCAAACCCGGCATCCGCGCCATTCTGGTTGTAGTACAGGTCGCCGTTAAAGCGGTTGAAGACAATGCTGGCAGTGCTGCCAGCGGCAAGAGTAGTGCCATTAGCAGGCGTCGAGATAGTGGCAAAATCGCTTGCAGCCAGCGATCGCCCAGCACCGCTCAGCTCTGTGAACGTCGTGCGGCTCAACACAATTTTGTCGCCATCAGCCCTACTGAAATCGATGATTTTGTCAACGCCTAGATCGTCAAGGTTGAAGGCTTGACCGGAGGCGAAGATAAAGCGATCGGCATCAGCGCCACCGGTGAGTTGGTCGTTGCCAGCACCACCCCTCAAGCGATCGTTGCCTTCGCCACCGCGCAGAATGTCATCACCGCTCAGACCGTTGATGCGATCGTCGCCACCCTGACCATTGATGACATCATTGGAGTCGTCAAACCCCTTGATGGTGTTGTCCAAATCATTCAAGAAAGTAACCGTATTGCGGTTAAACACCTGGCTGTAGTCCCAGTCGGCGTTGAAGACATCGAAGCTATCTTGAATGGTGGTTTGCCCATCAAACAAGATGTTGCCAAGATTCACGCTGGCACCCGTGGAGCGCTGGAGATTATCCAGGTCTTCAAGCGCGAAGTTTTTCAGCACCACCTTGCCAGCGGTAATGCCAGAGAAACTGAGTTCTAGATCGTTGTCGTTTTGGGTTAACTGCAAATTCTCGGCGATGAGACCGCCACCGCTGAAGACGATCGTGTCTACTTCAGCGATCGCCTCGGCAGAGGGATTCACGCCTGCGCCGACGCCACCAAACGCTTTGATTGTCAGCGTGCCTTCGTTCGCCAAAAAGGTCGTGTTGCCGCCTTTGCCGATGACAGACAGTTCGCGCGGATTGTAGCTGCTGGTGTCGATTTGCAGCGCCGTTGGGAACGCGTTGGCGATGCTTTCCCAGGGCACAAACTTGAAGTTGGTGCTGATGTTAACGAGTTCACCATCATCGTCTATCAATACCGCTGGAGAGTTGGAACCATCCTGCGTGACGAATAAACCAAAGGGATAGTTGGGGCCAAGGGGTACGTTGATAACATCCGCGCCATCGGATTCTTGCACGCTGTCAATGCTGCCGTTATTGCCGATCGCAAACCGTCCCAGAAACTCGTTGTTGCCCTCGCGGGAGTAAACAGCAAACGTGTTGTCGCCCTGGCTGGATGCCAGCAAATAGCCTGTACCATCCGCACCGTAGTAAATCGTCAACCCTTCCACATCATCGGTGAGGTTCTTGCCACCGATCGCCTTCACCGTATCGACCAGTTTGCCCGTGTTGCTGCCGTTGGGTTCTGCGTCGTACTTCCAGATGCCGACATTTTCCTGCCCGATGTATACGACACCCCGTTCGCGATCGACGACAGTGCCTTCAAGCTGCGGATCGGTGTCAGCAGGCGCGCCCGTTGGGATGGGCACCGTGAAGGTGCGTACTCGCTCTGCGCCGATCGTGCCATTGCCCGTATCCACCAGCCTGTACTGCGCGACATCCCCCGTTTGGCGGCGAGTGACAAACACATAGTCATCACCTGTGAAGGGACTTGTGTATGCTGCCAGTCCGTAAGCGCTGCGGGTCGAAGCCGAATAGGGTGGGTTGAAGGGAGCCGCTTGAAAGATCGTGCCAATGCTGCTGTCGGTCACTTCGGTCAGGTAGTTGCCCGTTGCAGCGGAGTTGATCGTGAAGATCGCTAGCTTGTCATTATTGCGATCGCTGGCGATCGCCAGATCCACCGTTTTGCCATCCAGCTCAAACCCGTAGATGATGTCAACGTTGTTGTAGCGAATCTTGCCCGGATTGATCGTCTGCACCAACTCACCCGACAGGTTGTATACCCGCAGGCCGCCATTTTTGACCGATGTAATTACCAGACTCGACGCCGGATTGGTGGGGTGAACATAAATCGCTGGATCATCCGCATCAGCTTTTTGAACGTCGTCATCCAGTAGAGCTGGACGGGTTTCGGCCTTGGGTGCCACTGTGGAGAGCACTTCCGCATCAAGCGCCAGAATTTGGGTAAACTGCGTGGCGCTGAAGTTGTTGTCGCTCACCAGCACGATCGACTGACGACCATCTGCCAGCTTGGGACCAAACTCAATCCCTTCCACATTGTCCAATCCAGTCGGCAGTTTCAAATCGTCCAGGTTCAGAAGCAGCCGCTTTTGCACAGGCTGAATGGCAGCGCGTTGCTCAGCGGTCAGGCTGCTGAGGGCATTAATGCCGCTGATATCGGCTGCACCTTGCGTGCTGATTTCGTAGAGCTTGATGGTGTTGCCAGTGCCAGGAATGTCTGCGGTGAACGATCGCTCCAGTGCCAGCAGCGTCCCACGATCGTCGATCGCCAGCAGATCCACCAAGCCATTGGTATTGAAACTGGTTGCAGTGGGTGGCGCGACAGCCACTTTATCCACTTCGTACAGGTACTCTTTCTCTGGCTGCCCCGTCGTCAGATTGTATTGCAAGATGCGAGCGGGACTCGTCGCGGTTGCGGTTGCCACCGAACCATCTTGAAACAGTGCATTCTCGGTCGCGCTAAACAGCGATTTCTGGTTGGGTGTAATGGTGAGGCTTTCAAACGCCAGGTTGTTTCGCACGCCCGCTGTTTGCTTATCAGCCGCATCCACAATGCCATTGCCATTTGTGTCTTGCACCACAGGCAAAAACTTCGTTGGGATGGGCAGCGATCGCACCTGTTGCCCTGTTGCCAAATTAAACTCGTTGATAAACGGATTCGTAACGCGACTGTCTCCCAGAGCAGGATTCACTTCCCCTTCTGAAGAAATAAACACCGTACCCTTTGAGGTCAGCACAATATCCTCCGGGTCGAGGCTGTTGGCAGCAAACGGCTTAGCGCTGGCATCTTTAAGCTGCGTCACGTTGGTAAAAGACACGCCTTTGGTTGCCAATGTCGAGAGGTCCACCGTGAAGGTGTAAAAGCGAGCCAACGAGGAGCGATCGTCCGAAATGGCATAGTAGCGATTATTCGCTGCATCATAGGTGACACCCGACAAGCCACCGACTGCGACTGACGTACCGCCGATCTCGCCTGCTGCTCCTGTGGGTGTAAAGCCCGTTGCCAAAATCGTTTGTCCCAGAAAGCTCAGATCATCAGTGAGCGTTTTGCCGGTGAGTGTAGATGGGATAGAAGTCGCTTGGGAAGAAGTTGGGTCGCTTGCCATAGAGGTGTCCTGGATAGAGGGAGGTGAATGAAGCCAGCAATGTACAGGTGCTCACGTCCGTAGAATGGCGGTTTCGGTCATGCCGCAAACGTTTCCTTCGCTTGCCCGTTCCAACCAAGGAACCTACGGGAAAGCGAAGTGCCATTTCAGGTGCCAATTTCTACAAATCCCACAGGAACTTTAAGGGGTTTCTAACACTCCGTTAAAAATGTCGGTAAGAGCGCATGGAGGCATGTCTTACTGATGTCTTAATTTCTGCTATGAGGGCATAAGATTTCTGCTATAAGGGCATAAGAGGGTTTCGCAAAAAGACGTCTACTGTGTTGAATTCCAAGTCTGTCTGCGATCGCTGGTTTGCCACGCGCCAAATTAATCCGGGTCTCTACTGCATCGGCGAAATTCACTACTAGGAATGGAATCGCGCAAATCTGTGGCTCATCAAAGGGCAAAAGCAGGATTTGCTGATTGATATGGGGTTAGGCGTAGCGAGTTTGCGCCAGCACATCGCCTCGTTGATTGACAAACCGCTCCTCGCGATCGCCTCGCATATCCACTTTGACTACGCAGGCGGATTACACGAATTTGACCACAGAGCGATTCATCCTGCTGAAGCTGAAGCCTTGCGATCGAGCGATAACCATGCGGCTGCCTGCTCTCGTGAACTGGGCTTTGTGCTGGATGAGCACTTTGAGCAGTTGCCCTATGCGGGCTTTACGGCAATGCAGTATACGCTCAACCGTGCCGAACCCACGCAGCTTTTGCAGGAAGGCGATGTGCTGGATTTGGGCGATCGCGCCTTTGAAGTGCTCCACCTACCGGGACATTCCCCCGGTTGCATTGCGCTCTACGATGCTAAAAATCAAGAGCTGTTCTCTGGTGATGTCATTTACGATGGCGAACTGCTCGACCAACTGCCCGGAAGCGATATCCCCACGTATATTGCCACCTATGAACGCTTGCAGAAGTTGCCGATCAACACCGTTTATCCCGGTCATTACAACACCTTTGGGCGCGATCGCTATCAGGAGCCCTCCAATCCGGACAGGTCGTGATTGCCGATAATGCCACCTTTCATCATGGCGGACGCATTGCGGCTTTGATTGCATTGCAGCGGCCGGTTGCCGCCTCTTGTACCTGCCGCCCTATTCGCCCGATCTCAACCGGATTGAAAAGTGTTGGGCTTGGCTCAAAAGTCTCATGCGCAAGCGCTTCGCGCAAGCGGCTTCACTGCGTCAGGCGATGGAGTCCGTGCTCAAAGAGGCGGTGTCCTAATACCAATTAAATATGAAGTTGCGCCAAACTAAAGGAGTCCCCTTTGAGGTCATGGGTCATGCCAGGACGCCCCTTT